>CANPXH010000005.1 GCA_947585865.1 uncultured Clostridia bacterium
TATTCCTTAACAGCACCCATAGTTACACCTGTCATGAAATACTTCTGGCAGAATGGGTAGATAAACATGAACGGAACGATAGATACAACAACGGCAGCACTCTTAAGAGTATTAACGTTGATATCTACGCCTTCACTAGCCTCCTGCTTATCCTGGAAAAGGTCTCTCAGCTTGTACTGGAAGTTGTACTTGTCAGCTGACTTAATGTACATTACATAGTGGAAGTACTCTGACCATGCAGCTACGGCGAAGAATAAGCCGATAGAAGCAAGAGCAGCCTTTGACAGCGGAAGAACTATCTTTATAAAGATACCCATTGGAGTACAGCCATCGATCTCAGCAGCCTCAAATAAGCTGTATGGTATACCTTCAAAGAAGCTTCTCATAAGTACCAGGTTGTAAACGTTCATTGACATCGGCAGCATAACTGCCCAAAGTGAGTCAAGAAGACCAAGGTTCTTCATAACAAGGAATGTAGGGATAAGACCACCGTTGAATATCATTGTGAAGAGCAACATATAACTGAAGATCTTAACGCCGGGCATATCCTTCTGAAGAAGAACGTATGCGCCTAATGTAGATATCAAAAGACCTAAGAAGGTAGTCATCAATGTTGTATAAACAGAGATAACAAAAGGCCAATACAAAGCAGGGTCGGTAATAATTCTCTTATAAGCAATGGTATTGAACCATATCTGCTTGCCTGTTTCCTTATCAACTGTCATAGGAAGCAGCTTCAGGCCGTATACAGTTTCATTTACCATAGAGTCGCAAAAGATCTTAACGATAGGTACGATCATTGCCAACATAAGGAAAATGAAGAATAATGTGTTAAACACTACGAACCATGAACGTGGAGCGTACTGAGGATTTATTAAGTTAAATTTCTTTTTCATAATACACTAACGCCCCTTTCCTTATACAATACCGAATCCTCTGATCTTCTTGCTGATAATATCAGAAGCAGATACAAGGATAAGAGATATAACAGACTTGAACAGACCGATAGCGGTTGAATAACCGTAGTCATTACCAACAATACCGACACGGTATGTGTAAGTCTGGATAACATCAGATACATCGTATACAAGTGAGTTGTAAAGGACGAATACAGACTCGAATACGTTCATAACCTTTGCAAGGTTAAGAATAAATACAACCAAGATTGTGTTCATTATAGATGGAACAGTGATGTACCAGGTTTGCTTTAATCTGCCGGCACCGTCTATCTCAGCAGCCTCGTAAAGATCCGGGCTGATGCTTGATAATGCAGCCAAGTAGATAATAGTACCCCAACCTGTTTCCTTCCATCTGTTCATTATGTACCAAACAACAGGCCAAGCCTTGCTGCTTGTAAGGAAATCAACAGGAGTTTTAAGAATGCCTACCTGTAAGAGGATAGCATTGATAAAGCCTGTGTTGCTGGTATCAGCGCCTGTAGCGTCTGTACCTGCTGATAATATCAACATAAATATAGATGCAGCAACAACCCATGAAAGGAAGTGAGGAAGATAAAGTACAGTCTGTACAATCTTCTTGCCCCATGCGTTCTGTATCTCATTGATAAGAAGAGCGATCACAACTGAACATACCATAGCAAGTATCAGGTTGATTATACTAAGTACCAGTGTGTTCTTGAAAGCTGCATGGAACGGATCGGAATCCATAAGTCTTGCAAAGTTACCGAAGCCTGTGCTGTAATCAGGGCCGGTCCTAAGTGTGATCTGCTTTAACTTAAATGTAGAAAAAGCATATCTTATACCAAGCATTGGCCAGTAATAGAATATTATAAGAACCACTGCAACGGGTAAGAACATAAGATAGAACCATCTATACTTAAACATACGCTCGCCCACGCTTGGCTTCTTAACTATAACATGGTCAAAATTGTCGTTATTGTTTGCCATTTTATAACCATCCTTTCTGATATTTATTTCTCGATGAATCACTCTTCAGCAGAAGCGTCAGCATCTTCGCCGTCATCTACGGATTCACCATTTGCAGCAGCAAGAGCTGCCTCTTCAGCAGCGAGATTTTCCTCACTGTTCAAATCATCAAGAATAGCATTAGCATAGTAGCTACCCTTTTCATTATAGTATTCCATAGCATCCTCTACGGAAGAAGTCTTTGACGTAACGGCTGTTGCAATAGTAACATCCTTTACAACGTTAAGGTCTGCAAGGTTCTCGGCAATAACGTCTCTAACGATAGGAACTGATGCAAATCTTCTGTTCTTTCTGAACTCATCAAGAGAACTCTTTACCATAGGATCAAGCGGTATAGGATCGTTCCAGTTGGTTATAGTAAGCTCAGGAGCGTAGAATGACTTCTCAACGGGAGTTGACGGATCGCTGTAGTATGGAAGAGCTGTAGCGCTGCCGTCAGCATTCCTGGTATAGTGCTTATTCTCTACACCGTGAGTAAAGAGCATCTGACCTTCGCCGCCGTCATGTGAGTACATAATGAAGTGCTCAAATATAGCAGCCTTGTTAGGAGCGTATATAGACATAGCCATAGCGGTAGGAACACGCTCTGTATAACCGTTAGCTTCCTCAATAGGAGGTATTGGCTTAAGGTTACCTTCGTTAAGTGTTCTCTGGAGCTTAAGTGACCACATACCTGCCCAGTAGTTGAATGCGCCAACCAAGCCTGAACCAAGCTTATCTCTACAAGTTGAGGTCTTGTTTGTAACGATTTCTGAGTCGATAAGGCCTTCCTGGTAAGCGTCTCTCAATCTCTGCATAGCCTCTTTCATTTCATCCTGAGCAAAGCCGTCTACATACATGCCTGTTTCCTCATCCTTATAGAAATCGGGGATAGCATCCTGATAAAATTCTCTTAAATAAATGTCATAAGGTGTTTCACCGTTGTTAAGGAAACCTGATGCGGTAAGAGGAATAGCACCGCCGCCTCTGGCCTTGAATGCTCTCAGCATATTGATGAACTCATCATAGTTCTTAGGATTGCTTAAGCCTGCTTCCTTCATCCAGTCTTCTCTTACATAGGTGATAGTACCGTTGCCGGCAGCCATAGGGAAGCCATAAAGCACGCCGTTGATCTTAAGGGCGTCAACATAATCCTCATCGATTATCTTCTTACAGTTGGAGTCTGAATTGTTCCACGCTTCCGTCATATCCCAAAGCGCACCTGAGTCGGCAAGCTGGGGATAATATGTTGAACCCATTTCGATAATATCTGCGGGTTCTTCACTTGCAAATGAAAGTGTGACTTTTTCATAATACTTGGCATGGTCAGGCTTCTCAACAGTCATCTTGATGCCGGTCTGTCTTTCATACTCGTCACAGATATCCTGAAGGCCATTCTGCTCTTCAATAATTGTATCGGCCATTACTGAAATAGTGTCAGGCAAGTCATTAGGATCGCCGCCTTCAAGAGTGAACGTTGCTTCATTCTTGTTACATCCTGCAAGGCCTGTAACCATGATCACAGCTAAACCCATTGCTGTAAAGCGTTTTAAAACGTTCTTTTTCATGAAAATCCTCCTTTTTATTTATGTATAATATATATAGCAAATTGCACACTCCCTAAAGTGCAAATTAACCCATATCAAACTTTTCCTCCTTTTGTTCACTTTGTAAGAATAGTCAGTAAAATTTCGTAAAAGCTGTCCAAAAAGTCAACAAACGATCCTTAACATATGTGAAAAATCACAAAAGGATGAGCATTTTCAACACAGGCAAACTATATTATTAATTATTGTAATGTTATTATAGCATATAATTTCCACTAATGCAAAGGTTTTTTTGAATATTTTTATGAAAATTTACCAGTTTTTAAAAACAGACATTGCATTTTGTACAACAAGAGGACATTTTGCAACAGTTTTTATTATAAATTTTGCATATGGTAATTATAACCAAAAAAGGAACTGCTGTATTTAAACAGCAATTCCTTTTAAGAATATCGGTATTTTGCGGCATCAGCCCTGCTTGCTCATAGCTATTGTATCGCTGCTTCCGATCTTTCCGTAAAGCAATATCGTATACAAGCCCGCAAGTCCAACAAGGGCATACACTATCCTGCTTATCAAGGAAGCCTGTGAACCGAATATCGTTGCCACTAAGTCAAACTGTAAAAAGCCTATAAGTCCCCAGTTTACCGCACCTATTATTACAAGGGTAAGTGCGGTATAATCAAGTGCTTTCATTTATTTTTCCCCCTTTTTTTATATCTACTATAATAATATAGTAATTTTATTTTCTCCTTTAATATCGATTTTATTATATCGGCCATATCAAAGTTTCTGCATTATATACCTTATAAATATAATTATGATATTTTTTTCAAAAAAATATAAAATTGTTACGTTTTAATTACATATTTGTTAAATCAATTCCTTTTTACGGTAAAGTATGTTATAATATCAGCATTATAAAAGGAGCGTGAATATTGATGAGGTTAAAAAAACTGGTGGCATTGCTCATGTGTTTTGCGATCGTAATGCCAAATACAGCATATGCATCCAACAACAAGTATATAACACTTAACCTGAGATATGATTATCAAGACCACAAATATAATGCAGAGGAGGTCTTTGTTGCAATAGACGGCAAAAAACTTACCGGTTTGCCTATGCCTCCCATCATACTTAACGGATATTCTCTCGTGCCTGCAAGAGAAGTCTTTGAGGGGCTTGGCGCTAAGGTAACGTGGCAAAAGGAGATCGAACAGGTATTCGTGACCTACGGCAATAACAAGGTAATGATACCTATAGGTTCCAAAAAGGCTTATGTAAACGGCACCGCACACACAATGCAGACAGAAGCCAAGATCATCAACAACAAGACAATGATACCGCTGAGATTCGTGTCTACCGCCCTTGGCTTCGATATAGACTGGAACAAAGATACCAGGATCGCAAATATCATAACAAAAGCCAAGGAGGCCACAACTGCCGCTCCTACAACGACCACTACTACGACTACTACCACCACTGCTGCGACAACCACCACCGAGGCGACCACGCAGACCACTACTGCCGCAGCTGCCGAAAAGAAAACGGAGACCACAACAAAAAATACAGCTTCAAGTCCCGTAACAAATTCGGCGGCAAGCGGAAATTTCGGCTATGACTATGACAATGACAGGTTCTATATAAAAAATACCTCGGGCATTATAAACACCTCAAGCATAGTACACTATGACGATTATTACGATCTCAACTACACATGTGAGATCCCTGCAGATCTCACTTCACTTATAGGCAATGAGACATTTAATCCGCTTTCGGAAAAAATAAGCAAATGCACCGTTACGGTCACAAATCAAAAGACCTCCGTATCCTTTGATGAAAATATGATATTGGCAATGAAGATAACACAGGAAAACGGCTATGTGTATTTCACACCCGTATTCCCCAAAGAAAAATATGACAAGATAATAGTGCTTGACGCAGGACACGGCGGAGATGACCCCGGCGCCGAGGCAAACGGCCTTGTTGAAAAGGATCTTACACTGCGTATGCTCTTAAGCGCCAAGAAAAAATTTGATTATGACGGAAAAATTAAATGCTATGTTACAAGAGCGACCGATATGTATCCAAGCTTTGATGACAGGACAAACCTCGGCAACGAGGTAGGAGACGCCTTCATATCAATACATATCAATTCCGCCAATAACACGACCGCCACCGGCACGGAAACCTACAGTCTTTATCCCAACGATCAGGGCAACGGTCTGACAAGCTATACCCTTGCGGCGGAAATGCTTAACCAGCTTCTTGAAAAGCTCGGTACGGTCAACAGAAAGGTAAAAAGCGAAAATTGGATCGTTTTAAGACAGTCCGTTATACCCGCAACGCTTATAGAAATAGGCTTTATAAGCAATGCAGGCGAAGCAAATATGATGAATGAAAACGTGGATCTTGTCGGACAGGCTGTATATGACGGAGTTACCGATCTGTTCAATAAATATCCTCCCGTTAGATAAGAACAGCCTCCGCTGCATCTCGTTATTACATAAGCTGCAGCACCGATCAAAGAGCGCCCGTATAAGCGGCGCTCTTGCGGTAAATATTTTGCGGCATTTCTTTAAAAAATACATACATAAAGATATTGGGCTCGGAAGGTTTATAAGCATCTTTCCGAACCCAATTTTTTTCTCAGGCGTATAACGCACGCCTTTTGATTTTACATTGTTCCATATGGTGTATCGTCTTTTATCGGCTGTATTTTTATTTTCTCATATCCTTATTTATATCGAATATGTCCAGTTTATCCTGATCGATATGCTTTTCCATTACATTGACCATGGCATTGAATGTATCCATTGCGGTAATAAGCGTAACAGAGCTTTCAACAGCGGTCCTTCTTATCTTGAAGCCATCGCTCTTCTTGTTGTTCGCCTTTTTGGGTATATCCACAATAAGGTCTACAACGCCGCTTCTTATCGTATCTATAATATTTGGCACGCCTTCGCTTATCTTCTTGACAAGCTTGCATTCGATGCCCGCTTCCTTCAATGCCCTTGCGGTACCCTTTGTGGCTATGAAATTACAGCCCAGTGCATCGCATCTCTTGGCTATCTTCACAAAGTCCTCATGATCCTTATTTCCTACTGTGGCAATAATGGTACTGCCTGCCTTCGGTATAGTCATACCCGCTGCTATGAATCCCTTGTAAAGCGCATTTTCAAGATTGTATCCTACGCCAAGCACCTCGCCTGTAGAACGCATTTCGGGGCCTAGGCTCACCTCCACCTGAGGAAGCTTCTCCGTAGAGAATACCGGCACCTTTACAGCCACTACATCCGGCTCATCGCATATACCCGTGCCGTAGCCCATATCGGCAAGCTTTTCGCCAAGCATTACCCTTGTGGCTATATCTATAACGGGAACCCCCGTTACCTTTGTGATATAAGGCACAGTTCTTGAAGAACGGGGATTTACCTCGATTATATTCAGCTCGCCTTTAAAGTCTATGAACTGAATATTTATCATGCCTATTACCTTAAGGGCAACGGATATCTTCTTTGTAACATCCATTATCTGGTGCTTCATATCGTCTGATATATTCTGAGGCGGATATATTGATATACTGTCGCCTGAGTGAACGCCCGCTCTTTCCAAATGCTCCATAATGCCCGGTATATACACATCCGTGCCGTCGCATATGGCATCTACTTCTATTTCTCTGCCGCTAAGGTATCTGTCTATGAGCACAGGGTTCTTGCTGTCCTTTTCAAAGGCATCCGCAAGATACATCTTAAGCTGATCGTCATTATAGGTTATTTCCATACCCTGGCCGCCCAATACATAGCTGGGTCTTACAAGCACGGGGAAGCCAAGCTTTTCAGCCGTTTCTATACCTTCCGCAACAGACCATACGCCTTTGCCCTTAGGCCTTGATATACCAAGGGTTTCCAGTACGGCGTCAAACTTTTCTCTGTCCTCCGCCTCATCTATCTGTTCTGGAAGTGTTCCCAGTATAGGTATGTGCATTTCATCAAAGAAGCCTGCCAGCTTAATGGCTGTCTGTCCGCCAAACTGAAGTATGACTCCATCGGGCTTTTCAAGCTCTACCACATTGAGAACGTCTTCCTCGGTAAGCGGCTCGAAATACAGCTTGTCGGCTGTGTCGAAGTCCGTGGATACGGTTTCCGGATTGTTGTTCACGATTATGGTTTCTATGCCCTTTTTCTTAAGAGCCATTATACAGTGGACTGAGCAATAGTCAAACTCTATGCCCTGTCCTATCCTTATAGGGCCTGAACCTATTACCATTACCTTTTTCTTATTGCTTACGACCACCTCATTCTCGGTGTCATAGCTTGAATAGTAATATGGCGTTACTGCCTCAAATTCGCCTGCACACGTATCTACCATCTTAAATACAGGCATTATATCCCACTTTTTGCGAAGATCATATATATCGGGAGGAGTGCAGCCTACAAAGCGGCTTATAGCCTTGTCTGAGAATCCCTTTTCCTTGAAATACATAAGGCTTTCCTTTGTAAAGTCCTCAAGCTTCATTGTCTTGAGCTCTTCTTCCATTTCGACAAGGTTAGCTATTTTGTGAACGAAGAAAAGATCCATGCCTGTTATCTGGCATATTTTTTCGACCTTGTAGCCTCGTCTGATCATTTCTGCCATATCGAAAAGTCTCTCATCATCGGGAGTCACTACCCTCTTTTTAAGGGTCTCAAGATCTCTTGCCTTTGAGGACTTTCTTTCAAGGCCGTACTGTCCTATCTCAAGAGAACGCACGCCCTTTAAAAGCGCCGCTTCAAAGCTTTTGCCTATAGACATTATCTCGCCTGTGGCCATCATCTTTGTGCCCAATGTTCTCTTAGCTCCGAAGAATTTGTCAAAAGGCCACCTTGGGAATTTGAGCACCACATAGTCTATTGTAGGTTCAAAGCAAGCGAATGTCTTGCCTGTAACTACATTCTTTATTTCATCAAGATTGTAGCCTAAGGCTATTTTGGCGCCGACCTTGGCAATGGGATAGCCTGTGCCTTTGAAGCAAGGGCAGACGAACGGCTCACTCTGGGATTTATCTCTATAACGGCATAGTTATAGCTGTTGGGATCAAGAGCAAACTGCACATTGCAGCCGCCCTTTATCTCTATTGAATTTATAATATTGATGGCTGCGCTTCGCAGCATCTGATATTCTCTGTCCGAAAGAGTCTGAGCCGGAGCAACAACTATGCTGTCGCCTGTATGTACTCCGACAGGGTCTACGTTTTCCATGCTGCAGACGGTTATACAGTTTCCTGCGCCGTCTCTCATTACCTCAAACTCTATTTCCTTCCAGCCGGCAATACTTTTTTCTATAAGCACTTGACCGACTCTTGAAAGATGAAGTCCTTGAGTACATATTTCTCTCAGCTCCGCTTCATTATGAGCAATGCCGCCGCCTGTGCCGCCCAATGTGTAGGCGGGTCGTACTATCACAGGGTATCCTATCGTCTGAGCAAAGTCAATGGCGGAATCCACATCGGTTACGATATCGCTTTCCACTATAGGCTGATTTGTCCTCTCCATAAGGCGCTTGAAACTGTCTCTGTCCTCGCCCTCCTTAATGGATTCTATAGAGGTGCCTATTACCTTTACATGATATTTATCAAGTATACCTCTGTCGTAAAGCTCACAGCTCAGGTTAAGACCTGTCTGACCGCCCATGCCCGCTATAATGCTGTCGGGGCGTTCCTTTGCTATCACCTTTTCAAGAAAATCTATTGTAAGCGGCTCAATATAAGTATAGTGAGCCATACCTAAGTCTGTCATTATGGTAGCGGGATTTGAATTTACAAGTACGACCTCGATGCCCTCCTCTTTGATAGACTGGCATGCCTGAGTGCCGGAATAGTCAAACTCCGCTGCCTGACCTATTACTATAGGGCCTGAACCTATAACAAGTACCTTTTTTATCGAATTATCTCTTGGCATGGGGCTTCACCTCCTCGATCATTTTAATAAACCTGTCGAAAAGTTCCTGTGTATCAAGAGGGCCGGGGCTTGCTTCGGGATGGAACTGTACCGAATACACAGGCTTTGTCTTATGCCTTATGCCTTCAATGCTGCCATCGTTCACATTTATAAAGGTAGCCTCTACATCCTCTGAAAGATCGCTTACGACAAACTCATGGTTTTGGCTTGTAATATATACTCTGCCTGTCTTCAGATCCTTGACCGGGTGGTTTCCGCCATGATGTCCGAACTTTAGCCTCGTGGTGTTGCATCCCAACGCAAGGCTTATGAGCTGGTGACCCAAGCATATGCCAAGCACGGGAAGTCCTGTATCTATAAGCTTTCTTACAGTCTCGACCACATCGGGTATATCCTTGGGATCTCCCGGACCGTTGCCTAAAAAGATAGCGTCGGGGTCTGCCGCAAGTATTTCCTCAGCAGAAGTAAATGCAGGAAATACGCTGAGCTTGCAGCCTCTCTTGGACAGATCTCTTAAAATGCCATGCTTTATTCCGCAATCCAATACGGCAAGGTGTGTGCCTCTGCCGCTTATGACATAAGGCTTGTCTATAGTAGTCTCCTTTACGGCATAGGCATTTGTATAGGTATCGAATTTCTGCTTTATCTGGCTTGGCGTAAGATCGTCGACTCTTGTGGTGATTATACCTCTCATTGTGCCATGATCTCTCAGCACTCTCGTAAGAGCTCGTGTATCGATATTTTCAAGCCCCATTATCTTGTTTTGAAACAGGAAATTGTCAATATCCATTTCGCAGCGCCAATTATTGGGAACATCACATTTTTCCCTTACCACAAATCCCTTGAGAAAAGGCTTCCTGCTCTCCATGTCCTCAAGATTTATGCCGTAGTTGCCTATAAGAGGATATGTCATCGTAACTATCTGACCTGCAAAGGAAGGATCGGTAAGAGTTTCCTGATAGCCTGTCATACCTGTTGTAAACACCACTTCGCCTACAGTTTCCTTTATGTAGCCGAAAGCATTGCCCTTGAAGCGCACGCCGTTTTCAAGTATAAGTTCTGCTTTCACAGTCTTTTTCATGGCTGTATACATCTCCTTAAATCATTTTTCATATCTGTGCATGCCTGTCTCGCCGCCTGTGCAAAGTTCCTTTCATCGCCGTAGCAATGCTTATATTCATCCTTCATATGAGCGGCTATGATACCCCTTGAAGAATTCACAATAGCTCCCAAGCCCTCCTTGTCGAAGCATACGGCAAGATCCTCTGCCTTACCGCCCTGTGCGCCGTAGCCGGGTACAAGGAAGAAGGTGTGAGGCATTACCTCTCTTAATCTTTTTGCTTGTTCGGGATGAGTTGCGCCTACAACAGCGCCTACGCTGCTAAAGCCATATTGTCCTATAAGCTCGCTTCCCCATTTTTCTATAAGTGCGCCTACCCTTTCGTATATGGGTACGCCGTCAACAAGCAGATCCTGTATTTCGCCGCTGTTTGGGTTGGATGTCTTTGCAAGTACAAAAAGTCCTTTTTCATAGGCTGCACAATCCTTTAAGAAAGGCGTTACGGAATCAGAGCCCAAATATGGATTGAGCGTTATGAAATCCTGAGGGAATCCCTCATATTCCGTATCGACTACAGTCACCCTTCCGATATGTCCGTCTGAATATGCTTCAGCCGTAGAGGCTATATCGCTTCTTTTTATGTCGCCTATGACTATAAGCCCCTTGAGCTTTGCGTATTCGCACGTCTTTACATAGGCTTTGAGGCCCTCTATGCCGTATCTTTCATACATTGCTATCTGAGGCTTTACTGCCGGCACTATATCGTATACGGCGTCTATTATATATTTATTGAATTTATACATGGACTTGGCCGCAGCCTTTGGTGTATGTCCGTACTTTGCATAATATTTGTCCGTAATGAATTGGGGGATATAATTTAATCTTGGATCCAGTCCTACCACCGTAGGATTTCCCGTTTCTTTTATTCTGTCTATAAGCTTATCTATTATCACACCGTCATCTCCTTATCTGTATTCTTTTGTAAGCTCGCCGTTTTCCACTATTACATTTCCGCCGCATATGGTGTAAAGCACCTTTCCCCTGACCTTTCTGCCGTTATAGGGCATATTTTTTGCCTTGGACACCATTTTGTTTACATCGATAATATATTCCTCATTGGGATCGGCTATTGTTATATCGGCTGCGGAACCGACACTTAATCTGCCCTTGTCGCTTCCCAGTATCCTTGCGGGATTAAAGCTCATTTTTTCCACAAGCTGTGCTGGAGTGAGCCAGCCCTTTTCCACAAGCTCCGTATAGCTCAGTGCAAATGATGTCTCAAGCCCCGTTATGCCGTTTGCCGCCTTTTCAAATTCGCAGTTCTTATCATCTATATGATGAGGTGCGTGGTCTGTTGCTATCACCTCTATGATATTGTCCTTGAGAGCCTGTCTTATCGCCTCTCTGTCCTCACAGCTGCGCAAAGGCGGATTCATTTTGAAATTGGCGTCATAGTCCGTTATGTCCTCATCGCAAAGCGTAAAGTAATGGGGCGCCGTTTCAGCAGTCACATTTACTCCCTTGGCCTTGCCCTCCTTTATAAGCTGAACGCTTCCTCTTGTACTCATGTGGCACAAATGGAGACGGCAGCCTGTTGCACCTGCAAGTATTATATCCCTTGCCACAATAAGCTCTTCCGAGTCATTGCCTATACCCTTGAGCCCAAGCATGGAGGCTCTGTCTCCTGCATTCATAGAGCCCTTGGCAAGCCTTATTTCCTCACAGTGATCAAACACGGGCAGGTCAAACATTTTAGAATATCTCATGGCGTTTTTCATAAGGGATGGATCGTCTACAGACTTGCCGTCTTCTGATATGGCGCAGGCTCCCGCCGCTGCCATAGTGCCTATGTCCGCAAGCTCTTCACCCTGCTGTCCTTTTGTTATTGCGCCTATGGGAAGTATGTTTATTACCGCATTTCTCTTAGGGCTCAAGGCATATTCTATAAGCACTGCATTGTCCGTGACCGGATATGTGTTAGGCATTGTGCAAACCGTTGTAAATCCGCCTGCAGCCGCCGCCCTAGAGCCTGTGGCTATGGTCTCCTTATTTTCGTAACCCGGTTCTCTGAAATGCACATGAAGATCTATGAGTCCGGGCATCACCCACTTATCCTTTGCATCTATCACCTTGTCGGCGCTGTCTGTAATACTTTTTTCGACCCTGTCTATTTTATTGTCCTTAACAAGTATATCCATAACAGCGTCTATATTGTTGCAGGGGTCAATTACTCTGCCGTTTTTTATAAGTATACTGCTCATAAATAACCTCCTATTGCCTTGAATTGTTTTCCGTAAGCAGCTTAAGTATAGCCATTCTTACCGCAACACCGTTCTTTACCTGTACCGTTATGACGGAATTCTTGCCGTCTATTACATCTGTGCTCAGCTCCACGCCTCTGTTTACAGGGCCCGGATGCATAACGAGCACATCCTTCTTGGCATATTTGAGCATATGAGCATCTACACCGAAAAGACTTGAATACTCTCTCAGATTCGGGAAAGGCATATTCCTCTGCCTTTCAAACTGTATCCTCAGACCCATTACCACATCGGCATCTCTTATGGCTGACGGTATGTCCGTGCTTACCTGTACGCCTAAGCTTTTCATAGAATTGCTCACAAGCGTGGAAGGCCCTGCAAGCGTTACCCTTGCACCTAATTTAGTAAGCCCGAAGGCGTTGCTTCTGGCCACTCTTGAATGAGATATGTCGCCTAATATGACTACCTTCAGTCCTTCAAAGCCGCCCTTTCTCTCAAGTATCGTATAGAGATCGAGCAAAGCCTGTGTGGGATGCTCATTTGAACCGTCGCCTGCATTTATAACGCTTGCCTTTACATTCTTTGCCAATATATGAGCGGCGCCTGTAAGCTGATGACGTATTATCATAACATTTGTACCCATCTGATCAAGTGTAACGCCTGTGTCTATAAGGCTTTCACCCTTTGACACGCTGCTTGTCGCCACACCTAAGTCCTTTACTATGGCTCCCTGATACTCTCCCGCCAGCATAAAGGACATTTTGGTTCTTGTGCTGTTTTCATAGAACAGAGTTACAATGCTGCTTTTTTCAAGGCTTTTATCCCTGAGCGCAGGATCATCTATCTTAGCTTTCATTTCTTTGGCGGTATTAAGTATGGTCATGATCTCATCCGCACTTAATTCCCGCAATCCCAAAAGATCTTTTCTCTTATACATAGCTTTCCTCCATTCCTATAAAATTTACTCAAAAAAAAAGACAATAAAAGGAATTAAAACAAAACCTCAAATCGTCTTTCAAAACCACATTCAAAAGAAAACAAAGGAACAAAGTACATATGCCATATACTGCTGATAAAACCTATGTATAACATAGTGACCCTCCTTTTCTTTAGTTTATATATCTTTAAAATTTTAACACCTATATCATATTTTGTCAACTGCTTTGGAAAAAAATAATTGTGAATTTTTGTAAACGAACGGAGGCATCAAAGGATGCCTCCGAACAATTACCATCTCTTGGTTTTATTCTTTATTTCTTCCTTGATCTCTGCTATAAAGTCATTAAGCTTATATGAGCCCAGATCGTCTGCCTTACATCTTACGGAGATAGTACCGTCATTGGCTTCCTTTTCGCCCACCACAGCAATATAAGGAACTCTTTCGTTTCTTGCTTCTCTTATCTTATAGCCTATTTTTTCCGCTCTGTGGTCGGTCTCAACTCTTATTCCCTCATCCTCAAATGCCTTCTGTACCTCTGAGGCATAATCGGCATACTTATCTGAAATAGGAAGTACCTTTACCTGCACGGGAGCAAGCCAAGTTGGGAAATGGCCTGCAAAGTGCTCTATAAGTATTCCTATGAATCTTTCAATAGAACCGAAGCATACTCTGTGTATCATAACAGGGCGTTTCTTTGTGCCGTCTTTATCCGTATATTCCAGTTCAAATCTTTCGGGAAGCTGCATATCCAGCTGTATCGTGCCGCACTGCCATGTTCTGCCCAGGGAATCCTCAAGGTGGAAATCTATCTTAGGACCGTAAAAAGCTCCGTCGCCTTCATTTATTACATAATCTCTTCCCAGATCGTCAAGAGCGCCCTTAAGTCCTTCCGTTGCCCTTTCCCAATCTTCATCTGAGCCCATGGAATTTTCCGGCCTTGTGGAAAGTTCTATGTGGTAATTGAAGCCAAAGAGCGTATATACCTGATCTATAAGCGCCACAACGCCCTTTATTTCGTCTTTGATCTGATCCGGCGTCATAAATATATGAGCATCATCCTGTGAGAAGCAGCGTACTCTCATAAGTCCGTGAAGAGCGCCGCTTTTTTCATGACGGTGAACAAGACCTATTTCCCCTGCTCTTATAGGCAGATCCCTGTATGAATGGGGCTCCTGCATATACACGAGCATACCGCCCGGACAGTTCATGGGCTTGATTGCAAAGTCCACATCATCTATTTTTGTAGTATACATATTTTCCTTATAGTGATCCCAGTGGCCTGAACGCTCCCAAAGCTGTCTGTTGAGCATCATAGGAGTCTGTATCTCCACATAGCCCGCCTTCTTGTGTATCTCTCTCCAATAGTCCAAAAGAGTATTCTTTAATACCATACCCTTGGGAAGGAAGAACGGAAAACCCGGGCCTTCATCAAGGAGACAGAAAAGCCCTAATTCCTTGCCGAGTTTTCTGTGATCTCTCTTCTTGGCCTCTTCAAGCATTGTAATATATGCTTCAAGATCGGATGCCTTTGTATAAGCCGTAGCATAAAGACGAACAAGCATCTTGTTCTTCTCGCTGCCTCTCCAGTAAGCGCCTGCCACGCTCATTATCTTAATGGCCTTGCAGGGCTTCGTGCTCATAAGATGAGGGCCTGCGCAAAGGTCGGTAAACTCGCCTTGTCTGTAGAAAGAAATGACTGCATCTTCCGGGAGATCGTTTATAAGCTCTACCTTATATGGTTCGTTCTTTTCTTCCATAAATTTGACAGCCTCTGCTCTGGGCAGCTCAAACTTTTCTATAGGAAGATCTTCCTTGACTATTTTCTTCATCTCCGCCTCTATTTTTTCAAAATCCTCGGGATTAAATATGATATCATCGAAGTCGTAATAGAATCCGTCTTCCGTAGAAGGACCTATAGCCAACTTTGCCTGAGGGTAAAGTCTCTTAACAGCCTGAGCAAGTATATGAGAAGCCGTATGTCTGAAAGCTCTCCTGCCCTCGGGAGAGTCAAATGTGCATATGGCTACCTCGCAGTCTTCCGTGATCTCTTTCCTCAGATCCGCCACATCGCCGTTTATCATGCCGCAGCAGGCATTCCTTGCAAGTCCTGCACTGAGATCCTTTGCGATATCCAGTATAGTGATACCGCTTTCATATGCCTTTTTGCTGCCGTCTTTCAAAGTAACATTTACCATTTTTTACACTCCTTTTCAAATAAATAAAAAAGGTAACCCATCCCTAAGGGACGAGTTACCGTGGTTCCACCCTAATTGCATTTCTGCCTCTTTTTTGACATATAACGGTGTCAGCCGTGCTTTATTAAAGCAAGCTCCGAGGCGGTCTTCACAAATGCCGGCATAAGATAATCACAGCAATTTATCTCTCTCTGTAATGCCCTGCTTTTGCTACTGTCCTCATCATTGCCTTGAATCATTATCATTATATATTCTTTAATGTATTATGTCAAGGTGTATTTTTTATTCCTCATCGATATTGTCTTCCCCTTCAGGCTTTTCGGCATACTCGCCTGTCTTGTTAAGACAATCTCTGAATTCATCGCCCGATACCTTTTCCTTGTCTATAAGAAGCTTGGCTGTTCTGTGGAGAGCATCCATATCGGAAGAAAGTATTTCATAGGCTCTGTTATACGCCTCTGTAATTATCCTTTTTACCTCGGAATCAATCTCCGTAGCGATCTCTTCGCCGTAATTCCTGCCATGACCTATATCTCTGCCTAAGAAAACATCGTGGTTTTCATCTCCGTAAAGTATAGGACCCAGCTTATCGCTCATACCGTATCTCGTCACCATTATCCTGGCAAGCTTTGTAGCCTGCTCTATATCGCCGCTGGCGCCCTGTGTGATATCGTCGAATATAAGCTTTTCGGCAACACGGCCGCCGAATGTGGCAACTATCGTCTGCTCCATTTCACTTCTGAACTCAAAGCCCTTTTCTTCCGGCATAGGCATCGTATATCCTCCCGCTCTTCCCACAGGTATGGTAGACACAGTGTGTACGGGGCTCAAATCGGGAAGCTTTTCAAAAAGAATAGCATGTCCTGCCTCGTGGTATGCCGTTATCTTCCTTTCCTTTTCGGTCACGACTCTGGATTTCTTTTCCGTACCGAGAGCAACCTTTATAAAGGAATCCTTTATATTCTTTTGCGATATGGATCTCTGATTGTTCCTTGCGGCAAGAATGGCTGCCTCGTTCAGAAGGTTTTCAAGATCTGCTCCGGTAAATCCCTGTGTGGTCTTTGCGATTTCGTTAAGATCCACATCGGGACCCATTCTCTTGCCCTTTGAGTGAACCTTTAATATAGCCTCTCTGCCCTTTACATCCGGGGAGCCCACATATATTTGTCTGTCAAAACGGCCCGGCCTTAAAAGAGCTGGATCGAGTATATCGGGGCGGTTGGTCGCCGCCATTATTATAATGCCTTCATTTACGCCAAAGCCGTCCATTTCAACAAGGAGCTGGTTAAGAGTCTGCTCCCTTTCGTCATGTCCGCCGCCTAAGCCTGCGCCTCTCTTACGGCCTACCGCATCTATCTCGTCTATGAACACAAGACAGGGCGTATTCTTCTTGGCCTGATCGAAAAGGTCTCTGACTCTTGAAGCACCTACGCCTACGAACATTTCAACGAAATCAGAACCTGAAATTGAGAAAAAGGGTACTCCCGCTTCGCCTGCAATAGCCTTTGCAAGAAGAGTTTTGCCTGTGCCGGGAGGGCCTACCATAAGCACGCCCTTGGGTATCCTCGCACCTAGATCTATGAACTTTCTGGGCTGCTTGAGGAATTCGACTATCTCCTCCACCTCGGCCTTTTCCTCGTCAAGACCCGCAACGTCTTCAAATGTAGTCTTCTTGTCGGCATCCGATTGAAGCTTAGCTCTCGCCCTGCCGAAATTCATGACCTTGCCGCCGCCTGCTCCGCCTCTGAACTGCTGGAACATCATAAATATAAGGAAGCCTATTATCACAATGGTTATTATTGTGAATACAATAGACATGGCATTCCCTGCCTTTGACGGCGCTACGGTGATCACCTTAAGACCGTTTGTGACCGCTGCATTGTCCAAAAGACTCATAAAGCCATCCATATTAGGTATGCTTACCGAATAAGGCTGTCCTTCCTTGGGATGAACATAAGCCGCACCCGAATTGCTGACATCCGAAGAGCGCTGTACCTCAACGGTATCCACCTGATTATTGACTATCTGTGATATCATATCGTTATATGCAAGCTGTGCCTGCGTTCCCGTAAGGCCATTCATGTTCTTGGCAAGAACGATACCCGCAATAATAATGATAAATATCACAACATACATTATTATACTTCTCACTAAATTATTCTTCAAAATTTGACCTCCCTGTAAAGGCTGCACCTTATGTATTATCCATATTTAATAAATATAACACATTATTATCTATAATTCAATAATAAATTTTTTATGTAATTCGACATCAAAAATTATTATTCGCTGCGCTGCGCAGCATCGGTATGCCTTCTCTTTTTCTTAACTCCTATTTTCTGATACCATATGCCGCATATAAAGGCGGTAAACGGAATGGTCAGCAGTATGCCGAGGCTTCCCACAAGAGCCTGCATTATTTCCATAATTATCTTTTCTTTATTGAGCAGTTCAAATATCGAACTGTTGTACAATATCTGAAGAACGGTGGTGGCCATGGCGGAGCCTATATATGCAAGCACAAGAGTGTTAGCCATGGTACCCATCATATCTCTGCCTATTACCATACCGCTTTTATAAAGCTCCTTGGGGCTCATCCTGCCCACCTTCAGCTTGAGCTCATGAAGAGATGAAGACATACTCATTGCCACATCCATTACGGCACCCATAGCGCCTATGGTCACAGAAGCAAATATGATACCGAGAAGATCTATATCGGGCAGCTCAAGTATAAGCCTTTGAGTATCCGCATCCATAAGTCCGTTCCAATTTAGGAGCTTATTCATTATGACCGTGATTATACCCGCTATGAGCACACCGCCCGTACAGCCTGCTATCGCCATTGCGGACTTGATATTCAGGCCGTTTACTATAAGAAGCGTCATAAGTATAGTATAAATACATATTACTACAGCCCATATGTATATGTTCTTGCCGGCTATTACCGCAGGCACAAGCACCACAAATACCGCAAGGCATGTGAAAAACAATGAAACAAGAGTGTTTACGCCCTTTCCTCTTCCAAAGAAAAGCAAAAGCGCCACAAACACAACGGCAAGCCATACAAGTGTATTTGTTCTGACATAGTTTGTAAACTGCCACTGATCGTCTATGGAGCAATCCATAAGTATATTGTCTCCGACTTCCGCTTCCTTAACGGCGACCGTAGGATCATTTTCATTGACTATCTGTACTCCTATTACCTCTTTGCCTGTCTTTTTTATCTTAGCCGAAAAATAGACTTCTCTGTCGCCGGTCTGTTCGTTATGCTGCACTTCTCTTATGGCCAGTATCTCAGCCTGCACATTTGTTATATCGCTTTCGTCATTTCCCAAAAGCTTGTAGTCCGTACCGCTTATCGCCATTTTATGTCCTGCAAATACAAATATGATACTCAATATTATAACCGTTACATATACCATTCTCTGAAACGTCTTACTCTCCATTGTTATCCTTCTTTCTCATTGTATTTATATTGATTTTACCACAAATTTTAAAAAAATCCACAGTTTTACAAAATTTTAATCAAATATTAAAATAAGGAACAGCACATAAGACCGTTCCTCATTTTAATATTATCTTATCACAACGCCGCCGTTGCCTATGCCGCTCTCGTTGTGTATCGCTTCGATATTGGAAAGCACCCAATCATACTCTCCCGTTGTAACAATAAATCCGCAATACTCACACTTGCCCGCACTTGTGATCTGTGTAGGCGCACCGCAATGAGGACAGGCAACTACCGAATTATTGCTCTTGGCAGGATCTGTAAGAACGCCGATCTTTCTTATGAAGGTATAGAGATATTTCATCTCATATTCCTTTGAAGGATCGCCTTTTATAACATTTCCCGTCTTTTCCTCTATGATATAGTCAGACATTCTGGATTGTATATATACAGTCAGATATTCGTATTCGGTATCTTTCGTATATTTGAAAAGATATGCCTGATTCACATTTATTCTTTCAAGCTTGTTTATCCATCCTCTGTCTTTATAGCCCTGTATCTGAGCTGAATGCTGAGCGTAAAGCTCCTCCTTTTCAAAGGGTCTGCACTTATCGAAGTCTCTTGCGCTCCACGCATTTTGCAAAGTGATGAATACCTCCTTGACCCAGCCTATGAATTTTTCATTGGAGAAGGCCGGATCGTTTTTGATTATCTCCCCTGTTATTTCCTCTGTATGATCGGTAACCGCTATATTATAGCCTTGACGCACAAGAGTAGTATCTGTTCTGCCGGTAAGCATTTTTCTGCTGAATATTGCAAAAAGGCCTATTATCAACGCAAATCCGATCAAAGCGCAGAATATATCGCTGCCTGTCACAGGCGAAGGAGCATATCCTCCGTAACCGCTGCCATAGCCATAGCCGCCGCCATAGCCATAGCCGCTGTCATAACCTCCGCCATAGCTGTTATCCCAGTCGGAGCTTCCGCCTCCGCTCCAGCCTCCTACATCGCTGTCCGAGCTGTAATTGTTAAAATCGCCGAGATCGGCTACGGAGCTTATGGGGAAGAAAGCTACAGCGCACACAACGGCAATAAAAAACAGCAATTTTTTAGCCATATGCGCTACCTCCTCTTATTGCCTTTGCTTGCCGCAGTTAGAACAAAACTTGCCGTCATTTTCCGTGCCGCATTCGCATACCCATTTATCGGACTGAGGCTTTGGCTTGCCGCATTCGGAACAGAACTTGCCGCTGTTTTCGGCGCCGCATTCACATATCCATTTATCCGATACGGGCTGAGGCTTGCCGCAGTTGGAGCAGAACTTGCCGCTGTTTTGAGTGCCGCAGACACAAGTCCATACGCTCTTCTGTCCGTTGCCCATAGCAAACATCTGCGCTGCATTTGCGCCGCCTGCATTCATGGCCATACCCATGCCTACAAAGCCGCCCATAGCGCCATTGGGATTCTCCGCAGCCTTTTCCATAGCGGAAGCCTGTGCGGAGCCAAGTCTTGCACCCATCATTTGAGTATTTGTATATACTCTTGACTCCTGGAACTGAGCTATCTTGTCTGCGCTTTCCTTATCAACGGTAATTGATGAAAAGGCAACGGATACCACAGATATTCCTCTCAGCTTTGTCCAGTCATCGGATATTTCCGTATTCAGCTCCTGCGCTATTTCCTTGGTATAGAGAGGAAGCTGATCGTAAGCTATGCCCTTTTGAGCTATCTTGCCGAGAGCGGGCTGAAGTGATGACTGTACCTCCGCCTTAAGCTGCTCGTCTATGGCAGACTTCTTAAAGCTGTCCGTCACATTGGCGCATACATTGGTATAGAACATAACGGGGTCGCTTATCCTGTAGGAATAATTGCCATAGCCCTGTATCTTAACGGTGAAGCCGAATTCACTGTCTCTGAAGGGCACATCGCCTATCCCTATTTTATTGTTCATGATCTCTTTTGAATTTATGAAATATACCCTTTGATCGTTTTCGGGCTGTCCGCCAAATGTAAATCTCTTTCCAACCTGCTTAAAGCTGTCCTTAAGTCCTTGAAATCCCGTGTCGAAAAGTGAAGGCTCCGTGCCGGTGTTATAGGTATATGCACCTGCTTCAGATGTAAAGTCCACTACCCTTCCGTTTTCCACTATAAGCATTACCTGGCCTTCATTTACGGCTATCCTGCTGCCGTTTGTTATTATGTTGTCACTGCCTTTTGTATTGGAGCTTCTCTCGTCGGTTTTCTTGATGCCCTTTTGCATTAGAGTATCTCCGTCCATGGCATCGCAATAGATATATTCCTTCCATTGATCTGCCAGCTCACCGCCCAAAGCGCCTGCTCCCGCCTTTATCAAACCCATTTCATTACCTCCTTTAATAATTTGATCCATAATTATATTTTACCATATGCGTTTATATTTTTCAATTATAATTGACAAGATACCGAAATGTATTCCGGTATGTCGATAATATCGACAATCCTTAAAAGTGCATTTATTTTGGTGTATATAAAAAAAGGGGCTATGCAGCAGCCCCTCAGTTTCTTGAAAACAATCTTTTTAAGTTGGCAAAAAAGCCTGTATCGTCAAGTGACTGATACTCTATATATTTTCCTGTGCCCACGGCAACGCAGCTAACGGGATCGTCTGCCGTAACGCACTTTATGCCCGTTTCTTTCTCTATGACCTTGTTGAGTCCTGAAAGGAGAGAACCTCCGCCTGTCAATACTATGCCTCTGTCCGATACATCTCCCGCAAGTTCTGGCGGCGTCTGCTCAAGCACAAAACGCACCGCATCGACTATTGCCGTAACAGACTCGTTCAAGGCTTCATTTATCTCGGTCGAACTGACCTCGATATTCATAGGGAGCCCGGATGTAATATTTCTTCCCCTTACCTCAAGAGTGGAAACGGGAGCCTCCTTGTCGGCAGTGCCTATTATTATCTTAAGATTTTCCGCAGTCCTCTCGCCTATGAGCATATTATGGTTCCTTCTCATATATCTCACTATTGCATCATCGAACTTGTCTCCCGCAATTTTAAGAGATGTTGAGGCTACGATACCGCCCAATGATATAACAGCCACATCCGTTGTGCCTCCGCCTATATCAACGACCATACTTCCGCAAGGCCGTGTTATATCAAGGCCGGCTCCTATGGCGGCAGCGATAGGCTCTTCAATTATGAATACCTGACCTGCGCCTGCATTTTTGGTGGAATCCTGTACCGCCCTTTTCTCGACCTCCGTTATGCGGCTGGGCACACATACGGCGATCCTGGGCTTTTTGAACCAGTTGGAGCCCACGGACTTGTCTATAAAGTATCTTATCATCCTCTCCGTCACCTCAAAATCCGATATGACGCCGTCTCGCAGAGGTCTTATGGCTACAATATTGGCAGGAGTTTTGCCCAGCATTTTACGTGCTTCTTCACCTACCGCAACGATAGAGTGCTTATTCTCGTCAACTGCAACTACCGAAGGCTCCTGAAGCACTATGCCCTCGCCTTTACTGTATACAATTACACTGGCCGTGCCAAGATCTATGCCAATATCATTGCCTAACAACATACTTTATTTCTCCTTTTCATCAGATCCCTCTGATTTTTCTATCAATGTGATCTTTATTTTTTCGATCCTGTTTTTATCGGTTTCTTCTATATAAAATTTGGCGTTTTCATCCTCGACCGTTTCACCTTTTTCGGGAAACCTGCCTATTATGGCAAGCACATAACCGCCTATGGATTCTATATCGTCATTTTTGAAATCAGTACCCAAGGCTTCGTTTACATCATCGAGCTTTGTGCTTCCCTCTACCAAATATTCGTCTTCTTTTATTGACGTTATTTCTTCCTCATCGTCTCTTATCTCGTCTATTATATCGCCGACTATTTCCTCTATGAGATCCTGAAGAGTCACAATACCTGCTGTTCCGCCGTATTCATCCAACACTATGGCCATGGATATGGAATTTTTTTTCATGCTGGCAAAAAGCTTGGAGCAAAGCTTTGATTCATAGGTGAAATAAGGCTCCTTGTAATAATCCGATACTTTGAAATCTTCTACATTTTCCAGCAGCATGATATCCTTAAATGACAGTATGCCCACAATATTATCGTTTGTTTCATTGTATACGGGGATACGTGTAAACTTTTTTTCTCTGAAAGTCCTGACAGCTTCCTCATAGCTTATGTCATCGGGAATGGCAACTATGTCTATACGTGGTATCATTATCTCTTCGGCAGTAGCATTGCCAAAGTCTACCACATTGGTTATCATTTCCTTCTCATCGCCTTCCAGCACGCCTTCTTCATGACTCACATCCACCATTGTCCTGAATTCGTTTTCGGTAACAACAGGAGCTTCGCCGCTGCTGTTTCCTATAAGCTTGAATATAGCGCCCGTAATAATATTGAGCAGGAACACAAGGGGAGTAAATACAACTGTAAGAAAGGCTATGGGCTTCACTACGATCTGACTGATCTTTTCGCAGTTATCCTTGGCATATGTCTTCGGCGTGACTTCGCCGAATATGAGCACAAGTATGGTGAGCACACCTGTGGCTATGCCTACGCCTTGTGAGCCGAACAGATCTGTAGCTATGACAGTACCCATAGCGGAAGCGGCGATATTTACTATATTGTTTCCGATAAGTATTGTACTTAAAAGCTTTGCGGAATCGTCTGTGACTTTCTGAATAAGCTTTGCATTCTTGGCTCCTTCATCCACCATTGCCCTTATCCTTATTTTGCTAAGAGATGTAAGAGCGGTCTCAGAGCCTGAAAAAAAGCCTGAAAGTACAAGACATACAACTAAAATAATTATTCTCGACAGATATTGGGAACTTTCCGAGTCACCCATTAAAATCACACTCCTTAAAATACAAGAATACTATTTAACCGACGGATAGGTCTCCCGCTTCTATAAGCGGCGAGAACTTACTTTTGTGTTCAGTAGGGGTACAAGCTCCTGCTGAATACAAAGGCTTTGGTAAAAGCCGTCGGTTATGAGTACGCAGCGTAGTACGAATATCCTTAACCAGATACAGTATACCACAGTTTTATGGAATTTCCAATAAAAATTTATTATTTTATAAAATTTGCTCTTTAAATATTCCATTATAAATGATATAATGAGAGCAGAGAAGGGAAAAGGAAGTCATTCTTATGGAAAAAAAGAACCTGCATGTGCTCCACGGCGGGGATCTGGACGAAATTTCCAGAATATACGGCATAAATAAAAATGAAATACTTAACTTTAGCGGAAATGTAAATCCTCTTGGTCTCCCCTCCTCTGTTAAAAAGGCTATTGCCGAGAGCACGGATATGGCGGCCAACTATCCCGATGTGTCCTATGTGGCATTGAGAGAAGCCATAGCATCGTACACAGGTGCGGACAGAGAGCATATAATTGCGGGCAACGGCTCAACGGAGCTCATTTCTCTTTTTATAAAGACCGTCTCTCCCAAAAAGGCCGTAATAGTTTCTCCCGCCTATTCGGAGTATCTTCGTGAGGTGGTATCATGCGGCGGCAATGCGGAGCTTTTCCCTCTTAGAGAAGAAGAGGCTTTTATGCTTGATACAGACAGGCTGAAAGCAAATATAACAGATGATACGGATCTTATTGTTATATGCAATCCCAACAATCCTACAGGTACGTATCTGACCTGCGGGCAGATCAGAGATATACTTACACATTGCAAAAACACATATGTTATGATAGATGAAACATATGTGGAATTTTCCGACAAGGATATATCTGCCATACCGCTTACAAAAGAGTTTAAAAATCTTTTTGTGGTCAGAGGCACCTCCAAGTTCTTTGCCTGCCCCGGCTTAAGGCTGGGCTACGGCGTATGCTCAAGCGAGAGCATACGCTCAGATATAAACGAGCGTAAAGACCCGTGGTCGGTAAATATTTTTGCCGAAGTAAGCGGACAGGTCATGTTTAAGGACAAGGCATTTATAAAGAATACCGTTGAACTGATAAGCAGCGAAAGAAAGAGAATATTCGATGAGCTGATACAATTTAAAAACATATATGTATATGACACTCAAGCCAATTTCTTTCTCTGCAGGATACTGAAAGACGACATTACATCTACGCAAATTTTTGAAGAGCTTATCAAAGATAAGATATTGATAAGGGATGCTTCCGATTTTCCTTATTTGGGAAACAGATTTTTAAGATTTTGCATATTAGATAAAAATAGCAATACATTATTGCTTAATTCTCTTAAAAAATGTTTAAAATAAATTTATTACTATAACAGGGGGTATTTTTATGAACACATATGAAAACTACGACACTCAGCCGTTTACCATGCAGGAGGCTCTTGCCGAGGCAAAGAGATGCCTTAACTGCAAAAAGCCCTTGTGTATGACAGGCTGTCCTATCGAAAACAAGATCCCGGATTTTATACATCAGCTTTCAAGAGGTAATTTCGGCGAGGCAAGAAGTATACTTGCGGAAAGAACAAATCTTCCTGCCGTATGCGGAAGAGTTTGTCCTCACGAAAAGCAGTGCCAGGGTCACTGTGTGCTCAATAAGGCGAACAAGCCCATAAAGATAGGCAAGCTCGAACAGTTCGTAGCCGACTTTGATGCCGATATGAACCTTATAAGAGAAAAGATCCCGCCTAAGACAAGAGGCAATGTGGCCGTTATAGGCTCAGGCCCGGCAGGTCTTACGGTTGCCGGCGATCTTGCCATGATGGGCTTCAACGTAACTGTATACGAGGGCGAAAGCGAGCCAGGCGGCGTGCTTTTATACGGCATCCCCGAATTCAGACTGCCCAAAGATGTAGTAAGGCGTGAGACCAAAAGGATCGCCGAGCTTGGCGTTCAGTTTATAAATAACACGATAATCGGCCAGGATATCACTATCGATCAGCTTTTTGCAAAAGGCTTTGACGCTATATTCATAGGCACCGGCACGGCCGTTGCAAGAGAATTGGATATTCCCGGCAAGGAGCTGAGAGGCGTTATAAAGTCACACTATTTCCTCAGAATGGTCGCTCTTTACAACAGCAACAGCATCGAAAGAAAAGAAGTGCCTGTGCACGAAGGCGATACCGTGCTTGTAATAGGCGCAGGCAATGTTGCCATGGATGCTTCAAGAACAGCCCTGAGAATGGGAGCTAAGAAGGTGACCGTGGTATACAGGAGCACTCCCGATACGATCTCTGCGGAAAAGCTTGAGTACGACAGCGCAGTTGCAGACGGCGTTAAATTTATGTGGAACTCAACACCCGTAAGATATGTGGGCAATGACAAAAATAAACTTGTAGGTCTCGCTATAGAACAGGAAGGAAACGAGCTTGTGATACCATGCGACAAGGTGCTTATAGCAATAGGCTCAAAGCCTGCCAAGAGGATCATATCCACCACAAAGGGCATTGAGGTAAATGACAACGGCTATCTTGTTACAAAGGAAAAACCTTATGGTATGACTACGTTGAACGGCGTGTTTGCCGGAGGAGACGTTGTGCATCAGCCGGCAACGGTAGTGCTTGCCATGAAGGCAGCCAAAAAGGTAGTGGAAGGCATATCAAGCTACGTTGACGCCAAGAAGCTTTTAGGTCTGTAATAAAACGATCGTAATAAAACAAAAAAAGAAGCTGCTGCAAGTCAGACAAGATCCCGCTGAAGCAGACAAAGGAAATTATATTTCCCTGTCTCCTTATCCGATCTTATCATTTGACTCAAATGCAACAGCTTCTTTTTATTATAATCTTAATCACTATTAAACAAAAGCAAAAATTTATATTGTATGTTTATGTTAAATAAGGAATTACTGATTATAAGCGAACAACGTTTGCAGCTTGTGGACCCTTTGCTCCGTCTACCACGTCAAATTCGACCTTCTGACCTTCCTCCAATGTCTTGAAGCCGTCAGACTGAATTGCTGAGAAATGAACAAATACATCATTACCATCCTCTACGGAGATAAATCCGAAGCCCTTTTCAGCATTAAACCATTTAACTGTTCCTTGTTTCATTTAACAGTTCCTCCTGAATATAAAAAATTTCATTCGGTTAATAAAAACCTATACATAAGGCTATCACAATCGGAGCGAAAAGTCAATGAAAATGTTGGGTAATTTGTGTTATTTTTTTCTTATAATGCGACATTGCAAGGCAAAATACCCTTATTGGACTGCCGGATCACATCTGCTTATTTGCTTTTAACGGCATTGCGCCTTAGTATGTATTTCATTTTTTCCGCAAGAAAACACCGATCCGTCACCCGAATAACGTGTGATACAGGCCGTTTTTTAACAAGGGGTTGAATCTAATTCTTATTCATACTCATATCCTTTATAACTGAGTTTTCCACAGCCTTCACCACAGCGGCTTCAAATTTATATTCTTCAAGAGTACATACTCCTTCTATGGTAGTGCCTCCCGGTGAGCATACCTTATCTATCAGCTCCCACGGATGTTTGTCCGATCTTGAAAACATCTCCGCACTTCCTGCCACGGCAGCGGCGGCTATTTCAAGAGCCTGCTTTTTGTTCATACCCATTTTTTGAGCGCCTCGTGCAAGAGAATCTATAAAAAGATATACATAAGCGGGTGAACAGCCTGCTATAGCCGAAAACACTCCGAACATATTCTCGTCTATCCTTGCCGTCATACCTATGGCGCTTAGGATATCCTCTGCTGTTTCAATGTCCTTGTCCGATGCTGTTTCGTTTTTGCAAAGCGCCGTTGCGGACATAAGTATCTCTGCATTTATATTGGGCATCATTCTGACCACAGGAGTGTCAAAGCCAAGCATTTTGCCTATGCTTTCTGTTGTGATGCCTGCAGCCATGGATATGAGCAAAGGCCTTTTATCCCTTATCTTATCCTTTACAGCCGCTATTACAGAAGGAAACACCACAGGCTTTACTGCCATAAATACTATATCGGAGTTATTTATAAGCTCATTGTGATCCTTGCAGGGAACTATGCCCTGTTCCTTTGCCATGCTCTCAAGTATGGCAGCATTCTTTTCGGTAACATTTATATCCTCGGCCTTTATCCTGCCGCTTTTTATAAGTCCCTTTATAATGGCGCCGCCCATATTCCCTGCGCCTATAAAGCCTAATTTCATATGATTTCCTCCTTACGCAAGAGAAAGCATTGTTTCAAGAGATATAAGCGCATCCTTTGCTATATCCTTGTTTACAGTCACCTGTTTTTCAAAATTGCCCTTTTGTATATCCAAAAGCGTTTCAAGAAGGTTTTCCCCATTGGTCCTGTTCATATTGGTACATACGCTTGACGTATCCAGTATGTAAACGCTCTTGTCCGTGTATGTGTCCTTAAGGCGCTTTACAAGATTGTACTCCGTGCCGACTATCCACTTGCTGCCCTTTTCTCCGTTTTTTACACAATTAATGATATATTCCGTAGAGCCCTTGCCGTCTGCCGCCTGAGCTATCTCAAACTGACATTCGGGGTGGACTATTATTTTTGCATCGGGATGGGCTTTCCTTGCGGCTTCTATATGCTTTAAGGTTATTTTGTGATGAACGTGGCAAAAGCCGTTCCAAAGCACAATTTTAACATCCTTCTTGCCGCATGAGTATTTAAGGCATTCTGTT
This sequence comes from uncultured Clostridia bacterium, assembly GCA_947585865.1. Classification (GTDB taxonomy): domain Bacteria; phylum Bacillota; class Clostridia; order Lachnospirales; family CAG-274; genus CANPXH01. The sequence continues at coordinate 28,904 of CANPXH010000005.1, forward strand.
TTTGGATCGTAAAGAGCCATATGTTCAAGAGGTACTCCCAGATCATAGGCTGTGTTCCTGCCTAAATTCTGATCGGGAAGGAAAAGTATCACCTTGTTTTGCTTGAGCCCCCACTCAACTACCTTTCCGGCATTGCCCGAGGTGACCGTAGTGCCGCCTCTTCTGCCGCAAAAGGCCTTTATCTCCGCTTTGGAATTTACATATGTGATAGGCACAATATCGCAGCCCAGTTCTCTTGTGATAATTTCCCAAGCCTTCTCGGCCTGATCCGAATCCGCCATATCAGCCATAGGGCAGCCTGCGATGGTTGCGGGCTGCAGAACTATCTGTCTGTCCTCCGTAAGTATATCGGCAGTTTCGGACATAAAGTATACGCCGCAAAAAACTATGTACTTTGCCTTTTTATTCTGCTGGGCGTACTGTGCCAGCTTAAGAGAATCGCCTACAAAATCCGCCGTCTTTATGATATCGTTGCTTTGATAGTGATGAGCAAGTATCAAAAGATCGTCGCCCATTTCTTTTTTTATTTCAAGTATTCTGTCAATATCTGTCATTTCTTTATGCCCTCCGTACTGTTAAAGCTTATGTCAAGGGGTTTAGCTCCGTTTGTAACAGAGCCGACCGAAATAACATTTACGCCGCAGCCTTTAAAATCCGCTATATTGTGAAGGCCTATACCGCCTGATGCTTCCGTGATGATGCCTTTCGGCACAAGCTCCACAAGTTCCTTTATTTCCTCCGGTCTGAAATTATCAAACATAATAACGTCTGCCCCTGCCTCAACAGCCTCGATAACCTGTTCTTTGGTCTCTGTCTCGACCTCTATCTTCACCATATGGCCAAGCCTTGACTTGACCGATTCCACAGCCTTTGTTATACCGCCTGCAAAGGCAATGTGATTGTCCTTGAGCATAACGCCGTCATAAAGAGCATACCTGTGATTGAAGCATCCGCCCTGCGTAACGGCATATTTTTCAAAAAGCCTGAGTCCGGGATGTGTCTTTCTGGTATCCACTATTTTGATGGTATCGTCATCAAGAGCCTCCACAAGTTTTCTGCCTGTTGTGGCAATGCCGCTCATCAGCTGCATAAGATTCAGCACGACTCTTTCGGCAGAAAGAAGCGTCTTTGCACTGCCTTCAACAACAGCTATATTTTCGCCCTTCATAACCTTTTCCCCGTCTTTTTTCAAAAGCGTTATGCTGTAGTCGTCGGAAAAGAAGGAGTAGGTCATATCTATGATCTCTGTGCCGCAAACAACGCCGTTGTCCTTGGCAAGGAATACGCCCTTCCCCCTAAGCTTGCCGCCGAATATAAGCTCCGTGGACAGATCCCCCGTACCTATATCTTCTTTTAAAAACGAAGCAATGAGCTCCTTTGCAAGTAGTTCGTTCATATTGTTCTCCTATATATTGTTTTGCTTCTTGCAGGCAATAATACAGTTGTTCATAAGCATAGCTATGGTCATAGGGCCTACGCCGCCCGGAACGGGAGTTATGTATGCGGCCTTTGGAGCGACCTCATCATATTTCACATCGCCGCAAAGCTTGCCGTTTTCCAAGCGGTTTACACCTACATCTATTACTGTCACGCCTTCGCTTACCATATCTCCCGTTATAAAATTTGGTTTGCCTACGGCTGCCACAAGTATCTCCGCCCGGCGGCATACCTCGGCTATGTTCTTTGTCCTGGAATGGCAAGTGGTAACGGTGCCGTTCTCGCCAAGGAGAAGCATACTCACAGGCTTGCCCACAATATTGCTTCTGCCTACCACAACACATCTCTTGCCCGTAATATCCACGCCGCTTCTTTTTATAAGCTCTATACATCCTGCCGGCGTACAAGCCTTAAGGTCTGCCTTGCCTATGCTCAGAAGCCCTACGTTATAGGGGTGGAAGCCGTCTACATCCTTTTCCGGAAGTATCCTTAAAAGTATCTTGTTTTCGTCTATATGCTTCGGAAGAGGAAGCTGCACAAGTATGCCGTTACAGCTTTTGTCTGCATTGAGCTTGTCTATAAGCGCCAAAAGCTCTTCCTCTGTTGTGTCCTCCTTAAGCTCGTAGCTCAGCGACTTTATGCCGCAGTATTCGCAGGCTCTTTTCTTGTTCCTTACATATACCTGACTTGCAGGATCTTCGCCTACGAGCACGACTGCAAGGCATGGCTCTATATTCTTTGCCCTGAGCTCATCCGCCTTTGCTTTCACTTCATCTTTTATTTCTGCTGAAATAAGCCTGCCGTCTATAATATTAGCCATTTGATCCACCTCTTATAATTCCTTGCTTACAACATCAAGATCGCCTTCGCCTCTCTTGACAAGATAATATATCTTATTGTCCGCTATATTTATATATACGCCGTCTTCATCGGATATTTCCTTTATATCCTCGCCGTTCATATTGCAGCGGTATATCTTGTTGTCACTTAAGTTTTTATAATATATGCCCTCATCCGTAATGTTTATGTCGGCGCATGGCACTTCCAAAACGACCTGTGTCTTTCCCGATGAAATATCTGTTTTGTAAAGAAAATCATCGCCTGTTTTATTATTCTGCGCAATTGCATTTGTATAATAAAGCGCCCCGTTGTCATAGTTCAGATAAGCCGCATAATTTTTTTCGTCAAGGAGCTTTTTGTTCTGTCCTTCAAGATCTGTTTCCACTACGCCGTTATTGTTGGCATAGTCGATGTAATAAAGCTTATCCTCCGCTATAACGGGATAATAGCATATGCTGTTCACTATCTTGCGGCAATCCGTACCGTCTGTATTCGCCTTGTATATACACTGGTTGTCGCTGTAATTCACAAAATATATGCTGTCTTTATATACTGTCATATAATAAGCGGTGCTGTCTACTATCTTTTTATTATCGCTGCCGTCAGTCTTCATTCTGTATATCTTGAAGCTGTCGTTTTCATTTACGTAATATACATAGTCTCCCATCACATTTATAAAATAGCTGGGATCCGAATTTAACTTTACGGCCTCGCCGCCGTTTTCAGACTTATATATGGCATATCCGTCATCATTGTTCTGATAATATAAGCTGCCTTCTTTTTCGCAAACACTGCCTAAATTGGTAATATTTCCGTCTGTGTTGCCATAGTCGGCAAGCGATCTGTCCGATCCCTTTGAGCAGCCTGTGACAACTGTAGCCGATACCAGCAAAACAGCGGCTATTTTTAATGATCTCATAATAAGCACCTCTTGTTTTTAGAATAGACCTGTTATATTTCCGTTGTCGTCAACATCAATATTTTCTGCCGCAGGCACCTTGGGAAGTCCTGGCATTGTCATTATATTGCCTGTAATGGCAACTACAAAGCCTGCGCCTGCACTTAAGCGTATTTCCCTTACAGTAAGAGTAAAGCCTTCTGGTCTGCCCAGAAGAGCAGGGTTATCGCTCAGAGAATATTGCGTCTTTGCTATACATACAGGTAGTTTATCCATACCCAAGGCTTCTATTCTTTCTATTTCCTTTTTAGCCTTAGGCTCAATAACTACATCGGCTGCGCCGTATATTTCCTTTGCGACTGTATTTATCTTGTTTACTATGGTATCCTTTTCGTCATAAAGAGGCTTGAAGTGAGACTCCTTTGCGTTGAGTACCTCCATTACCTTGTTGGCAAGATCGATACCGCCTTCGCCGCCTTTTTCCCATACCTTGGCAACGGCAAAGTCCGCACCCATAGCCTCGCACTGTGTCTTTATGTAATTTACCTCGGCATCGCTGTCCGTTATAAAGTTGTTAAGCGTAACAACTACAGGCACGCCGTACTTATGTAAGTTTTCAATATGCTTTTGTAAATTTGCAAAGCCCTTCTTCACAGCCTCTACATTTTCCTCCGTAAGCTTTGTCTTAGGTACTCCGCCATTGTATTTAAGCGCTCTTACCGTAGCCACGAGCACGACAGCATCGGGCTTAAGGTCGGCCTTTCTGCACTTTATGTCAAAGAATTTCTCTGCGCCTAAGTCTGCGCCGAAGCCTGCCTCGGTTACAGTAACGTCTGCAATACCCATGGCCATTTTAGTAGCCTTTACGGAATTGCAGCCGTGAGCTATATTGGCAAAGGGGCCGCCGTGTATTATTGCCGGAGTGTGCTCCAATGTCTGTACCAGATTAGGCTTTATGGCATCCTTTAAAAGAGCTGCCATGGCACCTACCACATTCAGATCCTTAGGCGTAACGGGTTTGCCGTCTCTTGTATAAGCAACTACTATTTTGCTGAGCTTGTCCTTAAGATCGCTTATATTTTCCGCAAGACATACGATAGCCATTATCTCTGAAGCAACCGTTATCATAAATCCGTCTTCCCTTGTGATACCGTTTATCTTGCCGCCTATACCTACGACAACATTTCTCAAAACTCTGTCGTTAAGGTCTACCGTTCTCTTCCAAACTATATTGTTGGTGTCTATATCAAGAGCGTTTCCCTGATGTATATGATTGTCTATAACAGAGGACAAAAGATTGTTGGCGGTAGTCATGGCATGGATATCGCCTGTGAAATGAAGATTAATATCCTCCATGGGAACCACCTGGGAGTATCCGCCGCCTGCTGCGCCGCCCTTTATGCCCATACAAGGGCCCAGAGAAGGTTCTCTAAGCGCAACAAGAGACTTGACGCCTATTTTGTTAAGAGCCTGTGAAAGACCTATAGTGACCGTTGTCTTGCCTTCTCCTGCGGGAGTGGGGTTGATAGCTGTTACAAGAACGAGCTTGCCTTTCTTATCTCCTGCCGTCTTTAAAATATTGTCGGAGAGCTTTGCCTTATACTTTCCGTAAAGCTCCAGATCATCGGGATCGATGCCGAAGTTTTCCGCAACCTTTGTAATTGGCTCCATATTACATTCCTGAGCTATCTGAATATCCGTTTTCATGATTTATCATCCTCCATCACAGTAAAATATATTTACATATTCTGCGTGTCGATAAATCGACACGCTTGAAAGAAATGCTTGCATTTCTTTCAAATTAATTAAAGTAGGAACCAGCCGTGTTTTCCGCAATTTTGGTGTTAAACACCAAAATTACAGAAAAGTTCCTGTCCTCGGAGGAAGTAAATTCCTCCTGCGGATTAAAGTCTGCGACGCTTTTTTTTGCAAGCCATTCATCTCGCTGATTCCTATTTTAAGTTAAATTTTTTTCTTCGTTAGTCTGCATATTTACATATTATACTCTTTTGTCATAATTTTCAAGTAGTACAGGGATTTTTTCAGATCAATCTTCATATCTTCTCTGTCTTTCCTCCCATTCGTACTTGTCCATATAAACTTCTCTGCCCTTTGTTCCGCCCAGATCGGGGCCGACTATACCTCTTTCCTCAAGCTCGTCTATTATCCTTGCCGCCTTGTTGTAGCCTATGCCGAACTTCCTTTGTACCGCACTTATGGATGCCCTCTTTTTAAATACGACAAACTTTATTACATCGTCTATTATGCTGTCGCTGTCGTCACCCGAGGATGAAGACGATGAGTTTTCGGGCGTAGTTGCCTCAGCAACGGAGCGCTCTATTTCGTCTATAACAGACTGATCGTAGTGGCTCTCATCGGTCTTTATGGAACCCACTATCTTTTCAACCTCTTCATCGGTAACGAAAGCACCCTGTATCCTAAGCGGCTTGTCATCAAAGGCTCTTGTCTTAAGGAGCATATCGCCTTTGCCCAAAAGCTTTTCCGCACCTGTGGAGTCAAGTATTATCTTGGAGTTGACGCCGTCAGATACCTTGAAGGCGATCCTGGAAGGCACATTTGCCTTTATAAGTCCGGTAACAACATTTGAATCGGGTCTTTGTGTTGCTATAACAAGGTGTATGCCTGCCGCTCTTGCAAGCTGTGTAAGTCTCACTATAGACGCTTCCACCTCTTTGCCCACAGTCATCATAAGGTCTGCAAGCTCATCTATGATTATAACTATATAAGGCAGTCTTTCGCTTTCTTCCGCCACCTTATTGTAGCCTACGATGTTCCTTACATTCTTAAGCTCCAAAAGGTCATAACGCCGCATCATTTCCCTTATTGCCCAGTTAAGCGCACCGTTGGCCTTTTGTACATCGCTTACAACAGGAATAAGAAGATGTGGTATGCCGTTGTATACATTAAGCTCTACCTTCTTTGGATCTATCATTATAAGCTTTACTTCCTCCGGCGTAGCTTTATACAATATAGAGGTAATGAGCGTATTGATACATACGGACTTACCTGCGCCTGTTGCGCCGGCTATAAGGAGATGTGTCATATCCGCAATATCCGCCACTATCACAGTGCCTGTGATATCCTTGCCTATGCCAAAGGCAAGCTTGCTTTTGAAATCTCTGAACTTATCTGTAAGAAGGACTTCGCTGAAATATACCGGCGATACCGATTCATTGCCCAGCTCTATACCTATTTTGCTCGTGCCGGGTATAGGCGCTTCTATTCTTACGCTCTTTGCCGCAAGGGCAAGCTCTATATCCTTGTCCAGCTTAGTTATTTTATTTACGGTTATGCCCTTTGGGGGTATGAGCTCATAGCGTGTAACGGCAGGGCCTCTGCTTATGTTCACGACCTTGGCGTCTACGCCGAATACGGAAAGAGTCTCCTCAAGCTTTTTGGACTTTGCAAGCATTTCATCTCTTGTGCTGCCGCCGCTTTTTTTAGGATTTTTCGCAAGTATGGATGTGCTTGGGAACTTATAAGGCGTCTTGCCGGAAGGAGTATCCAAATTTTTTATGGTCCTTGTCTTTTCCGCCTCTATTATTTTGGGTTCGCTTTTTTCCGTATTGTTATCGGAAGTCTCATTCGCTTTGCGAACGATCTTTTCGGGAGCGCTCCTTTCGGGAACATTACCCAGCACTATCACGCCGCTTTCATTTTCATCCTCCCAAGGCGGAGAGTTATCTTCGCTTTCCGTCTGCCTGATATCCTCTTCCGCCTCCTGTTCGGCCGTCACGTCATAATCCTCATCATCTATGTTTATAGTGACCGTGTTCTCCTTTGTTCTTTCCTGTCCTACCCTGTCTATTATGTCGGACAGATCGGGCATCACATTTTCGCTGTCCTGCTTTTTTTTGTATCTGTTCTTGCCGTTGTTTACAACATCACTGGCTATATCCACGCTTTCCTCATACGGTTCTTCTTCATCGGGAAGATTAAATGCTATTACTTTAGGCTTCTTCTTTTTGCCGTTCTTTTTTTGAGACATCTTGTCCATGGGCAGATACATCTGTTCCGGCTCATCTTCCTCGTAGTATTCATATTCGTCATCATCATCGTCGTAGAAATGGGTATTTCTGTATTCCTCGATATCCTCTTTCACGCTGCTCAGAGTATCGGTTATATATCTTATAATATCCGATACGGTCTTTCCCGTTGCCATTATCAAAAGAGCAAAGGCAAGAACAAAGAGCACAATATATGAGCCAATTTTACCCAATAGCTGGTAAAGCACGCCTCCGAAAAGCGAGCCTACGAGTCCTCCGTTTTTAAAGCTGCCTTGAGAAAAATAATGAGAGATATATTCCTGTAGGCTTACATCCGTAAATTTATATGTACAACTCATAATGTGCATAAGGCTTATGAAGGCAATAAAAAAGCTCAGGAAGAAGAAAAGCTTGTATTTGAAATACGTTCTTTTTTTATCGAACAGCGTCTGTACGCTGAACACCAAAAGGACAACAGGCAGCACAACGGCGCCTATGCCAAAAAGATCTGTCAGCAGCGGCGAAACATATTTGCCTAATACTCCTACGCTGTCACGCAAAAACAAACAAGCTATCATAAGCATGGAAATGCCTATGCAAAATATTGAGGCAACCTCGCCCTGCACAAGCTTCTTCCTTTCCTCAATAGCCCTGCGTTCCGCATTGGTAAGTTTTTTTGACGCATTGGCACCGGATGCTTTTTTTGTATTTGTATTTTTTTTGTCGTTTCTTTTTGTGGCATTGCCCTTTTTATTTGCCATTTGAAAACTCTCCCATGATTTATTATCGTAATATTATAACATAAAATGATCAAAACAACAACTTTTAACAAAAAGAGTAACATAATTGTAACAAAAAAGGAAGATATCCCTTGACGCCGTCTTTATAAAACAGCATCGGAGATATCTCCCTTCGGCTTTGCCTGTGATTTGCGCTGCGTCTTTGCCGCACACTCACGCACCGTCTCAAAGAGAAGCCTTTATTATTTCTATACACCTGTCTATACCGAGAGACGAACTGGAAAGACAAAGATCGTAATTTTCGGCTGCGCCGAATACGGTATTTGTGTGATAGGTACAGTATTTTTCCCTGGCCTTATCAACGGTCCTTATGCCGTCAAGCACCTTGTTTTCTGGAGTTGAGCCCATTTTTTTCTTCATTCTCTCAAGGCGCCATTCAAGATCCGCATGTATGAAAACATGGAGAACACTGTCATATTCTTTAAGTATCGTATTTGCGTTCCTGCCGACTATGACACAATTTCCCTTTTGCGCAAATTTCCTTATGACCTTTTTCTGCGCATCAAATATTTTTTCACTCAAGGGTCTGTTGTAAAAATCGAAAAGACTCTGTGTAAAGCCAAATGACATAGGAACCTTTTCATCCCATTCCACAAGAGAATATATATCCACATTACTTTCGGCAGCGGCTGTAAGTATAAGCTCCTTGTTGTAATACTCATAGTCAAGATCTCTTGCAAGTATCTCGCCTATGGTACCGCCTGCAGCGCCAAACTGTCTGCTAATGGTTATTATCTTTTTCATAGACGTTCCCCCTATAATACCTTGTTCAGAAAGTCTATAGTTCTCGGCTCCTTAGGATTGAGTATGACCTCATCCGGTGTACCCTCCTCTACTATATATCCGCCGTCCATAAATATAACTCTCGAAGCGACCTCTCTTGCAAATCCTATTTCGTGCGTAACGACTACCATGGTCATACCGTCGCGGGCAAGCTCTTTCATGACCGCCAGTACCTCGCCTACCATTTCCGGATCGAGAGCCGAAGTCGGCTCGTCAAAAAGCATTATGTCGGGATTCATAGCCAGCGCCCTTGCTATAGCGACTCTCTGCTTTTGCCCGCCTGAAAGCTGAGGAGGATAAGCAGCCGACTTTTCCTCAAGCCCTACTCTTCTCAAAAGCTCCATACCCTTTTTCTCCGCCTCTTCTTTAGTCATTTTCTTAAGCTCTATAGGCGCAAGGGTAATGTTGGCAAGTACGTTCATATGAGGGAAAAGATTAAAATGCTGGAAAACCATACCTACTTTCTGACGTATGGCATTGAGATTGGCCTTCCTATCGGCTACATTTACGCCGTCTATATATACATCGCCCGAGGTGATATCCTCCAATCTGTTAAGGCATCTCAAAAATGTAGACTTGCCTGAACCCGACGGGCCTAAAAGGACTACGACCTCGCCGGAGCTTATCTCGGTATTTATATCCTTTAAGACCTCCAGCTTACCGAAGCTCTTTTTAAGGTTTTTGACAAGTATCTTGGTTTCACCTTTCGTTTCCAACATTGACCCTCCTTTCTATCTTCTTAGCCAAGCGTGACAATGTTACTATAACTACCATATACATAATGGCAATTATTGCCCACACGCTGAACACATCAAAGTTTATGGCCGCAATTATATTACCTGCCTTTGTCAGTTCGGGGAAACCGATGACAGAAAGTATGGATGTATCCTTAAGTGATATTATAAACTGATTGATTATAGAAGGTATCATAGTCCTTATAGCCTGTGGAAGAACCACCTTCTGCATAGACTTGCCGTAGCCAAGTCCCAAACTCCTGGCAGCCTCCATCTGACCCTTGTCTACAGACTGTATGCCCGCTCTGAATATCTCCGCCATATAAGCGCCTGCATTCATTGAAAGCGCTATCGTTCCGGCGGTTAAAGCCGTAAATCTGAAGCCGGAAAAGCCAATGCTCCTTATGAACATAGGTATACCAAAATATGTAAAATATGCAAGCACTATAAGAGGAACGCCTCTTACGCCGTCTACATACACAGTAGCTATGAAATTAAGGGGCTTTATCTTTATAACATTCATTATACCGAATACAAGGCCGATAACAAACGCAAATGCCAAAGATAAAAGCGTAAGCAGCATTGTCTGACCGAGAGAAAGCAGGAGCATAGACCAGTAAGTTTTTACTATACTTACTATTTTTATATCGCTGATGCTTAATAATGCTATATTATACATATGCTTACTCCTTTTAAAAATGGCTGCCCAAAGGCAATAAGGGCAGCCACGTCATTGTGAACAATTATTATATCTGTATTACTTTGTATAGCTGTCGATTATCTCCTGATACTTGCCGTTAGCCTTAATGTTGGCAAGACCTGCCTGGAAAGCTGCAAGAAGTTCAGCGTTTTCGCCCTTCTTTACAGCAAAGCCGTAATCTGAGCCGGCGCCTGTCATACCCTCAGGTATTTCCATTTCTGCGCCCTGCTGTACGTTATATGCCATAACGGGATAGTCCTCGAAGCAAGCTGCTGTATTGCCTGCGATCACATCCTGATACATTGTGGGAGAATCCTTGAATTCCGTAACGGTATAGCCGTACTGGTCAGCCATTGACTTAGCAAAGTCAGCGCCGTTTGTACCTGTCTTGACAGCTACAACCTTGCCGTTAAGGTCTTCAAAGCTCTTGATATCTGAACCCTTTGCTACAGCCATAGTTACATCTGCTGTATAGTATGGGTCTGAGAAATCGAAGGTCTGCTTTCTTTCGTCTGTAATTGACATACCTGCAATAACGCCGTCAGCCTGTCCTGACTGAACTGCAAGCAATGCTGCGTCAAAGCCAAGTGACTGGATGTCTACCTCAAAGCCCTGATCCTCTGCAATAGCATTGATAATATCTACATCAATACCTACAAAGTTGCCTGATGCGTCGGTAAATTCAAAGGGAGGGAATGCTGTGTCAGTAGCTATAACGTACTTCTGAGCGCCGCTCTCAGCAGAATTGTCGGCATCGGTAGCATCAGCAGAACCGCCGCAGGCAGCAAGTGATAATGTCATAACACCTGCTAATAATAATGATAATAATTTCTTCATCGTGGACCATCCTTTCTTTTAGTAAAGTAATAAATTTACTTAAATTTTACCATAACAAGCTGTTTTTGTCAATGCAAGGTGTAAATTTTGCATAATTATTCAGATAAAAATTCATCTATGACATCACAGGCCTCTTCGGGCTTTCTGTATATCCAGAAATGGTCGCCGTCGACTATCTTGAGTTCGGCACCCTGTACAGTGTTTGCAATAGCCCTTGCATGGCTTGTCTTTATCATATCCTTGCTGCCGTTTATAACAAGTGTCTTTGCCTTTATGACCGAAAGAGCTTCCCTTTTAAGATCGGGCTCCTTTACCATAAGAGAAAAATATTCCTTGTTGAAGCGGTTGACAGGACTTATGAAAGCCCCCAGGCAGGAGCACCAATACCCGACTCTCAGCATTATTTCCGTACCCGGCTTAAAACCATGTATGTTGTAATTACCGCCTATGAGCACAAGCTTGTCTATAAGGTCTTGATTTTTTATAGCTGTGATCATAGCTATGTTGGCGCCGTCACTGAAGCCTGCTATGCTCACCTTCTCTATACCCAAATGTTCTATAACGTTTACGAGATCCACAGACATGGTGCCAAGAGAAAGCTGAGCCTTTCCGAACTCAGACTTTCCGTGCCCTCTGCTGTCTATCACAAGAAGCTTATATTTGTCCTTAAGTATCTCTATATGCTTTTTAAAGCTTCTGCCGCTTTCGCCGTTGCCGTGGAGCAGCACAAGCACATTGTCATTTTCTTCACCGTAAAGCTCATAATAAATATTTGCGCTTCCCGATTGTACAACACCGTTTTTCATGGCACGCTCCTAAATAAATATATCCAAATTGCACTGTTCCGCTACCCTGAGATATATTTGGGATATCGTTTGTACAAGCTTTTCCTCATTCATAAGAAAAGTATCTACATTGTCATTGAGCATAAGCTTATAGAATTCCTGTGATATATACTTTTCCTTATCGAAATTTTCCTGTCCTCTGTTTCTCTCCTCGGCATACTCCATATGCTTTATCTTAAGAGTATTTATTTTTTCCATAAGCTCGGGCTTATCCTTAAGATAATCCTTTGCCTTTTCATACTCTACATAAGTAGAGCTTTGCTTTATTATCTCGGATATCTTGGCAGCCATCTCAAGGACTTCTTCCGAAAAATTGATATCGTCATTTATCTTTTCCATAGTATTTATCTCCTATATGATCCCTCTTACCATAAGTAAAAACAATACACAGCCTATAAATATAATAGCTGACATTATAATGACCGCCGGGCTTATGCCATGCTTTTGTATGCTTTGCGTGTCCGGCACAAAGCCTGAACGTCTGAGTGCGGTCACCACAGGCTTATAGAGCAAAAGAGTAAAAGCGGTGTTGAGCCCGCCTTTAAAAAGATTTAAAGGCACAAACACGGGCAAAAGCATTTTAGCCACCTCATCTCTTGGCATATCCATATAAAGAGGCGTGAGTATGTAATTCCAAAGCACCATTGCCGCCGTCAGCAGCAGCGTGCCTGCCACAAGGCCGAATATAGCCCTTTTAAGCGTGTGCTTCCTGCTGTATATAAAAGATGCCGCAAAGCAAAAAGCACTGCTTGCAACTACGTTCATAACAAAGCCTATAGGTCCTGTAGCGCTTATTGTGAGCATTTCCACAAACGCTACCACAACGGTGATAAGGAACGCATACAACGGGCCCAATATAAAGCCGCCTATAACTATAACCACATCCTTGGCGTCATAGCTTATAAACGGAGCCGCCGGCATTATAGGCGGGAGCACATGGCTTATGAGCATCACAAGATATGCTATAGCCGCCAGCATTGCAGACATAGTGAGTTTTCTGGTCTTATCCATGATCAATCAACAGCCTCCGTTTCTGTTTGCAGTTCTTCAACATACTCTATCTGAACATTTTCGTTTATCGAAAAGCCGTATTTTTCAAATATTTCAGCAGCCCTTTGCGTAGATAAAAATTCCGTAAAATCAACTGCGTAGGGGTTATCTCCGTTTACAAGAGCTACAGGATAAGTAACAGGCGTGTTGAGCGTGTCCTTGGGCGGCTCGGAAAGAGCCTGCATATTGTCTGTATTCATGGCAACGTCTGTGGCATACACAACGCCTATCTCCGCTTCGTTTTTGCATATCGCCTCAACGACCTCGGCATCGCTTTCGTATTCCTTTACCTTGATATTTTTAAGTATATCTTCAAGATTGCCTGCATTTATGAATATCTCTCTTGCATAGTCGCCTATAGGCACGCCTGCCTTGGCTATGGCTATGCTCCTTGCCTGATTGGCATTTTCAAATCCCGTAACATCTGTTTTTGTATTTATGTTTTTAACAAGAACGACTCTGTTGTCCACATAGGGCATGACCTTATCCTCTGTGAGGACCTCATCGTCTATAAGCTCATCGGTCTGCTTTAAGGAATCCGGTATGAATATATCACAGCTTTTGCTTCCCGATATGGAATCGGCCATATTGTCCGACTCACCTATATTGAGCGCCACCTCTGTGGAGTCTGACTCATTGTATTCCTTTATTATCTCCCGAAGCGGTGTTTCGATGCTTGATGCAGCATATATCTTAAGTTTTTCATTGCTGTTCCCACAGCCTGTGAGCAGGAACATACCACATAACAGAATTATTATTTTTTTCATAAAAACGCACCTCGTATCAAACAATATTTATGTTATGGTACTTCATTATAATTATAAAACAAAGTATCCGTTTTGTAAACAGCAAAAATTCAAAATATTTATAGGTTGTCCTTGACCAACCTATAAGCACTATTGTATCATTAGGGCATATATTATATGGGGGGTTGATCTATATGGATGACACTAATTTAGCCATAAAGGTCTCAGCGGTGAGCATAGCGGTAAATGTTATGCTCTCCTTTATCAAATTTACAGCAGGAATATTCGGACATTCCGCTGCCATGATATCAGATGCGGTCCATTCTCTTTCGGATGTATTGAGCACATTTGTTGTTATAGTGGGAGTGAGAGTGTCCGGCAAGAAATCGGATGAACACCACCAATACGGTCACGAAAGGCTGGAGTGTGTCGCCGCCATAATACTTGCCACCCTTTTGTTCCTTGTCGGAACGGGCATAGGCGTATCCGGGATCAAAAAAATACTGGATACGGGCAGCGCCCCTATAATGATACCCGGCATAGGAGCACTTGCGGCAGCGGTATTGTCAATGGCAGTAAAGGAAGCAATGTACTGGTATACAAGATCGGCTGCCAAAAAGGTCAATTCGGGGGCGCTTATGGCCGATGCATGGCATCATCGTTCCGATGCGCTTTCCTCTGTGGGCAGCTTTATAGGTATATTGGGGGCAAGACTTGGCTTTCCCGTGCTGGATCCTCTTGCATCTATCGTTATATCCGTATTCATAATAAAGGTATCCTACAATATTTTTAAGGATGCCACAGATAAAATGGTAGACAGGGCGTGTGATGAAGAAACAACAGAAGAAATGAAAGAGATCGTCTGTTCCGTTGACGGTGTAAAAAATTTAGATCTTATTCACACAAGGCTGTTCGGCTCAAAAATATATGTGGATATAGAAATATCCGCCGACGGTATGCTGCCGCTTTATAAGGCGCACGGCATCGCTCAGGAAGTACATGACAGGCTTGAAAAAAATTTCCCTTTGGTAAAGCACTGTATGGTACATGTTAATCCAAAATAGACGTACATTTATCAATATCGGATACACTATAAAAATATGCAGCCAAACCGCTGACAGGTATGCGCCGCAGAAATGCTCGGCAATATACTGTCTCATCGGTTTGGCCGCATATTGGACACATATTTAAAATTCCACTGTCACACTGTTTTCAACAGCCTTTTCTATAAGCTCGTCCAGCCCTTCTATTTTTCTTTCCATAGATTCTATTATGCTTTTCTTGGGCTTTGTTTCCGGATGCTTTGCCACAAATACGGTACAGCAATCTTCATAAGGCCTTATTGATATGTCAAAAGTACCTATATCCACCGCTACGTCTACTATATCCTGCTTATCCATGGCGCAAAGCGGCCTCAGCACGGGAATAGACGCTGCGGGATCTATGGCGTATATCGCCTCCATTGTCTGGCTTGCCACCTGTCCTATGCTGTCACCTGTAACAAGGGCATAGCTCTTGTTCTTAAGCGCTATCCTTTCTGCCGCCTTCAGCATGGCTCTCTTTAAAAATACAGTCATTTTCTCAGGCGGCGTATGCTCATATATGCAAAGCTGTGTTTCGGTAAACGGCACTATGTGCAGCTTTATGCTGCCTGTGAACACCGAAAGCCTTTCGGCTATATCCATTACCTTTTGCTTGGCTCTTTCCGACGTATACGGCGGAGAATCAAAGTATACGGCCTCTATCTCAACGCCTCTTTTTGCCACAAGGAAGGCCGCAGCAGGACTGTCTATGCCGCCTGAAAGAAGCACCGTTGCCTTGCCGCCCGAGCCGTAGGGCAAACCTCCGTGGCCCTTTATGAGCTTGCTGTATATATAGGCGCTGTTGCGCAGCTCTATCATAAGCTTTATTTCCGGGTCGTGTACATCGACCTTCAAGTTGTCTATATTATGGAGTATATAGCCGCCTACATCGGCGCTTATTTCATTGCCGGTCATAGGATATCTTTTGTCCGAACGTCTCGTTATGACTTTAAATGTGACGCCTCCGTTGGGAAAATGCTCACGAAAGTGCATTAGCGCATATTTTCTGAGACTCTCTATGGACTGATCCTCAAACTCTATGCCCGGACATACGGCCACGACACCAAGTATATTCACAACAATGGGAATGACCGTATCGTAGTCAAATTCTCCCTCTTCGTTTACAACAAGTATCCTGCCCTGCTCCTTATAAACTCTGTAGCCCGGGTATTTGTCAAGTCTTTTTATAATTGTTTTTATAAGGCGGTTCTCAACAAGGTATCTGTTTTTGCCTCTCATTGCTATCTCGCCGTATTTTACAAGCAATACATTACGCATATCGATCATCCTTATCTGGGTATAAATCTTCTGAGCAAAGGTACATTTTTCATAAGGCTCTCAACGACCGCCTCGGCCTCTTCCGCCGTATTCTCCGGCGAAAAGCTGAAGCGCACGGCATTTGCTCCTCTGCCTTCTGTGATATAGTCCACTATTTTTTTCTTTTCCTTGGCTCTGGATGAACAGGCTGAGCCTGTGGCAACATATATTTCTTCATTTTCCAAAGCGTGCAGAAGGACTTCGCCCTTTACGTTTTTAAAGCTTAAATTCAGTATATAAGGGCTGCCGTTTTCACTGTCGCCGTTTACATATACGTCATCGAGCTTGTCCGTTATTTTCAAAAGCGTGTTTTTTATTTCCGACACTTTTTTGTAATTGACATCAATGCTTTCTGCGGCAAGCTCAACAGCCCTGCCCATAGCGGCTATGCCGTAGGTGTTTTCCGTACCCGGGCGGAAGCCTTTTTCCTGACCGCCTCCGAAGTGAAGGTTATTCACCCTTACTCCTTTCCTCACATACATTGCGCCGACTCCCTTAGCGGAGCATATCTTATGTCCGCTCATTGTTATTATGTCGGCATATTTGCTGTTTATAACGTGCTTGCAAAAGGCCTGCACACAGTCGGTATGGAAAATACAATTGGGATTTTTGTTTTTTATTGTATTGTATATACCCTCCATATCCTGTACGGTGCCCACCTCATTGTTCACATACATTATACTCACAAGTATGGTATCCTCATTTACCGCTTTTTCAAGCTCATCCATACGGATATAGCCTTTATCGTCAACATTTAAGGTGACGACTTCAAAGCCTCTTCTTTCAAGCTCCTTAAAGCTGTCGGTAACGGAAGGATGCTCTATGTTCATTGTTACGACTCTTTTGCCTCTTCTTTTGTAAGCTTCGGCAGCGCCTAATATGGCGGTGTTGTTTGCTTCGGTGCCGCCGCTTGTGAAATATATTTCCTCGGCATCTGCCTTTATTGCCGAAGCAATTATTTTTCTTGCCCGTGTCATCTCCTTTTCCGCTTCAAAGCCAAGGCGATGCAATGAAGATGGATTGGCAAAATCCTTTTTCATAAATCCATACATATATTCCATAACCTGCTCCGACATTTTGGTTGTGGAAGCATTGTCAAAATATATCACACTAAATCCTCCAGTTCGTACAAAAGCATTACGGAAGCCACAAGACCCGCCGTCTCCGTTCTTAGTATTCTCTTGCCAAGGGTGACGGATACGATCCCCTTTGAAAGAGCGTACTCTATCTCCTTTTCGGAAAAGCCGCCCTCAGGGCCTATGAAAACTCCTACGGTATTTCCTTTAAATCCTTTTGCATAGCTTTTGACAGTATTCTTCTTTTCTTTTTCATAGGGTATTATTGCGCCGTCAAGCCCGGCGGCCTCATCAATAGCCGATCTGATATCCATGATGTTTGCGACTTCAGGTATCTTCCCTCTTCCGCACTGCTTTGCCGCAGCCTCGGCTATCTTGTTCCAGCGTGCAAGCTTTTTGTTTTCCCTGCCTTCCAATTTCACCACCGTGCGTTCGGTGCTTACAGGCACTATGCTGTCCACTCCTATTTCAACGCACTTTTGTATGACAAGCTCCATTTTGTCGGACTTGGGTATCGCCTGATAAAGAGTTATTTTTATATCGGGCTCGTTATTATTTGTGGATATGTCAACGACTTTGGCTGATATTTCCCTTTTGCTTACAGCCGTGATCTCGCATTCGTAATCCCTGCCCTCACCGTCGCACACGGTAATGACATCGCCGATCTTTCCCCTCAGTACGTCGGCTATATGCCTTGCGTTATCGCCTTCAAGTGTAACGATACTGTCATTTATGCTTTCGCTGTTTACAAAAAATTTAGGCATAGCTTACTCCTTCACAGATGTTATACATACCCATTCATCCTTTATGTTCGTACTTACGACCTTGAGCCCGCATTCCTCAAGGGCAGCATAAACATCATCGATCCTTTCTTTTATTATTCCGGATGCTATAAAAACGCCTTTCTTTTTTAGCTGCTTTGATACGACAGTGCTTATGGCGCATATCACATCGGCTATTATATTTGCCACGACAACGTCATATTTGTCATAGCCTATCTCATCCTGCAATTTCTTGTCATCTATCACATTGCCGCTTGTAACATAGTATTTTGTCCTGTCCACACCGCTCAGTTCAGCATTTTCATAGGCAGTCTTTATGGCATGGGCGTCTATGTCCACGGCAAAGGCGCTCTTAGCTCCCAAAAGGAGAGCCACAACAGACAATATACCGCTGCCGCAGCCCAGATCCGCAACAACGGAATCTTCCTTTATATATTTTTCCAGCTCCAGCATACAAAGCTGTGTTGTCTGATGAAGCCCTGTGCCGAAAACATGACCGGGATTTATGTTGAATATAACTCTGCCTTCTGTATTATCCACATCCTCCCACACAGGTTTTATAAGTATTTTCTTTCCTATAGTAAACGGCTTGTAGTAGTCCTTCCACTTGTTGAGCCATTCCTCATCGTTAAGGTTTGATTTGGTTTCTATTTCCAGCCTGCCCATATCGATCCCCAGATCCATAGATCTAAGTCTGTTTATGGCATCCTTTATGTGGAGGAGCATTTCCTCGCCATATGGATCGTCGCCTACATATACTGTTATCCTGGTCTCGCCCGCAGGCTTGTTCAAAAGCTCTTCGTCAACATAATCCCAATATTGCGAACTTGTGTTGAGAAAGTCCTTGAGTTCATTATCATCCTCGACCTGTATGCCTGTCACTCCCGTGTCGAGAAGAGCGGCGGTCACAGGCTCTATGCCCTCGGTCGTTGTATATATTTTAACTTCTGTCCATTCCATATAAATTCCTCCTAGACAAATCATGGCAATATTATTATAATTATAACAGATATGCAAATAAATTACAAGAATAAGAGGTCAGCACATATGAGTAAAAAATACACGGATGTAGAAATAGAAACGATCGATATAGAATTCCCCAACAAGGGCATAGGTATTTTCAATGATAAGAAAGTGATTATAAAAAATACTATACCCGGACAGAAGATCATTGCGGATATAAAGAAAAAGAAAGGACAATATGAAGGCAGACTTAAAGATATAATCAAAAGAGCAGACTATGAGATCAGTCCGTTATGCCCTGCCTTCGGCAAATGCGGCGGCTGTACATATCAGAACATAAGCTATGAAAAGGAGCTTGAAATAAAGAAAAAGACAGTTCTTGACCTATTGGAAAAAGGAGGCATATCGGGCTTTGAATTTATGGGCATAAAGGGAAGCCCATGCACCGAAGGCTACAGGAACAAAATGGAATTTAGCTTTGGTGACAACGGTGCGGAAGGCGAGCTTTGTCTTGGCATGAGAAAGAGAAACAGCTATTACGAAGTGGTCAACGCCGACTGCTGCCGCATAGTTCATGAGGATATGCAAAAAATATTGAACACCGTGCTGGGATTTTTTAAAAATAGCGGCGAGACCTTTTATCACAAGACAAGACATACAGGCACTCTTCGTCATCTCCTTGTGAGAAGAGGCCATTTCACAGGGGAGATCATAATAGGTCTTGTGACCGCTTCGGAATTCAATACCGATACCGCTCCCCTTGTAAACGCCCTTCTCTCCCTTGAGCTGCAGGGCAAAATAAAGGGAATAAGCCATATCATAAACGACGGCGTTGCGGATGTTGTAAAAGCGGATAAAATAATACAGCTCTATGGTGAGGACTTTTTTATGGAAAGACTTCTTGGGCTGGATTTTAAAATATCAATATTTTCATTTTTTCAGACAAATTCCTCAGGGGCTGAAGTCCTGTATTCCACAGTAAGAGAATTTGCGGGAAACGAAAACAACAATGTCATATTCGACCTTTACTGCGGAACAGGCACCATTACTCAGCTTATGAGTACCAATGCAAAAAAAGTCGTGGGGATAGAAATAGTTGAAGAGGCCGTGGAAGCAGCAAAAATGAATGCAAAACTCAACGGCATTTCCAATTGCGTATTTATAGCCGGAGATGTGCTTAATATGGTAGATAAGCTTGAGGATAAGCCCGATATTATTATACTCGATCCTCCCCGTGAGGGTATACATCCCAAAGCCATACTTAAAATAATAAGCTTCGATGCACCTAAGCTTGTGTACGTAAGCTGTAAAGCAAGCTCTCTGGCAAAGGATCTGAATGTATTCGAGGAAAACGGCTATAAGGTTGAAAAAATATGCTGCGTGGATATGTTCCCAAGGACATATCATGCTGAGACGGTGTGCCTGCTGACCAAACAAAATCTTTAAAACCTCAGTAAATAAGGGCTTTTATGGAAAAGAAGCCCTTATTTTTATTTGCCGTTTAGGGTATTTTTAGAGGTTTGTGTTGTTCGTGGAGTCATTTATTATCCTCCTTAATCATTTATGCCATAAAATATAAAATTATCCCAATAGTTTTATGCCATTGGGATATACGATGCTATTTGGTTCAATTAAAATACAAACGAAAATTTACTGATTCCATTCGTATTCTGAGTGCCAACCATCGGGTATGTCGGTGACATCTATTTCTCTTAACAGCATAGCGGCATCGTGAGGAAAAGCAATTACAATCCATTCGTCGGCTGAATACCCTTTTAATTCATAAACTCTATTGTCCTTATCCCCATCTACGATTCCGATTTGCGTTCCACGCTCACCGTAATCGGTTAATGCGCCGTATGGTACATATGTCTTATCATCCCATACTATGGTTGCATACCCATCACCTTCTCCGGAAGCCATGTCCTTTAAATCTTGTTGAGAGCAAGCACACAAGGAAAAAAAGAGAATAAAAATAGCGATGAAAGATAATAATGTCTTTTTCATTATAATGTTACTCCTTTGCAATCTTCGATTTATCTCTTGGCCTATTATAACAAATGAGCCATCGCTTTTCAACTCAAAACTCATGACTCAGTTTCTTTTCAACTGTTCTCTCTACACCGTCTGCTATTTCTTTCCATAATTTCCCGTGACCCGGTCACGGGAAAATTATAAACTTATCAAATTATTTTAATTTTTGCCAAAAGATTTATAAACAACTCAAGGGGATAGTTGCATAACTTTACTATCTCCTTATTTATTTTTTGCCGTTTAATATATTATTTTTTTTATATAGCATATTGAAACAAGCAATGTCACCATACGGCAAAAATATGGATAAATATTCTTTAAAAGCAAATATTGAAATATAATTATTGTTTTTTTATACAAAATATTTTATAATATATTTATAATAAACTAAACAAAGGGGGATATACAATGAGGAAAATAATATCATATTTTTTATTAATATTTGTTTTTTCCGTTATGATATCAGGCTGCAGCTCAGACACTTCAAGTTCCGACAGCATTGATATGAAAAACAATATTACATATTCGGGCAATTCGGGCAGCTACAGCTCAAGCGGCAGCACTGCAAAAAGCACTAACAAAGCAAAAAGCAATAGCAAATCAAAAAGCACTAACGAAACAAAAAGCAATAACAAAGCAAAAAGCACTAACAAAGCAATAAGCACTAACAAGGCAAAAAGCAACATATCCCAAAAAAATAAAGACAAAGCAGAGATATGCGAAAACTGCAAGGGCAAAGGAAAAACTGTTTGCACATGGTGCGGCGGCACCGGAAAGCAATCTGCTGCAGGCACTGAATACAATTGCTTTACCTGTGGAGGAAGCGGATATGAAAACTGTATAATATGCGGAGGAAGCGGAAAAAAAGTAACCCACTCATCCTCCGATATTTCTTCCGACGTCGGTATCCCCAATATAGGCAATACATCTCCGATCCCTTATTCCTCTTTCGGCTCTTCAAAATGTACATATTGTAACGGAGCAGGCCAAACTCTGTGCGGCAGTTGTCATGGCACAGGCTATCTTGAACAGCAAAACTATGCTCCGGACTTCGGAACCGGAGGAAACAGCGGCTCATACAGATCCAATACATATATGACAAAAACCAGATGTGCCCGCTGTAACGGTACAGGAGCAGCTCCGTGTATGAAATGCGGAGGAGAC
Organism: uncultured Clostridia bacterium; assembly: GCA_947585865.1. Classification (GTDB taxonomy): domain Bacteria; phylum Bacillota; class Clostridia; order Lachnospirales; family CAG-274; genus CANPXH01. Next base: position 50,999 of record CANPXH010000005.1, read on the forward strand.
GGAGTATTTTAAAGATACGGCTTCCGTTCATATGATCGGCGTATCGCAAAAATATACATTAAATATATGATCTGCCGTTATAGCAGAGGAGGATCGATATGAACAAGTGTCTGCGCTTTATATTCAGCTTATTTACAGTCTATACGCTGTTATCCAATACATTGGCTGTTTATGCCGAACCCCGTGACCAGCACACGCTCATACTTACCGACGAGGAAAAAGAATACATCTCAGCTCGGCAGGAGCCTCTTAAGGTAGGCTTCGTTCAAGACAGGATACCTGTATCCTTTCCCAATGAAAACGGAGAGTTTGACGGCATCTCACGTTATATTTTAGATCATCTGAGCGAAGTGACCGGGCTTAAATTCAACTATGTTGCCCTTCCCACAGGCGAGGTCACATATGACTACCTTTTGGGAGAAGGCTTCGACCTTGTAACCAGTGTTGAATACAATGATGAAAACAAAAAAGCACGAGGCATACTTATAAGCAATCCTTATCTTTCAAGCCGCAAGGTCGTGGTTGCGAAAAACGACCTTGAATTCAAATATGACGCTCACCTGTCTATTGCCATATCCACAGGTTCGCAAACGATAAGGAAGGTGCTGAACGCATCTTATCCCAACTTTGAGCTTATAGATTATCCTTCTATAGAAGCCTGCTTTGAAGCAGTCAATTCAGGGGAAGCCGATCTTATGATACAAAATCAGTATGTGGTGGAATACTGGTTCTCAAAGCCTAAGTACGAAAAGCTAAAGGTCATACCCGTTTTGGGTCTTGACGACAAGCTTTGTTTTTCCGCTGTGGTTTCCTTCGGTGAGCAAAAGGCACCTTCTCAGGAAGAAGGCCGCACACTTATAAGCATATTGGATAAGGCCATAGCCACAATGTCGGATGATGAGATCGGTACATATACCATACAGGGCATAATGGAAAACCAATACAAGCTGACTTTATCGGACTTTTTATACCGCTATCGTTTTGCCGCCGTGATCCTTGGAGTGTCCGTTTTTATAATACTCATACTTGCTACGCTTCTTATACGTCAGCGCATACGCTTTGCGGAAAGCCGTGCCGATGCTAAGGCCAAAGGTGAATTTCTTTCTACAATGAGCCATGAGATAAGAACGCCGTTAAACGGTCTTATAGGTCTTAATTACCTCATGACCCAAAAGCTTGATGACAGAGAGCAGCTTGAAGACTATCTTCAACAGTCCACCGTTACCGCAAAATACCTTTTATCACTGGTCAATGATATATTGGATACCTCTAAGCTCCAGGCTCAGAAGCTTGAGCTTGTTATCCGCCCGGTAGAACTCAATGTACTTTTGGATACAATAAATTCACTTGTTTCCAATGCTATGAAGGACAAGAAAATAAGATTTGCCATACAGTCCGAATTTATAGAGCCTTGTGTACTTGGCGATGAGATACGTATACAGCAGATAATACTTAATCTGTTGGACAATGCCCGCAAATTTACGCCAAGCGGCGGGAAGGTAGATCTTATACTCAGACAGGAGAGAGAAAATAACAACAATATAAAGACCGTTATCACCGTAGCCGATACGGGAAAGGGAATGAGCGAGGAATTCCAAAAGCGTGTTTTTGACGTATTCGCTCAAGAATTGGATACGGTTTCAAAGGGTAATCAAGGCACAGGCTTGGGTCTTTTCATATGCCATTCTCTTGCGACCCTTATGGGCGGCGACCTTACCTTGGAAAGCCGCAGGAGCGAAGGCTCGACATTTACATTTATCGGCGAAGCCGCACAGCCGCCTGAAAAGCATAAAGAAAAGCACGTCACGACCATGCAGAAGCGCCCCCATATACTTGTGGCGGAAGATAATGAGCTCAACGGCGAGATACTTCTTGAACTTCTCCATGGTGACGGCTTTGAGGCAGAGCTTGCCGAAAACGGAAAAAAAGCTCTTCAAATGTTCAAGGATTCCGCTCCCGGCACATACAGCATAATACTTATGGATCTGCTTATGCCCGAAATGAACGGATTTGAAGCGGCAAAGGCCATAAGAGCCTTAAACAGACCCGATGCAAAGACGGTACGCATATATGCCTGTACAGCCAATTCTTTCTCCGAGGACAGAGATAAGGCTCTTTCAAGCGGAATGGACGACTTTATATCAAAGCCCGTTGATGTGGAAGAATTGCTCAACAAGCTGAATAAGTAAACAAAAAAGATCAGGGATCGTCTGCCGATGACTCCTGATCTTTTTAAATGAAATTTATATCAATATGTTCCTACATCGATACTCGTAATGACAACGTCATTAAGCGGCTTGTCGTTATCATCTGTTTCAACGGCGGCAATGGCGTCTACAACATCCATACCTTCATATACCTGTCCAAACACGGTATAGCCCATATCAAGTGTAGGATATCCTCCGTTATTTGTATACTCGGCTATTACCTCATCTGTAAATATATCTCCCGCCTTAAGTCCGTTGCCTATATCCTCTGATTTGTCAAGACTTGCAAACTGCTGCTTATAGTCATCGCCTATATCCTTGTTCTGAACGATATAGAACTGACTGCCGTTAGTATCGGGGCCTGCATTTGCCATACAGAGAGCACCTCTGAAGTTTCTCAGATTGTAGCTGACCTCATTTTCAAATTCGGCGCCCCATATGCTTTCTCCTCCCATGCCTGTACCTTCGGGATCGCCGCCTTGTATCATAAAGTTATCTATAACTCTGTGGAAAATTACATTGTCATAATATCCTTCCTTGGCATGAGTTGTAAAATTCTCAACTGCCTTTGGCGCATACTTGGGGAAAAACCATACTTTTATATCGCCCATATTTGTATGGATGGTAGCTATAGTGTCACCCTTTTGAACTCCTTTAAGCTGAGGCAATTCCGTAACAGGCTCATATTTCACCTCATCTTCCGCCACATCGGCCTCCGATCCCGTGTTCTTTCCTGCTGTTTCTCCGTCAGTCTTTCCGCAGGCTGCAAAGGATACAGCCAAAAACGCTGCTGTCAGACAAATCAATAATTTCTTTTTCATAACAAAGATCCCTTCCTAGTATATATTTTCTGAAATAATTATAGGATTATTCGCCGTATTTTGGCAAGTATATATTGCATTTTGTAATAAAAAATTAATAATTGACCTCGCTTACGGCTTTGTATATGCCGTCTGCGATTATATCCGACATACCCTTCACAAATGAAAGTCTTGTGTTCCTAAGCTGGGCAAGGCCGTTTATGCTCCATTTGTTGACTATTCCCGTTATGGATATATCGCCTACCTCGCAAAGCCTTTTGGATACCCCCGCTCCCGGCAGCAAAGAGCCCTCCCATATGCTCAGAGAGCCTATATGGTCGTATATTCCAAGGCAGGCGTCTACAGCCACTACAAGCGGTCTGTCATATGTGCTGTAGAGCAGATCTATCTTGCCGGCTATATTAACTGCGTGAACAGGCATATCTATAGTGCCCATGACATTTTCAAAGCCCATAGACATCAGCCTTGTTCCCACAAACGGCCCCAAGCTGTCTCCGGCAGCCCTGTCCGTGCCTATGCAAAAGACAACTATGCTGTTGTGACCGTCAAGCCTTTTTTCAATATATCTTTTTATATTTTTGCTCAATATATCACTGCAATATTTATCATCTGTGGATATATATTTTTTATTTTCCAAGCCAACACCCCCAAAATAATTATGAGCAAAATATGCAATAATTATGTATTTATGTGAGCAAGGTGTCCAAACTTTGTTTTACGTTATATTTATTTGGTATTATTTGGCATAATTTTTTTGGAGATGTTAACACGCTTTGACAATAAAACTAAGAGACAAGTGATAAAATCTTAACATATCAAATTTATCGGAGAGGAAGATATAATATGACCAATGAAGAAGTAAATGCTCTGCCTAACAATATAAAGCAAATAGGAAGTATAAGCGATGGAAACAGAATATATATGGAAGACTATGCCTGTACATATTTGGAGCAGTATGCCCATATGGACAGCAAGGAAAAAATCGCTCTCCTCGTAGGCAGGAACCTTACGATAGACAATGAAAATATCCTTTTTATAAGCGGAGTCATTCAGGGCAGATATACCGTGGCCAAAAACGGTATTACCGAACTTACGGAAAAAAGCTGGCAATATATAAACAAGCAGATAAAATTATATTTTAAGGATCTGGACATAGTAGGCTGGGCATACATACAGCCCGGCTATGAGGATTATATAAGCAATAAGCTCTGCGATCTTCAAAAGGCAAACTTGACCAAGGGCTTTCAGGTGCTGTACATAATGGATCCCACCGAAAACATAACGGGGTTTTACAGGTGGAACAATACCGATGATACATTTGACGCCGTAAAGGGTTATATAATTTATTACGAAAAAAATGAGGGCATGCATGAGTATATGCTTGAAAACAAAATAAAAGAACGCCCTGCCGAAAATATAGTGAAGATCAAGAACGAAGATGCCGGAGCCAAAGCAAGAGAAGCGGCTGCAAAGAGAACGAGCTACAGAGCCAAAAAGAAAATAATGGCCGATCAGAACAGAACGGCAAATCTTTTGGGAAGCGTCAGCTTTGTAATGCTGCTCGTGTGTTTTATACTGGGAGCGGGGCTGGTGCAAAATGATGACAGGATAACCGAAATGGAAATGAAGATCGCCGAACTTGAAAATAAATTACAGGGCACACAAAGCGTATTTGCCCTAAGCAACGACAAAACGACAGAGGAAACGACCGTACAGACGACCACTCAGGAAACGACTGCCCTCGAATCGACTCAGGCGGAGGAAAGCAAACATACCGAATACAAAGTTCAAAAAGGCGACACTCTCATAGGTATAAGCAAGAATAAATACGGAACTGCGGCAAAGGTAAACGAAATAAGGGAGCTTAACGATATAGCAGGAAACAGAATAGTTGTGGGAGAAACGCTCCTGCTTCCGTAAAATGGATACAGAAAAAGAAATAGCTGCCGCTCTTGCTCATGAAATAAAAAACCCTATCGCTCTTATAAAAGCAAGTATAGATCACATAAAGACCTATTCCGATGAAGAAATGCTCCCTGCACTTAATGTGATAAATAAAGAGCTGGGCAAGCTGGACGAGCTTATAAACAACTATACAACAATACTGCGCCCTTCCGCAGAATATGAAAAAATATATTTGGAGGATGTGATATATGATATCACAGATGAATTTTCCATAAGTGCAAGCGATATGGAATTTCTGTTTGATATGGAATCGGACGTCTGTATATACGGCGACTACAGCAAGGTTTCGATACTGCTTTTCAATATATATAAAAATGCTATGGAGGCCGATTCCACTCTTATTAAAACAAAGCTGTACAAAGCAAGAGGAAATGCCATAATAGAGATAAAGGACAACGGCACAGGGATAGACCACGACGCCGAAAAGAATATGGGTACGCCCTTCTTCACCACCAAGGAAAACGGCAGCGGGCTGGGAATACTTATTTGCCGCACCATAGCAAAAGATCACGGGGGAAGCTTTGATATAAAAAGCTGTGATGTGGGATGTATGGCAAAGGTAGAGCTGCCCGTAAAAAGAGAACATCAAAGCCGAAAGCACCTCAAAAGCAGAATATAACGGCGTGGCAGTTTAAAGCTGCTGCGCCGTTTCTTTATGATGTCTGAAATAAAGCATGTATCCCGCTTATACGGTACGGCTTTATTTATACTTCATACGCCGGCTTCTTTTATCCCATACGGTCAGAATAAACCTTTATGCCGTGGGAGCTGCCGTTACACGATGCCTAAAAATTTACGTTACAGGCTTGATATATTTTTAAATACGGCTGCATATTTTTCAATTCCTATATGCCCGCACAATTTTTATATATATTTTGCCATAAAAAACTGACCCCCTGTCATCAGAGCTCGGTCTGAATTATGGAGGTCAGTATAAATACGATAATTTTTTATTACATCAAAGTATTATCTGGGATACTTGATATTGGCCTGAGCAGCCGCAAGTCTTGCAATAGGAACTCTGAAAGGTGAACAGCTTACATATGTCAAGCCAACTCTGTGACAGAATTCAACTGAAGACGGGTCGCCGCCGTGCTCGCCGCAGATACCCAATGTGATATCGGGTCTTGTCTGCTTGCCAAGCTTAGCAGCCATTTCCACAAGCTTGCCAACGCCCTTCTGGTCTAATCTTGCAAAGGGATCTGACTCATATATCTTATTCTCATAGTAAGAATCAAGGAACTTGCCCGCATCATCTCTTGAGAAACCGAATGTCATCTGAGTAAGGTCGTTCGTACCGAATGAGAAGAATTCCGCTTCCTTAGCGATCTCATCTGCCGTAAGAGCAGCTCTTGGTATCTCTATCATTGTACCTACCTTGTACTTAAGGTCAACGCCTGCTTCCTTAATGATCTCATCGGCAGTCTTTACAACTACGTTCTTTACAAACGCAAGCTCCTTGACCTCGCCTACAAGAGGTATCATTATCTCAGGAACAATATCCCAATCGGGATGTGCCTTAGATACATTTATGGCAGCCTTTATAACGGCTCTTGTCTGCATAGCTGCGATCTCCGGATAGGTAACGGCAAGTCTGCAGCCTCTGTGACCCATCATAGGATTAAACTCATGAAGTGAAGAGATAATCGCCTTTATATCCTCTACGCTCTTGCCCTGTGCATCTGCAAGAAGCTTTATATCCTCATCGTCTGTAGGAACAAATTCATGCAGCGGCGGGTCAAGGAATCTTATATTGACGTGCTTGCCCTCCATAGTTTCATAGAGCTTTTCAAAATCGCCCTGCTGCATCGGTTCAAGCTTTGCAAGAGCCTTTTCTCTCTGCTCAACTGTGTCTGAACAGATCATTTCTCTTATGGCTGAGATCCTGTCGGGATCGAAGAACATATGCTCTGTTCTGCAAAGGCCTATGCCTTCTGCGCCAAATTCCACAGCCTTGGCTGCATCTCTTGGGGTATCCGCATTTGTTCTTACCTTAAGTGCCCTGAACTTATCGGCCCATGCCATAAGTCTGCCGAATTCTCCGCTTATCGTAGCATCAACAGTCTTTATGGCCTCGCCGTAAATGTTGCCTGTAGAACCGTCAAGTGATATCCAGTCGCCCTCTTTATATGTTCTGCCTGCAAGCTCAAATACCTTATTTGCTTCGTCTATCTTTATCTCGCCGCAGCCTGATACGCAGCAAGTACCCATACCTCTTGCAACAACTGCAGCATGAGAAGTCATACCGCCTCTTACAGTAAGGATACCCTGTGCATAATTCATACCCTCGATATCCTCAGGTGATGTCTCAAGTCTTACAAGAACGACTTTTTCTCCTGCCTTAGCCCAACTAACGGCATCCTCGGCAGTAAACACTATCTTTCCGCAAGCAGCGCCGGGTGAAGCCGCAAGTGCTGTAGCGACCGGCTTTGCCGCCTTTATAGCCTCGGCATCGAACTGAGGATGCAAAAGTGCATCAAGCTGCTTTGGATCTATCATACAAACAGCTTCCTCGGCAGTGATCATACCCTCGTCAACAAGGTCGCACGCTATCTTTAAAGCTGCTGCTGCCGTTCTCTTGCCGTTTCTTGTCTGGAGCATATAGAGCTTCTTGTCCTCAATGGTGAACTCCATATCCTGCATATCTCTGTAATGCTTTTCAAGCTTATCGCATATCTTTACAAACTGACCGTATACCTCCGGCATAACGTCTTTAAGCTGATCGATAGTCTGAGGAGTTCTTACGCCTGCAACAACGTCCTCTCCCTGCGCATTCATCAAAAACTCGCCGAAAAGCTTTTTCTCGCCTGTAGCAGGGTTTCTTGTAAAGGCAACGCCTGTGCCTGATGTATCTCCTGTGTTGCCGAATACCATAGACTGTACGTTTACGGCAGTACCCCATGAACCGGGTATATCATTCATTCTTCTGTAGTAGATAGCTCTCGGATTATCCCATGAACGGAACACAGCCTTGATAGCGCCCATTAACTGTTCCTTTGGATCTGATGGGAAATCAACGCCTATCTTTGCCTTATACTCAGCCTTGAACTGATTTGCAAGAGACTTAAGATCCTCGGCAGTAAGCTCTGTATCAAGCTTAACGCCCTTTTCTGCCTTCATCTTGTCGATAAGCTCTTCAAAATACTTCTTGCCGACTTCCATAACTACATCTGAATACATCTGAATAAATCTTCTGTATGAGTCATATGCAAATCTTGGATTGCCTGTTTTCTTGGCAAATGCCTCGACTACCTCATCATTAAGACCAAGGTTGAGGATAGTATCCATCATACCCGGCATAGATGCTCTTGCGCCTGAACGAACAGACACGAGAAGAGGATTCTCAAGATCGCCGAACTTCTTTCCTGTAATGTTTTCCATCTTTGTGATGTATTCCATTATCTGCTCCTGAATTTCCTCGTTGATAGTTTCACCGTCTGCATAATACTGAGTACATGCCTCTGTAGTGATGGTGAAGCCCTGGGGAACAGGCATACCGAGGTTTGTCATCTCAGCAAGATTGGCACCCTTGCCTCCGAGAAGTTCTCTCATAGTGCCATTACCCTCTGAGAATAAATAAACAAATTTCTTATCCATTTTTGTTTCCTCCATAAAGATTTTTGTGCAATATTACCAAAGTGTAAAAATCGATAGTGATATTATAGCATACTTTGAAATACTTAGCAACATTTTTTTAAAGTTTGTTATATTTGGTTAAAAATTTATCTTTTCAAGAAGATAATTCCTTAAATCTGCTATTTTTATTCTCTGCTGCTCCATGGTATCTCTGTCTCTTACAGTCACGCTTTCATCCTCAAGAGAGTCAAAATCATAGGTGATACAGAAAGGCGTTCCTATTTCATCTTGTCTTCTGTATCTCTTTCCTATAGACTGGGAGTCATCGAATTCGCAGGGGATATCCTTGGAAAGCATTGCGTAGACCTCTGTTGCTTTTTCCGAAAGCTTCTTTGAAAGAGGAAGCACAGCCGCCTTATATGGAGCAAGAGCAGGATGAAAACGCATCACCGTTCTTACATCTCCGCCTTCCAGCTCCTCTTCGTCATATGCTTCGCACAGAAATGCAAGAGTCACTCTGTCTGCGCCTAAAGACGGTTCTATACAATACGGCACATATTTTTCATTTGTGGCAGGATCAAAATAATCCATAGCTTCGCCCGAATGCTCGGAATGTGCCTTAAGATCAAAGTCCGTTCTGGAAGCTATGCCCCACAGCTCTCCTTTTCCGAAGGGGAACATATACTCTATATCCGTAGTGGCGTTGCTGTAGTGTGCAAGCTCTGCCTGTTCATGATCACGAAGCACTATGTTTTCCTTTGCTATATTGAGAGATAAGAGCCAGTTGGTACAAAATTCCTTCCAGTATGCGAACCAATCGAGCTCTGTGCCCGGCTTGCAGAAAAATTCCAGTTCCATCTGCTCAAATTCTCTTGTCCTGAATATAAAGTTTCCGGGAGTTATTTCGTTTCTAAAGGATTTACCTATCTGACCGATGCCAAAGGGTATCTTCTTTCTTGTGGTCCTTTGCACATTCTTAAAGTTTACGAATATGCCCTGTGCGGTCTCCGGGCGCATATATACCACATTTTTTGCCTCTTCCGTAACGCCTGCGTGAGTCTTGAACATAAGATTGAACTGTCTTATATCGGTGAAATTATGAGCGCCGCAGCTTGGACAGGGGATATTGTTATCCTTGATATAAGCCATCATTTCCTCATTTGTCATGCCGTCTGCACTGCCCTCAATGCCGTTTGCCTTATTATAGTCCTCTATTATATTGTCCGCTCTGAAACGCTCATGACATTCCCTGCAATCCATAAGAGGATCGTTGAAGCCGCCTACATGGCCTGAAGCCACCCATACTTCGGGATTCATAAGTATGGCACAATCCACGCCTACGTTATATGGGCTCTCCTGTATGAATTTCTTCCACCACGCTCTTTTGACATTGTTCTTGAGCTCCACGCCCAAAGGGCCGTAGTCCCATGAATTGGCAAGTCCGCCGTATATCTCTGAACCCGGATACACAAAACCCCTTGCCTTTGCAAGAGCAACGATTTTTTCCATTGACTTTTCCATTTGAGTTTCCTCCTTGATAGGTTATTATAATTTTTAAATCACTGTGTCAGGGGGCATGATACACCAAAATATAATATAAATAATGATCCCCGTACCTAAAGAGCCTAATGAAAGCAGCGCCGCCACAAGTCTCACTATTGTGGGGTCTATGCCGAAATATTCACCTATACCGCTGCATACTCCGCCAAATATCTTGTTACCCATGCATCTGTGCAATCTTTTCACAACATTACCTCCTTTAATATTCTTTCCTAAAGCCCTTACGTTTTCTTCTTGCATAGCTATAGTTCTTATCGCCGCAAATGATTATATGATCTATCATCCTTATGCCAAGGCTTTCAAATTTCATACGAAGCTCCTCTGTTGCCCTGTCATCCGAAATAGACGGCTCGTTGCATCCGCTTGGATGATTGTGGGCTAATATCGTAAACTTCGCCTTATTTAACAATGCTCTTTGCAAAACGACCTCCGCAGTAAAATTAACGGTATCCTCCGAACCGTCGCTTATCCTGTCTGCCGCTATAAGCTTTTTATTGATATCCAAGGACAAAAGATATATGGATTCATAATTTTGTCCTTGCAAAAGAGCATTCAGATAACCTATGGCTATGGAATTATTATCTATGACCAGACCCTTTGAATAAAAGCTTTCAAGATATCTTTTAGATATATAAGGCATCATGGACAGATATACGGCTACATTTTCCGTAAGTCCGCCGTTTTCCATAAGATCCTCCGGTCTTGAATTGAACAGATTGTGAAGGGAATGATATTTCTCAAGGAGTTTCTTGGCAATGACTTTTGTATCCTTCATAGGATAGGCGTAGAAAAGCATGAGCTCCAATACCTCATACTCCTTAAAGCTGTCCAAATTACCTTCTTTTATGAATCTTTGTCTTACTCTGCTCCTATGTCCTTTATTCGGGTTTTCGCTGTTTACTCCCATTTACAAGACCTCATTTATGTATTTTGTATATTTGCTGAAATTGCCGCTATATATTATTTTAAGGAGCCTGTCCGCCCTTTCCATGGCTCTTGCCGCCGTTTCCTTATCAAGTATATCCTCTCTCAGCGCAGCGGCTATCTCATCCAGATCGGCTACCTTAACAGACCCATTCTCATATACTATTATATCTATGAGCAGATCGTTGAAAAAATAGGCGTCGCCCTCTATGTGCGTATCTATTATATCGCAGTACCAATATACAAGCTTGTCCTTGCCGTCTATAAACTTGCTTATCTTAAATCCTTCATCTATAAAGTAACATGAGAAGCCGTGTGTAAAATCGGTCCTTTGTCTGAGCACCTTCCATTTTGTAACTATCCTGTTTTCTTTAAAACTCAGTATCTCGTCGTCCTTAAGATAAACGGTCTCATCGGGTATATACCGTCTTCTGTATAGCTTTATTTCCCCCATATCTGTTCCTCTCTCATCTTTTCTATAAGCCCTTGATCCAGCATCTTCACATATGTACCTTTCATACCGCCTGAATGGAGCTTTATAAGTCCAGTGCATTCAAGCTTATGCAGGCCGTTTACTATGACCGAACGGGTCACTCCCGTTTCAGCGGAGATCTTGCTTATATTTACAACGGACTTATCTCCAAGGGAAAGAAGAGCGGCTCTTACGCCCCTGTACTCTCCCTCGGACAATCCCTTTACGGCGTTATCCGTAAGCTCGTTCCACATATGGGAATATGTGTTGAGCCTTTGTATATCCATTTTAAAGTAAATGATAACGGCAGCGGCACGTATATATCTGTAGTTTTCATTAACAGCCTTGTCGCTCATATACATAGAACCGAGGCGGCCCAATGATATGCAGTTTTGATATTTTGAATTTCCGTAAAGAAATTCACCCTTCCAGTTTGTAAGCGAAATGTGGGAACCCAATTCCACTTCCATTTCGGAAAGAAAGCTGTCGTAAAAATCACTGCTTGTCAGTGCAATACTTATGAGCCTGTCTATCCTGTCGCTGTAATCCATGATCCTAAACCCCTACTGTGCTTTTTTAGATTCCTTTTTGTAATTGCATTCGGTGTTGCTGCACACAACAGCGGCATTTTTTCCTCCCTTTTCCACAAGAGGTTTGCCGCACACAGGACATTTTTCTCCTGTAGGCTTGTTCCAAAGCATAAGAGAGCAGTCGGGATTGTTTTCACAGCCGTAATATCTTCTGCCCTTTTTTGTTTTCTTTACATAAACCTTGCCTCCGCACAGCGGACACTTTACGCCTGCGTCTTCAAAAAGCGGCTTTGTGTTCCTGCATTCCGGAAAGCCCGGGCAGGCAAGAAACTTACCGTATCTGCCGTATTTAACGACCATTTTCCTGCCGCATTCCTCACAAACCACATCGGTCTCTTCATCTTTTATTTCCACATTCTTTACCTTGTCCTCAGCCTCCTTGAGAAGCTCCTCGAACACGGGATAGAAATTCCTCAATATCTCCTTCCACTCCATCTTTCCTTCTTCCACTCTGTCAAGAGCAGTCTCCATATCGGCAGTAAATTCGGTATTTATAACATCGCCAAAGTTGTTCTTCACAATATCGTTCACTATCTCGCCCAGCTCTGTGGCATAAAATACCTTCTGTTCCTTTGTAACATAATTTCTCTGCTGTATTGTGGTAATGGTCGGAGCATAGGTAGACGGTCTTCCGACACCTATATCCTCAAGAGTTTTTATAAGCATAGCCTCGGTATATCTTGCAGGAGGCTGGGTAAAATGCTGATCCGCCTTTATATCATTACACTCAAGCTGCTCGCCCTTTGATATTTCGGGCATTGCTCCCTCTTCGCTTTTTTCTTCATTCTTTTTATACACTGAAAGATAACCGTCAAATACAAGTACGGAGCCTGTCGCTCTGAATATATATTTGTCGGAAGAGATATCGGCAGCCAATGTGGTGTATACCGCAGGCGGCATCTGGCTTGCTATAAAGCGTTCCCATATAAGCTTATAGAGCCTGTACTGATCTCTGCTGAGACTGTCCTTGATCTTGTCGGGAGTCCTGAGAGAGGATGTGGGTCTTATGGCCTCATGGGCATCCTGCGCCCTGCTGTCCGTTTTATACTGCTTTCTCTCCTTTATATATTTTTCACCGTAATTATTGGAAATAAAGGCTCTTGCCTCTTCATATGCCTCATCCGCTATCCTTACGGAGTCGGTCCTGATATATGATACAAGACCTACAGTGCCTTCGCCCTTGATATCGATGCCCTCATAAAGCTGCTGAGCTATCCTCATAGTCTTTTGAGAAGCAAAGCCCAAAAGCTTTGAAGCTTCCTGCTGCATAGTGCTTGTTGTAAAAGGAGCGGGCGGATTTTTGGAACGGTTGCCCTTTTTCACAGACTTTACGCTAAAGCCTGCCTTTTTACAGGCAGTCGTTATTTTTTCCGCTTCATCGCCGCTTTTCAGCTCTATTTTTCCCTTGGCATCGCCGTGGAACCTGGCTGTAAATTTCTTGCCCTTGGCAGTATCCAGTTCCGCTTCTATGCTCCAGTATTCATTTGGTATAAAATCGGCTATTTCCTTATCTCTGTCGCATATGAGCCTTAAGGCAACGGACTGGACTCTTCCCGCGCTAAGGCCCTTTTTTACCTTTTTCCAAAGAAGCGGACTTATCTTGTAGCCCACTATCCTGTCAAGAGTTCTTCTTGCCTGCTGTGCGTTTACAAGATCCATATCTATTTCCCTTGCTTCTTTTATGGATCGCTTTACCGCATTTTTTGTTATCTCGTTAAATGTTATTCTGTATGTCTTTTTGGGATCGAGCTTAAGCGCATATACAAGATGCCAGCTTATGGCCTCGCCTTCTCGGTCGGGGTCGGTCGCAAGATAGACCTTGTCCGCCGTCTTTACTTCCTTGCGCAGCTTTGCAAGAAGCTCGCCTTTTCCCCTTATGGTTATATATTTAGGCTCAAAGTCATTTTCAATGTTTATGCCCAATTCGCTTTTGGGCAGATCCCTTACATGACCTACAGACGCCTCTATCTTATAATTGGCTCCCAAAAATTTCTTTAATGTCTTTGCCTTAGCAGGTGATTCCACTATGACAAGATATTTTTTACCACTCATTACAATTTCCCTCCAATTGACCTTGCCTATAAGCTGCGTGCAAATTTTTGCCCCGATAAATGGATTATGCATCCCTTTAGTTCAAGCAAAGTAAGTATGACCGAAAGCTCTTTTGCTTCCATGCCGGTCTTTGCAATTATCTCATCGGCAGTTATAGGTTCATAATCTATACAATCATATACTATTTTTTCATTTGGTGCAAGAGGTGAAATATCTTTTTCTATTTTTTTTAAAGATTTTTTATCGATCCTGACACCAATTTCCTCCAATATATCCTCCACGCAGGTATACATCCTGCATCCGTTTGCTATCAGCCTGTTACAGCCCTTGCTGAATCTGCTGGTAATATTTCCCGGCACTGCCATTACGCTTCTTCCGTAGTCCAAAGCCTTGTTGGCCGTTATCAAAGAACCGCTTATCTCCGCCGCTTCCACAACTACAGTAACGGAGCTGAGAGCAGCTATGAGCCTGTTCCTGTAGGGAAAGTTGGCTGCCGCAGGTTTTTCGCCGAGAGAATATTCGCTTATGATGCAGCCATTATATTTTATTTCGTTGTAGAGATTTGTATTACTTACGGGATAACATATATCAACGCCGGAGCCAAGCACGGCAACGGTCTTGCCTCCGCCCTCGATACAGCCTCTGTGGGCAAGGGTATCCGTACCCATTGCCATACCGCTCACTACCACAATGCCGCTTTCTCCAAGCTCCTTGGCCATAGCATGACATACCGCAGCGCCGTAATCGGTGACTCTTCTTGAGCCTACTATGCTGACAAAGGGCGCCGCATCATCGGGATACTCTCCTATTATATAGACTCCGAGAGGCATATCATCCATCATGGTAAAGGGCAGCGGATAGCCTGATTCTCCCCGTATGTAAAAATCCGCCTCGCTCCTATAGAGCTTTTCAAGCTCCTTGTCCATATCGTATCTGTAGCGGCTCCTTATAAGGAGCTCCAGCTCCTCTTTTGCCAGTATCTTGGCATCGGCTATGTCATAGCGATCCGCATTCCACAGTCCTTCGCAGGAGCCAAAGTATTCCATAAGAGCAATCCTGTTTTCTGATTTTATAGATATAAGTGAATTCAACCACATTATGTAATTCTTTTCGGTATACATATCATCCTCGTTAATGCAAAAGCTTTCTGTCCAAATTTCTAAGCTGTATTGCCTCGCTTATATGACTCACGTTTATATTTTCACTGCCGTCAAGATCCGCTATGGTCCTGGATATCTTCAAAAGCTTGTGATAGGCTCTTGCACTGAAATTAAGCGTGTCAAAGGCATTTTTGAGTATTGTCCTCTCCATATTTCCCAGCACACAGTATTTTTCTATCTGAGATGCGGAAAGCTGGGAATTGAAATATATATTTTCGTGTTTATATCTTTCCTGCTGTATTTTGTGAGCGGCTATCACTCTTTTTCTTATGTCGGCGGAATGCTCTTCTCTTCCTGTACTGCCCAGATCCTTATAGTCAACAGAGCCTGCTTCTACCTGTATATCTATCCTGTCAAGGAGAGGCCCGCTTATCTTGCCCATATATCTGTTTATTTTATTGGGCGTACAAGTACATTTATCGGAATATCCGTAATAGCCGCAAGGACACGGATTCATGCTGGCTACCATCATAAGATTTGCAGGGTATGTCATAGAACCGTTTACCCTTGATATATGAACTTCTCCGTCTTCAAGAGGCTGTCTCAGCTCCTCCAGCACATCTCTGTGGAATTCCGGTAGCTCGTCTAAGAACAACACGCCGTTATGGGCAAGACTCACCTCTCCCGGCTTGGGTATCCTGCCGCCGCCTACCATGGCAGAGCCTGATATCGTGTGATGCGGCGAACGAAACGGCCTTTTTGTAATAAGGGCATTTCTGTTCCTTATAAGCCCGGATACAGAATAAATTTTGGTTATCTCTATGCTTTCTTCAAAGGAAAGCTCAGGCAATATCGTAGGTATCCTCTTTGCCATCATCGTCTTGCCCGAACCGGGAGGACCTATCATGAGTACATTGTGCATACCCGCTGCCGCTATTTCAAGGGCACGCTTTACATTCTCCTGACCCTTTACATCGGAAAAATCATTTATATGACCTTCCCGCCTTGAAAAAAGCTCATTTATATCTACAGTTACAAAGCCTGGGCTTGTCTCGTTATTTGCTATTTTTACAAGCTCATTGATATCACGGACCCCAACGACCTCTATATCGTCTACCAAAGCCGCTTCTTCACCGTTGGCAACGGGAACATAGCAGCGCCTGAACCCTTTTTCTTTGGCAGTATATATCATAGGAAGAACGCCGTCTACCCCTCTTATGCTGCCGTCTAAGGAAAGCTCTCCTATCAATACCGCATCGTCAAATGCATTGGGAGATACCGCCTTGGTACACACCAGCAAGCCCGCCGCCATAGGCAGATCGTAAGCGGGGCCCTCCTTTTTTGTATTTGCCGGAGCCAAATTTACAGTGATCCTCTTGACGGGAAATTCCAAGCCGGAATTTTTAATGGCTGTTCTTACCCTTTCTTTGGATTCTTTCACGGCACTGTCCGGCAAACCCACTATTTCAAAGGAGGGCATACCGTTGCATACATCTACCTCTGTTTCAACTATATATCCGTCTATACCGAAAAGTCCGCATGAATGTATTTTAGACAACAACCTGATCCCCTCCTTTTTTGTTTGATTGTAGCATTCTTTTTTTATATTTGCAAGATTTATTTTGCTTGTACCCATATTTGTCCGTATGGATAGGCTCGGCACTTATATTATTTCACAAACTCAAAATCTATTGTCCTTGCCTCAAGGCTTACCCTTGTGAGCAGCACCTTCACTTTGTCTCCCACAGTATATGTCTTATGGGAAACGATACCTATATATCTCATTCTTTCCTCGTCAAATTCATAGTTGTCATCGGTAATGTCTTTTACGGATACCATTCCTTCAACGGTATTGGGAAGCTCGACATATATGCCCCATGACGTGACACTCGATATTATGCCCTCAAATTCTTGTCCTACTCTGCTGTACATATATTCGGCGATCTTATACTTGTCGGCCTCCTTCTCCGCTTCCTCGGCACGTCTTTCGTTTTCGGAGCATAGCCTTGAGACCTCGGCAAGCATTTTGGCATAGTGCTCTGTCCTTTTTTCCGTAAGCCTTCCGTCTAAATACTCGCTTATTATCCTGTGTATCTGTAGGTCGGGATATCGTCTTATAGGCGATGTGAAATGGCAGTAATACCGAGCGGCAAGTCCGAAATGCTTGTCGCTCTTATCCGTGTATTTGGCCTGCTTCATACTTCTCAGAGTCATTTTGTTTATCAGCAGCTCTTCCGGGGTGTTTTCTATACCTGCCAAAAGCTGACTGTAGCTTTTTGGATGTTTTGAATTGCCCTTTATAACATAGCCGAAAGCGCCTATAAATCTCTTGAGCCTTTCAAATTTTTCCTCATCGGGCTCTTCATGTATCCTATACACAAAGGGTATGTCCAGCCAATAGAAATGCTCGGCAACGGTCTCGTTGGCCGCCAGCATAAATTCCTCTATGATGCTTGTGGCCACATTGCGCTCTCTCTTTATTATGTCTACAGGCTTTCCCTGCTCATCCGTTACTATCTTTGCCTCATCGCTTTTAAACTCTATGGCTCCCCTTTTGCTTCGCTTTTCTTTGAGTATGTTCCTCAGATCTTCCATTTCCTTGAACATAGGCACAAGATCACTGTATTCCTCAATATATTCGGAGTCCTTGTTTGTAAGTATATCGTATACGACATTGTAGCTCATACGCCTGTTTACATTTATCACAGCCTTTTTTATATCATGGGAGACTATATCTCCTTTTTTATCTATCTCCATAATGCAGCACAGTGAAAGTCTGTCCTCGCCTTCATTAAGAGAGCATATGCCGTTTGAAAGCTTATGGGGAAGCATAGGTATCACTCTGTCCGTAAGATACACGCTCGTGCCTCTTTTGTATGCTTCCTTGTCAAGAGCGGAGCCCTCCTTCACATAGTGAGATACATCGGCGATGTATACTCCCAGTCTGTAATTTCCGTTGTCAAGCTTTTCCACAGAAACGGCGTCATCCAGATCCTTTGCGTCCTCGCCGTCTATAGTCACCATAGTTACAGCTCTGAGGTCCTCTCTGCCGAATATCTCCTCCTCGGTCACAGTATCGGAGATATTTTTCGTTTCGCCGTATACCCTGTCGGGAAAATCCAAAGGCAGGTCGTATCGGTATATCACAGAGAGCATATCGACGCCGGGATCGTTCATATGGCCTATTATTTCCGTCACGACGCCCTCGGGGCTGCTGTTTTTATCTCCGGGCTTTGTTATTTTTACAAGCACCTTATGTCCTGTGACCGCACCCTTGCTCTTTCCCGCAGGTATAAATATATCATTAGCGATCTTGTTTTCGTCAGGCACAGCAAAGCCGTAGTTCTTCACCTGTTCATATGTGGCCACGATGTGCTTCATGCCTCTTTCGAGGATCTTTACTATTTCGCCTTCGTACTTTTCCCTGTCTGTCAGTCTGAAAAGCACCTTGTCCTTGTGCAGCGCATCCTTTACAAAAGGTGCGGGTATAAATATTTCCTCTTCAAAGCCTTCCGCCGCCACAAAGCCGAAGCCTTTGGGATTGCCCTTGAATACGCCCTTGTACAAATTGTCTCTTGCAATATCGTTTATCTTGCCCTTTTGGGTTATTATAATATCGCCGCTTTGCGCAAGCTCGTCTATCATATTATAAAACATATCCCTGTCCTGTGCGGGCACCTGCATAAACTCGGCTATGTGTTTGGCTCGCATAGGCTTATATTCCTTATCCTTTATAAAAGAAAGTATTTTTTCCTTTCTTTCATCATATAAATTATTTTCCACAATGATCCACCCCTATTTGTTTTTCAAGAAGGTATCGGTCAAGCTCCCGTACAGCAGGCCCACGGCTGCCGATCAGATGAGCGCAAGGCCTACCCGTCAAATTAAAATAGGTTGCCGCAAACACGACAACCTACGTTGATTATTTTACAAAGTTACTTACAAGAATAAGAACTGCATATATAACGGCAACGATCTTGGTATATAACTCAAGCTTGCCTTCGTATGAATTCTTTTTATTTCTGTTCCAGTATGAAGAGTTCTGGCTTGCTGAGCCAAGACCCATAGAGCTTGTAAATCCTGCTGCCTGCTTCTTCTGTAAAAGAATAAGAGCAACAAGAGCAATACTGCATACAGCTATAAGTACACACAAAATTATAAACGGAACACTCATATATCCGAACCTCCTTAAATCTCAATCTACATAATAATAACACAACAAAATACAAATATCAAGTACTTTTTTCATATTTTGCCCGGATCATGGATTTTTAACATCAAACTTGTAGCCTACGCCCCATATCGTCTTGATGCTCCATACATCGTCTTCCTTCATTTTTTCCCTGATCCTCTTTATATGAACATCCACAGTCCTTGTATCGCCTACAAATTCATAGCCCCATATCTTGTCCAAAAGCGTCTCTCTTGTAAACACCTGGTTGGGATGTGAAGCAAGGAAGCTCAAAAGCTCGAATTCCTTAGGCGGAAGTGACATTTCACGGTTATGATAGGTCACAAGATATGTGTTTTGATTTATTGACAGATTGGGATAGACTATCTTCTTGATTTCAGGTTCCGTCTTGTTGTCATATCTTCTGAGCACGGCCTTTACCCTTGCCACAAGCTCCTTTGAATCAAAGGGCTTTACAATATAATCGTCTGCGCCCATTTCAAGCCCCAAAACCTTGTCAAACACCTCGCCCTTGGCAGTCAGCATTATTATAGGTGTATTCGATATCTGTCTTATCTCCCTGCAAAGCTGATATCCGTCTTTGCCCGGAAGCATGATATCCAGCAGCACCATATGGGGAGCAAACTGCTTAAAGGCATCTATCACCTCATTGCCCGAATAGATCTCTTGGGTCTCATAGCCATGCTTTTCCATATGGAGAGATATGAGCTCAGCAATATGCACATCGTCATCTACAATAAGAATTTTAACCTTATCCGTATCCATTATAAGCCCTCCGATCACTTTGTTTCGACTATGGTAACGCCTGACTCCCCTTCGCCATATTGTCCCAGCCGATATTCCTTTACTCTTGGATTTTTCTTCAAATAGCTGTGTACAGCCGTTCTTAAAACCCCGGTACCCTTGCCGTGAATAATAGTTACGGGAGAAATGCCGGCCAAAAATACATCGTCTAAATATTTGTCCAGACGATCCAGCGCCTCATCTGCCATAAGCCCTCTCAGATCAAGCTCGGCGGACACGCTGCCCGACTTGCTCCTTCCTATGCCCGAAGCATATTTCACAGGCATTTGGATCTGCTCTTCAGCGGTATCGAGAGATAAGTCCTTTATATTGGCCTTTATCTTCATTATTCCCGCCCTTATCATCACATCTCCGTTGTTGTCCGGCAGGTTCATCACTATGCCGCTTTGGTTGAGCGAATGTATTCTTACCTTATCGCCAACAACAAGCTTGTCCGGCACCGTATATTGGGGCTTTCTGTCCTTTGACATCCTGTCCTCAAGGCTGTTAAGCTTGTCCTTTAGCTCATTTCTCTTACTGTCGATGCGGGAGGTATCTATGCCCTCCCTCTGCATTTTTCTTATTTCCTTTATTATGGAATCCGCCTCGTCTTTAGCATCGCTTATAAGCTTTCTTGCTTTTTCGTTGGCGGATCTTATTATCTTGTCTCTTTGCTCGTTGAGCTTGTTTTTTTGGTTTTGCACCTCATCCTTGAGACGCTTGGCTTCTTTTCTGTATTCCTCCGCCTTTTCCTGCTCGGCTAACAGCGCCTTGCGGCTTATTTCCAGATCTGTTATTACATCCTCAAATCTGACATCCTCACGGCTCAAAAGCTCCTTGGCCTCGTCTATTATATAGTCAGGAAGCCCAAGTCTTTTGGAAATGGCAAAGGCATTGCTCTTACCCGGTATGCCTATAAGCAGCCTGTAGGTGGGTCTGAGAGTTTCCACGTCAAACTCACAAGAAGCATTTTCGACTCCCTTTGCGGAAAGCGCAAATACTTTTAGTTCGCTGTAGTGAGTGGTAACGGCAGTTCTCGCCCCAAGAGCGTGAAGATATTTTATAACAGATATGGCAAGGGCGGCGCCTTCCGTAGGATCCGTGCCTGCACCGAGCTCGTCTAAAAGCACAAGAGAATTATCCGTGACATTATCCAGTATATTTACTATATTTGTCATATGGGATGAAAAGGTACTCAAACTCTGCTCGATACTTTGCTCATCGCCTATATCCGCAAACACCTCTTCAAAAACGGCAAGCTGTGATTCATCGAAGGCAGGGATATGAAGCCCCGCCTGACCCATAAGGGTAAAAAGACCCAGTGTCTTAAGGCTCACGGTTTTTCCTCCCGTATTCGGTCCTGTAATAAGAAGGGTATTGAAATCCTTGCCTATATAAATATCCGTAGGCACAACGCTTTTACAGTCCAAAAGCGGATGCCTTGCCTTTTTTATATTAACATATCCCCGTGTATTGAACCGAGGCTCCGTTCCTTTCATTTTAAGGGAAAGCTCTCCCTTGGCAAACACAAAGTCTATGTGAGAAAGTATTTCGCAGTTGGATAAAAGCACGTCTCTGTTGTTATAGACCATTGCCGAAATAAGAGCAAGTATCCTCTCTATCTCCGCCTTTTCCTTGGCATGGAGCTCCTTTATCTTATTGTTGAGCTGGACTACGCTCGTCGGTTCTATAAACACCGTTGCGCCTGTGGCAGACTGGTCGTGTATCATGCCCGAAAAGGCATTTTTATACTCCTGCTTCACAGGAACGCAATAACGGTCGTTCCTTATGGTTATGACAGCTTCCTGAAGCATGTTCTTATATGTGTTGGAATGTATTATGGAATTGAGCTGCTCCTTTATCCTGTCATTTGAAACTCTTATATTTCTTCTTATCTCTCTGAGCGTATGGCTTGCATCGTCAGCGATCTCTGTAGGCGAAAGTATGCATCTTTCTATTTCTCTTTCAAGATCGTTTACAGTCTCTATAGCGGAAAATTGTGACTCCAGAAGAGGAAAGCTGTCATTCTTTCCTTCCGGCTGCCCGTAGACCTTAGCTCTTTTAGACGCTCTCAAAAAGTCTCCTATGTGCATGATCTCTTCCGTATTAAGACTGCCGCTTATGTCGACCCTTTTTATATATGGCTTGATATCCCTAAGCCCGCCAAGCCCCAAAGAGCCTTTCTTGATTATCATGGAAAGAGCCTCCGAGGTCTCCCTTTGGCTGAGCTTTATTTCTTCGATATCCGTACACGGTTCCAAATTTTCCGCAATATTTTTGCCCATATCAGAGGCGGCACAGCTTATAAGCATTTGAATTATTTTATTGAATTCCAAAGTCTTAAAAGCCTTCTTATTCATAAAAACTCCCTCGATCAAGGATACTCGTGATCCATAGGTCACTTGTGATCCCCGGCCTTTCTAAAGCCTTTTGTTTGGCGAAGCTCAAGGCTTTCGCCGGACAGAAAAGCATTTGCCTTATGCCTTCGATCGGCATTGGACAGACTTACCTATCTTATCTTATATATAATTATAACATATAATGTATAAATTTTGCAATATATTATTAAAATTATTTACAAAACAAGACCGGTATATCCAAGCTTTGGATATACCGGTCTTGCTGTCAATTGAGAATTATGGAATTTTTCAAATATTCCAGTACTGTAAATATGTACTCGCTGTTTGTCGGTCTTCTTTTTTCGCCGCAGCCCGCAAAGCCCATCTTGCCGTAAAAATCGTTGCCGCCGTATTTTTTCCACGCCGATTCGATCGCATGTCTTATGGCTCTTTCAACTCTGTCTCCTGTGGTATTGTTTTCTCTGGCGATCTTGGGATACAATACCTTTGTAATGCCGTCAAGGGCATTTTCATCCTTATAGCCATAGAGTATGGCGCTTTTAAGATATTTATAGCCCTTGAGATTGGGGAATATACCCGTGCTGTTCAATATTGAAGATACTCTCTTCTCAATGTAGCTGTCATTGATACGACTTTCTATTCCTTCATCCACAGTGTTTCCTGCCTCTGTCATATCCAGCACTCGTCTTTTAAGAGCGTTTACATCATAGGGCTTTATCATAACATAGTCTGCGCCAAGCTCAAATGCCTTTTCCAAAATAGTTTCGTTCTTAACGGAAGCAACCACTATTTTTTTCATATCGATGACCTTTAGTTTTCGTATCTCCTCAAGCACCGAAATGCCGTCCATACCCGGAAGAAACAGATCCAATATCACAGCATCGGGCATATTTTTCTTAATGGCGCCGAAGGCCTCACTGCCGCTGCTATATGATGTTACCTTTTCTATTCTTTTGTCGTTTTCAAGCACTTTTTCGATAAGTTTTTTTTCATGATCGTCACTGATAGCAGTGATTATTCTCACAATAATCCCTCCTAAGCGATATCCCCCGCAGCATTAATAGATACAGGTATCGTCATTTATACTAATAGTTTTGTAAAAATATTCATTTACTCTTATTATAACATATACATATAATATTTCAAGTATAAATTTGATCAAATGCTATATCATATTTTCTATAAAAATACCATATCCTCTTTTAGGATCGTTTACAAATACGTGAGTGACTGCGCCCACAAGCTTTCCGTTTTGTATAACAGGGCATCCGCTCATACCCTGTATTATTCCTCCCGTTGTGTCCAATAACCTTTTATCCGTAACAGTAATAACAAAATTTCTGTTGTTCTCTGTATTATATCTGTTAATACTATCTATATGAACGGTGAATTCTTCGATTTTTTTCGACTCTATATTTGCTAAAATGACAGCGTCACCTATATTAAGACTTCCCTTATATCCCACCGATACATATTTTCCGCCAATATCTTCCAAAACATCACCAAAAATACCATTTTTCTCGTTGCCTTCAACTGTTCCCAAGGAATGAGAATAGTCTATGCTGCCTTGTAGAGAACCGGGTTTTCCCTTTATGCCCTTTTCCGCATATTCAATGGAAGCATCCAGTATTTCGCCGCCTTTTATTTCCATTCTCTTTCCCGTGTCCACATCGTTTATGGGATGACCTAAGGCACCGTATCTGTTCGTTTCTTTGTCATAATATGTGATTGTGCCTATGCCCTGTGTGCTGTCTCTTATCCAAAGCCCCAGTTTGTTCGTATCATCCTCCGCCGATCTTACGGTAGAGAGTATACAGCTTTCTTCATTGCCGTTCCTTATATATCTTATATCCACCGCACTGCTGCCGCACACTGCCTTTGCCAGTTCCTCCTTGCTGTTTACGATGCCTCCGTTTACCTCCGTTATTATATCTCCCGATTTAAGTATATTTTCGGCAGGCGAATAATACATACCGTCTTTTCCCTTTACCCTGCCTGTGCCCAGCACAAGCACACCTTTGGAATCCACACATATGCCCACTGCTCTGCCGGAGGCATATACCTTCTTTTCGGGAGTAAAGTTTATATCTATATTTTTTAAAGGAAGACCCAAAAGCTTTACCTTTACATTTGCCGTTCCTGTTCCTTCGGAAGATATCACGGAGGAAGAGTCAAGATCTATATTGATATTATCCGTCACTCTTTTGCTGTTCACGCTTACCGCTTCAACGCTTTGGGGCATAAGTTCTCCATAAAAAGGCGAATCAAAGCAAAGATTGTTTTCCTCTCCTGCCGTCATATATATTTTGCTTGGTATGGCCGCATATTCCGCCGCAAAATACAAGGCCGCCAAAGCAAATAAAATACACAGCAATTTTTTTGATCTCATATTATCACCTCAATATTAACTTTTCCGACCTAAAGCTTTATATGCAGTACAATATAATCTAAAAAAGGAATTACAGCATATTGCAATACTGTAATTCCTTTTAAATAATTTATAAATTTTTCAAATAATCTATCTCGTTCGGAGCAAGATATCTGTAGCTTCCCTTTTTAAGCTCTCCCAGATGAAGAGAACCTATTGCTTCACGCTTAAGATGCAGCACAGGCGAGCCTATGGCTTCGCACATTTTTCTCACTTGCCTGTTCCTGCCTTCATGTATCACTATCTTAAGACGATTTTTTCCAATATTTTCTATATGAGCGGGAGCGGTCATCCTGCCGTCTATGACTATGCCGTTTCTGAATCTCTCCATAGCTTCTGCCGAAGGCTCCCTTTCCACATCGGCAATATACGTTTTTTCCACATTGTGCCTGGGATGAGTAAGTCTGTATGTCAGATCGCCGTCATTTGTCATTATAAGAAGACCCGATGTATCATAATCAAGCCTGCCCACGGGATATATTCTTTCCTTTATATCGGCGGTCAGATCCATGACCGTTTTTCTGTTAAACTGGTCTTTTACCGTGGTCACACAGCCCTCCGGCTTATTGAGCATTATATATATGGCGTCTTTGCATATTTTTACAGGCTTTCCGTCTACGCATACCACCGCTTTTTCATCATCTATCTTTGTGCCTAACGTATCGGCAACGGCTCCGTCTACGGTAACTCTGCCCTGAACTATCATTTCCTCGGCCTTGCGCCTTGAAGCGACCTGTGCCTCGGCAAGAAATTTTTGTAACCTTATGAGCATAACGACAATATCCAACCTTCCAATACCTTGCCAAAGCTGCCGCCAAGACTGATCCTTTTTACATCCTCGCAGGCTATCATATCCACCTCGCCCACTTTTTGATCGCCTATAAAAACATATCCTTTTCCAAGTACATCTCCTGCATACAAGGGCGCCGTCACCTTATCGGGTATATTGTATTTACAGGTGACGGAATTTTTTTCCGCCTCTGTCATAAGCAGTTCTATACTGTTTTTGAATCTTGATCTTGTGCTTTCAACTTCGGATTTGTCTACATTTATAACTACGTCTTTATTCATTATACTATATTTTTTATAATTGTCAAAGCCATAATCCAGTATCTCTTTTGTATCAGACCACTTTCTTGCCTTTCCGGCCGAGCCCCAGCCGCTTGCAAGCACAACGGAAACAAGTGCGACGTCTCCTCTTTTGGCTGCGCCCACAAAGCAATGGCCTGCCTTTCCCGTAAAGCCCGTCTTTATCCCCACCGCTCCTTCATAGCTGTCCAAAAATCTGTTCTTGTTTGTAATGCTGTAGCTTTTTTTATTTGATCTGAAGCTTATGTTCCTCGTGTTGCTCAATCTTATAAACTCTTCATTTTTAATGGCATAAGCTCCTATGCGTGCCATATCCTCGGCGGTTGAGTGATGGTCTCCTTTGTCCAAACCGTTAGGCGTTTCAAACACCGTATCCCTGCACCCAAGCTCCTTCGCTTTTTTATTCATCATGGCGCAAAATCCTTCTACGCTGCCGCCTATATGCTCGGCTATGGCAACGGCGGCATCATTGGAGCTTTGCATCAAAAGAGCATACATAAGCTGCTCCAGCGTCATTTCCTCACCTTTTTGAAGATACATCTTAACAGGCGGAGCAAGGGGCGGAGCTTCCCCTACAGTTACCGTATCTTTAAGATCGCTGTTTTCAAGAGCCACTATTGCAGTCATTA
This sequence comes from uncultured Clostridia bacterium, assembly GCA_947585865.1. Lineage (GTDB taxonomy): Bacteria > Bacillota > Clostridia > Lachnospirales > CAG-274 > CANPXH01. Next base: position 77,747 of record CANPXH010000005.1, read on the forward strand.
TTTTTGTAGTGCTCGCCATTGCCATAGGCCTGCTTTCGTTTTTTCCCCACAGCACTCTGCCTGTGTCGACATCCATAAGCACGGCGGAGATCGCATTGACCTCGGGCTTGTCCTCGGCGGCACAGCAGTTTGCGCCAAGCCCTATGCAAATCAAAAATATCAATATACTGCGACCGATCACTTTTATCACAAAATCACCTCTTTTAATAGATTTTGCAGATATTACTGTAATATTCTTAAAAACTTAATATTTTTGTAATTGATTCACGAAACATAATAGGATATAATAAGGTGACTGAAGAGAAAGATGAAAGGAGTTTTCATATGAAAAAGAAATTATTATGCACGCTTGCATTGACATTTGTAATGGGTATGTCCGCAGCGGCAGCGCCAAGCATAGCTGTTGACAGCAATGCCGTAGACAACAGTGAGACTGTGGAACAAAACGGCATAAAATATTTTCCCGTAAGACCTGTTGCGGAAGCCTTGGGGCTCAGTGTGGAGTGGAAGGCGGAAGACAAGTCTGTTGTCATTACAAACGGAGGGCCTGTCTATGTGACATTTAAAATAGGCGAAAACGCCTATACGTTTGCTAAGACGGCGCCTATGCCGTTAAGCGGCGCTCCTATTATAATAGACAGCAAAACATATATTCCCGTAAGTATAATGAGCGACCTTTTCGCATTTGACGTGACCGAAGGCGATGATATTATAAACATAGCTACAAAGCATTCCGAAGAAGAAACCGAAGCAGCTTCTCTTACAACAGAAGCCGCCTCCGAAGAATCAACGGCAGAGTCTGCATCAGACAAGCATGAAGTCGGCTTCGGCGATATGGAGGAAAATGAAAAGGCTGTCGGTACAGTCTCTCAGGTCGATGACGAGCACATAACATTTGAAGATGATGAAAGAGGCACAGTAATGCTTACTAAAGGCGGCGAAACCAAGGCCTATGACAAAGACGGCAATGAGACCGATATAAACAGTATTGCCGAAGGTATGAAGCTGAGCGTGGAATACGGCCCTGCAATGACCATGAGCATACCGCCTATTAACAATCCCGTTTCCGTAACAATAATGGAATAAATAATATTTTCCCTTTGTATCATATTTTATATAAAAAAGCTGTACCGAGCGTTTGTGCTCGGTACAGCTTATTTCATATTCAATTTACTTTAGAGGATTTGGCATAATCGACAGCTCTTGTCTCTCTTATCAGATTGACTTTTATATTGCCGGGATATTCCAATTCGTTTTCTATCTTCTTTGCAATATCTCTTGCCATTAATACCAAACCGTCATCGGATACCTTTTCGGGTATTATCATAACTCGCAATTCACGACCTGCCTGTATTGCGAAAGATTTTTCAACTCCATTAAACGAGTCTGCTATCGCTTCAAGGGATTGCAGTCTCTTAATATATGATTCAAGAGTCTCTCTTCTGGCGCCGGGTCTTGCAGCCGAAATAGCGTCTGCCGCCTGCACCAATACTGCAATAATGCTTTCCGGTTCAACATCACCGTGATGTGCTTCTACAGCATTTATTACAATAGGTGACTCCTTATATTTTCTACATAATGAAGCACCAAGTTCAATGTGAGTTCCCTCAACGTCATGGTCGACCGACTTGCCAATGTCATGCAACAAACCTGCTCTCTTAGCCAATGTTACATCCACACCAAGTTCAGCGGCCATAATACCGCATAAATGCGATACCTCAATGGAATGTTGTAAAACATTCTGTCCATAGCTTGTTCTGAATTTCATCTTTCCCAAGAGTCTGACTAATTCAGGATGAAGTCCGTGTACTCCGGTCTCAAAGGTAGCATTGTCTCCTGCCTCCTTAATGGAAGCCTCAACTTCATTCTTAGCCTTTTCAACCATCTCTTCAATTCTGCCCGGATGGACACGTCCGTCAATAATAAGTTTTTCAAGAGCGATCCTTGCTATTTCCCTCTTCATTGCGCCAAAGCCCGAGAGTATAACGGCTTCGGGAGTATCGTCAATGATAAAGTTAATACCTGTAAGCTGCTCAAGAGTTCTGATATTCCTGCCTTCACGACCGATGATCCTACCCTTCATCTCATCATTGGGCAGATTAACTACAGATACAGTAGTCTCTGCAACATAATCTGATGCACAGCGTTGTATAGCATCGGCAATGATCTCCTTTGCATTCTTGTCCGCCTCTGCCTTGGCAGTGGCTTCCATGTCCTTGATAAGAACGGCGACCTCATGCTGGACCTCGTCTCTCACAGACTCTATTATGTATTCCTTAGCCTGCTCGACTGTAAGTCCTGAGATCCTCTCAAGCTCTGTAAGCTGCTTTTCCTTGTAGGCCTCGACTTCCTTACGTTGAGCTTCTATATTTTCAAGCTTAGCGGAAAGTTGTTCTTCCTTTCTTTCAAGAGAGGCTGTTTTCTTATCGATAGCATCTTCCTTTTGAGTAATACGTTTTTCAAGGCGCTGCACCTCATTTTTCCTGTCCTTGCATTCCTTTTCAACTTCATTTTTTATTTTAATAGCTTCTTCCTTGGCTTCAAGAAGAATTTCCTTTTTATCGGCTTCGGCGGATTTCTTGGCCTCAAGCTTGATATTCTCGGCTTCTCTTTCAGCAGAGCCTATCTCGGCTTCGGCAAACTTTTTCCTCAATGCCTTACCTATAAAGATTCCTATTATAAGCGAAATCAAAACGGAAGCAAAGACTATACATAACCATATAATAGGGGTTAAAGTATTCAGTCTGGACACCTCCTTATTAAATTTTCAATGTTCAAAACACCCATAAAGCACCAGGATTGTTCCTCTTGCAGCATAAACAGGAACGATCCTGATGACTTTATATGCGTGTAAAAAATATATGTAATAATGCACGTATACATATATTTTTATATTTACGCTATATATTTTATTACTTTTTCGGCAAAAAGTCAAGTATAAACATACAGCATATTGTTTTGCGGCTGTTAGAGTGTCAATGATCGGCAACACTTTAACATTATTTGAAATTTATCAATAAAAATTCAGCTTTTTTACGGTTGTAGGCTATGTCTGTCGGTGATCTGCCTAAATAAAACAATACCGCCTGTCATAAAATGGCAGGCGGTATCGGTCTGTAAGAAATGATACACGACAGCAGGTGTTTCAAGTGTTTAGCTTGTCTATCTCATAATAGTCGAAGCGTGATGTCCTTATTATATCATAGTCTATTTTTTTGTTGAAAATATTTTCAATATCTCCGCAGACCTGCTTTAAGTGCTTTATTATATCCTCATTTGCGGATACCTTTACTCTGTTGTATACCGTAGAAGCAAATATATCCGCTATCTGATTTTTGATGTTGTCGCAAATACAGCCTATGTTCTTTATGTGCCCCGTTCCGTTGCAGTAAGGACAGCTATGGAATATATATTTGCTCAAGGGTTTTCTCTTCTTCTGTCTAGTCATCTGCATAAGTCCAAGCTCCGTCATGCCGACTATGTGGACCTTTACTCTGTCGGACAATATGCATTTTTCCATGTGTGCTATAAGCTTTTCGTTTTCCGCTCTGTCCTTTATATTTATAAAATCCGCAATTATCATGCCGCCTATATTTCTGAGCCTTATCTGTCTGGCAATTTCCTCACAAGCCGCTTTATTTATATTGGAGTAATTTTTGCTCTCGGTGGCTTTGCCGCTGTTCACGTCTACTACAGTCATAGCTTCGGTCTCGTCGATGACTATATATCCTCCGTTCTTGAGCCAAACTTTTCTTTCATACAGTTCGTCTATCTGTTTTTCTATAGAAAAATTTCTGAATATAGGTATTGCGCCTTCATACAGCACCGTGTTTTTGTAGCGCTTACTGAATTCTTCATAGTTTTCCCTGTCATTTGTAACAATAGTGCAGTCATCATCTCCTATATCCTTTATGGCTCTGTCAAGAGGTGAGCACTCGCTGTAAATAAGAGCAGGCGCCTTTGTGCATTTGCCCCTTTCTATTATATCCGTAAGCCTTTCATAAAGCTTGGCAAGCTCCTTCGCTATATCCGCTGTGTCTGCGTTTTGCGCACTTGTCCTTATTATGGGAGATATGCCGTTTTTATTATATATGTCGCCAATCTCCTTAAGCTCCTGCCTTTTGGCACTGTCCGTTATCTTTGCCGAAACTCCTGTTTGTCCTTCGCTTTTTATCATAACGGCATAGCGCCCCGCCAAGCTCAGGGCAGATGTGGCAACAGCGCATTTTTCATCATAGGCTTCCTTTATTATTTGCAGCGTTATTTCCTGTCCGGGTCTTATATTTTTTATATTTTCCCCTTCCCTGCTGTCGTTTATCTGAATAAATACAGGCTTTTTATATCCTATGTTTACAAAAGCTATGCCCGACGGCAAGACCTTTTCGACCCTGCCCGCATATATATTATCCGCCTGAACGCTTTCATTTTTGTCCTGCAGTATAAGCTCCGTAAGAACTCCGTCTAAAACATAGGCAGCCCTGTAAAATTCCGAAAGAGCGTCTATATAGATCTTTCCTCCTGACATAAAGGCACAAGCACTCCCTTCTCCTGTGTATAAAGAGTCTTTCTGACAATATCCGTCTTTGTAATATCAAACTCTTCATCCATGGATGAATAAATATATTTCAGCAGTACATCGGGCTTTAAATTTCCCTGACTGCCCGCAGCGATATTGCAATTCAAAACAGTGACATCTCCTCCATTGTCCACGCTTATATATCTTATAAGGGAACGTATATCCACTGTCCTTGTTTTCTTCTTGCCGACCTTCTCTATGTTTATTTCTTCCTTTTCCATTATACTGTCTACAGTGGATCGGATATCGTCAAATTTTTTGTTCAGCGATATGCTGTAGTCCGCCCATGCTACGGCAGCGGCACAGCCTGTATCGTGGAAATCCATTTCCGACGCCTTAAGTATGGATATCCCGCTCGGCAAAACAGAATTAAGCATATTTTTTATTTCATCACATTCTACTCTTCGTGTAAGCTGTATATCCGCTATTTCCCCTAAGCCTGACATACCCAAGGGCAAAGGCAGGGCAAATGTAATAAGCTGGTGGGGATTATAGCCCCATGAATATCCTATGGGCAATTTTGCTCTTTTTATTATCCTTTGGAAAAATTTCAAAAGATCCAAATGACCTATATATATCATTTTGTCCGTCTTTGTAAATTCCAATCTGTATTTTATATTGTTATTCAAAGCAGACACCTCCTCCAAAGGAAGCCGCTCCGCAATGGGCACACTGTCTGCGGCAGTTGGGAGTCACCTGCTCCGCCTTTGCTCTTTCCATTTCGTCTATGAAGAATTTCTTGCTCACGCCTATGGATATGTGATCCCATGGAAGTATCTCATCATAGCTGCGTTCTCTGTTTGCGTAAAATTCTTTTGAAAGTCCTGTGTCTTCAAAAGCCTGCAGCCATGCATCGTATTTAAAAAGCTCATTCCAACTGTCAAACTTAGCTCCAAGCTCCCATGCTCTCACTATTATCCTGCCGGTGCGTCTGTCGCCTCTTGCCAACACTCCCTCAAGAGAACTGAGCTCGGGTTCATGATAATTATACTTTACCTGTTTTCTGGTCATGTTATGCTTTACAAATTTCTGCTTTTTATCAAATTCCTCTACGGTGGATTGAGCAGTCCACTGAAAAGGCGTAAAGGGCTTTGGCACAAAGCACGCAGAACTTACGGTGACAGATATGGGCCTGCCCTTTCTTTCTTCCTTTGGTATCTCAAAGAATTTCTCCACAATGGCATTTGAAAGATGTACTATGCCCATAAGATCCTCATCGGTCTCCGTAGGCAGTCCTACCATAAAATAAAGCTTTACTCTTGTCCATCCTCCGTCAAAGGCAAGCTTGCAGCCCTTCAATATCTCTTCCTCGGTAATGCCCTTGTTTATAACATCTCTGAGCCTTTGAGTGCCTGCTTCCGGGGCAAAGGTAAGACCCGATTTCCTAACAGCCTGCACCTTTTCCATAAGGTCAAGAGAAAAGGCATCTATCCTCAAAGAAGGCAGCGATATGCTTATCTTGTCATCGGCATATTTTTCTATGAGAGTCTCGGCAAGCTCCTTGAACCCTCTGTAATCCCCTGTGGAAAGGCTTGTAAGGCTTATTTCCTCATGCCCCGAATTTTCTATAAGGGAATCTGCAAGCTTTATAAGTCTGTCTGTGCTTTTTTCCCTCACAGGTCTGTATACAAAACCTGCCTGACAAAAGCGGCAGCCCCTTATACATCCCCTGAACACCTCAAGGGTGACTCTGTCGTGTACGGTTTCTATAAGAGGAACAAGCTGCCTGTCCGGATAAAAAGCTTCATCCATATTTTTTACTATGACCTTTTTAATAACAGAGGGCGCCTTTTTATTGTTGGGCGCAAATGATCTTATGGTACCGTCTTCATTGTATTCCACATCATAAAATCTCGGTATATATATACCCTCGACAGCCAAGGCCTTTTCATAGAAATCCTCTTTTGTGCCGCCGTTTTTCTTGTTTTCCTTGTATATATCCAAAAGCTCGTCATAGCTTACCTCGCCCTCGCCTATGTAAAACATATCTATAATATCGGCCAGCGGCTCCGGATTGTAGGCGCAAGGACCGCCGGCTATTATTATGGGATCCCTTTCCCCTCTGTCCTTGGACCATATGGGTATGCCGGCAAGATCCAGCATATTTATGATATTGGTATAGCTCATCTCATACTGGAGCGTAAAGCCGACAAAATCAAATTTGTTAATGGCATCACCTGTTTCAAGAGCAAAAAGAGGTATGTTGTTTTCCCTCATTTTTTCTTCCATATCGAACCAAGGCGCAAATACTCTTTCACAATAAGTATCTTCTCTTCTGTTCAGAAAATAATAGAGTATCTGCAAACCCAAGTGGCTCATGCCCACCTCATACACATCGGGGAAGCAAAAAGCAAATCTTATATCCGCATCCTCCGCTTTTTTTATTACCATATTTATTTCATTTCCTATATACCGTGCAGGCTTTTCTACCTGCAATAAAATTTCTTTAAGCATTTTATCCTCCGTTATTTTTATTACCTATTTATTATCATAGCCTAAATTTGACGGAATATCAACTAAATTATGATCGATACCGTATTTTTGGATAAATTCTATAAGGCTGTCCTCTGTTATCTCCCTTATTATATTGCCTTTTCTTACTTCAATAACCGTATAGTAGTCTATGCCGAGACAGTAAACTATTTTTTTCAGCTCAGTGTCCCAGGGTGCGGCTATCCTCCTGCATATATATGCCCTGCTGCTCTTTGACGTAAGCATCCTGTATATGAAATATGCCGTGGAGCTCTCATATTTTTTGCTTTCCTTTATTATATATAAAGCAACAAGGAGAAGAGATATATTGTAATCCATGAGCACCATTTGCAAAAAACCTATCAGTATGAGCGTATAGCATATAACAAGACTCATATTGGCGGCATATCTGTTTGCCTTGAGCGTACCAAAAAAATAACCGCCTATACATACCAAGAGCCTGCTGCCGTCAAGAGGAAAAACGGGCAGAAGGTTAAAAGCTCCTATCAATATATTGATCTTCCCCACAATGCTGTTTATGAATATTATACCGAATATTATATTGAAAACAGGCGGTATGCCCAGCACAAGCATTCGCCTTGACAGGCATATGTTTTCAAGCCCCTGTATCTCCGCAGAAAGACCTACGGGCATAAATGTGATTCCCTTGACTCTTCCGCCGTATTCCAGCGCAAGCGCAATATGGAGCATTTCATGAAAGGCCATGAAAACATAAGCAATAAAAAATTGCTCTAAATAGCTTAGAGCAATCATAAGTAATATCAAAACAAAAAAGGAAAATCTGAATCTGATATAAAATCCGTTCTTCAAAGCTGCCTCCATACTTAGCTTAAATATTCATAGGGATCTAAATATACGCCCTCGTGCATCACCTCATAGTGGAGATGCGGACCCGTTGCCTGACCTGTGCTCCCTGTGTATGCCAGCACATCCTTCTGCTTTATTTTCTGGCCCTTCTGCACGACCACCTTGCTCAAATGAGCATAAAGTATTTCATAACCGTCATATGTGGCATACTTTACCCACCAGCCGTAGCTTTGGGAATAACCGCTGTCCAGCACCTCGCCGCTCTTGACGGCTCTTGCCTCCGTTCCCGCAGGCACGCCCAAATCGATGCCCTTGTGAGTCTCGCTTTTGCCTGTCACGGGATTTACCCTTGAGCCGAATACATCTGTCACAACGCCGTTGTCAATAGGAGTCACCCATACTTCGCTAGGGAGACTCCAGGGCTTTCTGATGCTTATAATAGGCGTTTTCATTTTCCGCTATGCTCTCAAGAGTCTCTTTATCCAAGGCCACGTCTTCGCCTATATTTGCAAGCAAGCCTATATTCTTTCCCTCACAAACGAAATTGAATACGGCGACCGCAGAGCTTTTTATGCTTTGAACAGACGTGCTTTGAGACAATACGCTTGTTATGCCGTCTGTCATTTTATCAGCAATATCACCGTTTAGCTTATATGTTCCTACGGCTATTATAGCAATGCCCAAGCATATATTCAGCCGAAGTATAAATGTGTTTTTCTCATCGTTGCGCTTGTATATTTGGTCTGAATAATGTCTTTTTTTGATATTTCTTTTGTGTTTTTCGGAATAATATCTTTTATCCATAGTTTTCACCTCAATATATTATATTAAGATGAAATATTTTTATTCCTGTTTTTTCATATACGGGCTCATATGCTGTCTTTGAATTTAAACGGCTCGGTAAAATTACCATCCAGATCAAAAGAAGATCTGAGAACTATCTCCTTGGAATCATCCATGCCGAAGCCGTCTTCATCAGCCCAATAGCGCCCATCGGGCTGTACTGTCCATATGAATTTTATAAGGTTCTCTGTCATTCCGAAATCTAACGAAAACCTTACATACGGCGTTAACGGATTTTCAAGATCCTGCTCCCAATCTCCGTGGACTACGCCGGGAAAGTCCAATATCTTACCGTTTTCATCCACTATCTGTTTTATGAGCTTTTCGTCTTTATAAAGCCCCACTTCGGCTTTAGTATATCCGCCCATACCGTTGCTTACTTCCTTGCAGACAATATAATATCCTTCTCTCAGATCCAGACGTAAATAGGGATAGGAATATTTGCCTCTGTTTCTTTTAAATAAATTTCCAAACACAGTAACCACCTCACATCTATCTTGGAATGAATATAAGAGTTATAAGCAGCAATATACATAATAAAACAAGAGCTGCGTTGATCTTAGTGTTGTATCCTATGAACAAATGGATAAGCACATATGTTATGACGCCAAAGCCTATTCCTATCAAAAGGCTGCCCGTCAAGGGCATAAGCAGCATAGTAAAGAAGGCAGGCACAGCTTCGGCTATATCCTCAAAATCTATATTCTTCAAAACGCCCATCATCATAACTCCCGCCATAATGAGCGTTGTTGCGGTAGCCGCAGACGGCACCACAGCCATAAGCGGAGTCAGCGATACCGAAGCCAATAAAAACAAGCCTGTGATAACGGCCGTAAGCCCCGTCTTTCCTCCTTCTATGACGCCTGTGGTGGACTCAACATATGTGGAAACGCTTGTGGAACCCAAAAGCGCACCGACTGATGTTGTAACGGCATCCACTTCCAATATTTTAGGCATATTTTTTTTATCCTTTATCTTATCAAAGCTCACCCCGGCATAATTTCCCATAGCTATGAGCAATGTCATAGTCTCAAATATATCCATTATACATATGGCAAATATTATTATGACGACAGACATTATGCCCTTGGTGATATCCCATGGCGTGGAAGTGTTCGTAAGCAGGTGGAAATCAAGCTTAAATGCAAGGCTCGTGATCGGTATACTGTAGCCAAAGCTGCCCTCTCCCAGCGCATTTACAAGACCCAGGGGTATTGCCAAAATTATACATACGATCTTGCCTACGAATATCGCACCATGAACGTGTCTTTTCATAAGCACCACTATAAATATTACAACAGCTATTGCAAGCACGGCACTGAGATTATTTTTGTCGGCCAGGTTAAATGTGAAAAAATGCACGCCCTCTTCCGAATAATCTATTATATGCGCTTTTTCTATTCCTGTAAACGCTATGAAAAAGCCTATACCGGCGCTTACCGCATATTTTATATTGTGGGGTATTATTTTGTGTATCTTTTCCTCAGCCCCCGTAGCCGACAGCACAAAGAAAAGTATGCCGGAAATAAATACCATGGCCAAGGCCTGATTATAGGTGTAGCCAAAGCCCTTGCATATGGTATAGGTAACAAAAGTACCTATGGCAATGCTGGGACCCTGTACAAAAGGAGTGTTTGTGACCATACCCATAAATATGGAAGCAAAGCCCGCCACTACAAAGGCTACCGCCGTAAGAGCGACCAGCATTTCCGAAGCTGTAAAATTACCTGCCACGATAGCGTTTTTAACGATTTCTCCATGAGCATCCACCGCCCCCGGAAATGCCTCAATAAGTATCTCGGGCACAAGCATCACGGCATATATTATCGTGAAATAATTGGTGATACCGGCAAGCATCTCGTTTTTAATGGAGCTTTCATATTCCCTTATGCGAAAGCGTTTTCTTATAAGCTCCTTTATATATCCTCTCATAAATTACCTCCCCATAATATCCTATATTTAATTATCCCCTATTTATCAAAAGTTGTCAAGTAAAATGGCACTTTCAATTGTAAACAAATGGTATATCACGGCACATGGCATATGCCTGCCGACAGTATATTATTTCCTATTTAAATGTAATTGTATAAATTGATTAATTATTTTAATAAATCCTTATTAATTTTAATGAAATAAAAACATAAACTTAACAGCAAAAATTCTTGCATATTTTGTAGATTTGAAGTATAATATTATTCGATGTCTAATACATTTTAAATAGCTTACTTGTTTTTTACCTTTTTATATAGGTATAATGCAGGTGCAAGTTAAAAATTTGTCAATCTTTTTCGGAGACAAATGACATATTTAAAAAAAGGAAGTAATTTTAAAGGAGGTTTTCTTTAATGGAAAAGCAAACAGTTCATGCCTTCACAGGTACGGCAGAACAGGAAGCTAAGCTCAAAGAGGTCATAAAAGAACATCATGACCAGCCCGGCGGCCTTATGCCCGTACTTCAGGGAGCACAAGAGATATACGGATATCTTCCTATAGAGGTTCAGCAAATGATAGCTGACGGTCTTAATATCTCCCTGTCAGAAGTGTATGGTGTAGCAACTTTTTATTCTCAGTTCTCCCTTACTCCAAAGGGCAAGAACAGGATCAGTGTTTGTCTCGGCACAGCCTGCTATGTTAAGGGTGCTGACAAAGTTCTTGAGGCAGTTGAGAAAAAGCTCGGCATAAAGAGCGGCGAATGTACCGAAGACGGTCTGTTCTCCCTTGACTCCACAAGATGTGTCGGAGCCTGCGGTCTTGCTCCCGTTATGCTTGTAAACGATGAGGTATACGGCAAGATGACGCCTGAACAGGTCGACGGCATTATTGACAAATATGCGAAGGCAGGTGACGCTCAATGATGACTATAGAACAGTTAAATAAAATAAGAGACGAAAAAAGAGACCTTGTTATGGTGCGTAAGCTCATAAAGGAACAAGGCGAAGAAATGGCCAAGCATACAGGCTATAAGAAGCAGGTGCTCATATGCGGAGGTACAGGCTGTACTTCATCAGGCTCTCACAAGGTCATAGAGGCTCTTGAAAGCTCACTTAAAAAGCACGGTCTTGAAAAGGATGTACTTGTAGTCAGGACAGGCTGCTTCGGTCTTTGTGCATTGGGTCCTATTATGATAGTTTATCCGGAGGGCTGCTTCTACAGTCAGATGACTCCCGATCATATAGAAAAGATAGTTGAAGAGCATCTTAAAAACGGCAATGTGGTAAAGGAATATCTTTATCAGGAGACGGTTCACTCAGACGGCAGCATACTTTCTCTTAACGAGACTGCATTCTATAAGAAGCAGATGAGAGTTGCCCTTAGGAACTGCGGCGTTATCGATCCCGAGCAGATAGAGGAATACATAGCCGTTGACGGTTATCAGGCATTGGCTAAGGTGCTTACATCAATGACAGGCGACGAGGTCATCGACGAGATCACAAAATCAGGATTGAGAGGCCGTGGCGGCGGCGGATTCCCTACAGGCAGAAAGTGGGCCTTTGCAAAGGCTACACAAAGCGATATCAAATATGTATGCTGTAACGCCGATGAGGGCGACCCCGGCGCATTTATGGACAGATCCATACTTGAAGGCGATCCTCACTGTGTTATAGAAGCTATGGCTATTGCAGGCTACAGCATAGGCGCTCAGAAGGGTTATGTATATGTTCGTGCGGAATATCCCATCGCCGTTAAGAGATTACAAATAGCGGTAGATCAGGCAAGAGAATACGGCCTTTTAGGCGAGCACATTTTCGGAACGGATTTTTCATTTGATATAGAGATAAGACTTGGCGCAGGTGCATTCGTATGCGGCGAAGAAACTGCCCTTATGACTTCTATAGAAGGTCACAGAGGCGAGCCTCGCCCACGTCCGCCTTTCCCTGCCGTAAAGGGTCTTTTCGACAAGCCTACTATACTCAACAACGTTGAGACAAATGCAAATATCGCTCAAATAATTTTAAAGGGTGCAGATTGGTTCAGCAGCATCGGTACCGAAAAGTCAAAGGGTACAAAGGTATTTGCCCTGGGCGGCAAGATCACGAACGTAGGTCTTGTGGAAATACCTATGGGTACAACATTAAGAGAAATAGTTGAAGAAATAGGCGGCGGCATACCTAACGGCAAGAAGTTCAAGGCTGCTCAGACAGGCGGCCCTTCAGGCGGCTGTATCCCCGCAAGCCATATAGATACTCCCATCGATTACGACAGCCTTATAGCTTTAGGCTCTATGATGGGTTCAGGCGGTCTTATCATTCTTGATGAAGATACCTGTATGGTCGATATTTCAAAGTTCTATCTTGACTTTACCGTTGATGAGTCCTGCGGCAAGTGCACACCGTGCCGTATAGGTACAAAGAGACTTAATCAGCTTCTTGAAAAGATAACCGAGGGTAAGGGCGAAATGGAGGATCTTGAAAAGATCGAAGAGCTTGCACAGCATATGAAGTCATCTTCACTCTGTGCTCTCGGCCAGTCAGCCCCCAACCCTGTACTCTCTACTCTCAATTATTTCAGAGACGAATATCTTGCTCATATACAGGATAAGAAGTGTCCTGCCGGAGTATGTAAGAAGCTTATGAAATATGAGATAAAGGCCGATCTGTGCAAGGGCTGTACTCTCTGCGCAAGGAATTGTCCTGCAAACGCTATTACAGGCAAGGTAAGAGAGCCCCATGTCATAGATCAGGATAAGTGTATCAAGTGCGGCGTATGTATGCAGAACTGTAAGTTCAACGCAATAGAAAAGAATTAAGGAGGTGCTTAAGTTATGGAAAATATGGTAAATTTAAAGATAAATAATATTCCTGTAACAGTGCCTGCCGGTTCTACCATTTTGCAGGCTGCAAAATCAGCAAATATAGAAATACCTACTCTCTGCTACCTCAAGGATGTGAACTGCATAGGTGCTTGCAGAATATGTATCGTTGAGATAAAGGGAAGAGGACCTCTTGTCGCTTCCTGCGTATATCCTGTTGAAGAGGGTATGGAGGTCCTTACAAACACTCCCAGAGTACGTGCTTCAAGAAAGACTACTCTTGAGCTTCTGCTCTCAAGCCACAGAAAGAAGTGTCTTTCCTGTGTTAAAAGCAACAATTGTGAATTACAAAGATTATCACTTGAATACGGCGTAGACGAGGACAGATTCCCTACAGATGAGAACTATCCCGCACCCGATGATAAATCACCATATCTTATAAGAGACAACAGCAAGTGTATAAATTGCAGACGCTGTGTTGCCGCTTGTAAGAATTTACAGTCAGTTTCAGTTATAGGCGCTATAAGGAGAGGCTACAATGTTCACATAGGCTGTGCCTTTGAGCAGAGCCTTGACGACTCTCCTTGTGTCGGCTGCGGCCAGTGTGTAGTTGCCTGCCCCGTAGGCGCTTTGACGGAAAAGGATGAAACAGCCAAGGTTTGGGATGCTATTGCAGATCCCGACAAGCAGGTAGTTGTATTTACGGCTCCTTCCATAAGAGCTACATTGGGCGAATGCTTTGATATGGCGCCCGGTACCGATGTGGAAGGCAAAATGACTGCCGCTATAAGACGACTTGGCGCTGACAAGGTATTCAATATGAACTTTACAGCCGACCTTACCATTATGGAAGAGGCTCATGAATTTGTAGAGAGAGTTAAGAACGGCGGTACATTGCCTATGTTCACATCCTGCTGTCCGGGCTGGGTAAAGTTCATAGAGCATTACTATCCCGAGCTTATACCTAACGTATCTTCATGTAAGTCTCCTCAGCAGATGTTTGGCGCTGTTTTAAAGAGCTACTACTGTGAGAAGAACAATATCGATCCAAAGGATCTCTTTGTTGTAAGTATAATCCCTTGTACGGCAAAGAAGTTTGAGGTAACTCGTGAAGAGCAGTGGAATGACGGTATGCCCGATGTAGATGTTTCACTCACTACAAGAGAGCTTGGCAGAATGATAAAGAATGCTGCAATCAAGTTCACAGAGCTTCCCGATGAAGATTATGACGATCCATTTGAGTTTGCCAGCGGCGGCGGTATCATATTCGGCGCTACAGGCGGTGTTATGGAAGCCGCTTTAAGAACAGCAGCTTCTATACTCGATAAGGATATAAAGAAGGTAGACTTTGAAGAGGTAAGAGGAACTGAGGGCATTAAGGAAGCTACCTACGAGGTAGGCGGAGTTACTGTAAATGTAGCTGTTGCTTCAGGCCTTGCAAACGCAAGAAAGGTCGTAGAGGATATTAAGGCAGGCAGGAAGAATTACCACTTTGTAGAGGTAATGGCTTGTCCGGGCGGATGTATCAACGGCGGCGGCCAGCCTGTTCAGGGCGACATTGTCAGAAACAATGTTGATCTTAAGACACTTCGTTCTTCCGTACTCTATACAGCCGATAAGAACAACGACATAAGACGTTCTCATGAAAGTCCTATAATAAAGAAGGTCTATGATGAATACTTTGAAGCTCCCGGCAAGGAAAAAGCACATAAGCTTCTTCACACAACTTATGTTGACAGAAAGAATAAATAAAGCACTTATCCCCCGAACTATTCGGGGGATATTTGTATTTTGGCTTTTTTTATTCGGCACCATACCGAGGACAAATTTTATTTTTAAAAATTGTTTGCTGCTCTTTTATATATGAGCGGTCAATCCTTTATAGCATGGCAAACGAATAAAGCATCAAATAATATGTGACTCATTGTTATATCTATCATCGGCGGCCGCTTTCCCATGGACAAAAAAAGAGGAACTATCTTTCGATAATTCCTCATATTATACAAGTTTGCCTTCATACCTATTATTGCTATAAGCATAAAGCTTCTCGGCAAAGTCTGTCTAAGACCTTGATATACAATATAATCACAGACCGCAGCCAAATGTTTATAAGCTTTACAGACAGAAGCAATTTTATTTCTATATGCCGCTTTCAAACAATATAGAAAGATATGTCGGCTTATACTGTCATTACTGCATAGCTTCGGCGAATTTTTGATGTAATACTTGCATTTAAGCCATTTTTTTATTAATGTCTTTTCCATTTTTGGGATTTTGTTGTTGGGATTTTATTTGTTTTGGATATTATTTCAAACATTTTTTATTATCCCAAATTTCATATATAAAGTATAACTAAATCCCAAATATTATAATATGTTAAGCTTAGACACTTCTGCTTGCTTTAATTTGTTCATTTCTTTATTGAGTACGTCCTGCATAACGTGAGTATAAATATCAATAGTCGTACTGTAATTTTGATGTCCTACTAACATCTGAACGACTTTGGGGTCTACTCCCACCTTGAAGCATTTACTACAAAATGTATGGCGTAAGGCGTGTGGATAACAGTTCTGATATACTTTAGGCTCTCTGTTTTCCATTCTTGCCATAATCTGCTCGTCAGTATTCATCTCGTTAATAATGTGATTAATTTCTCTTTCAATATTATAACGTGTCATTGGAGAGCCAAGGTTTGTAGTAAACAACAAATTTAAAAATTCGTTTTCGCCTCGCCATCTGTTGCCCAATTCCTTCTTCCTATTAATTGTTTTTTCAATTTGGTGCTTTAATACCCTTTCCACTTCTGCGTTTGTGAAAGGTATCTCTCTTATTGCATTTGCCGTCTTAGGCGATGTAATTTCTAAGGTTTTAACTCCCTCGTAATAAGAACAAACCAATTGCTTATTTACACATATTGATTTATTATTAAAATCAACATCGTCAATGTTAAGACCGCCAATTTCACCACAACGCAAACCCATATTGAGTAATATAAATATTAATTCATAAGACCATCTGCGTTTTGCGTATGATAAAAACACCTGTTCTTCATCCGGTTCCAGTATTCTGTAGTCTTTTTTATGGACAACATTGGGTACCGCTAACATAGCTGCAGGATTTGTTTTAATCAAATCATTTTCTTTAGCCATAGCAAATATAGAACATATGGTACTGGCAATTTCTTTGACGTATTTTGAACTATGCCCTTTATTTATAAGCGAAGTTATGATCTCTTGCAGTTCAAAATTCTTAATTTTGTCTAATTGTCGTTCACCTAAAATATCGCCAACTTTACGATATTTTTGTTTTATGGGGGTGATGCTTGTCTTTTTTATAGTATGTATTTTGTAGTTATAAAACCACTGGTCAAACCATTCATTAAGCGTTAATCCATAAAAAACTTCTTGTTCGCTTTCTAATCTTTGCTTTGCTATGTCAAATTCTTTTCTTAAAACTCTTAGGCTTTCGTTCGAGATACTAATAGAGTGTCCTTTAACCATAGCTCTGGCTTCGTATCGTCCGTTAGCCTTTTGTCTTATACCTGTGCCTAGTTCCCTACCTTTTAAGTCTTTGCCCATATAATCATCTCCTTTAATATAATTAAAGGGGTGAGGCATATAATTATTATATCATATGCCTCACTTATCCGCAATATTAAATTTTTGTTTGTTCTTGTATCCATTTTTCAAACTTTTCTCGTTTTATCAATATATGGCTTGCTTTATGCAGTATAAACGGACAGTTGGGTCTTTGCGCAATTTCTCTTAATTTACCCTCGCTTATATTAGAATAAAGAGAAGCCTCTTTAAAAGTAAGGCATATCTTATGCCATATGGGTACGGTTAATATATCGTTAATATTTATACTCCTTCCATAGGTAAGTCCCAGCACTCGTGACAAGGTCTGCCGCCGCATAAGTCCGCCATAGTATCATCATCGTATATATCGCAGGCTTCGACAAAAGGATAGCCTTCTTCGTCTTTGCGAGCATTGGGCAGCCCTGCGAAGAAATCATCCCTATATGTTTTGCGAGGGTGAGCGTCTGACCAAGCTTGTATGCGTGAAATTGCATCGGCGGGATTTAATAGTTCATCAGCACCGCAATGCATTGTATTTATAGGACAATCCGCACAGTTTATCGTACAAGCAAGTCCTGCGTCTGCACTGGGACGTAAAGCTCTTGCCTTTTCTTTCAGATAGTTTTCGGTTATACTACAATCTATTCTGTTTGCCATTTATACATCTCCTTAATAGGGTTTATCCGTCAGCCCTAATAGATAGTCAAGGGTAGTATTGAAATATTCTGCTGTGTATTTCAGTACGTTCAGTACGTCAATAGGGTGGTAATCATAAAAATCTCCCGATATGATAAAACGCAACATAGTTTTATGGTCGTTTAGGTTGGTTTTAGGTGAAATATAGTCTATTATATCATCTGTTGATACTTTATTCTCTTTCTTTAACGCTTCGATATTTTGAAGTATAATGTCCTCAATGGCTGTAGGATATACACCGTATACCCTAGGATATGAGGGAATTTCAATTATGTTTGTTTTGGGGCAAAAGCGTTTCTGACAGAAATGTTTATTAAGCCAATTATCTATTTTACTGTGCATATCATTCCTCCCATTCTTCATCATCGCCTACCATTAACGTTATGCAATCCTCGCAAATATCCTCTCCGCAGCCGCTATGATATACCTCTCCGTAAATTTCAGCTCCGCACATATCACAGTATATATGCTCAACGTGTTTTAAAGGACAAGTGTCATAGCAGGGATATAAAGGAACAGCGCAATTGCAGCAGTTATCCTCAATTTGTCTTATAGTGTATCACCCTTTGCATAAAACTTCGATTTTATTTTTATTGTTTTGTTTCAAGTATTAATACATTTCCCGAAGCTGTTGGATGGTCGCAATATATAGTCAGGGTCGGCGCATAATCTTTTATTTCTTTACAGTCATGCGCATTAAACATATGGGGTATATAGCCATGTTTAACATAAAATTCCTTATACTTTCTTTCAATATATCCTTCATGCATTTTTATCTAACTCCAATATCATATTGTTCTTTTGTACGGTAGTTAAGGTGTTTGTATATCCGTCAAGTCTAGGCTCTAGTTTCTGACTTATACTACCGTCTTGATTATATCTACCCCACATAGCAATACATAAAACATAATTATCTTTTAAAACAGTTGTTAGGGTATTTGAAATGCCATCTTTTCTCGGTGCATATTTTTTCATAGCTGCACGACGTTCTTTGATTAGCCCCGCTTCATAAGCCTTGCGTATCATTTTGCCATAATCGTTGCGCTCGGAACGCAATACCGCCTGTATAATTTGCGGTACGGCATTTTCTTTATAGCCGTCAGTTCTTATTCTTCTGACGGCACAAGAAAATTTTCGGTATTTATGCTTTCATACAACCTGTCAAGGGCTTTCTCGAAAGCTCCGATACCTGAAAAGAAGCTGCTTAATTTAAGGTCGTCAAAGAGATACGGCATAGCCTTATAAAGCTCGACAAATATATAATAAAGCACGTCTACCACTATGGAGTTGCCTGCCTGTTTATAAAGCTGTGAATTTGATATACCTGCGTTGACTGCCGCTTGCCAGTCTTTATCCTCAAAGCCCATTAAACGAAAACATTCTTTTGGAGTGAGTTTACGAATACGGATATTGTCTTTGTTTTCCAATACGCCTGTCGCTCCAAATTTAGCAGACCTAAAATTTGCAAGCGTGTTATTAGCCTGTTGTGCTTTAATGCCTCTGCAAGTACCGTCTTTACACGGATTGAGTGCTTGCATTTTTAAGTCTTTCTCTATTACTGCCGTTCTTTCTGCCTGTCTGTTGCTTATGCCTCTATCCTCTCTTGAAGTTATACAATTAGCGTATTCTATTGCAGAGGGATTATTATAGGATTTATCAATACCCTTTTGTTTGACCATTGGTGTATGTCCTCCGCCGTTTCCCATGGCGCTTGTCAGACTTGAACAGACATTATCGTCACCGACAAAGGCATTTTTCTGGCTACTTCCTATAATAAAATTATTCTTGAAAATATCTCCGAGATTTTCCCTTATAATTTTCATTCTTTCTCCGGATATATAATATTTCTCATCTACTTCCTGTTCCAGTACGTCTATAAGCCTGATACCGTTATCAAAGCCTTGCGGAAATTCAAATTTGCCGTTATCCAAAGACTTCTTTATAAAAATGAGATATACACGCTCTCTGTTCTGCGGTACACCGTAGTCTTTAGCATTTAAGACTTTGTAATAGACGTTATAACCATACTCGTTCAGTTCGTCTGTGAACATATTGAAGGTATCTTTGAATTTCTTGCCTACGATATTCTTGACGTTTTCGTATATGCCAAAATCGGGGCGTTTGCCTCTGACAATTCGCAGAAACTCTACAAGCAGAGAAGAACGTGACTTGTTAAGAGACGTACTGTGACAATGGGGACAATACTCTCTTTGACTATAGTGTACCGTAAGAGGATTATATGTGTGTCCACAGTTATTACATTCCCATACAGAACCTTTTTGTTTGCCCGAAATACTAAAATCCTGACAAGGCGATCCGCCGCATATCATATTGAAGTCTGCTATTTCGTTTTCATTGACTTTGGTAATATCGCCAAGATTAAGACTTTCATCGACATTATGTATAGCACAATAGCTTTTAATTGCGTATTTATCAAATTCGCAAAAATTAATTAATTTCCAGTTCAAATTATTTTCGGAGTAAACATATGTTTGATAGGCGCCTAAACCTCTGTACTCCTTTCATATTTATTTAATAAAACTTAATATATGAGCAATTATATCTACAGTCCATGCGTTCCCTATACAGCTTTTAGCTCGGCACTCACTCACTCCACTTACTTGTGTATAACCTAATGGTAAGGTTTGAAGCTTTTCCATTTCATATAGGGAAAACTTTCTAAACCTTAATCCTTTATCGGTAGACACACACACGCCAACATCATTGGGGTTTGCCGCCCTAATACAATGGCTTTTTGACGAACGATAGGCATATATACCTGCCACGTTCTACTTAAAATAACACCATCGTATTCATTGACAATCATTGTTTTGTGAGGTAAATTATGTATATATAATAAGCCATCTTTATTGTATGTTATTTTCTTAAATTGGCTGTCGCTAAGAAAAAGTTTATTATCAACTGTTTTATTACAAATTTCTTTTAGTGTAAGGTATCTTCTTGACGGCAAGCTAAAACTAAAATTACACCAATATAATCTTTTTCTTCGCATAGGCGTTATTATTTCGCTATCAATACATATCGGAAGACATTCTAATTTCTCGCTTATTATCGCTTTATAATCATTTTTCATTACCACATTTTCAAGTAAGAATTTTATATTCTTGTTAAACGATTTAATGTGATTAAGAATATCGGCATATTCAAAAAATAATTTACTTCGTGGATCATTAAAGTTTAATTGTTTCCCACAAAAGCTAAATCCTTGACAGGGACTTCCGCCGATCAATAAATCTATATCAGCCCAAGGAATATCCCATTCTCTCCATCGGGTAACATCGCCTAATTGTATTATTTGAGGATAATTTTTGCGTGAAATTTCAATCGCATATTTGTCTATTTCACTGGCGTAATATTTTGAAACAGAAATGCCTGCTCTTTCTAAAGCAACCATACCACAGCTAATTCCATCGAAAAGACTAAGAACAATTATGCCGTCTTTCCGTCTTATTTTGGTATTAATATTTGTTTTATCTTGTCTCATAAGTAAGGAGAAATTGCAATTTTATGTGCGCACAACTCTTTCTCCTTTCTACTGTTTAGTAATCTTTTGTGTCGTATAGATAGGCGTCTGTGTCAGGCAAATCTAATAAATCAAGGTATGCAAAATTCCGTTTATAAGCTTTTATTGTTCCCCATTCTTTTTTATATTCTACACAGATAACTTCCGATGAAGAATGTTTAAGCGCTTCGTAAACGGTAATCCTGTCAGCACACATATCTTCTATTATGCTGTCAGTAGTGGGTACAATGTTCCATTTTTGAATACCCCTTATCTCATTACAATGGCATAGATATAGGTTTTGCTTTCTATCTATACAAGAAAATATAATAGGTATATCCTCAAAACAGAAAAATATTTCGTTATAATACAAAGCACCTATATATGGGATAGTAGCAAAATACAATGCTTTTGTCTTTTGTTCAAAAACATTAATCATTCGATTTACTCTCCTGTATGCAGACATCCGCAGTAATAATAATCATACTTAGCATTGGGATTGTACTGAAAATGAGGTAAATCCCAACTGCTTGGCACGGGATGATTGCGACCGTCTTTACATTGAATACATACAGCCTGTCTGCCTTCTAAGTTTACATTATTTATTTCTGTATTTTTATTTGAATTTTTCTTGATATAGCATCATCCCGGTTAATATTATTTTACTACTGTATTAGCGCCCTGAATTGTTACCCAGCCGTGCTTTTGTCTTGCGTCCATTTCCCACTTGGAAATCAACTGAGGTGTGATAGCCTGTCCTAATCTGGCATATCTGTCAACGTCGGCATCGGTCTGGATTTTCTTAACGTCTGCCGCAGCTTTAGCCTGTATAGTCTTTGTTTCGGCTTCAAGTCTAGCCTTTTCCTGCTTTTGCTTTTCTATCTCTAATTCCTGCGCTACCTTGCTTCTCTCTGTGATAGCCTGCTGTATTTGTTCATCGGGTCTTGTGGCTGAAAGATTGGCTGACTCTACGGTAATTCCGTACTCTGACAGATAGCTTTGCAATACTTTGGTTATTTCACTGTTAAGCTCCGCCTTCTTATCCATATGAGCCTCTAAAACCGTGTATGTAGAAGTGACTTCGGAGATTTTTGCCTTGACCTTATTTCTTATGATACTGTCAACAACGTCCTGACCTGTCATTCCTCTATACTTGGTGAATACTCTGACCACATCATCGCTTTCAAAATGATAGCTCATTTCAAAGTCGACATTGAGCTTGCCGTCCTTACATATAACATCAAAGCTGTCGTTATCCTTAGAGCCTTCCCTTTCGTCCTGCGTCATAAGAAGCTGTTCGGTAGCAATAGAATACTCCGATACCTTAATGGTGGGAGCGACTAAATGCCAGCCTTGCGGAAGAACCTCGTCTTTAATACCGCCGTTAAGAGAATACTGTACGCCTACATATCCCGCAGGCACTACCTCTGAACATAAAAATACTGATATTGCGCCTACAATAATAACGATAGCTAAAATAATAGCTCCTATCTTACCTGTTTTCATTGTTATTATCCTCTCCTTTGTCTGTTTCATTGTCAAATGTACCGATAGCTTTTGTAAACCTTTTTGTCTGTTTATTTTCTTTGCAAAGTACATACACATTATGCACCCGCTTCCAATACGGCAGAAGGTTGGGAGTTTCCGCTATTTCGTGAATTTATATAAGCAATATATGTGTCCAAGCGTTCACAGAGGTAACTTACCGATAACGGTTCCGTATGGGTATAGCCTAGAGCATAATTTTCAAGCCAATCCATAAAAAGGCTGTCGTCTATGAGTATGTCACAGACATATTTTGCCAAGCCCACAAGGGCAGGAATATTTTCTCTGTTAAGTAAAGGCGAGTTGTTGTCTATATTCTTTATCCAATCCTCTAAGCAGTCTGTATAGAGGTCTGCGTTTTCAATAATACTGTCTATGATTTCCGGGTCTTTTGTCTGCAAGGCATCTATAAAGGACTGAGGTGTAACATCGTCTACCTCCCACGGCAGCATAATATCGTCAACGCCCACAGACATTAAAGACTGAACTGCTACCATATTCTTTTGTGCCTGCGTGTCGACGTGGGATATAATAATATCCCTTGCGGTAAAGTCGTCTATGAAATCCGCTATAGCTTCATTGTCTATGGCTATGGCTTCTTCATCGGCTGATACGGAAGTATTTTCCTCTGTGCCAAGATATTCCGTCATAAGGGCCGTGAGAAGCTCTATCTTATTCATAATGACGGTTTTGTCCTTAGTGCCGCCCTGTGTTTTAAGTTCCTCGTATGTCGTGCCGTTGACGGATTTGTTTCTAAGTTCTGTGTCAAAGGATTTAAGAAAATCCATAAAACGGCTGTCGTCCAAGCCAAGCCTTGTAAACTTACGGAATAAAGGCATAAAAAGTATCGTTTCCGTTGAGTTGAACATAGGAATATCCTCTTTGCTCTCTACTATTTCGTCAAGACGCTCTATATATCCTTGTAATTCGTTGAAATGGCTGACTTTAGCGTGTTCCTGCAAGAAAGAACACATAGCGTTGGGATTTTTGTTCCAGTCGTCTATGAAGAAGCAGGTCATAATGCTTTCAAGTACGACTCTTTCCATAGCTCCGTTCTTGAATGAAGCAAGTGTATAATTGCCCTTATCTCTGAAAAAATCCATCTGGACGATTTTCTTAGCGACCTTGGCATATTCTCCGCCAAGATATGTAATGCCCTTCTGTGCGGCTGTCATAGCCCTTGAATTGTTATATCTTCTGATGTGGTATTCAATATCATCGGGAGTACAGGCAAGGTACTTTGTAGCTCCGATGTTAAACTCATCGAATCGTTCCTGTAATTCGGGAGGAAGCTGTCTGAAAAGCTTTCCTCTTATGTCGTACTCTTTGTTTTCGATATGGTTAGTCCCGTCCTCGTCCTTAACTATAAGCTGATAGGATATAATAGGATTGTCGGTGTTCTTTCCGCACTTAAAGGCGTTGTTGCGGTACATCGCCAAAGTGCTAAGCCTCTGCAATCCGTCAAGAAGCCATATCCAGTAGGTATCGTTGTCGTTGATCTCCTCGGCTATGATAATATCCGGAATGGGATAGCCGTGAAGTATAGTAGATACAAGGTCGTACTGTTTCTGCTTTTCCCAATATTCAGAATATCTCTGAGTTGGGTAATCATCTCTGAGAGTCTTTTTTTCAAGAGCTTTCAAATAAGAAGAAACGCTCTTTACTTCTCTTTTCACTCTGTCAAAGGGATCTCTTTGGATTATTCCTGTCTTTTGTTTCATAATGTCACTCCTTTGTGTTTAGTGGTTAGCGGATAAAGAATAGTAACTACTGGTTTATAGTCTGCCTGTACCAGCATTTGTCGCAATCGTTACAACAAGTATCGTCGCCGTAATTCGGGGCGTTATATCCGAAAATCCGATAAGGACACCAGTTTTCGGTTATTGTCTCTATTATTTCCGATGATATATCGGGAAATATTTTACGAATATTATTGCTTAGCTTTACTGCGTAGGTCATAGTTCACACTCCTTTAATGTAAAATGCATTGTAAAATTATGGTATTGTGGTATAATGTAAGAGTAAACAGTATCGCTCCGCGTTGACTCTAAAAACAACGGAGCGGCTGTTTACCGTGATTGCATATCCGATACTTCCCGTCCCTGCCCGACTTAACAGGCAAGCAGCCGGTATCATCTCCAATATCGGAACAGGGAGGTGGTATCGTGATTGATGTAATCGATTTGTTATTCGGTATTTTCGGAATATGTGTCGATACCATTATCCAAAGATTTGTGCCGGAATTATGCTTGTCTGCAAGGATTTGCATAATGTCTACTCTGTTTGTAGCCCAAAAGGTTATAACGGAGTGGATAAGGCATATTGAACAAAAATAGCAAATAACAAGTAATTTATGATAAAGGATAGGCTTTTGCTTATCCTTTATTTCGTGAAATAGTCACCTCTCCGTCAGCCTAGCGGCTGCCACCTCCCCTATTATATGGGAGGTTGAGGGGCGAGGTATAAGTGAACAGGTCGTTGTTCTATTTTCAACATCTATATTGATAGTCTTAAAATCAAAATTATTTTCCTTAACTGTTCTGTATACGTCCGATATAAAGCTTATAACAGATGTGTACATTTCTGTCTTATTAACGGTCAGGTCTTTGACGGTATCATCATAGAGCATTATTAAGCCCTTGACAAATCCGCCCTTGATGTTGTCGTAGCTTGCGATAATTTCAGCCATAGCTATCGTCCTTTGGCTTATGAAAAAGTATTTTTACCTTGTCATATGAACGGATAACTGCCATATGAGAGCAGAAATCCTTATATTTAATATGTAATTTGATACATATTTCATCGGAAGGTGAGCCGTCTGCAAGCATATATAATATATCTCTCTGTAAGGGAGATAATTTTCTTAAATACGCTTCCATTGTTGACGATAAAGCATTGTTGTCTATAAGCTCCGCCTCTATGTTGGTATCGTCTGCTATGAGGGTTATGTAACTGTCCTCATCGTCGCCTATACAGGTGTCTAAGGATACGAGGTTGCCCGCCCTCTTATGGCAGTTGCGCTTGGATATTTCCGAGCATATTTTATTGTTTAAGCAGATAGATAAGTATGTTTCAAAGGCTGTACCTTCATCGGGATCCCAGCGGTTGAGTACGTTCATAAATATGGAGTTACCTAATGAGTAAAAATCTGCACTGTCCTTGTCCGACAAGCCGCCGAATTTAAGGAGAAGCATATCTATAAGTCTGTGAAGCTTTTTGCCGTTGTCGGCATAATACGATACCAAAATTTCGTCTTTAGTCATTGAGAGCCTCCTTTTATGGGGATATATTTATTGAATATAATTGACTATTTATAAATAATTGTGTAAAATATAATTGGTTGCAATGTAAGTGCTTTTAAAAAAGATATGCGATTAAAAAAGATATGCCAAAATTCCAAAAGAAAGAAGGTATACCTTGACAGACATAATCATTTTGGTAGGTGTCTGCGGAGGACTATACTGTGTCGGATATATAGGCTATCTTGTATTCAACGCTTTTGTTGTCCGTCAAATCGTAACACACAAGGATATGTCGAATAAAAAGGCGGCAAGTATCGCCGAAATCGCCGCACACAGTAAGCCTCCGAAAAACACGCTACAGATATATTCTGTCGTTCGTTGCTTACGCAACTATGAGAGAGCCGATTAAAGGCTCTCTTTTTATCTGACTACAGGCCGCAGGCTTTTAATATTTCCGCCTTATGGGTGTAGAGATAACCAATGAATTGATCAAAATCTAAGCCGTTTGGAAATTTGTTACGGACAAAAGATTGATATTCTTTGCTTTTACCTGCTCCGTGTATGTGGGTTACAAGCTCGTATACGGAGTCTTTTTTAGATATATTCTCTTTTGGTATTTGAGATTTTTCGGCAAAGGTATGAACCTCTCCGTCAGCCTGACGGCTGCCACCTCCCCTGATAGGGGAGGTTTGGAAGGGGCCGAGAATAAAGTCTATTGTTATTTCTCCGTCAAGGTCTTTTAGTGCCTCTGCTATAAGGTCGGCAAGTCCGTTACGTTTGTTATTGTTTGTTTGTACTATCTGTATTTTCATTTTAGGTTATCTCCTTTAAAAGTTCTTCCGGAATAGGTTTATTCCAACAATCATAACAAGTGCTGTTACATCCATAGTGTCTAGTGTCCATACTGAAAAAACTATTAATGCAGTTACCATTACAAAATTCAACAACCGAGTCGGCGTCTTCCGAAAAGCATGTTCGCATTGTGGAATTTTTTGTTGTGAATTTATCAAAGGGAAAATTTTCCTTAAAGTATTCTAAATATGTAGGAATGTCTAGCTGATTGTTATCTGACCATTTCTGTACAATATGTACCACCTCTTCGGAGTTATTCGCAATACGCCACAGGCAGTCAGTTTTTGTATTAGCCTTTGGATTACTAATTTCAGCGTGACTTCCGAAATAGCATTTCTCACACGATGAATTATCACATAATCTATTAAATTCATTGAGAAAATTGACAGTATCGCTGCAATCTATTCTTTGTTTCATAATTATCCTCCTTAATATCTACTGTCTGGAACGGCGTACAAGCTTTTGCTATATGCAAGCTTTTTCATTATTTTATCCCGTCTGCGTTTCCTCTTGATATGATCTGTATATAGGTCTATAGCTAATGCAATTATCAATGCAAATAAGCCAACTATTAACAACAGTGTACATACTCCGTTAAAAGATAGTGGAATATAAAACATTGCCATTGCGGATGCAATCAACGACAAAGCTGCCGTTGTAATGTTGGTTGTGACAAGTATCCTTTTCATCTAAGAGACCTCCTTTGTGATTTATACCTGAATATTATTTCTTGTTTTTTAATTATTTTTTTCTTGACTAAATGTCTATATTAAGTTATAATAATCATACATAAATGGGCATAAAAATAAGACACCCTACGGGCTGATTATTTTTCCATTTATTGTGTTTTGCACTGCTATCCTAAGTGTTGGCGCAGGAAGGATAGCAGTTTTTTATGTTGTTTTAATCGAACAGATGTTCTAATATTCGTATTAATAATACGACATTTTTTGACAGATGTCAAGGGGAAAATTTATTCCTTTTTGTGGTACGGGATATTATTGTGCCATATCTTCATAGGGGCTGAATTTGCCTTGACTTGCCCTTCTGTATTTATTTTATGTGGATAGCCGCAAGGG
Organism: uncultured Clostridia bacterium; assembly: GCA_947585865.1. Taxonomy (GTDB): domain Bacteria; phylum Bacillota; class Clostridia; order Lachnospirales; family CAG-274; genus CANPXH01. The sequence continues at coordinate 105,731 of CANPXH010000005.1, forward strand.
ATAAGCCTTGCGGCAGTCGGGAACGCCCTATCCTTTCAATTCCTCATACACCTTAGATATGCCCATTCTGATTATTTCGGACTTAGGCTTGCCCGTCTTCTGACAACAGAAGTCAAGGCGAGCTAAATCAGTCTTAGAAAGACGTATTTTATAGGTTGTATTTTTGGGATCGTCAGTAGGTCTGCCCATCTTTGGGTTTTTACTCATAAGATGCACTCCCTTCTTTATGTACCCACAAATATATATTATCATAAGTGGGTACAAATGTCAAGAGGTATTTGGAATTTTCTTGACGAAATATTACTATAGTTATAAAATATGTTATTGGGTAGGGAACGACAAAACATAAAAGTAAGAGGTAACACTCTTACGGAAAGGAGGAAGCCTGATAGAAATTTTTGTGAAAGTTTTTATCAATATAAGCAGTATCGGCGGCATCACTATTGGTATTTGTTACATATGCAATCTGATACTGAAAGGGTTTGTTGTATGGCAAATCATACATCATAAGGATTTGTCCAACAGTAAGGTCAGAAGTATCGCAAAAATTACAGATGATAATAAAATGTCATAACCGCCGATAGCCGTTTATAGACTTCGTCATTGCCATGTTTTGATTGTTGTTAGAGAGCCGAGCCGTAAGCTTGGCTCTCTTTTATTTCCTCCTTCTGCTAAACTACACTAATATATTCTCTGAAAGCTCTTTTATTTTTTCCAAATTTTCATCAGAAAGCTTTTTGAGAATTTCTGCCAACTGGATCGTAGTTAGATTTTTCATATTTACACCTCCTTTGTAAAACAAATTGGAAATTTGTTTTACGTTATGTTTTCCGAAGTCCTTGCGACCCGCCAAAGGGTTCCGTAAGGAAGGCGACGCAGGGAAAGCAAGGTTCCTGACAAGGAAAAACACACATTATTGTAAAACAAATTATTTATCTTTACTTTATTGATTATAGGATAATTATATATGAAATTTTACATATTGTCAATAGTAAAAGATATAAATTTTACATATTTTTAAAAATTTTTATTGCTTTTTTGATATTTTTATGGTATATTAATATCAGAAGGAGATGATAAACGGTATGACAGATACAATTAATACACGATTTAAACAAATTAGAACAACTTTAAAACTAACGCAAGCAGAATTGGCAACAAAATTAGGGGTAAAACAAAATACTATTGCTAAATATGAAGCAACAAACGAAATTCCTATATCCTCAATATTATTGCTTTGTCAGCTTTACAATGTCAATAAAGAATGGCTTGTCAATGGCAAGGAAGAAATGTTCCTTCCTGATGACGAGATAAAAAGTATAGCTCAGAAATACAATTTATCTCCAAAGGCTGCACAGGTGTTGGAAAATTTTTTAAAAATGGATAATAAACAGAGGGATATGTTTATAGACGGGTTGCAGCAAATAGCGGATATTACCGTTGAGATAGCAGACGACAAGCCGCAAATACTGGCGGCTAGCTCTGGGAAAACAGAATAAATTACCACAAACGGTGTTGGATATTTCCAATACCGTTTTTTAGTGAAGTAACAGAGGAAAATAGGCAAATATTTATCTCTATTATAAGAATTTAAGACAACAAGTATATCCCTTTTAAAAATAAGCAAACTAAATTATAATATGGGAAAGGGGTGTACAAACAATGGAAGATACTGACATTACAAGGCATATAAAGCAAATATTAGAGGATAAGGGTTGGTCTAATTACAGACTTGCAAAAGAGTCCGGCATACCTAAAGAAACATTAAATAAAATGTTAAGAGACAACGCGACCCCTTCTATAAATAGTCTTATCAAAATATGTAAAGGGTTGGGTATATCCGTGTCTCAATTTATGGCGGAAATAGAATTTCCAACACACAGACTGGTAGAGTTGAATAAGATATGCAGTCAGTTATCCGAAACAGATAAGCAGCTTGTAAAAGCTTATGTATGTGGATTATTACACAGGCTGCCTAAAGAAATACTTGAATTTGGAAGTGAAAAAGAATGATATTTAAAGAACTGCTAGAATTGATGTATGTATATGTAAAGTTTACATCAAAAGAATTGCCTATAAATTGTTATAATATAGCTACTCAGCAATTAAATATAGTCATAAAAAATAGCCTGCAATGCAAAAATGATTATAAGGCAAGCAGTATTTCCGATACACCATTAAAAGATAATGAAGCAATTTATACGTTATATAAAAGCGAATATACTATATATTATGATGAAAAAAATCCATACAGCAATTTCTTTATAGCTCACGAAATAGCACATCATTTATTAAATCACCGATCAGACGATATAGATAAACACCACGATGCAAATTTAATGGCTGCTATGATCGTAGCTCCGCCACACCTTATTAAAAAGAATAAAATACATAACAGCCTGCAACTGGCAACAGTATGTAAAATTCCTTCGGAAGTTGCCGAGACATATTGGAAAGCATACAAAAAGGTATATCTGCAATCACACCGTTATGCTATACTGAAATATGCGGGTATTGTCCTTTCTATTACAATATTGACTTTGGGTGGTATATTTATAGGGTATAGAACAATAATCCCTATACACACGCAAAATGGCTATAATAATATGCAATCAGAAATAAGGAAAGATGCAGAAGATAACACTCTCGTCTACGTTACAAAATCGGGGAAGAAATATCATACGGAAAATTGTGTATATATAAAGGATAAAAGCAATATTACGGAGATAAGCGTTGATGATGCGGAAATATTGGGATATGAGAAGTGTAATGTGTGTTTTCAAGAATAAAAAAATATATAAAAGACGGTTACAAAGTAGCCGTCTTTTTTATTTTATAATATTTTTGTTAAAATTTCCGTTATTTATGATATAATAAAAAATACGGAGCGGCTATCCTATGTGAAAGTGAGGCGAATTATGCCTATCCTTATAACAAGGTAAAGTCAAGCCGTTCCGTATTATTACTTTATATCTTCTTATGACCTGCCTTATTGGGAAAGGGGTATTTCTTCAAAAAATCAGGTTTTAGGGATATAAGGAGGGTTTGTATATCGCAGAAGATATAAAGAACCTCCTGTTGTTTATGCTTGGATCGTACGGAAGACAAATATTATTTTTGTGTGGCTGTACCAATGACATTATGGCATTTGTAATTATTTTGATTTTATACATAATAATAACATCTGTCTTTGAAGTAAAGCATAACATAACAGGTAACACCGATACTGCCCAAAATAATTAGGTGTAGTATCACATAGAAGCGAGGTTTATAATCTCGCTTCTTTTGTTTGCAATAATATATTCTTGAATAGAAAAAATATTTTTATTAAAATTTTCCATAAATTATGATATAATAAAACAGTACAGACTATTTAAACCAAGCGAAAGTGAGGCGAACTGTGCAGTTTCCTATAAAAAAGGATAATTCAATAGCACAAATAAGTCTGTACTGTTTTTTATTTTCTATAGCTCCCTGCGTTGGGGAAGGGGTGCTTATTACCAAAAATAAGGTATATGGGTGCAGGGAGGAAAGCCTATAGAAAATACCAAAGACTTTCTGTTGTTTGCCTTGGGCACATGGGGATGGTCAATACTCAAAAAGTATGGCTATGATGATAAATGTATTATGTTCATCATGATTTTGCTGTACATAATTATAATTTTATATTAACATATGTATTGACGCTCCTATGAACAGAAAGATTTTTGTAAGAAGGGCTGTGCAAACAGCCTTTCTTTTTTTGTTTACAATAATATATTCCCGAAAGGGAGAATGTTTTTCTTGAAAATTTTCCGCGGGACGGATAAAATTCCTCTTTTATTGCAAAGAAAAAGAGCCGCTTAGTGCGGCTCTTTTTCCTTTTGTTTTATGAACATATCAAAAAACAAAATCGATTTTGGCACAATTATTATAACAAATTATTATAAACTTGTCAATATGTAAAAAGCTGCTCTCCTACAAGCAGCCTTTTGGGGATCGGCATATCCGATATTGCTTTTGTTTTGACTATTATAACACAGAATTTTCTATATAACAACAGTAATGTTATTCGTATTCTTTTTCCGGCAGATTAGCTATAATACGAGCTAGGCGGGCGGCTTCTATGTAATTTCCGTTGTCATATGCCTCACCCCATAGACCATACTCACCGACTATACAATTACCTTTTCCTGATCCGCCGTTCCATTGTAAAGGACAAACATCGCACACATTTTCTATTTTGTCACAAAATCTGTTATATATACAACTACTGTAATCGCACAGAAAACAGTCGCTGTCTACTATTATCCCCTCAAAGTATTTGTTCAGATATATACGTTTATGGACGGGAATACATAATCTTTCCGACTCATCAGCTATCCAGTTCCACATTTTGCGATGTTCTTGGATAGCTCTGTAATGTGTTAATTGCATTATTTTCCCTCCTTGGTATGTATTTGGTATTCAAAGTTTTGCCACATATTTTCATTTTTTACATTTATGGGGCATATACAGCACTCATAATTTTCCGCTGTAAAGAAAACATTTGACCTCATATAGCTGATATAGAATTTGACCTTATCTTGGTGTAATGAAGCGGGTATTTTGAGGAAATCCAATATAAATTTTCCGTCAAGGGCGACCTTGCGCTCTGTATTCATTCTATCGTATTCGGGTTGGATCCCGATATTGTCTAAAATTTCCATCTGAGAACATACATAATAAAGGTAAAGCTTGTTATCTGTCGGTATTGACATAAGTATTTCCAGCTTGTCCGATTTATCCCTTACGTCATTGTAATAGGATATTATTTCCTGTAGTTCCTTCGTGTCGAGGGTATAGACATTTTTATCGGAAATTGAATTGAAAATGTGGGAGGTGCCCATATAGCTGCCTTCTGCGTTGATATGGTAATATTCAAAGGTATTTCCCTTTATACATATATAACCTCTATGCTTTTCGCTGCGTTCCTTGCTTATGGAAAGTGTTATATTATTTTCCGACGTTTTGTCAAGAGCTTTCTTTAAATGCTCTATGGCGTCGGCAGGTATCATAAAGGATATATCTTCTTTGAAATTTTCCAATGTGAACCTTCTGCGCAGCGCGCAGGCTCCGTTTACCGCTTCTATACACATATCGGCAGAATTGACGTTAAGATTCTCTAATGCGGTTCTGAATATATCCTTTTTTGTAAAGAGCTTTAAATTATTTATAGTTTCCGTAAAGTCCTTTTCCGTAAGGGTCATAACGTCTGTAAATTCATCATGAGGAGGACATAAAACGGTTTCGTCTATTTCCATTGCGGCTACTTTTACGGTTCTATTTCCCGTATGTACTAATATATATGTTCCATCGTTTTCTATGGTTATACGCGCTGTTTTGGCTTTAAGTACGGCCTTTATATTGTCAAGTGTAAAGGCTATGGTTCCGCTGCTTTCGATTTCCGCATGGTCAAGGCGCTTTACAAAGAAATGGTCGTAATGCCATACTATAACGGATAAGCCGTGATTTTCCGCCTTGATGTATATGCGGTCAAGTCCTGCGGTTTTGTCTACGGCGGGAAGTACCGCCTGTATAGCCTGTGTGAGCTCCTTTGTATTTGTTGCGAATTTCATTGTTTTTTCTTCCTTTCTGTAGTTGTTATGCTATTCTTATTAAGTCGGGCATACCTAAATAGTATTGCTTATTTGCCATAACATTGTTATAATTTTCCATTCCCTGAAAATCGTCTATAACGGATTTTTCCTCGTCCGTCATATTGTTATAGGGCTTTGTGCCGTAGCAGGGAGGAAGCCAGTTCTTATTTTTTCCAACATAGATGTTGAATTTATCTATAAGAGCCTGATTTGTAAATGTGATGTGACAAGTACCCTTCTTATAGAATGTTGCTTTGAAAAATTTACATTCTATATTCTTTGGGTCATGTTTTGCCGCTTTCAAAACAAATGATAAATCTACGGGAGCGGTCATATTTCCGTCAAAATAATTCAAAACCTTTTCTATATCCTGTAATACATCAAGTGCTAGATAGTGTTGAAACTCCCTATCAAAAAAAGCAAACACATTACAAGGCACTATAACTTTGTAATTTACCTTGTGAGCTATATTTGTTTTCCAGCCGTTGTAATAGTGGACGTTCTTTTTACATTCGGGATACCATGTGTGTTCCGTTGTGAGTTTGTCAAACATAGATATTATTGTTTCCTGTACGCCTTGCATTATAGAAGCGTTCATTTCTATAATGAGATTGTTTATATTATATTCATTAAATTCATAGTTTTGCAGTTCCGTGATTTGATTTCTGTATTCGGACTGTAAATTACTTGTGAGTTTATTCATAAATTTAGGATTGTCAAACAAACCTTTCCAGTATTTAAGCCTTATACATTTAAGAACCTCGTTTATACCGCACTTAGAGTTTTCCTTATGCGTATATCTGCCCAGCTTTAACTCTATAAGAGGCTCGCTCTCGTAATTTTCCTTCGGGTTAAGCACGATATTAATATGAGGCTTTAACGCTTCGTAGTCTTTTATTAATTGCAGACAAGCCTTGACTTCTATATTGTAAAGCTGTATTGCCTTTTTGATATAGTCATCTATTATTATTTCGCTGCCTGTTTCATCGTGTATTTCTTCATACTGAGCCGCCTTCTCAAATTTATCATATATATGGCTATCCGAGGGCTTTGGTTCTATATATATTTTTACAAGAGCTATTTCCACAGCTGTTTTTCTCTCGGCAGATATAAAGGCGTTATCTATATAGGTTATTTTCGCATTGTATTTATCAAACTGCTTTATAAGTTCTTTGCGGATATTGGTATATGGGTTCTTAATTGTTTCTGCATTAAGGATACAGACAATAGCGCCGCCGTTTTTCTGTAAGTCTATAGCCTTTAACAAATGTTCCGCACCCTTTGAAAAAGGCGGGTTCATTATTATAAGGTCATACTGCTTATAAGGCTTATAAGTCAGAAAATCATTCCATACAAGCTGCGTTCTGTCGTTATATTCCTTATTCAGCACTCTGCATTTGTCACGAAGTATAGACTGTAAATTTCCGTCAAGCTCTATGCAGTCTATGTCTATACTTTGGCGGCTATAGCTATACTTGATGCTTTGGCGTTTTAAAATGCTTTCTACAATGTTTCCTTTGCCTGCTGAAGGTTCCAGAATTGTGGTTATCATATCAAAGTCCAAGCCTTCCAGCATCTCATCTATTAAATTTTCCGGTGTGGAATAAAACTGTTCATCATTCTCTGTATATAATTCTATATTTTTCATAATATTTTTTCCTTTCTGTGTATAATGTAAACTTTCCGACGGGAAGGTCGGAAAGTTATATTTGTAGCGCAGTTTTAGATTTGCAGGTCGGAAAGCATTGATTTTAATGTTTCCAGATTGTCTACGTCCGTGTTAAAATCTGTTGTTTCCTTTCCTAAAGTGTAGGCGTAGCGTAAAAGTTCTGCTATGCAGCTGTAGGATACTGTTATTTTATCATCGCAGACTTGGACAGTTCCATTGTCTACATTGATATAGAAATTTCCCATATTCTCAAACACTGCCTTATTCTCGTCTTCTGTAATGCCTGCATATTTCATAGTGATTTTTCCGTCACTATGATTAAACATAGCCTGTAATACCGTTGCAGCTCTACTGTCGTTCTTATGGTTCATTAAGTACCAATAAGCAAATGTCTTTCTCATTGTGTGAGTACCTATATTTTCCGTAAAATTACATTTTACAGCCGCTCTTTTGAGGGTTTTTATGACGTTCTGTTTGGTCATATCAAAAACTTTTTCCTCCGGCAAGGGGTCAATGTTATATTCTGTAAGTACAGATTTATATTTTTCCAAAGCCTGTTTTATATCGTCTGTTAAAAATCTTGTGTTGAATTTTCCCGTTTTCTTTTCTCTGATTATGAGTTTATCTGACTGAAGGTCTTTCCACGTCAAGCTCAATATATCGCTTATACGAAGCCCAAAGTTAAGACCTACGACAAACAACAAATGGTTTCTTAGAGCAGCAATTTTCTTACTTTTGTTCTCGGTTTTTCCCGCCTCGTCAAGAAAAAATCTACGCATAGCCTTTAATGTTTCTAAATCCCTTATAGGCTCAGCTGTTGAGGCGGTGCCCTTCTTTTTTCCGCTGCCCAGTATCTTCTTTGTGGGGAAGGCGGTTATTTCCGCTGTGTGGCGTTCCGTTGTTCTTACGGTGTTTCCAAATGTGTAGGTTATATTTGACATATAAAGACCTCCTTTTATATATGTTCCGTTTTTATTTTTTGCATTTTAAAAGGATCGCCGTGAAGCGATCCTTTTAAGTTAAACTATATATGTTATTGTGCTAAAATGTTCCTTCCATTTTGATATTATTTGTTTATGCTGTGATTCGATAATTCTCATCAACAATTTTAATGTTTTGGAAGGAATTTTTGAATTGTTATTGCATAAACTACATTTTCCGTTACTTGTTATCCATATCTTTGTTGCATTGGCTGTTGGCGTTCCTTCTGATATATGAACGTGTACGGGTTCCAAAGGGTCATTTTCGTTTGACCAGAAATAAATTGAATATTCACCAATCTTAAAGATTTGAGGCATTTTTAAAACCGCCCTTCTCTGCAAGTTCCATTATTATATCGGCGGAAGCCTGTATAATATCGTTATATTGATTTATTTCTTCCTCTGTAAATCCGTTTATATTTTCCCATGTGCCATTAGGAAGCCAGTATACGGCATTATGGAAGCCGTCTTTGGCGTCGGGCTTTTCTACATATACCTTGACCGTGTTTTCTGTCAAAAGCTCTGAGTGGGTTATTTCCGTATCGTCGGGCAAGGTCATAAAAGGATACATCATTATTATTCACTCCTTATTTTTCGTTAAAATATATTACTTCATGGCAGTATGTAAATATGCCGTTTTGCGTATCAATAAGGGCAGTCTGTACGCCGTATTCGTCATATTTTCCGCCCTCAGTGCGGTTATATGTATCCTTGATATACTTGGCGCACTCTTCAAATGTGCCATAATATTCATCATCCATGAAGTTGTTATCAAAACTTTGGACGCTCCAATAAGTCTGCTTTCCTTTTCCCGTTATTTCATTATGAGATAATATAGTCATATTTTATTCCTCCTTTAGTTTTCTGTTATTATATCATAGGATATGGGAGTAAATTTTCCCATATACTAAAACTTACGTTCTACTACTTTGATTATAGCACAAATCCTCATAAAATAAAACATCAATTTTATGCGTTCCAATATTCAAACAATTCTTTCAATGCCTTGTCTATGTCTTGCCTCTTTTCCTGTTTTGCTGCCTTATTTTCCAGTTCAATCAAACTGTCGATCCGATTTTGTTCGTTGCGATGCTGCCAATATAACGGCTCATTTCCTTTATTCAAATTAACATAAACTGTATAACGATACCCTCGATATTCATACTCATATATCAAGAAATGTTCATTAAAGCATCTCTCCGTTATTGACCTGATCAATTTTGCTTTTTCCACTACACCACTTGTCCTTCCAAAGCTTCAAGGACGGCTTCGGGCGTATCGTAATAGCCCTTCTGTCCTGTTGATTTCAGCATATTATCCGCCGTAAGCAGTAAATCATTGATTGTATAGTTTATGATTTTTTCGCCCATTTTTACTCTTGACGGTTTTAAGACGTGCAAATATCCGTGTTGATTGATATACCAGTAAATGGTATATTCCTTATTCTTATATACCTTATTCGGTATATAGGGAATATTTTCCGTTACTTTTTTCATTGTCTCGTAGGCTTCTCCCGTGTATTTGCCTAACATATAAATACCTCCTCGTATTATATAGTTATAGTGTTTAAAGCCCTGAAACAGGACTTATGTTATAATGTATAAGATACTGTGGATC
>CANPXH010000006.1 GCA_947585865.1 uncultured Clostridia bacterium
TTGCTGCTTTTGCCGCAAGGCTTGTTTGCTATGCCCATTTCTCTCTATGTTATATAATTATTATCTTTCACGTTAAATATCTTGGCATAAAAAATTCTACAGGTAATATGTTTTGGCTTTCTTTTTTTGCTTTTGGAACACCAACAAAAAGAGTCTCTTTCATCTTCGGTACACGGGCGCACTACAAGTTTTTTCTTTTCTTTATTTACAAGAATCTGAATAAATTCTGTGTTAGGAAGCTTATTTAAACAAGATGAATTAACATATATCTTGCAATTATTGAAAGTAATGGAGGGTTCTTTAAGGTGCGCAAAGAATTCTCCTCTTACAACTTGATATCCACTGTAATTGAAGTTATCACTATTTGTATCAATATTCATTGTCTTTGTTCCTTTTTATTTTTTCTATAACTGTATTAATTTCATCTTTAATATTTTCTGTGCTTGTAACATTTATCATGCTTTTATCAATATAGGTTTTTTCTTTTTCGGTTGATGTCCATTTGCCATATGCAAAATAATTTTTTAGCTCTTTTATTTGAGCGTATGTATAAAAACCAATTCCAAAATCATTGCACCATTCCTTAGGAGACCCTATTATATTATTACCAGCAGAAGACAAAGCTTGCGTTTTAGGATCAATTATCAGCGAAGCTTTGGGTATAAGGATTTCAGCATTATTAATGTCAAATATTATAATCGACATATTTTCTTTAAAATAATATGTGCCTTGAATCTTGTATTTTAGGTCCGTATCCCAATTAAATAAATCGAAAATAACGGGAAGAAATGCCCGTCCGCTTATTTGTTTAGGCGCAACGGTACAGTTTTCTGTAAATTTTGACCACCTTACCGAATTTTTGATGTTTTGTTCGGAAGGTCTAATTGCCAATAATTTCCTTCGGGGAGAAATAAGTATATCAATGTATTGTATCTCCTTAAATTTTTTGATGCATCCCATACTGAAAGAAATGTATTTATTCGATATAGTAATTGATAGCTTACCTGATATGTTAAAAAATTGTGTTCGCGCTATTTCGTATCCTGTAAAGTCAAACTCTCCGGCTGTTAAATTAATGTTATCATAAAATTTATCCTTTTCAGTAATACAAATTTCATCTACACTTGCTAAAATATAATCTTCAGGTTTAAATCCTGCCCAGCGCGTATGGACAGATACAAATCCTGCAAGAACACCTTCGGACACACATTTTAACTCTGGGATAACACGATTGTTTTTATATTTGGCATTTTTAATAAAACTTTGTACGGCATTGAAATCCTCTTTTGATATGATTGCTTCATGGTGTAATTCGGTGTAGTATTGATTTTTATTATTTCTATTTTTTGCTGATTTGTGATCAAGGTAATTTGGTGTCCATGTTTTCCTTGCCAAAACAGCACCACAGTAACGCTCATTTTGTAATATATATAATATTGAGGTTGGGGACCAGGTTACATTTCCTTTTTTAGTTTTACATTCTAGGTCGGTTAATCTATCAGCAATCTGAATACATGTATAGCCATATAGATACATAAAGAAAACTAATCTTACAATGTCAGCTTCATATTCATTAATAATAAGATTACCATTTTCATCCTGATCATATCCCAATAAAGGCGGTGTAAGATATATTCCTGATTTAAAGCGCATATCAATGGATATATTCATAATTTCACTTTTATTATGGCTTTCTTCCTGAGCATGTGTGGCCATAAATGCCAAAAACATTTCGCTCTTTTCATCAAGTGTAAAAATATGTTCCGTTTCAAAATATATTCCTATAGGAGGAGTTTGGGATTTTAGTTTTCGTACGTATTTTATGCAATCTAACAGATTACGGGCAAACCTTGAAACACTCTTTGTTATAACAATGTCAATCTTATGCTCAAGGCAATCGTTTATCATATTCATAAATCCGGATCTTTGTTCGGTTGAAGTCCCGGTTATTCCCTCATCTGAATATATATTTACAAGTTCAAAGCCGGGATAATTTTTTATTACAGATTCATAGTGATTCTTCTGCAATTCAAATGAAGAAGTTTGTTCTAAAGAGTCTGTGGATACTCTTACATAGACAGCGGCTCTTACCATTGCTTTATCATTGAATACATTTTTTTGTGGTATCGCCGGAATAACCTTTATTTTATTCGGATCAATTCCTTTATAGCGTTTCCGTATTTTTTCTTTTTTTATTTCTTTCTCAATCATTTTTAAATCTCCCATAAAGTATATTTACAGTATATAATCTTGACGAAAAAAAGGAATTAACCATAGGTAAACTTGTATACCAATAGTAAATATTGTAAGGTTGAGTATGAAAAAAAGTCAAATGTTGATGTAGATAAGATAAATTATATATTATTGACTATAAAAGAATAACTAATAAATATATTAAAAAACAGGTTTATCCGATACACTCATGCCGAATAAGCCTGCTTAAATTTATTACTTCTCATATTACCCATTTTCCATACTGCGTCAAAATTTATAGCCACCTGCTTTCTGCCCTGAGTGTCCACGCAGTATATGGGCAGTTTTTTCTTGGCGGCAGAAGTCGCAACGCTCTGAGTATCTCTTATAGTTTTTATCCCTCCCAATGTAAAAGCGAAAACCGTAATAACGATCACAGCCCATATTGTGGGCTTTTTTCTTTTAAGGAAATTTTTCATTAAAACACCTCCTTATAAAGGGTATGATTTTAAAAGGCTGTTTATAAATTTTTATTTTGGGATATGTGAAATATAAGATGTAAAAGTTATTACAGCGAAACCTGTGAAACATAAAAACAAGGGCTTATCCAAAAAGACTTGCAGACAAAAATAAGGAAAATATCTTAATTTTTTAAAACTTATAAGAGGTATCAGATAAGACCGACCATGCATTTTTAATAAAGCTTTAACAACCATGCATTTTTAATAAAGCTATAAATTATTTGACAAAATATTTATAATTTAGTATTATATTAGTATAGCGGTATGACATAGTGTTGTTCAGTAAAAAATTTTGAATTTCTTGAAAAATTATATATGATTTTATCAATTAAGGAACAGTTACTGAACATAACCTCAAATATGTTGTTTATCTGTACGGGCAACGCTTTGTTTCCCATGATAGGGTAAAGGCGCAAGGCTGCGTACTGTTGCTATAAATATTGTATTTTCTCCGAATAAAAAAATAAAAAAATTTTTTCGGGGGGGGTACATTATGGGATTTATAAAAGCAAGCAACCCCAATAGCGCTACAATTACATATACACATTCAATAGGCAGGCATAATAACCTGTCTTATTTTGGTGTTAATAAAAAGAGAACGAATCGGCTTTATTCATATATAAGCGGTGCTGTGGGCATAGTGTTATACATTCTTTCTTTGATGAAAGAAAGAGCGTATGCCTGTGCAGGCGGCGGCTCTATTATGGGTAAGTATCGGAAATACGCAATTGTCCGACAGGAAAAATTTGTCAGACAGGGGAAATTGCCGTATACCGAGGGGCGTGTTTCATACACGGTATACGACGACATAGAACGACAAAAAACTGCCGGCGGAAAGACAGATGACGATACTTTTGATTTAAGAGAGAGGAGACCTATAATGAATAGCAATAGGAAATTAAAGAATTTAAAATATATTTTTGTGCTTGCGTTGACCGTGCTGTGTATAGGCGGCTTTGGTACCAATGCTTTCGCAGAGGGCTCTGCAGATATGGTGAAGAGCGCATACAATGGTACGACAGCTGCAAAAACTCCCAATCAAGGCTATCGTTCCTTTATATGGGCGGCTGCAACCAAAAGTTGGGTAGGCTTTAGCCAGAATCAGCAGATAAGAGCCTATGCCTATGAAGGAGAGAAGCTGTACATAGCGGCAAGCGTATACAGCAATGCAGATTATGATATAGAAATGACTCTGCCTGACGGAACTGTGCAGAAATTAGACTCAACTGAAACTAAAGGCTATATTAAAAATCTCGCTGCCGAGACAAAGGGTCCCAATGGCGTAATACAGCCTGAGGCGGCAGCGGCAGCTCATATTGCTGATATAGAAAATGTTATTATGCCCATGGCACAGACAAATACCGAATTCGGTACACTTGCGGCAGACAGCGGCATACAGACAATAGCGGGAGCGACTACAGGCGGTTATGATGCTCATGTTATTGAAGTAAAACAATCAGGTGTTTATAATTTCAAGTTTAGATCAGAGCCAACCTCGACCGGCAATAGCAACAAGGTTATCAGTGACTCATCTGATTTTGTATCACAGCAGCAATATAGCTCCAGTACGAGCGGTACAAACACTCTTGCAGCATTTGATATAACCGTTACGGATGGTGACAATAATGTTCAGAAGGGCAGAGTGTATTCAGACCTTTTTGCTCTGCAGACATCAGGCGCTGTATGGCAGCATTATTATATAGCTACAAGAGACGGCTATATATACAATCTTTCCATGAATGGTGCCATGCCCTATACATATTTCCTCTTTTCAAACAACAGAGGTCTTATAGGTTCGGCTACCAATGCCAGCGTATACCATTCCATAAAGGATGTAAACAATGACAATAATTTTAATCACTATAAAGACCTCCTTAACAGATACGGCAATGCAGACGGTACATATGTAATGGGTCCGGATAACGACCCTACGGACTTGGACTATGCTTACCACATGTTCTTTAACTATCCCGATAAAAATCTGCCTGAGTTCGTGCTTGCAAAGCCAAAGGCTGTTGGCGAGGTCACCTCTGTGGAATTTGAGGGTGAAAAGACAGGCACAGGAAGCGATGTGGGCTATTCAGGTGACGGCGGCTATTTTATAGTGAAAACCAAAAATGCTTCCTCATATCGCCTTATTATAGATATGAGCAATATGTATGTTAAGAAGGATACTGCAGGCTACAGCGGAGCGACAGTAAAGGTTACAAAGACCGATCTTACGGTAACGCCATCTGTTCCGGGACATCTTGACGAAATAAAGCTGAGTACACCCGATGACCCTAACTTTATATATACAGATGGAAGTAAATGGTACAGCATACAAACAACTCAGAAAAAGGCTGACGGCAGTTGGGACCAGAACCCCGGCGGAAGCACTGATGCAGTAGAATATGTTGAAATACCCAAACCGTCAGACCTGAGTACCAATTATCAGACATTGGGCAAGGTAATGCTGGGTAATTCTTCAAAGAGCGACGACCCTGCTGCAGTAAACAAGATATTCTGGAACGGCAGAGATCAGTATGGTCGTGTTCTGCCTGCAGGCAGTTATTTCGGCGATACAGGCAGAGGTAAGGTATATGCCCAGGCTAAGGCAGGCGAGCTTCACTTCCCGCTTATAGACTGTGAAACAATACCTAACGGTTTATCGGTATTTCTTGAAAATCCGCCCGAAGGCAATACCAATTATGATACTGTAGCAGAGCGCTCAAAGCTCTATTACAACAATAAAAACGATTCCCTTCTGAGACAGGGAGATAATGTTGCGGCAATACAGAACAGCTGGCCTGCAGGCAGTGGTGCCAATTTGGATTCATCTCTTGCAAATAAGCTGGATTATATGTGGCGTATTAATCAGAATAACACATATACGGCAGTTATATCTGATGATTACAGCATAGACGGTATTTCTACATACAGCGGAACATCAGAAGCCAATATGTTAGCCTTAAAAGTAGGCAGTTATATGAAGGCAAGCGATAATCTGGGCGTAGACCATGGTATTTCCGATACATGGACATATATACTTAATGATAAGACCGTTGAAATGAAAACAGGCGGAGAAAAAGGCGCTCTTACATTGTACAGCGAACCTCAGGAAAAGATAATTAAGGGCTTTGTTTTCTTTGATACTCCTGAGACAGCAACAGGCTCATACGATAAGAAAACAAATGATAGGGAGCTTCCCGAATGTACAGTTGAAGCCTTTTATGGAAACGTAATGCTTGAAGCTGATGGCAAAACTCCGTCAAGCGCAGATAGACATGAAATCGTAAAAACCGACAATACAGGCAATTACAGTATTCCAATTGATTTGAAAGCATTAAATGGCGGAAAGGTATATATTAAAATAACACCGCCGGATAATAGCTATAAGCTTACTACAAATAATAATATTCAGACCATAAGCCTTAAAGATTATACAAAGTCTACCTATGCAGTAGATGCAGGTTATACAAGAATAGTAACACAAAAGGCAGTTCGTATACAGACTATATGGGAGCCGGCGGCTCTTAAGTCAAATGATATGAGCGTTACTTTTGATGCTTTGGGTTACAAAACAACTGACTTAGACGGACTTGGTATGGATAATAATGGCTTATCCGACTATTCAAATAACGGCTCTAAGGAATCCTCATTAAATGGTAAAACTCCCCTTCAGGAATATAAAGGACTTACTGTTTCATCACAAAGCGGAAATCAGATAACACGCAGTGATTTTGTGGGTAAGGTATATGAAAGTGTACAGGCTTCTACAGGAGAGTGGAAAGATAATGAATATGATGTTGCTTATGTTGTTAAGCAAAATATGAGCGGCAGCGGTTTCAGATTGAAAAATGTTGAATATAATCATGCTTATAGTATTGCAGGAGATGGTTCTGATCCCTTGTACAACTGGACATTTACAAACGAAGTGCTTCCTGCAAAAATAAAGGAGACCGTATGGCATGACGCAGACAGAGATGGTACAAAGGACAGCGGAGAAGATAATTTAAATCCTCAGAAAATTAAAATATCAAAGCAAAACGCAAGAAAAGAGTATGAAGGCTTTACGGCTGTTCCGGCAGACGCTACTGAGGATCAGAAGGAAACCGGCGTAAGGATAGAACCCGATAAGGAGTATACCCTTGAATATATCAATGGACTTCAGCTTCCTGCAGGTACTTATAAATTGATAGTACCTCCGGGAGATGATACACATATTTACTGTACTAATCCCGGCACAAAAACAGGAGACACAGGCGGGCTTACGGCGTCAGTTGATCCTGTGACCGGTTATTCCGTTCAGGAAATCACAGTAAATTACGGTGAGACTATCAATATCAATGTAGGCTATGCCGTAGGCAGCTCTATAAAGGGTACTGTATTCATTGATTCCGTTACCGATGGAATAATGAACGGTACTATGGATCCCGAAGAAGCTGCATACAGAAACGATATCAAAGAAAAGATAGCTGTACGCAATCAGGCTAATCATGATGAAAAAATAAATATAGCAACATTTGATGCGGCTCATGGTGAATTTGTTACAGAGGCAAAGCTTAAGGCTGTGCCATATGAGTTAGTGGTGACTAATCCCGGTGACCCGGATATTACCAAGGAAAATCTTACCACAGGTGACTTTATTCGTTTCTCAATACCGCCGGATAACAGCAAAAATGAGGGAAGTATTGAGGAAACAGGCGTTCAATATACAAGGTCAGAAGATAATAAGACACTTACGGCTGTTGTGCCTGTTAAGTCCGAGAAGGGTATAAATTCAACGCATCAGGATTGCGACATACCCCTTCAGAGACCGTTTACTGTAATATACAATGCCGGCGCTTACCACGACTTTGTTGATGATGTAGGCGATGTGGGTCATGAAAAAGAAATAAAGACAACAAAGGCATGGTATCATGATCAGGCTAAGACAGCAGCGCCTAAAATTGAAGAAAAGGATCAGAATTCCTATGTAACTTTGGGTTGGGCTGAGATAACTCAGGAGCCGGGTCTTGTATCAAGCTGGACAAGAGATACAGAACTTAGCATAATAACAGAAGAAACCGCAGCAGAGGAGCAGTATATAACAAGAGATATGACCTTCTATGCTGTGGCGGCTGAGGATAAACGCGGCAGTGGTGACCCTGCGGCAAGTGAGCACATAGGCGACGACGTGCCCGACTATATGCAGGTAATATATGACGGCAACAAGCCTGAGGGTGCAGACGGTACTGTTACAAATGTGCCAAAAGATACAAATAGATATCCAAATCCAAACGCAGATGAAGCTAAGGCTACAGTAACCGCAAAGCTTGAAGCAACGGAGATACCTAAGCTCAACGGCTATACATTTATGGGTTGGGCAAAGGACTCTATAGCTACAACAGCGGATTATCCATATCCAAAGGCAGACGGCAAAACCACATTTGTTCTTCCCGATGAGGGCGAGATACTCTATGCCGTTTGGTCAAAGCAGTACAATGTTACCTATGATATAAATAAAGTAACCAATGAATATGGAAAGAATCCGGGAGATACAGCAGCTGCACCTACGGATAAAAACAATTATCTTTTTGGAGATGTTGTATTGCTTGGCGCTCCGACCGGCGTACAATTTCCGGAGCCTGCTAATCCGAACGCAAGACTTTTATTTGTAGGCTGGAGTGCTACCAAGCAAGAGGGTTCATTAAATCTTAGCCGTTCAAATGAAGCTCTTGTCGAGCAGATGAAGGTACAGAACACCCACCCACTTACAGAAGAGGATATTAAAATTGCCGAAACTAAATATCCCGGTAAGAATACAACGGATATGTTCAAAATGCCTGACAGCAATATGACATTATTTGCTATGTGGGCAGATGATATGAATGGCAGCGGTATGCCGGATTATCTTGAACCATATTGGACTCTTACTTATGATCTTAATTTAACCACAGGCACAAAAGGTAATCCAAATGTGATGCCTGAGACTCCGAATGGCGGTACATATGTAAATCAGCATACATTAACTTTGGCGCCTCATGCTGATTATGTTATGAAAAGGACAGAAGAGGAACTTCCTGTTGTTTGCGTAGGTTGGAGTGAAAAACAGCATCTTGTTCCTCTCGAGGCAAACGCTTCAACCGAGGATATTGAATCGGTAATAACTAAGGATTCATATACCATTACACATAATACTGTGCTTTATGCGACATATGCTGTAGATGAAAATAAAAACGGAAACCCGGATTATAGCGACAATGCTACAGGTGTAGATTATTATGTAAACGGCGGCAATATAAAAGATGATGTAGAAAAGCCTGATTATGCAGAAGAGGGCTGGTTCTACAACTGTGGTCATCATCATGCCGAAAATACAGATGTAGAGCTTATGACAGCAGCTGACGGAAGAGAAAGGATAGCAAAAGACGGCTGCATACTTGTAGGTTGGAGTACGGAAAAGCTTGGTGATATTGACAAAAACGGAAATGACAGTGGAGTAATAACACAAATACATATAGCTGATACTACACCCGGTGCAACTAAGGTATACGCCGTATGGGCGGAGGATACCAACGGCAACGGCAGTGCAGACTATGCAGAGCCGCACTATACTCTTACATACAGCGGAAATACACATACAGAAGCAGAAGGCCTGCCTGAGCCCGCTTCATATGAATGTATAGAAGGCGAAACAATTAACCTTCCTGATTATCCAACGGAAGATGATCTGCCAAAGGCAAAGAATGTTGTGTTCTTAGGCTGGAGCCATATGGAGCTTGACGGAGGAGTAGATGTAATAGCAGACTTTGACAGAACAGCAAATGTAGATAAGGTAAGAGAAATACTGTTCAAGGGCTACTTCACACGGGCAGATGAATTAAATAGTGTAACTACATATATTATGCCTGCTCGCAACGTAATACTTCGCGGCGTATGGGCAGAGGATAAGAATCTTGATGAACACGACGAGGGTATAGTAAAAGGCAACGGAACTCCCGACTACAGAGAGCTTTATACCATACACTATAATCCAAGTAAGCCAAGTGCCGAAGAGGAAAATAACATTGTTCCTTCGGATGAGGAAAATAAAATACCCGGCGACAGAATCGACATAGCTCCTGCGCCTTACAGCGGACTTTCCGCAGATGGCTATGTACAGGTAGGTTGGAGCAAGACCGATGAAAAGCTGTTGTTTGAAAGCCTTGAAGAAGAAAATTCTGCGTCAGAGTCAGGAACGCTTCTCAAGGGAACAACTAAGTACATACTGGACAGTAATGACGCCGCAGATGATACTAATGTAATTAACCTCTATTCTGTATGGGCATATGACAGAAACGGCAACAGTCAGCCCGATTATAACGAGGACAATTATACTGTGACCTTCAATATGCAGGGCGGAAGGGTCAGCGCTGATGTTGAAAAGCCTGAGGATATTACCGGCATTGCTGATCAGCCTGTTCAGATACCTGAATATAAGGATACGTCTAAGCCTGTGAAGGATAAAGCTATATTCGTAGGCTGGAGTACGTCTTCTGATAATTATAACGGCGAGCCGGGTCTTACGGTTCAGCCTGAAGAGGGCAGAATAATATCAGAAAAGAACAAGGCCGGTAATCTTGTTTACAGAATAGATACTTCTGCTGCCGATGAGAGTAAGACCATAACTCTTTATGCCGTATGGGCAAGAGATACTGTAGGTAAGCTTGAAAAGGATAGCTCAACTTATCTCAGAACGCCTGTTAAAGACGATATAGAGGATTACTATCAGGTAATATATGACGGCAATGTGCCTGAGGGCGCTATCCTTGATGGCGATCTGCCATATTATAATGAAGCTAACGAAAATACATCATATAATGGCGAAGATCGCAACTATCAGAAAACCTCATACAACAAAGGCGATACCGTATATATCATACCTAACAATTTAAGTGTGAAGGGCTACAGATTCAGAGGCTGGAGCCTTAATACGCCTAATCCTCCCGAGGGCTCAGATTATGAATTCTATGCAGGTCCGGGCAATGGCGGCGGCCCAGAAGGTGCAGACGGTACTGTTACAGATCTGCCTTCATCATTTGAAAAGACCGCAGGCCTTGATATTCTCTACGCTATGTGGAAGAAAATAATGCCTTCCACTTTGGAGATAAAAGCTTGGAACGACCTTGACCGCAACGGTTATTATGATGAAATATCAGAGACACTTGTTAAAGAGGGCATTAAGGTCAAGCTGGAGAGACTTGTAGAAAACGAAAAGCATGACGGCGGCGTAGAAGTTACATATGAAAATGTATTTACAGAGCTAAACAAAGCGGCAGACGGTGAAATGCCATATGCTGTGGATAGTGACGGCTTTGTTGAAATACCTGCAGACGGTGTTGTAAAGGTAAGTGAGATACTTAACTCAGACAGATACAGGATCACCTATAAGATAGATGAGGGAAGTCCGTTTACCACTATGACCAATGATGACGGAACGCCTAAATCATATGTTACGGGAAAGGCAACGAACGATCCAAAGCGTGACGATGCTTATGAAGGTATTAACGAAAAGGGCGAATTTTCTATTCAGTTCAGACCTGCAGAGGGTGCAAGCGTTACCGCTTACGGTCAGCTTGTAAAGGATACCAATGTTAAATATGACATAAACGGCGGTACAGGTACAACTCCCGTAGATAGTGATTCTCATTTCTTCGGCGAGGTCGTTACCCTTAAGGGCAGCGAGGAGTTTAACAAGGCAAATGCTATATTTGTAGGCTGGAGTACTACAAAATATGAAGGAACTCTCAGCGCTACTATGAGCAAGGACCTTGTGGAGGCTCTTAAGGTACAGAGTACAAATGCTCTGTCAGATTCCGATAAGCAAACACCGGAGGGAGAGCCGATCCCCGAAAATATTTGGCAAAATCAGTTCAAGATGCCGGATAATGACGTTACTCTTTACGCTCTTTGGGCTGATAATATAAACGGCAATGATAAGCCCGATTATGAGGAAAATAGGTATACTGTTGTTCTCAACTATAACAACGGTCTGGATAATGCAACAGGAGCTGCGTTGTCTGATAAAACTTATCTCAATCTTGTAGAGGGAGCTACAGTCGATATTGATACAATGGAATATGCCAACGGCAAGCTTGTCGGCGATGAAGTGCAAAATAGACATTACAAGAGACATGATAACGAAATATTCGTTGGCTGGAGCATTACTCATTACCCCGATGCTCTTACATCAGAAGATGCCGACAAATCCATAAGTATCATAGGCAACAATGATGACGAAGATCCTTCCAAGTATGTTGTAGACGCAGATGATGATATTCAGTCAAACGGTACAATTACTCTCTATGCAGTATGGGCAATTGACGAAAACGGAAATCTTCAGCCCGATTACCGTTCAGACAACCATATAAGCTACAATATAAACGGCGGTGAACTTACAGAAACCACCGACCTTGAAGGCATAGTTAAGCCTGTGCCTGAAAGCGGTATTTTCTATACCTGTGGTCATCATCATGCAACAGGTACGATTGCCGATCTTATGACTGTTGAAAGAGCTAAGCTCAATATAAAGAAGGAAAAAGCAGTACTGGCAGGCTGGAGCAAAGTCAACCTCAATACATCGGGCAATATTACAGAAAAGCCTGAAGAGGGTTCTGTAGTTACTTCTATAGAAATAAAGGACAAAGGTGCCGAGGGTCTTGACCCTAATGTTGTATATGCAGTATGGGCTGCAGACAACGACAGCGACGGATTTGCAGACTACGATCAGTTCAAAGTTATATATGACGGCAACAAAAACACAGGCGGAGAATCTCCGACAGATCCGTTATCTCCTTATAATAGCGGAGAGCATGTAAAAATACTTACAAAAGAAGGAACCGACAATGAACACGATCCCGGTACTCTCACAAAGAACAATGCAGTATTTGTGGGTTGGAGTACAATGCCTATGCCTTCGGATCTGAGCAGAAGCGTTACTCAGGCAGAAATCGATGTTCTTAAGGCAAAAGATTTTGCAATATACAATGATACCACTCTTTATGCTATGTGGGCGGCAGATTCAGACGGCAACGGCAAGGCGGATTATATGGACAAGCATATTGTCAGATATGATGCTAATGGCGGTACATTTGCAGAAGGTACTAAAATATCCGATGTTGTTGACCTTGTAGCGGGAGATACTGTCAATATGCCTGCAGTACCTTATCCAAAGGACGCAATGTCACGGGCGGATTCAGTCCATATAGGCTGGTGTAGCAGTGAAGCGGTAAAGGACAAGGTATTTGATACAGCGCCCGATGAGGGTATTGGCATATTGAAGACAAATGAAGTCTTTACTGTTCCTGAAAGCAATGAAGAGGTAATAACTGTTTATGCTGTTTGGGCGGAAGACAAGAACAATAACGGAAAGCCCGATTACGAAGAAAAGGATTACAGATTCGTATATGATATGAATGCAGCCGTAACAGATGGTCTTACGGCACCTTCACCCGTAAACGGCCTTGTAGACGGTGTAAGTGAAGTTAAACTTCATGAATATACCGATAAGCCTAAAAAGACTGTAGGCGCTATAAATGCAGTATTTGTAGGCTGGAGTCTTGAAAAGCATGAGGAACTCTTTACAGCGGATCCCGGCAGTATAATGCTTGGTACCCTTAATTCTGAAAATCAGATGTACCGTGGCGTATATACTATGAACTCAGCCGACGCTGTAGAAAATGCAGTAACAGCCTATGCCGTATGGGCTGAGGACAGAAACAGCAATAATATACCAGACTATGCAGAAGGTAAATGTACTCTTACCCTGGATTACAACGGAGGTCTTGACAGGACAAACGGCGATGCAAATGTTCCTAATGAGACTGTAAGCGTTGTTATGGGTCAGACAGCTCAGCTTGGCGATATAAAGCCTCACGAATATATCAGAAACAACTATTATGCAAAGGACAGCGAGGGAAGAGAAGCTGTATTTGTAGGTTGGTCAATGGAACAGCATGATATACTTGGCTCCGACCCCGAAGACAAGGCAAAAGAAGAGCTTTGGAAGATAAAAGACGACAAGTTTATCATTGAGAAAAATGATACTACCATATATGCTCTTTGGGCTGAGGATAAAGACGGAGATAAATATCCGGATTATGACGGAAAGGTATACAGAGTTTCATATTACGCTAACGGCGGAACAAGAGACAAAGCCCCTGATTGGGATGAGAACGGTTTGTTCCTCAAGGGTTCAAACTACTATCCTGCAGGAACTGAGTTCAAGGACCTTATTTCAACCGATAATATCAATGTTATGGTCAAGAAAGAAAAGGCCGTAGCTATAGGTCTCAGCAAAAATTGTATAGAAGCTGTTATAAAGACCTTGAAAGAGGAAGAAGAAGCAGATATTCTCGACAATGAGACCAATCCTTTGACCATTGAAGAATCACCTTCGGAAGAATTTGCTGAAAATAAGAATAAGGTATTTGCAGTATGGGCGGAAGATGAAAATGAAAACAAAGTTCCGGACTACAAAGACGGACCGTTTAGCGTTACATATGACAGCAACGGCGCTGACAGAGGAAGTGTTCCGGAAGACGCCAATGAATATTACTATGGCAATACAGCTAAAGTAAAGGGCAATGAAGGTTCTCTTGAAAAAGACAATGCCGTATTCATAGGCTGGAGCCGTAATCAGCAGACATTCCCATATACAAAGGACGCCGATCCTGATACAGTCGATGCAACCACCATAAAGCCGGATACGGACTTATCCGTAGCAAACAGCGATATAATTCTCTATGCCGTATGGGCAGATGATAAGAATATTGACGATGAGGATAATGTAACGGGCAATGGCATAGCTGACTATTCAGAAAAGCTTACATTCAGGTATAATGTCAACAACGGCAGAGGTATGGAAACGCTTCCTGCCGATATTACGGATCTCATTCCGGGAGATAAGGTGGATATTGCAGCCGTGCCTTATGAAGGTATAAGCAAGAACAATGCGCTTCATATTGGCTGGAGCAAGTCTGCTCACAATACCTTTGAAGAAGATCCTGTTAAGGCTTTGGGAGACGGCTATGATCTCTACAGCAATGTATACAGAGTAGATGCAAGTGACGCATCTGTTGACGGCGGTAAGACCATAGTGGCATATGCAGTGTGGGGCATTAATGAAAACGGCAATAACATTCCAGATTATAACGAGGGAGAATATACCGTAAAATACGACCTCAACGACGGTACAGGCACAAAGCCTGCCAATGTAGGTCCATATAAGCCCAATATGCCTGAAGATGGTATAATTCTTCATAAATTTGAGGACTTTGATACAGAGTACACGGATAACCATAAGCCGGAAAGAGACGGAGCCGTATTTATAGGCTGGAGTCTTACAAAGAACGGAATATTTATGTCAGCTCCCGAAGAGGGAACAGTGCTTGCAGAAGGCTCCAGGTATGTTATAAATGCTGAGGACGATATAAAGGACGGCATAGATGACGGAACTATCACAATGTATGCCGTATGGGCTGCCGACAGCAGAAATGACAACAATATTCCTGACTACAGCGAAAAAGGCTACAGGATAACCTATGATCCCGGCACAAGAAATAGCGCCATCGTTCCCGAGGATACAAATGAATACATTATAGGCGAAAGGGTAACAGTCAGCGAACAAAGACCTGCATCAAACGGTGTAGTATTCATAGGCTGGACAAAACTTTCCGGTGTTGCTCAGACAGAGTACACAAGAATGGACACAAGGCCGGATAATATTATTGCTCCGGGCAGCGTTATCAATATGGAAGAAAACGGCATTACGCTTTATGCTGTTTGGGCCGATGACAAGAACCCTAACGCAGACGGTACATCGGGCAATACGATACCCGACTATGACGAATGTTACAACATAGAATTCAGTGAAAACGGCGGTGATCTTGTATACGGCAAGGAGCTTGCTTCCTATACCGACCGTATACCCGGAGAAAAAATAACGGTTATACACGCTCCGTCTGACGCTATTTCAAGAAATGCTGCAGTGCATATAGGCTGGAGCGTTGATGAAAGCGTAAAGGAACATGATATTTTCAAGACCGCTCCCGAAGAAGAGGGTATTACACTTTACAGATCTGCCGAAGAATACACAATAAAAACGGAAGATGACCGAAATGGCGACAAGACAATACTGATATATGCCGTATGGGCTGTTGATGAAAACGGCAACAGTGTTCCGGATTATGAGGAATCACAGCATAATATCTACTTTAATTCAAATGGCCATGAAGGCTCGATACCTGATGTGATGGGATCATATCTGCCGGGAACGTCAGTAGATATTCCTGAAGAAAGTGTTCCTGTTACAGATGACAGTGTTGTATTCCTTCGCTGGACTACATTTGCGGGAGTTGAGGACTTCGACAAGAGGGCTCATCCAAGCAGAGTTGCGGCAATAGATCCTGTGACACAGGTAACTATGCCCGACAGCGATGTTACGCTTTATGCCGTATGGGCGGATGATGACAACAGAAACGGCATAGCCGATTATCTTGAAACATATACATTTACGTATAATGCAAACGGCGGTACAGGAAATTGTCCGGTAAATATAGAATATGTTATACCGGGCGATGAAATAAATCTGTCAGCAGTTCCTTATGCGGGACTTTCAAAAGAAAACTCCGTTCAGACAGGCTGGAGTCTTGAAAGCGGCGATAACAAAGACAGTATTATGGAAAGTCCGTATATCGTTCCCGAAGTGGAAAAGCCTGTTGATAATAGCAAAATAGGCACAAGAGTTATTACAGCCTATGCCGTATGGGAAACTGACGAAAATGGAAATAACGGCGTTCCCGACGGAATACCCGACAGGTATCAGAAGAAAGTTACATTCCGTATTGAAAACGGTACATGGAAGGATACAAGCAGCTCCGATGATATAATTCTTTATGCCGAGCTTAAAGACGGCGATAAATGGAGCGAATCCGGTCAAGGCAGTATAACTGCTCCTACGCCTGCGCCGAATTACGGTTATACAAACGGTACATGGTACAGGGAGGGTATATTTGATACTAAGCTGGACAGCCTTCCCGAATACGAAACAGGTACCGACGAAGTAGTATACAAGTATGTTTATGAGTATGAGCAGCCTGTAGATGTAAGCTATAAGTCTTACAGAGAGGGTATGCCTCTTGCCGAAGAGCCAACCTCTGAGGCCGTGACCTATGGTACTGTCGTTATTGTCGACCCGAACGGCGGCGTATGGAAGCCCGATAAGACGGCGGACGGAATTGAAAATCTTCCGGAAATGCCCGAGGGCGGATTTACTGAGCTTACTCCGTTCAGAGTTCAGAACAATATAACCATAAGAGAACCCGAGCCCAGAGAAAATTATATTTTCTTAGGCTGGAAATGTACGGAGGATACGGAAACTCAGGAAATAGATTATATCTATACCGCTCAGTGGGCGGAGGATACAGTCGGTATGACAAAGGAGGGCACTGTAGGTCCGGACAACATACCCGATATGTATCAGAAGAAGGTAGTATTCAAGATAGTAAAGGGTACATGGGACGGCACACCGGAAAACAATGGCAATAAGACAGGCTATGTAACCCTTACAAAGAAGACAGGTCTGTTAGGAACAGATAAGATATGGGCTGCTGACGGCGAGGGCTATATGACAGACGCTCTCGGCGACGGAAGCAATATCGATATAGTTCCCGATACGACAAGTGCCGTTCCCGATGGAGGATATACAGAAAAAGACGGCGAGTGGTATCCCGAGCTGCCTTCAGATTATAAGGTGAAGGGCATTGCAGATGTGTCCTACAGTTTTATTTTCCTGGATCAGACCAATCCCAACACTGTATATAAGGAAAATGTATACAGCAAAACAGAAAGCGATATGGCCAACGAGTCCTTTGACTATGACAATTCTATACTTATAGATCCTGCAGGCGGCGAATATGAAGGAAATGCCGAGAATCAATACTTTGTGCTTAAGGACAGAGTTCTTCAGCTTTCCGATCCCGTATGGACTGGCCATGTATTCATGGGCTGGACAGAGGATACCTCTTACAAAGCTCCCGAACCCGAGCATTCCGATGTTGTATGTAAATATACGGCGTCATGGGCAGACGATGTGCTGGGAGATAATGGCTCTGACGGTATCCCCGATATGTCCGAGGCGGCTGTTACCTTCGATGTAGAAAACGGTACATGGAAGGATACGGAAAATGCGGATAGGATAACAAGATATGCAGAGCTTCTGGACAACAACGGCAAATGGATAGATAAGAATAAGGGTCAGAATGGTACAGGAAGTATCAACAATATTCCCGAGTCTACAGCGGATACGGGCTTCGACAAGGGTGAGTGGTCAGGTCTTGCAGACGGCGCATGGTCACCTATGACCCCCGTAAGGAATGTGGATACTTCAAGCACTAAGGTATACGCTTATAAATATACATATTCTCCTGTCAGACCTGTCGTTACATACACAGGCTTCACGGGAGTGCAGCCAAATGCCGATACACAAAGCGAACCTTATTACTATAACGACAAAATAAAGATATGCGTAAATGACGAGAATGAAGAGCATATAGCTTATCAGACGCTGACAGAGGACTATACTCTCAAAGATGCCGTAAGAGAAGGCTATGTATTTATGGGTTGGCAGTACGAAGCGTTCAGCGGTACAGACAACACAGAAGGAATTGCAGGCACATATACGGCTATGTGGGAGTCTGACGGTACAAACGGCACAGAGCCGGATGGTATACCCGATAAGTATCAGCAGAATGTAATTTATCATATCACAGGCGGTATATGGTCTGTTGAGCGCCATGGCGAAGATTTGGTAAGGTATTATGAGCTTACGGATAATGAGGGCAAATGGAGTGAAGGCGGAAGCGCTGTACTTACAGAGCCCGAGCATGAGGAAATATACGGCTATACAGACAAAGGCAAGTGGGATACGGAAAGCGGCGTTCTCCCCGAAAGCATAACAAAGCAGGATATGCCTTATGAATTTACTTATGCATATGAGTATAAGGCAGATCTGAGTATAACATATCCCGAATATGTTGAGGGCAGAATAGTTTCCGAAACTCAGCCTATAGCCGATGCCTACGACGACGTACCTTACGGCAAGCATATTATTGTGGATACAAACGGCGGAGCATGGCACTCCGAATGGGCGACCGAACAGCCGGACGGCTTTATAGGCGTAAAGTCATTTACCGTAGAAGAAAATATGGATCTTGGCAGCAATCTGGACAAGGAGGGAAGCATATTCTTAGGCTGGAGCAGAATGCCTAATGATGTACCTACAGAGGAAGATTATGTATATACGGCTCAATGGGCGGAGGATACTTCCGGTAAATTTGATACCAACGGAAATCCCGAGCCTGACGGTATACCCGATATGTACCAGAAGAAGGTTGAATTCAGAATAGTCAACGGTACATGGAGCGATGATGACCCTAAGGTAATATATGTCGAGCTTAAGGACAACGACAATAATTGGAGTAGAATGGGTTCAGCCGATATAAGCGCTGAAATCCCCGATATTTCAAGAGCCGTGCCAAAGGCAGGATATATGGGAGGCACATGGTACCCATATACGCCTTCTCAGATTGTAAGCGGTATTGAGGATGAATTATACAGCTATATCTTTATGGATGAAACAAATCCGAATGTAGTATATAAATCAGCCGTATATAACCGTACTTTATCCGATATGAGTATGGACAGCAGAGCCGAAGGTATTTTATATGATTCCCGTATAATAATAGATACGAACGGCGGAGATTATCCCGACAGGACTGAAAAACAGTTCAGTGTGGATATGACTGTTGAACAGCTTACATTCGGTGTATACACTCTTAAAGACCCGACCAAGACAGGCAATGTATTTATGGGCTGGAGGAGTGAAAAGTATACGGATACAAACGATAATAAGGCAGTTCGTAAATATACGGCTCTGTGGCTTGAAGATATCAAGGGTGACAACGGCGTATCCGACGGTGTACCCGATAAATATCAGAAGCCCGTTACATTTGTTGTTGCTAACGGCAAGTGGGTAAACGAGCCTGCTGCCGTATCAGGCGATACGCAGATAACAAGATACGCCGAGCTTAAGGACAACAACGGAAACTGGAGCGAAACAGGTATGGGCAGCATATCAGGTATTCCCGTATCGACGCCAAATACAGGCTACAGTCGAGGCGGCTGGAATGAAGAGCCTGTTCTGAACTTTACAGGCAGCGCTCCAAAGACGTATATTTACAGCTATGACATTATAAATACCTATAATGTAACATATGACGGATATACGGGCAATTCTGCGCCGGAGAAGAAGACAGACGGAGGTTTCAGCCACTTTAATGTAATTATAATAGATACCAACGGCGGTACTCTTACACAAAGCGGCATGATCGATAACTATATCACTGTAAGCGGTGACGTTACGCTTAACAGACCCGTTAAGGACAATTCGGTATTCATGGGCTGGTCAGGTGAGAAATTCACAGACGAGAATAATGCCAATGTTGTATATAAGTACACGGCTATGTGGCTGTCAGACGGCACAAACGGCAGAGAGCCCGACGGAATACCCGATGAATTCCAGAAGAAAGTAATATTTACAATTAAAAACGGCTACTGGAACGCTACCGAGGGTCTTGATGAGATAACGGAATACGTTGAGCTTAAGGATGCCGACGGCAAGTGGAATGAAAATGCAGTCATAGAAATAGATGTTCCCGTACATTATGCCGAATACGGATATTCCGACGGCAAGTGGACAAATGCTCCCGACTGGGTAACAGACGAAAGCGGAGGCAAAGCCTATGTGACGGGAAGAGATACTGCAGAATACAGCTACAGCTATGAAAGCGTAGAGCTTACCGTAAGCTACAGAAAATATTCTGAGGGCAGCGTAGAGCCTGTTGAGGAAAGCGATATTGTGCCTTACGGCAAGCATATATTCGTAAATCCCGACGGCGGTACATGGACTCAGGCAGGTATTACCGAGGGAACGGTAAATACCGTGCCTATTACGGTAACAGAGGATATTACTCTCAGTGCTCCCGTAAGAGACGGTTATTTATTCGCAGGTTGGTCAAGGACACCGAAGGACGACTTGCCGACTGCCGATTATACATATACCGCTCAATGGCTTGCAAACGGCAACGGAGACGATATACCGGATATTTATCAGAAAAAGATAGAATTCAGAATAATAAACGGAAACTGGGCAAGCGGTGATAACG
This sequence comes from uncultured Clostridia bacterium, assembly GCA_947585865.1. GTDB lineage: Bacteria > Bacillota > Clostridia > Lachnospirales > CAG-274 > CANPXH01. The sequence continues at coordinate 20,942 of CANPXH010000006.1, forward strand.
AGCCTGTGACCGCATATGTAACTCTTACGGAAAACGGAAAATGGAGCATAAACGGTACTGCCGAGATACCTCAGTCGGTTCTTGACAGAGTAAGCTCTCCGATCGGCTATAACGGTTATATAGACAGAGGCTGGCATCCTGCTTTATCTAAGAGTGTAAGCGGAACAGACACAGATGTATTTACATATATCTTCTCAGCTCCGAACAAATATAATCCTGTTTATAAGTCAGCGGTACACAGTCTTACATCAAGCGATACGGATATCAGAGAGATATCCTACGGCGAGCATATTATAGTAAGACCTATGGGCGGCACGTGGACACACGACGGCAGCGCTGCTGAGTATGTAACAGCCGATGGTACGGAATACAGATATGATGTGACAGACACAAGTCCGAATGTCGATGCTATAGAAGATCCTTATAAGGCAAACAGCGTATTTATGGGTTGGAATGTTACATCTGAAAACGGCGTACATACGTTTACCGCTCAATGGGCGGACGACTATGAGGGCGAGTACGATGCCGAGGGCAATAAGACCTCAGACGGAATACCCGATAAATTCCAAAGAGCTGTGATATTTGATATTCTGAACGGTACATGGACAGAAACGGGCGATGACAAGACGATCGTCGGATATGCCGAGATAAAGGACAGTGCAGACAACTGGTCCGAAAAGGGTACGGGCATAATAGACAATGTTCCGATGCCTCAGCCGAACACAGGCTATACCACAGGCGCATGGACACCCGGAGAGCCTGTAAGGTCAGTCGATACCGCAAAGGATACAGAGCCTCCTGAATTTACAGAGCATAATATGAAAATATATGCACGTTATACATATACCTATGAGATCGACAGACCTGCTGTTGCTTATGAAAGGTATACGGGAAATACCCCACCTGTATCTGACAGCGATACCTATGAATACAACAGCAGTATCAAGGTCGCAACAAACGGAGGCAAACTCGTACAGGGCGAGCTCACCATTGATGACAGCGGTATATTTACCGTAACGGAGGATATGAAACTTAACACACCCGAAAAGGAAGGTTCTCTGTTTATGGGTTGGATAAGCGAAGACTCCTCCGAGGAGGGTATAGAGCGAATTTATACGGCTCAATGGATGACAGATGAAGACGGTATAGGCGGAAAACCCGATGGTATCCCCGATGAATATCAGAAGAAGATAATATTCCATGTTGTGAACGGTACGTGGATAGATACGTCTACGGAGGATATAGTTCAGTATTATGAGCTTATTGATAAGACAACGGGAATGTGGAGCAAAAACGGAAACGGCGGTCCTATAGACTGTCCGAAGCCTGCAGTATTATACGGCTATGTAGGCAAGTGGACTCCTCCTGTTCCAAAAGAGGCTGTAGGAAACGGAACTGACGAATATACATATACGTTTACGGAGCGCCCCGGCAACAGTGTGCTTTATCAGTCATATAACGAGGATATTCTTCCTCCTGCAGAGCCCGATGAATATGTTGAGCTGGATTACGGCGGACAGATACTCATAAAGCCTAACGGAGGCGTATGGACTTCACCGCTCAGCGGACTTAAGTACAGTAATGATACCTCTGTAGTATACGATGTGGATACTCCTATAGATACTGTAAATGCTCCCGATGAAAGAACGGGATATGTATTTATGGGCTGGGATGTTGCCGCAGGAGAAGACAGAAGCGGATTTGACTTTATATTTACAGCTCAATGGCTTGAGGATATGGTGGGAGATACCGATGCCGACGGAAATGATATTTCAGACGGCATACCCGATATTTATCAGAAGAAAGTAACTCTCAGAGTAGACAAGGGCGTATGGGCAGAAGGCGGCTCAGAGGACAAGATCGTATATGTAGAACTCAAATCCGAAAAGGACAGCCGCAGATGGAGTACAAACGGCGTAGGTACGTTGCAGCTTCCACAGGGTATGATACCCGATGAGGGTCATACCGACAAGGAGGGCAGCTGGGATATAGCCAATGACGGCACAAGCGCTGTTGTACACGGCAATGCTCCCGAGACATTTACATATAGCTATGATGTAAATGTATATACTGTCATATTCCATACTACGGATATGAGCAGTGATGAAGAGTTTAGCATAACGGCTGCTCACGGCGAGACTATTACAGCTCCCGTTTCTCCCGCTCCTGCCGAGTATTATTACGAGTTTACAGGCTGGATGAACGATAGGAACAATACTTTGGTATTGCCCGGCGAGAGCGTTACGGTAACGGAAAATATGAGCTTTACGGCACAATGGAATGTAAACTCCACTCCTGCAGAGCCTACAGGCGCAGCCTATATGGTAGAGCATTATCTGCAGCAGCTTGACGGCTCATACTCACTTGATAATACGGAAATGCTCTATGGTGATATAGGCGCAGAGGTAACAGCTTCTGCCATAGCATACGAGGGTTATACATATAATGCGGAGATCTCCCAGAGTACAGGTATTGTATTTGCTCCCGTAACAAAAGACGGCGAGCCTGCGGTACTTGTACTTAAGCTCTACTATGATATTGAGAAATACGGCGTAACCTATGATTTAAGAGGCGGCTTCGGAGGCCCCAATAAGTCATATACGGATAAGACCTATCCCGTAGGTGAAAGAGTAGACCTGTGGGCAGGCGTTCCGAGGATAGACGGCGGAGCGGTATTCATAGGCTGGAGTATAACAGAGCCCGAAGGTATAGCGACAGATGATTCTGCAGAAAGCACTCTTACCGAAAGAGTTGAAATGGTAAGCGGCGGAGTTACCGTATATGCCGTATGGGCAGCCGATGTAAATAACAACGGCATACCCGACTACAGAGAGAAGTATTATACTATTACCTATGATGGCAATGAAAACACAGGCGGAGAAGTGCCTGTTGATGAAAGAGAATATGTACAGGGCGAAAGAGCAGTCCTTAAGAACGGCAATACTCTTGTAAAAGAGGACTGTGCATTTGTAGGCTGGAGCAAAAATCAGTATGTACAGATATTCTCCGAAGAGCAGGGCGAGGATGCCGAGAGCGTTATCATTCAAGAGGATACCTATGAGATTCCGAGCAGGGATGTTACTCTCTACGCAGTATGGGCGACAGACGCCAACGGCAACGGAAATCCGGATTACAATGATGATGCCTACCATGTCGAGTACTATTCAAACGGCGGTTACGACGAGGACGGCGATGGAATATATTATATCTGTAATCATCACCATGCGGCCGATACAGAGGTAGAGCTTATGGATATAAGTTATGCTTCCGACCTTACTATGGAAAATGCCATACTTATTGGCTGGAGTGAGGGTCAGTACGGCATAGTAAATACCCAAGAGGATTACAGCAGTATAGAATTTGCAACAACTGTGATGATAACCGATAAGAATGCCGTTGTAAATGCCGTATGGGCAGCAGACAGCAATCATAACAATATACCCGATTATACTGAGGAAAGATATAGGGTCGATTATGATCTTAACGGCGGCGAGGGCGGTCCTGACAACGAAACTCTCACAGAAGAGTATCTTGCAGGAGAAAATGTAGCTCTTTGGAACGACAGTTCACAAATGTATAAGGAAAATTCAGTATTCCTCGGCTGGGGTAAGGCTAAGATGCCCGACTTTACATATGCGCCTGACGAAACGCTTTTCGTTACGGAGGTGACTATGAAGAAGGACGGCGTTACGGTATATGCCGTATGGGCAGTTGACAGAAACAACAACGGCACACCGGATTATTATGAATCCACATACAGACTTACTTATGACGGCAACGGAAATACACAAGGCGATGTTCCCACAGACGATAAGGAATATCTTGAGGGTGAAGCGGCCGATGTTCAAGGCGGCGGAAACCTTAAGAGGGAAGATACGGTATTTATCGGTTGGAGCGAGTCTCAGAATGCGGTATTTAACTGCGAGCAAAAGCGAATGGCCGAAAACGCAGTAATAGGCGATACCTATACAATGCCTGCCGATAACGTCACTCTTTATGCGGCGTGGGCAGATGATGTAAACGGCAACGGAATACCCGATTATGACGATAGTATGTTTACAATAAGCTATGCGTGGGCAGACGGTACTGCGCCTGAGAACGCAGTGCCTCCAACGGCCGTACACATACTGCAGGGCATGAGCTTTACGCCGGAAAGACTCGCAAATGTAGGTGGATATATATTCGGCGGCTGGTTTACGGACAAGGCTGCGACAAATGAATATACAGGCGGAACGGTCACATCAGACATGATACTTTACGGCAAGTGGACATATCAAAGCAGCACTCACGGCGGCGGTAGCGGCGGAGGCGGTGGAGGCACCACCTATTACACCATTACAGCGTCAGCTATGATGGGCGGCACGATATCTCCCGAGGGTGAAACAAGAGTTAAGGCAGGCAGCGATAAGACCTTTGATATTGTGCCGGATCAGGGCTACAGACTTAAGTATCTTGCAGTAGACGGCGAGAAGGTACAGGGCGAGCTTCAATATACCTTTGAAAATATTCGTAAGGATCATGTGATAACGGCGTTCTTTGAAAGGGTAGAGGATAAGTCCGAAGATAACAGACCTTCCGAGGAAGATACCAAACTTTCCGAGCCGACAGGCGGAAAGTCTGTGGCAGAACTTGAGGAAACGGGTGTAGGCTCAATGCTCAATGTTAAAGACCATACATCTTATCTCAACGGCTACACAGACGGAACATTTGCTCCCGACAGCAACATTACTCGTGCGGAGGTCGCTCAGATGTTCTATAATCTGCTTATTGACAAGGATATCGATATAAGCGTTTCCTTTGACGATGTAAATGAAAACGCATGGTATGCAAAAGCTGTAAATACATTGGCTTCACTTGATATAGTAGCCGGTGTCGGACACAATGAATATGCGCCGGAGAGAAATATTACACGTGCAGAGTTTACGGCTATAGCAATGAGATTTGCTAAGTTGGACGAAAGCGGAGAAAATATTTTCAGCGATGTTCCTGAAGATGCATGGTATTACGGCAGCGTCGTAGGTTCTATAAAGTATGGCTGGATCTCAGGCTACAACGACGGAACATTCAGACCGCTCAATACCATAACCCGTGCGGAAACGGCAACTATTGTCAATCGCATGCTGTACAGAAGCGCCGATAAGGACTTCATAGACAACAATGATGAAAAAATAAGGAGCTTTGCGGACCTTAACAGCAGTCATTGGGCATACCTTGAAATAATGGAAGCAGCCAATGCGCATGCATATAACAGAACAGAAAAAGAAGTCTGGACAGAACTTGTCGGATAAGGCATGAGTAAAAAAGTGATGCGTGTTTAACGCATCACTTTTTTCTATCCTTATTGAATAAGCACAGCCAAAGTGCAGATCAATCCCACGGACTTAAAAACAGAGGTGTCAGAGATATTCTCATAGCTTGCATTAATATATAAAAATGCAGGCAGACAGCTTGTTGACAATAGCTTACAGGGGGCAATAACTCACGAGGTCGGACATCATATTCAATGGCAGGTACTGGACACTAAGCTCAATAACTCCATAGGTAAGGATATGTCAAAGTATGCGCCTAAAATATCAGGCTATGCAAACGCAAGCAAAAGTGAATACCTTGCAGAGAGTTTCAGTGCTTATATAAAAGGCGAAATCGACAAACTTGACAAAGATTATGTGAGCTTTTTGGATAAAAAAATGCTTGAAAAATCCGCGGAAAGTGGTATAATAAAATCAGGAGCTATAAGTGGAGCACTTAACCCTGATAGTTTAAGGGCAAGAGAACATGCAGAACGATATTATAAATCTGTGAGGAAAATGACAACAGATTATAAGCGTATTGCGGAAAACACAGGATATACAGAAGAACAGATAAAGGAAATTAAAGATTTTATTTTTGTAAACAAACATGATTTGGGGCAAGGCGAATTGGAGCATTTTGCACCAAGCTACGAAATGGCACAATCGTGGCAGAGACTTATTGAAGGTAAAAATATCCAACCTCATGATTTAACACTTTTAAAACATGAAATAATGGAAAAAGAACTTATGTTAAAAGGCATGACTCAAGATGAAGCACATATAGCAACTTCAAAAATGTATAACTATAAGAAGGAGTGTGAGGAATACTATGCTGAGATTGAAAAACATAAAAAGAACGGATAATTTTATCGAGGCATATTATACGCCTGAAGATAGTAACAAATTAGGTTATGCTAAATTAGATTGTGATACTCTTGAAGAAGAGCATAAAACAGTAGATGGATATGAAACTACTTATCCTACTATGGCAATATACGGCTTAAAACAGATTTTAAATAAAGAAAAGAATGATGAAAACTATACAATCCCAAATGAAAAATTGGTTATGTGGTATTAAAAAGCACTTTTGAATAATCAAGAGTGCTTTTTTGGTGAAGGTGCCGAGTAACGCTTGGCACTTATTGACAGAGAGGTGCAGCAATGGACAACTTTAATGTGATATACAAAATACTGAAAAGGCTTGAAAAGGCTATGGACTATGAAGAATTTGATATGGAACAAATATCAGCCGAAAGTTTAGGTATAAACGAAAACAAGTGGTGTAAGATAATGGAAATGCTTGCCCAAAACAGTTACATACAGGGAGTCAGTGTTAAATATAGTATTGATGGAAATGTACTAATATCCACTAGCAATCCAAGAATAACATTAAAAGGACTTGAATATTTAAATGAAAACAGCTTTATGAAAAAGGCTGCAAATGCAGCAAAAGGAATAAAGGATATGATACCCAAGTTATAAGCATTCTGAAAAGAGTGCTTTTTTATGCAAATTTGAAAGTTTTGGTATTTTATTTATAACATTTGTAAGCACTTTAAAAGGTGCTTTTTTTATTTTAACACTGCATTTAACACGCATTTAACACGTGCGTGCTAAAAATATAAATTTAATTAAAAAGGAGATCAAATTATGAAAAAATTTACACAGGTCAAGAAAACAATCAACGGAACAGAATACACAGCCCAGTTTAACGGTATGTCAAGCAGATACAAGGCTATTGACGAGGCAGGCAAGTTTTACGGCGACAATCAGGGAGTAAGTATGCTGAAAATGGCAGAATATCTGCTTAAAAATGTACTTGTAGATCCTAAAAAGGAGCTTGATGATTTTGGAGATGCAGATGAGCTTAACGATGTCATAACATTCCTTTCTTCAGTAAACAACGGCACCTTTCGAGAAGCCGTTGACGGAGAGGCAGAAGAGAAAGGACAGCTTTTCAAAAGACTGTCCTTTTCACTATAAAATTGTAGACAAAAGAATGTTGATATGCTAAAATGTATTTATATAGTAAAAAGAATAAAATTATGGATGAAATGCAATATTTAGTTAAAAGAAAAGTTTCATTAAAATAATACACATATTAAATTTAGTATTAGTGCCGCACTTTCAATTTTGTTATTTCAATATATTCTGATTTTTTTTTACAGACGTTGGATACAGTTTTAATATAAGCTATTAAATTAGGTAAGGTGATAAAATTATAAAAAAATATAGTTATTCCTCTTAGCGGTATGATTTTTATTTTGATAGGTGCTTTAATAGGATATTATTTAAGCATAGGCATACTATATCCCATAGAAATAGATACACCTAATGCAATTATAGACAAAGAAGAATATTTAGGAAATCTTGAAGCTATAGAAAATGATGGCTATGTAAATCCTGTAATTTATTCTATAACAAAAAAGCAGACTTGAACAATTTATCAATAACCACTCAATTGATGTATTTAATGGTATAAATCCGTCATCAGGACTGGGCGAATCTGTTACTACCTTTAAAAAAGAGAATGGAATTATATATGAACTGGAAATGAGCACGTCTCCACCTACAGTATCGAAAAGCTCTAGGTTTAATATTGGACAATTCATTATAGATGGATTGTTTATTAAGTTCTATTCAAATAATAATATGGAAAAGGTTTTGAAAAAAATGGTATAAATGATAAAATAATTAAATGCAGTTTAATGCAGATCGTTGATAGCAGTGAAAATACAGATACATTAGTTGCATGGCTTGATGCAGCAACAATGACTATTTTCTTGTTTGTGACAAATGCCGGAACAGTGTGGAGCGCTTTAAAAAATGTCTATGATGCACTATTTTCAGTCATCGAGCTTTAATTATTTTATTTTTTTTGATGATGAAAGCCTTTGTTGTGAGTTTACAGATAAAAATGCCGATTATTTGTTCAACAACACAGTAATTGACAACAAGAATTCCAAAATATATCATAGTTACGGCGAAGTTCCTTTGCGCAAAACTTTTGAAAGGCTATATGTGCAATATGATAGATAACAATACTGTGGAAGCCGTTGGTAAAAAAATACGCTTATAGTTAAATTTGAAAAAACAATAAGCCGGCTTAATACATATTCCATAAGTATATACGATAAAAACAATGCAGCCAATAAAATTAATGATTTTATGACCTGCGAATTGGTAGATTGTGAATTTATTATTAAAGATGAAGTATGCAATAAACTTTCGAATATATTGAAAGGCAGAATAAGGACAGATTATAACAACCTAAATATAGAATTTTACAGATGATGGTAATGTTAAACTCAAATAGGAAGGAGAATATTATGAATAAACTTAGATGTACAGTATGGATAGCATATCTTTTATTTTCATATTATATGGCAATCAGATTATTTATTTCACTTATTCCGTTTGGCTTTATCTTGACTGACTTTGTGCCTGACATAAATATAATTAATAAAATAATTGATAAAATGTATTTACTAAATGATTATAATTTTTTGCCAACTATTTTTTTAATAATAATTAGTATTTTTATTAATGTGTGGATTTGGATATCTAAATACACAGGTATTAAACATAAAATAATTTTTGGGATACCGTTAATCATTGCTATTTTATATATTATTTCAATCTTTTTGCTTGCGATGTAAGCTGTCAGGTATACTGACATTATATCATTATATTTTGATTAAAATTTTTTAAGGTTGGATCAGTACATTTATATCAATGTTGTAAATGTCAGCAAATAGAAAAAAATAAATATAATATTACAATATATAAAATATTTACTGCAGATGAAAAAACATATTTAATGTTACTGACTGCTGACAAGTTACTGCTCTTTTGACATTTTCTTGATAATCTCACCCAATTTCAGAAAAGGACAGCTTTTCAAAAGACTGTCCTTTTTTGTTATAAATTTGTAGACAAAAGAATTTTGCTGTGTTACAATTAAAATGAATTTTAAAGATAAATGCATAATAAGGAAAGATATTACAATGCCAATACAGGTCAATTCAGTATCAAAGACTTAATCAAAGACGGGTTTAATTGGTATGCTTATTGCGGAAATAATCCTTTGAATTATGCTGATCCGAGTGGTAAAAGAAGAGCAGAGGGATATAATTCAAAATGCCTTTACAGAAGATAAGGATGACGGACCATATGTTAGAGCAGGAATTATTTTGGCAAAATGGGGGAGATGAGTATGAAATTAAAATTTGCTTTAATATGTATCACCATTTTACTAATTATAATTTTTCTGTATATTTTTGTTCCTTTCATGAATGTTGAAAAAAATGCAGAGGGTAATACTATTTCAAACATTAATAATGATGGGTTAGTGTGCAAAGCTGATGAAAATATATTTTATTCTAATTTTGGAGGTGATTGGTCATTACATCAATATAATATGATAGCGCAAAGAGATGAAAAGCTTTTATCTGACTATCGGGGCATTTCCAATATTAATGTGATAGATGATTGGGTATATTATATATCCGGAAATCCGGGATCAATATGTCGTATTAATATATTAAATCACAAAAAGCAAACCTTAACATTAAAAAGATACTGTAAACTATATATTTTAGGCAAATATATATATGCTTTTGAATCAATTGAAGGTAAACCACAAAAATTGTATAGAATGAATTTGAAAGGTAAATTCAGAAAAATAATTGCTACAAATATAAATTCATATTTTTATATATACAAGGGTTTAATATATTTTTCAAGGGCGAATGATAATTATTCTTTATATTCGTGTGATTTGAATGGAAGGAATCTAAAAAAGATAATTGACAAGCCTGTGTTTTGCGTAGGTATCGTTGATGACAGCTTGTGTTATTATGATTATTTTCATAACGTTTTGATCAAAAGTAATCTTACAGGAACATCAGAAAAAATATTATTTGCAGGTAATATTCAAGAAATTAATGTATCTGATAATATTTTTTTTAAAAGCCAAGGAGAAATTATTATTATGAGTTTAGATGGGAAAATTATAAGAAAGATAAAAACAGGTTCTATTTCTCAAATAAATGTAGTTGACGATATACTTATATATAGAAGACCGGTTCAAGGGGATGACGAACATCCGGAAGGAGCATTTTTTTTAAATATAAAAAAAGAAAAGGAAGAAAATTTTTCCCCTGAAACGATTCAAAATATGTTAAGTTAACGAAATAAGCATATTAAGTGATAAGATATACAGTTTTATAATAAAAGGCTTGATACCCACCCAACTTCAGAAAAGGACAGCTATAAAAAGCTGTCCTTTTCACTATAAAATTGTAGACAAAAGAGTTTAGATATGATAAAACTGCCTTAGGAAGCAGATGTTGCTGTGCTTTGGGAGTGTTTTACAGCCTTTGCTTTCGCTGATGTAAAAAACGATAATAACAACCAAAGCACATATTGTGATTTTAGGGGAATTATTATTATATTTCCTTGTTACAAAATAAATGCTTATGTAAATATGTTTATAAATTTTGTTTCTTATTTTTTTCTCTGTTTTTTTATCGGATACTTAATGAACAACAATCGCAAAAAATGTCATATTTTCAAAAAAGTTGACTTAGAGTACAGTATGTGTTAAAATATAACAGAAATATAGCAGATAAAAAAAAGACTTTGAAAACATTATAATTGAGAAAGGGTAATTATATGTATGCACATATAAGAATTGATGGGGATAATATTATCAAACAGACGGTTGAGGAACATCTTAAAAGTACTGCAAGTATCGGAAGGCAGACAGGCAAAGCCATAGATATAGAAAATATGGCTTTTCTTGCCTGCCTTTTTCACGACATGGGGAAAAATAAAGAAGAATTCAATCAATATATAATCGATGCCGCCATAAACGGGATCAATATAAAAAAGGGAAAAATAGATCACTCTACGGCAGGCGGACAATATTTGTACAATATGTTTAAAAACAACGATTTTTCCAATGAGATGCTTGCTGAATTGTTGGCTGCGGCAGTATTTTCTCATCATGGACTTATTGATATTTGCAATAAGGAAAACGGAGAGGTCTTTGATGCCAGGTGCAACAAAAAAAATATAGGCTATGAGGAGGCCGAGAAAAACTGTACATCCCTTTTATCCGAATATGATATTGAAAATATCAAGGAGAAAGCTATCGGTGAAATGAAAAAGGTAATTGCAAAGATACAGAATATAGCAGGGGATATGAAAAAACAAAACAGTCTTATAAAAGGAGACGGTATTCCTTATTTTATGCTGGCGTGTCTTCAAAGATCAATAACATCGATCGTTATGGATGCCGATCGCAAAGATACGGCAGGATTTATGACAGGGATACAATATGATCTCATAAAGGATCCCGAGGCCCTGTGGAGCAGTTATGAGAAGAAGCTTGATAGAAAGTTGGCTTCTTTCAGTAACGTAAATAAAATAACAGATTTGAGAAGCAAAATGTCAGAGGAGTGCTTTGAATTTGCACAAAACAAAAGCGGCATATATTGCCTTCCCATACCCACAGGCGGCGGCAAGACACTTGCTTCTTTGAGATTTGCCTTAGAACATTGCAGGCTTTACAACAAGCAAAGAATAATATATACGGCTCCTTATCTGAGTATATTGGAGCAGAATGCAGATGAGATAAGAAACATACTAAATGATGATGATAACATTTTGGAGCACCATTCAAATATTGTAATTGAAGGCGATGAGGAAAATTACGACGGCAGAGATATTTACAAATATTTGACGTATATATGGGATAGTCCTGTTATATTGACAACTATGGTAAGATTTTTGGACATACTCTTCTGTTATAATAGTTCTGATGTAAGACGATTTTGCAAGCTCTTTAATTCCGTAATAATTATAGACGAGGTCCAAAACATACCCGTAAAAATATTAAATCTGTTTAACCTTACTGTTGATTTTCTTTCTCGAATATGCAATACAACGATCGTGCTTTGCTCAGCCACACAGCCTTTGTTAGATAAAACAAAGAGGCCTGTGATATATGGCTCGCCTAGGAATATGATAAAAAATATAGATGATGTATCGTACGCTTTTAGGAGAACAAGAATAATTGACAAAACCGATGGAGGTATAAAAAAATTAGATACATCCGAACTGGCGGATCTTGTATTGGACACGGTTGATGAAAACATACTTGTGATACTTAATACAAAGAGTGCCGTTGCCAAATTGTATAACGAACTTATATCCCGTGATACGGAATATAATATTTATCAGCTTACCACATATATGTGTCCGCAGCACAGGAAGGATGTTATAGCTCATATTAAAAAAAGGCTTGGCACAGATAATATAATATGTATAAGCACACAGCTTATAGAGGCGGGCGTTGATATTTCGTTCAATAATGTTATAAGATCGCTGCCCGGACTGGACAGTATAATACAGGCGGCGGGGAGATGCAACAGACACGGCGGAACCGATATAAGGGAGGTGTACATTGTAGACTATGCCGAAGAAAATGCAAATAAGCTTGAGGATATAAGTAAGGCGCAGTCGGCTATGAGAGACAATGTTCTTCCCTATTACAAGAAGCACTGTGATGAATTGGGAGATGATTGGCTGCTTACAAATGGAGCGGAACGATATTATGAAACATATTTTTTCAATAGAAAAAATGAAATGGACTATCAAATAGACGGGCCTATAAATATGTACGATATCCTGTCCAAATTCAGAGCCGATAAACTTCCTTGCTTAACAAATCAATACAAAAAAGCAGGCAAGGCGTTTAAAGCTATAGGCAGCGATACAATTGGCATAATTGTTCCCTACCAAAACGGTAAAGACAAAATTATGGCCTTTTTGAATACCAATGATCCGATCAAAAGTAAAGGCATCCTCAAAGAATTGCAAAGATATACCGTAAATGTGTATAGAACAGATAAAAGACTAAAGGAGCTAATTGATAAAAATGCCGTTATGTTATATAAGGACAAAGGTATATATGTACTGTCGGAAGGCTTTTATGACGATAACGGAGTTAAAACAGAGCTTGAAGATCTTATTTTTTAAAGGAGGGAAATCATGGACAAGCCTAATATTTTTGAGTACAGAGTGTATGGCAAATATGCACTTTTTACCGACCCTATTACCAAAACGGGAGGTGAAAAATTTACATATCAAATACCTACATATCAGGCACTCAAGGGAATAACAGAGTCAATATACTGGAAGCCTACGATACAGCACTATATTGACGAAGTCAGAGTAATGAATATTATCAGAACACAGTCTCAGGGTATAAGACCGATTCATTTTAACGATGAAAAGAATGATCTGTCTATATACACCTATCTTACAGATGTGGAATATGAGGTGAGAGGTCATTTTGAATGGAATGAAAATCGTAAGGACCTTATAAAGGACAGAAATGAAAATAAACACTATGACATTATGAGGAGAATGATAGAAAAGGGAGGAAGAAGAGATATATTTTTAGGCACAAGAGAGTGTCAGGGCTATGTTGAGCCGTGTAAATTCGGGGAAAAGAAGGGCTTTTATGACAATATAGATATGACCTTCGGTATTATGCTCCACGGAATAACCTATCCCGACGAGGTTACCGATAAAAGCAAGGAAGGAATAATGTCCGTAAGGCTGTGGACCCCTAAAATGAAAAATGGAATAATAAAATTTCCAAGGCCCGAAAATTGCCCTATAGTCAGGGATATAGGAAAAAGAGATATAAAGGAATTTATTTCGGGTGTAAATTTCACAGAAGGAGATGATGCTCTGTGAGTTGGCTTGAAGCTTTAAGCAGGACTTACGACAACTGTGCATCGGCGATAGGGGATTACGATAATTATAAAAGACCTCTTGTGCCGGTTTATCACACAGTAATAAGAGCGGAAATTACAATCACACTGGATGTGCACGGGGAATTTGTAAGTGCCTGTACAGAGGACAAGAAGGATAAAAATTCATATACTATAATTCCCGTTACGGAAAGTTCGGCGGGCAGAAGCAGCAATGTAGCTTCGCACCCGCTGTGCGATAATATACAATATGTAGCGGGAGATTATTGGAAGTATTTGGGAACGGAAAAAGCAAAAGCACATTTCGATGACTACAAGAACAATCTGGGAAAATGGTATAATTCTCAATATTGCACAGATAAAATAAAAGCAATATACAGCTATATCTCTAAGGAGAATATGATATCCGATATTATAGGCTGCGGAGTGTTTACCGCTGACAAAGATGAAAACTATAAAATCGATAAAAAGGCTAAAATGAACGTAAGGTTTAAGGTCATATGCCCCGATAAAACAGAGCATATCCCCGAAACATGGAAAGATGAGGAGCTTTTTGAAAACTATATAAAGCTGTATGATGAAATGATAGCGGAAGGGAATTTGCCAAGGTCAATATGTTACAACAGCGGTGAAGAAAAAGTTATAGTAGAAAATCATCCCAAAAATGTTTTGTCAACAGCGGGAAATGCCAAGCTTATTTCCGCCAACTCCGCATGGATAGACCTTGTTTGGGGCGGAAGATTCAAAGATAGCTCGGAGGCTGCCGAGGTCAGCTATGAAAGTTCGCAAAAGGCTCACAATGCATTGTCGTGGCTTATTGCAAACCAAGGATATATAAAGGACAGCTCAGCCATTGTAAGCTGGTGTGTAGAAAACAAAAAAATACCGAACACAGCGGAGATCGTAATGGGCAATCCATTTGACAGTAAAAGTGACGAGAATGATAAGGCCGATACGGAATATGAATATTCCCAAATGCTCAACAGAGCCTTAAGCGGATATCAAAGCAATATTGAGCCTAATGACAGAATAGTGGTGATGTCGGCGGAGGCTGTTACAAACGGAAGGCTGTCGATAAAGTATTATGGAGAACTTACCGCATCGAATTATTTTAACAATCTGAAAGATTGGTATAGCAAATGCAGTTGGTTGTTCCCATATAAAAGGATAAGCTCGCCGTCACCCCATCAGATAGCTCAAGCTGCATACGGGATTATGCAGGGCGGTTTCGTTAAGGCTAATGATACGGTGGAAAAAAGCTGCGTGGAAAGGATATTACCATGTATAACAGAAGGCAAGGCAATACCATATGACATAGTTATATCTTCTGTTAAAAACGTTTCCAAAGGCGCATCTTTCAGCCGCAGTGAACATAACAAAATAATTGCCACGACCTGCGCAATTATCAAAGCATATTATAAGGATAAAGGAGATGATATCACAATGGAATTAAACAGCAGCAATGACAGAAGCTATCTCTATGGCAGATTGTTGGCGGTGGCAGAGGCGCTTGAAAGGAGCACCTACGATCCGGGTGAAGACCGTGTCACAAATGCAGAGAGATATTGGAGCAGTTTTGCGCAAAGACCTGCCGCAACATGGGCAATAATCCAGGACAGGATCCGCCCATATATAAATAAGTCTAAGTACAGCTCCAGATACGAAAAACTTTTTGAAGAAATACACAGTAAATTTGTATCTTCTGAAGATTTTATTGCAAACAAAGAGCTTTCACCTATGTATGTATTAGGTTATTGGTGTCAGAAAAACGAATTATATAAAAGCAAAAACAATGCTAAAATAAGCAATGAGGAGGAATAATTATGAACATATTAAGAAATAAGATCGATTTTTTGGCGATCGCAACAGTTGACAAAGCAAATCCCAACGGCGACCCATTAAACGGCAACAGACCCAGAGAAGATTATGACGGATACGGAGAAATTTCAGATGTATGCCTTAAGAGAAAAATAAGGAACAGACTTCAGGATATGGGCGAAAAGGTATTTGTAATATCCAATGAAAGAAGGGATGATGACTTTAAAAGTCTATATTCCAGGAGTCAAAGCATACCCGAATTAAAAGAGGCTTCCGAGAAAAATGACAAAGAGAAATATGCTTCGATCGCTTGCAGCACATGGATGGATGTAAGGGCGTTTGGTCAAGTTTTTGCTTTTAAAAAGGACAAAATGTCTCTTGGAATAAGAGGCCCTGTTTCCATTCATCCTGCCGTAAGCACAGAACCTATAGTTATTTCGGATATACAGATCACAAGAAGTACAAACAGCGATCCCAATATGCAGGGGAATACGGAAGTTGACGATAAAGGCTCTGAAACCATGGGTACAAAGCACAGAGTTGAATTTGGCGTTTACATAATAAAAGGCAGTATAAATGTACAGCTTGCCGAGAAGACAGGCTTTAGCGAGGAGGATGCCGAAAAGATAAAGGAAGCTTTGGCAACATTGTTTGAAAACGATGCCTCTTCAGCAAGGCCGGAGGGAAGTATGGAGGTCAAGAAACTGTATTGGTGGAAGCATAACTGCCCGTCAGGTCAGTACTCTTCCGCCAAGGTACACAGAAGCGTTGAGGTAAAGCGCAAGGAAGGTGTGACATCACCGAGAAGCTTTGAAGACTATGAAGTGAAATATACATCTCTTGAAGGACTTGATCCTGAAATAATAGAAGGACAATGAAATGTGCAGCTATAGTGAAGACGAATATCTTATGATTTCCGGAATACAGCATTTTGAATTTTGTCCTCGCCAGTGGGCGCTTATACATATTGAACAGCAGTGGGCGGAAAATATACTTACTGTAGAAGGCAATATTATGCACGAAAAGGCTCACGACAGAGATTTGACGGAAACGAGAGGAGATCTTATAATATCCAGAGGTATGCCTGTTTTTTCAAAAAGTTTAGGTGTTACAGGTGAATGTGATGTTGTGGAATTTCACAGGGATGAAAAGGGAGTGCCTCTTTATGGAAGAGAAGGCAGCTATATAGCCGTGCCTGTAGAGTACAAGAAGGGCAAGCCCAAAGAGGGCGACGAGGACAGGCTTCAGCTTGTATGTCAGGCAATGTGCCTTGAAGAAATGCTGTGTTGCACTATAGACTATGGCTACTTGTATTACGGAGAACCCAAAAAAAGAACGAAGGTCATTGTTGATGATGCCTTGAGATCAAAGGTCAAAACAGATATAAAGCAAATGCATCAATATTTCAGGAGAAAGCATACTCCCGATGTAAGGTCTTCAAAAAAATGCAGTTCCTGCTCCGTAAAAGATATATGTATGCCAAAAAGAAAAAAGTACAAATCAGTCGAAAACTATATTGAAAGCAGATTGGGAGATATAGGATGAAAAAGCTGCTTAATACACTTTATAATACTTCTGAAAACAGATATTTATCTCTTGATGGACTTAATATCGTTGTTTTGGAGGAAAACAAGGAAATAGGCCGTGTTCCTCTTCATAACCTGGAGTCCGTTATTACTGTGGGATATACAGGCGTAAGTCCTGCGCTTATGGCTGCCTGTGCAGAACAAGATATTTCCATATGTTTTCTTAAGCCTGACGGCAGATTTATGGCGAGAGTAACAGGAAAAACAAGAGGCAATGTCATACTTCGCAAGACACAATATGCTTATTCTGAGGATACAAAAAGAGCCTTGGATATATCTGTTAATTTTATTATAGGGAAATTGTATAATTCAAAGTGGGTGCTTGAGAGAGTAAAAAGAGATCATACCATGAGGGTGGATAGCAGTAAACTTTCCCATTGTTCTGAACTTTTATCTTCATTTACCGATATGGCAAGAAGATCTGACAGCCTTGAAGAACTGAGAGGTATAGAAGGGGAAGCAGCCAGCATTTATTTTTCTGCATTTGACGAGATGATACTTCAGCAAAAAGAAAATTTCAGATTTGAAAACAGAAATCGCAGACCGCCTACAGACAATGTAAATGCTTTGCTTTCCCTTGCATATACTCTTCTTGCCAATATGTGTGCTTCCGCCGCAGAGACGGTGGGGCTGGATCCGTATGTAGGTTTCCTTCATAGAGACAGATCGGGAAGAGCATCCTTTGCTTTGGATATTATGGAAGAGTTAAGGAGCGTTTTTGCAGACAGATTTGTCATTAATATTATTAATAAAAGAGTCATATCACCAAATGATCTTACAAAGAAAGAGAATGGGGCGGTATATCTGAATGAAGATGGTAAAAAGAAATTTTTTACGGCATTTCAGAACAGAAAAAAGGATATGATAACACATCCGTTTTTAGGCGAGAAAATAGAATGGGGCATGGTGCCCTATGTACAGGCGCTGCTTTTTTCGAGGTATCTGAGAGGAGATTTGGATCAGTATCCCCCGTTTTTATGGAAGTAGGTGATAATATGCTTGTTTTGATTACTTATGATGTGTCTACTGAAACAAGGGAAGGAAGAGCAAGGCTAAGAAAGGTTGCAAAGCAGTGTGTCAATTATGGACAAAGGGTGCAGAATTCAGTCTTTGAGTGTGAAATGGATGCCGCTAAAGCAAGAGAAGTAAAAAATATTTTGGAAGGGATCATAGATAAGGAGCATGACAGCTTAAGATTTTACTGCTTGGGAAATAATTATAAAAATAAGGTCGAACATATTGGTGTGAAGCCGGGGTTTGATATTAATGAACCGTTGGTATTATAGTGCGAATATAAGTCAGACATAATTATGCAGGATGTTTCGCACTTAAAAAAACGGTAATTATACTGATTTTTCTCAAGAAAAATTTGTTTTATGCCGTATATTTGTATATTATATACATTCTATAAATTATTATATAAATAAATTTTGTAATAATTTACTGTCACTCCCCACACGGGGAGTGTGGATTGAAATGTTGTAAACGATGATGTCAAGGAGGAAGTATATATCGTCACTCCCCACACGGGGAGTGTGGATTGAAATTTTTGAAGGGAGGGATAAAATGAAAGCAACACTGTCACTCCCCACACGGGGAGTGTGGATTGAAATATTATCATGGAGTACATCGGTAGAGAGTTGGTAAGTCACTCCCCACACGGGGAGTGTGGATTGAAATATTGCTGATAGAGCATCTGTTACAATGTCTGATACTGTCACTCCCCACACGGGGAGTGTGGATTGAAATAATGCTTGTATCCTCGCTGCCACAGAAAGGGCAAGTCACTCCCCACACGGGGAGTGTGGATTGAAATCTCGTTGTAGTTATAGTTTGTCATAATATAGACCGTCACTCCCCACACGGGGAGTGTGGATTGAAATATATCTCTATCTATAGCCTTGGCAATAGCCTGCCCTGGTCACTCCCCACACGGGGAGTGTGGATTGAAATCTCGTTGTAGTTATAGTTTGTCATAATATAGACCTCGTCACTCCCCACACGGGGAGTGTGGATTGAAATTTTAAAACTACAGATTTTTTGCTATTCTGTATTAAAGTCACTCCCCACACGGGGAGTGTGGATTGAAATAACCGTTTTTTGGATGCCTCTAAGGGCTTGAAATATGTCACTCCCCACACGGGGAGTGTGGATTGAAATTGTTATTAAATATCTTTTATACCAAGATAACATCGTCACTCCCCACACGGGGAGTGTGGATTGAAATATCATTGATGTAATTGTAAATATCGTTGTACATTGTCACTCCCCACACGGGGAGTGTGGATTGAAATTTGTAAGGACAGGCTATGTCCTGTGTGTCAGTTTAGGCGTCACTCCCCACACGGGGAGTGTGGATTGAAATTTGATATTTGCCTTAGTACCGCCGCTTCTCTCTCGTCACTCCCCACACGGGGAGTGTGGATTGAAATTTTATATCTAAAACCCAATGCACGCTTTAACAAAGTCACTCCCCACACGGGGAGTGTGGATTGAAATCGCCTGCCTGCACAAATGATATTGTGCTGATAAACGTCACTCCCCACACGGGGAGTGTGGATTGAAATTGTCTATTGTATAACGTTATACAATTTGATATAAGTCACTCCCCGCATGGGGAGTGTGGATTGAAATCCCAAGACGTGAAAGGCGGCTTGCAGACGAGATAGTCACTCCCCGCATGGGGAGTGTGGATTGAAATCCAGGACAATGAACCTATAAAGGGCGAAGGCTCCAGTCACTCCCCGCATGGGGAGTGTGGATTGAAATATTTTGGTATAAAGACTTTGATAGTATGGCAAAAGTCACTCCCCGCATGGGGAGTGTGGATTGAAATATTTACATCACTGTAATTCTTTACAGAGGAGCAGTGTCACTCCCCGCATGGGGAGTGTGGATTGAAATCTATTTTTGCCATAAAAGGTTTTGCGAATACGATTGTCACTCCCCGCATGGGGAGTGTGGATTGAAATCTTGTAATTAATATGGCTAACCTCAAAGAAAACAGGTCACTCCCCGCATGGGGAGTGTGGATTGAAATAAGCAAGCGTTGGACTCCTCTTCGAAGATGACAGCGTCACTCCCCGCAAGGGGAGTGTGGATTGAAATCAATCTATATTCGAAGGAAAATAATTTAATTTGCGTCACTCCCCACACGGGGAGTGTGGATTGAAATTGTGCTGTGCCTTACAGCTGCAGTAGATGTCCAGGTCACTCCCCACACGGGGAGTGTGGATTGAAATCCTTGTCGTAAGTGTGTCAAGGGGTCTGTCAACCGGTCACTCCCCACATGGGGAGTGTGGATTGAAATCCGGATAGGCTTAGGACAGTACAAGAGGATTTGGGTCACTCCCCGCATGGGGAGTGTGGATTGAAATCGTGGAATACAGAAAACAGGGAGGCACATAATGAGTCACTCCCCGCATGGGGAGTGTGGATTGAAATTGGAGCTATCTGGAATACATCGGAGCAAAAGAACCATGTCACTCCCCGCATGGGGAGTGTGGATTGAAATGTTATTCAGCCTGTACTTATCCTCATCGGTCAACAGTCACTCCCCGCATGGGGAGTGTGGATTGAAATTGATTTATACAGCAGATACCCTAGAGAAAAGCGAAGTCACTCCCCACACGGGGAGTGTGGATTGAAATAATCCTATTCTTAATTGTTAATATAACATACATAGTCACTCCCCACACGGGGAGTGTGGATTGAAATCCAACCTTTAACTTCCAGGGCTACGTCAAAGGCAGTCACTCCCCACACGGGGAGTGTGGATTGAAATAAGCTGGAAAGGGATTAAATTGCTTGCCCAAAGTGGTCACTCCCCACACGGGGAGTGTGGATTGAAATCCCATATCATCGTATGGGGTTATAAGCTCTCTAATAGTCACTCCCCACACGGGGAGTGTGGATTGAAATTTATAGCGTTGATAACGTCAACGCTAACGTTTGTTGTCACTCCCCACACGGGGAGTATGGATTGAAATTGAGGATAATATGTTTACATCCTCTGTAAGATCAAGTCACTCCCCACACGAGGAGTGTGGATTGAAATAATGAAATTGTTGTTGATTTACTTGCTGAGCAAAGGTCACTCCCCGCATGGGGAGTGTGGATTGAAATTTCAAGATGAGTAACTATATTGTCCGGGTCCGGCGTCACTCCCCGCACGAAAGCGCAGATGCTAAAAAGGCTGTTATCCGGTAATAACCACTGTTTTTTATACTGCATTAAAACAAGGGGTGATAGCGCAATAAAAGGTGTGCATTAAAAATAAATAACGGCAGACAGGTTCGATACAAAAGCGATCCTATCTGCCGATAATACAATAAGGATATACTAATCAAATTTCTTTTTGATTATAATATCCACCTTTTTCCCTTTGACGCCCACGATAACATCATCGGCAATATTTGCGATGATAGATTTTTCGAGTTCATCCCATTCTTCTGTGTTATTATCCACATTTTCCTTATAGTTGCTAAGTGACCATGAGTTTACGTACATAGTTTCAACGCCTGAGCCCATATCATAGAAATTGTACCAGCCGTTTTCGGCGCCCATTTTTGACACTTCTATGAAATCCCCCAGCATATTTTCCGCCATGACCTTGATCTTGTTCATAATACCTGTTGAAGCGGCATTTTTTCCGGAGCTTGATACGGAAAGTATATTTTCCTTGTCAAATACGGAAAGACCTTTTGATTTTATTGATGCATGGAGTTCAAAATCAGGGCCGTTATTTTCTATCCAAAATTCACCGCTGCCTATTTCAAGAAGTTCCGGCAGCATACTCACAAGCTCCTCTGCAAGGAGCCTTAAGTAAAGAGCTTGCTTTTTTTCAAGCTTGTTGTATTCGGCAGATTTTTCCACTTCCGTAAATATGGCATTGTATGTCGATCTGTCATTTGAAATTGTGCAGATATCTGTTTTCATATTTATTCCTTCCTTCTGTATCATTTATTGATTTAATGCCAATGTTACTTTTAAAACGTTTTTGCCGTTTTCATATTTATAATCTACACATTCAGCCATTTTTTTGACCATAAAGATACCAAGACCGCCTATGCTGCGTTCCTCGGCAGACAATGTGATATCGGGCGCTTCGGCCTCAAGGGGATTATAAGGCTTGCCGTTGTCTTGAAAGAGCAGGTCAAGTTTGCCGTTATCTATTGCATAACTGATCTCTGCCAGTGAAGCGCTGCTGTAGTTTATTATATTTGAGGCTATCTCGTCTATCACTATGCTGACCTTGCCGGATATCTTAGGGATAACATCGAGCTTTGAGGTTGTTTGCTGGGCAAAATCGCTTACGATAATATTTGCATTTTTATTGGGTATAAATGCAAGTCTGTATTCATCCATAATATAATTGAGCCTAAAGCTCAGCATAGTAATATCATCAAATTGAGGCGCATCGCCTGCGAAGCGGTCTATGTCTTTTTTGATATATTTACACAGGCAGCTTATATCAGAGCTTATTTCATCTTTGTCAACGGAATTTATAAGCTCCAAAAGTCTGTCTTCTCCGTAGAACTCCTCATTTTCGTCAATGGCCTCTGTGGCACCATCGGTATAAAGATGTATGATATCCCCGGGCAAAAGCTGTATTTGGCTCTTGCGGTAGCGCACTCCATCCATGCCTGCCAGTATAAAGCCTGTGCGCTGCTTTTCATATGTAAATTTACCGTCGGAATGGCGTATAAGAGGAGGATTATGGCCTGCATTCGCTATTCTCATAAGTCCTGTTTTCAAATCGACTATACCCATCCATGCTGTCACAAACATACCTGCGCCGTTGTTTTCACACAGCTTTTCGTTAGCCTGCGTAAATATTTCATCTACATCCATGCCGCTTTCCGCCAAGTCTTTTATGATAGTTTTTGCCTTCATCATAAACATTGCCGCCGGTATACCTTTGCCCGATACGTCGGCAATGAGAAAAGCTATGCTTGAATTGCCTGTCATATAGAAATCGTAGAAATCGCCGCCTACTTCCTTGGCGGTATTCATCTGGGCATAAATATCAAAATCCTTGCGGCCGGGGTAGGGCGGAAAGATCGAAGGTAGGGCAGAGTGCTGTATCTGCTTTGCAAATTCAAGCTCCTCATCGATCTTTGCGGAAGCCTCGGCAATATATCTCTTAAGTGTGCTGACGGTTGAATTTATATCATCTGAAAGGGATGCAAATTCCTCATTGTCACGTACATTTACAGTTACGTCAAGATTACCGTCGGTGATTTTTGAAAGAGCGTGGTTTACCTCTATAAGGTTATCTATTATAAGCTTTTTGATAAGGAAGTAGACCAAGCCGAAAAGTGCGGAAAATATGAGTATCTGCATAAACACGCTCAAGTATACGGAAACATCACGCATAAATCTTGCTTCCGTTTCGGGTATGGCGCCGAAGATGTAATAGCCCTCGGTATATAAATAGGCCGCCAAATAGGCGATATCGTCAATATCGATACAGAATATTTTACCTTCTTGGGTATCCCTTGCGTTAAAATTTATGTTTTCGGGAACTACGCTGTTTTTGCTGACAATATTCATATCTCTGTCGAATATAACGACAAAGCCGTTATTTCCTATATGTCTGTTGTTTGCCATCCTGCCTACGTAGCTGCTTATGTCTGTTTGGAACTCTTCGGCATCATAACCTATTTGCAGAAAGCTCTTGTCGTCAATAGCCACGGCGCCGTATTTTCGTGAGGCTGTGCTGTTAATTGATTGTGACTGATATGCCTGTGCGTAGGAATATTCCCCGCCCGACATATGCTCCATAAATTCCTTTGACTGCTCGCCTGTATTCATATCATAGCCGATATATTTCGGATCTGTGGAATTTATTATAATGCCGTCAAGGCCAACAATATTTATTTCCTTAACGGCGGATCTGTTTGCAAGTCCTCTCAGAAAATCCATGCTTTTGTCTTGAGAAGCAATGTATTCTGATTTTATACTTTCCGCTTTGGCAATAAGGTTTTCGTCAGAGGCGTCGGTTATATCCTTGTGAACGTCATCAAGAGCCTTTTGAATAACAGAGCCTGTTTCCGTGTCGGACATATTGCTCTGAACCACATATGTATAAAGGCTCGTGATCACATATGTTACGAATATACATATTAGCAGCCACATTTGGAACATGTGGGAGATATGTTTTTTTTCACTTCTTTTGGCATTTTTATCTTTGCCCAAAAGGGATATGGCAAGCACCGCTGCGCCCGTTGAAAAGCCGTTGTACAACATCATGGGCAATGAGCATATCTTTACAAAGCCGAATGCCGTACTGAGGTCGTTGGCATTTGTAAAAAATATCATAAGCATATGGATGACTTCGCACATCATTCCTATGCCCAAAGCAAAAAGCCATCCCGGCTTTTTGTCGTCAAACATATATTTTCTCAAAATTGCGGCAAGGAAGCCTGCAAGTGCGGTGGATACGGAACAGGCAAGCTGGGTATATGTTCCCGTAAGGCCGAAAATAGCGGAGATATAGCGGTAAAGACCGCCTATGATACCTGCTATGATGCCGGCCTTGCCGCCAAATATAAGTCCCGCACAAAGAGGAGCGGCGTCTCGTACATTCATCATGGTGCCGCCGCCCACATCCAAGCCTCCCATATTTGTGCTGGCATATGCAGCTATTATGCCGAATAATATACCTATTATCCATTGCCTTTTGCCATAGGATATCTTTCCGAAGGAGCTTTTCTTTTCTGCGATATATATTAATACAGCCAACAGCGTGTTTAATATAGCTGTCAGCATAATATTAAAATTCATATTGTCCTCCTTATAAATGGCGGTTATTCAATGGTAAGTATATCGGCAAAGCCTGTGATATCAAATACTCCCATAATTACTTCGTTTACGCCTGAGACAGTCATGCCTCCTTTTGCATTCATGGCCTTTTGCGCTTTTAAGAGTATACGAAGTCCTGCTGAAGAGATGTATTCGAGCTCGCTGAAATCAAAGCGAAGCTCTTTTGCTTCTTCAAGAATGTCATTGAGCTTTGCTTCAAGCTCCGGAACAGTTACGGAATCAAGTCTGCCGGAAAGCGCTACGTTTACCTTTCCGTTTTCGTTAGTGGTGTTAATAGTCATATACGACCCCTCCTTATAATTTTTATATAAATATTTTGACATTGTTTTTGCTTTGTGTCAATATGCGCTTTTAAATATATCTGCTTTGTCGATCTTCTCCCAAGGCACATCTATATCGCTTCTGCCAAAGTGGCCGTAAGCGGCTGTCTGCTTATATATAGGGCGTCTCAGATCGAAGCTCTTTATAATGGCGGCAGGCCTCAGATCGAAATTGGCCTTTACAATCTCGGCTATCTTGTCATCGGGGATCTTGCCCGTACCGTAAGTATTTATTAGTATTGAAAGAGGCTGAGCCACGCCTATGGCATAGGCAAGCTGTATCTCGCACTTTTTGGCAATACCGCCTGCAACGATATTTTTGGCAACATATCTTGCGGCATAGGCAGCGGAACGGTCTACCTTTGTGGGATCCTTGCCGCTGAATGCGCCGCCGCCGTGACTTGCATAGCCGCCATAGGTATCCACTATTATCTTTCTTCCCGTAAGCCCGCAGTCGCCTTGGGGTCCGCCTATCACAAAGCGCCCGGTGGGATTTACATAATACTTTGTATTTTCATCCAAAAGCTCGGCAGGTATGACCGCCTTGATCACCTGCTCCACAATATCCTTTTCTATCTGATCGTGCTCGACTTCTGGGCTGTGCTGAGTGGATATTACAACATTATCGATCCTTACGGCCTTATCGTCATCATACTCTACCGTTACCTGACTTTTGCCGTCAGGTCTTAAATAGGGCAGTGAACCGTTTTTCCTGACCTCGCTCAGCTTCTTTGTGAGCTTATGAGCATAGTATATGGGCATAGGCATATAGTCCTCAGTTTCGTCACAGGCAAAGCCGAACATCATACCCTGGTCGCCTGCGCCGGTATCATCTGCATCGGCGTTTCCTTCCCTTGCTTCAAGTGAAGAATTTACGCCTTGGGCGATATCCGGGCTTTGTCCTTTAAGAGATGTGATAACGGCACAGCTATCGCAGTCAAAGCCGTATTTTGCTCTGTCATAGCCTATTTCCCTTACAGTTTCTCTTGCGATCTCATCAATGTCTACATAGCAGCTTGTTGTCACTTCACCCGCAACGACTATAAGACCTGTGGTGGTCATCGTCTCGCAAGCTACTCTTGCCATGGGATCCTGTGCGATTATTGCATCTAATACTGCGTCGGATATTTGGTCGCATATCTTGTCGGGATGCCCTTCGGTAACGGATTCTGAAGTAAAAAATCTTTTCATTTGAAATTCCTCCTGTAAGCTACTTTATCAATGCTGCTTTTGTCTTTGGGAAATGCAATAAAAAAAGCCTTTATAAAGGCTTATTCTAAAATCTCATCTTTCGGAATAAACCGCAGGAATTGGCACCGATGTCTTTCGACCGGTTGCCGGGCTTCACAGGGCCTGTCCCTCCGCCGCTCTTGATAAGGTAATAATATGTTCATTTAATAGGATATCATTAATCAGCTTATTTGTCAATATGTATTCTGTGTGATACCGAGTTTTTTAAAAATTTCTTTCACCTTGTCATCCCAAGCGGCATCAAGAGATTTGTCAAGGCTGAATTCTATCTGTGCGGTACCTGTTACAACGGCGACCCTTTCCTCTTCAAACACTATGTTTATAAAGCAGGCTTTGCCGTTGGGATGTATTTTGGCCGCAGCTTTTTCGCCTATGGCCATAACTATTTTCATAGACTTTGGTTTTTTGCTTCCCTTTATTATATTGTATACGTATGGCCTGAGCTCTTCCCATTTGCAGAAAAAACGTGTTGTATCCGAGCCGTACCATTCCCTGTTGAGACGGCAGTCTATGTTGTAGGTCACAAAGGTGGTGATATCACAGCTGCGCACCTCGAATTTGTCGAAGGTATCCTTTTTTATAAGCTCATTCATGAAGGATCTTATCTCATCTGTGTCTATATAAAAACTGTACATTTCTTTTCTCCTATAGCTTATTTATATAAGTATATCACAAAATAAGGCTCAAAGCCATACCCTTATGAGTTTCATATATATTTTTTTGATGATGCCGACTTTGGCGTATATATGTTTTGATGCTTTGCAATATATATCGTAAACAAATTTTTTTTCTTTTTCATCTGCTATGCTGTTACCGTAGGCTTCGCCGTATACTGTATCCATAAGCTTCTCCCAATCTCTTTCTTCGATCACGGGAACAGATGCGTGAAGCCTTTGTGCTATGTCCTTTTCAAGCCCTGTAAGCTCACTGCCGCAAAGCGAGAGCATAGCGGTGATATCTAAGAACAGTCTCCTTGTGCTGTGATCCTTAATACGGCCAAGCAAAAATGCTCTTCTTGCGGCAACGAACAAAGCGGCTAAAACGGCGATTGCGGCAGCAGGTACGCCTATGCCTTCGGAACCGGTTTTAACAGTGCCTGCCGCTTCCTCTGTATTGCTTTCGGAGGTGTCTTCCAAGGGCAGTGTTGTTGGCATGGCGATCTGCTCTTTGTTATTTTCTTCATATGCTGCGGTGCTGACGGGTGACGGAGTCACCTCTATGGGTATCCAGCCCTTGTCTTTTACATATATCTCAGGCCAGGCATGAGCATATTTGTCTGATATGACGGCATAATACGTTCCGTCTTCCTGCGGATAGAAAAGTCCTTTGTTCACCTTATATCCCGTAACGTATCTGGCGGGTACGCCCATCATGCGGAACATAAGTGTTGCGGCAGAGGCAAAGTGTACGCAATATCCTCTTTTATTTTCAAAGAGGAAATAATCTACGATATCCTTGTCGATAGGCGCCATGCCGGGCTTAAGAGTATATTTCGCATTCTGTGCCAGTGTATTTTGTATATATTTTATTTTTTCTTCGAGTCCTTTTGCCTTGATATCATCGCAAAGAGCTTTAAGTCTTTCCTGCCCGTTTTTCGGAAAGCTGAGATATGTTTCGTATATATAGGGTTCATAGTTTTTTTGCATATCGTCGTATATCCTGCGGGTCTGACCTATAAGATTTTCTTTTATTATATTTAATTCGGAAAGCTCATAGTATGAGTATACATAGGCTATATTCGTTTTTCTTGTAAGCCTTTCCCATCTTTCCACATAGGGATAGTATCTGCTTTTGATATTTCCGTTAAGGGGATTTATGGTCACTCTCCTGCCTATTACCTTGCTTGATGGGTTTGAGGCGGAATTGGCGTTGTAATATATCTCCTT
Source organism: uncultured Clostridia bacterium (assembly GCA_947585865.1). Lineage (GTDB taxonomy): Bacteria > Bacillota > Clostridia > Lachnospirales > CAG-274 > CANPXH01. The sequence continues at coordinate 49,710 of CANPXH010000006.1, forward strand.
GTATGTGACATCGACTATGTTTCCCCATCTGCTCCAGCCTCTTTCGGAGGATATCCTGTCGAAGAAGCGGGCTTCATCTGCATATTTCCATTCGCCCCCTGTATATTCTCCTCCCGTAAAGCCTCTTAAGTACATATCTTCATTGGGCTTCTCCGATACCCAAAGCTCCATAACGTTTTTTCCCGACTGATGATTGTTGCCTCTGTTTACAACACCCGAGTCATAATCGGACAGCCTGTTGAAAATAAGGGAATTGGCATTGTCCGTTATTATATCTTCGGCATTGTCTGCAATATCATAGAGGTGTTCTTCACCTTTTTTGACCGCACTTTGAGATATTGCAAAAAATATACATATCAGCGCAAGTGAAAACAAGCATACGCCTATGGCGTGAGCGCTGTTCTTTTTAAATATGCGAAGTGCCGTGAAGGATAAAAATATAAGAGATGCCGAGAGCAAGGAAATGCCTCTGCCTATGATTGGAGTTATAAGCATAAAAACCAAAATGATAATAAAATAAAGCCATGTGCAGTCGGTGACTATGGCAAGAAGAGCGATGAGCTCCGCCGCAAAAAGGCCGATACCTATAATAAGATAGGATATGTCATAGAGATCAAGGCCTTTGAGTTCGGTCACACCTCTTACAATGTTTGTTACATAAGGTATCAGGCTTTCCTGCTTACAATACAAAAATACGGCAGATAAAAGGGCAAGCACGGGTATATGGAGAAAATATGCCTTGGTGCGGTGAGACAATAAAAACACCAAAAAGCATATGAGCAGTATGATCGGCGGCACGGTATTGCCCACCGTTCCGCCGTATGTATCCGTAAATCCACGAAGTATGCCCATTACTCCCATAACATAGGATACAAATATAAAAATGTATTTGATATCAAAGCCTTTAAAATATTTTTTTAACATTTATATCCCTCACAGTGCAAACCTGCCCGTTGTTATCTCTTCTTCATAATTGTCCTCGCTGAATCTGTATATCAGCTTATTTCCGAAATATAATTCCAAAGCCTTGTTGAACACAAAGCGATCCTCGGAACCATAAGGGCGGGAGGTACTTGCTTTGCTGTAATACAATTCCGTAAGAAGCGATCTGAGCTGAGCTCTTTGAGTCAGTGTGATGTTTTTAACGGCATCGTTGTCTGTCCAGTAAACATCTATATTTCCCATATTTTCCAAAAGCCCCAGTATCACTGCGGAGCATAGTTCATAAAAGGCGTCTGTTCTTTTGAGGTCCTCTCTGTCCATATCTTTCATATCCACATACAGCTTTATTGTCTCTCTGCCCGTATCGGTAAATTCCTTATAGTACAGCTCATCAGTCCTTGCGGATATGTTCCAGTGTATATTTTTAAAGCTGTCGCCGCTGCGGTATGGTCTTATCTGATATATTTCCTGGGAATCTCCTTGTGCAGAATGTGTGTTGTCGGAAATATCATTAAGGTATATATTGCTTTCCTTGTATATGTTAAGCGCCTTTTCCGCAGGCAGTACAACTATATCCGTATCTGCGGATATTTTACGTGATATCCTGAACAAATTGAAGTGATCTCCCCCTTTGATGCGAAATGCGCTTACCTTCAGTATGCCGCAATGCTTTCCCGTCACATCAATGTATATTCTTTTTTCGGATCTGCCTTCTGCCGAGAAGAGCGTTTTTTCCGCTTTATTTTCCTTCTTGCTTGTATAAAAATATTTGCAGAACAATACGCCTTTGTTTATGGGAAAGAACGCTCTGTTGCTCACCGCTGCGGGTATCCTTAGCCTCGTGTTTTTGTAGCCGTAGTTTATATCTTTTTTGAAACGGCAGCTTGTACCGAGCAATGAAATTAAAGCTGTTATGAGCATAAGCACAAAAAATGCCGCCTCTGTAAAGGACAGCACTATAAGCGGTGTATTCCTGTATACACCGCCGATATAAAAGGTGATAAGTATTATGCTAAAGTATAAAAGGGCTGCCATTTTATCATTTCCTTCCGGGAAGAGGCCTCGGTGTTTTGTCCAAAATGTCCTGCAAGATATCTTCCTTTGATATGCCCTCAAGCCTTGCACTGTTGCTTTCAACTATTCTGTGCTTTATGGCGTATACGAACTGGCCTTCAACTTCGCCCGGAGTCACAAATTCCTTGCCTTGCAGCCATGCGCTGCTTTTGCATAGCTTCACAAGGGCAATGGTACCTCTTGGGCTTGAGCCGAGCTCCAAATATTTGCTGCTCCTTGTGGCGCAAACGAGATCTACTATATATTCGCATATGCTTTCATCGATATATATATTTTCTATCTCCTTTTTTATGCAGGCGATTATTTCCTTGTTGATAACGGCTGAAAGGTTATCCGTCTTTTTATCCCATGTTACATTTTTGGCGATCTCCGCTTCGTTCCTTTTGTCGGGATAGCCCAGTGACATAGAAGCAATAAATCTGTCCATTTGAGTTATGGGAAGCTGCTGCGTGCCTGTTCCGTATGGATTTTGTGTGGCGATCACCCAAAAGGGTTCGGGTACGAGCCTTGTAACTCCCTCAACGCTTACCTGTCCTTCCTCCATTACTTCCAAGAGAGCGGACTGTGTTTTGGGCGACGTTCTGTTTATTTCATCGGCCAAAAGAAGATTACAGAAAACTGCGCCCTCTTGGTACACGAATTTTTCAATATCTCTTCTGTATACGGAAAAGCCTGTAAGGTCGGAGGGCATAACATCAGGGGTGAACTGTACTCTTTTGCTTTCTATGTCCATAGATCTTGCAAAGGCTATGGCAAGCGTTGTTTTGCCTACGCCGGGATAGTCTTCAAGGAGTATGTGTCCGTTGGCGAGAAGGGCAACGGTTATTTCCCTGATAACGTCTTCCTTGCCTAAAATAATATTGTTTATTATATCCAGCATTTCCATTATCTTATCTCTGTACATATCACCGCCTCCTTTATTTATATTACAGTATAAAGTCCGCTTTAAGTCAAGGGTCTGTAAAGACTTTGCATTTACAAAAGCCATATACGGCTCAGCCCAGCACTTCCTTGGCTATATCCACGGACTGCTTTGCATCTTTGCTGTAGTAATCCGCACCTATGCTTTTTGCATAGTCGGGGGTGAGCACGGCGCCGCCTACCATTATTTTGCAGTCAAGACTGTTTTCACGTATGAGCTTTATGGTGTTTTCCATGGCGCCCAAGGTTGTGGTCATAAGTGCGCTTAAGCCTACAAGGCGGCATTTATTTTCCCTGACGGCATTGACCACGGCCTCGTATTCCACATCTTTTCCCAGATCTATTACAGTATAGCCGTAGTTTTCCAAAAGGACTTTTACTATATTTTTGCCGATGTCGTGCACGTCGCCTTTGACGGTCGCAATCACTATCTTGCCCTTGTCAATGCTTTTGTCATCGGATCGGGCGATCTCTGCTTTAAGTATCTCAAAGGCTTCCTGTGCGACTCCTGCCGAAAGTATGAGCTGAGGAAGAAAGATCCTCCCTTTTTCAAAGGCGTTCCCCGCTTTATCGAGAGAGGGTATTATTATTTCGTTTATGATGTCCATAGGCGTTTTTGTCTTGAGAAGGGCGGATGTTATTTCTCCCGCTTCTCCCTTCAGACCTTTTTCTATGGCATATTCAAGAGTGTGCTCGGCGTGAGAGCCTTGTATCTGCACAGGCTCGGTGCTGCCGTAAGCTTCTATGAACTCTGACGAATTTATATCATGACCTGCCAAAAGCCTGTATGCTCTTACCGCTCCCGTCATGGCCTCGATGTTTGGATTTATTATGGGAAGATCCAGCCCCTTTGTAAGTGCCATTGTAAGAAAAGCGGAATTTATAAGAGTTCTGCTCGGAAGTCCGAATGATATATTGGATACTCCCAGCACAGTATGAAGCCCCAAATGTTTTTTTACATACTCTACCGCTTTCAGCGTTTCCATGACCGCAGATTGTTCCGCTGAGGCTGTGAGCGTAAGGCAGTCGATATATATGTCTCTTTTGGGTATACCTATGGCCAAGGCTCTGTTCATTATTTTTTCGGCTATCTCTATCCTTTTTTTCGCCTTGGCCGGTATTCCGTCTTTATCCAGCGTGAGCCCAACTACGGCGGCACCGTATTTTTTTACAATAGGCAGCACAGTATCCAAGCTTTTTTCTTCGCCGTTTACCGAGTTTACTATTGGCTTTCCGTTGTAAACTCTCAGTGCCGCCTCCAGCACATCGGGATCGGTGGTATCTATTTGCAGCGGAGCATCCGCAACGCCTTGTATTGCCTTTACCGCAGCTGTCATCATTTCCTTTTCGTCTGTTTCGGGCAGACCCACGTTTACATCAAGTATTTCGGCGCCGCCTTGGATCTGCTCTATGGCTTGGCTTAAAATATAGTCTATGTCTTTATTTTTGAGAGCCTCCTTAAACAGCTTTTTGCCTGTTGGATTTATTCTTTCGCCTATGATACGTGGCATATCCACTGTCACCGTGTTGGCAGGCGAGCATATTGCGGAGGGTATTTCCTTTTGTATTACGGCAGGCTTCATATCCTCCAATGCTTTTACGGCAGCCCTTATATAATCGGGATCGGTGCCGCAGCAGCCTCCGACAAATCTTATGCCGAATTTATTCATTTCGGCTATATACTCAGCAAATTCATTGGGTGTTACATTATATTTATTTGTAACGGGATCGGGGAGGCCTGCGTTTGGCTTTACGACAATGGGCAGATCTGTCCATTTGCTCATCTCTTCTATAATGGGATAAAGCTCTTTGGGCCCGAGTGAGCAGTTCACTCCTATGGCGTTTACTCCCAAGCCTTCAAGGGTAATGGCCATTGAGGATATTGAACAGCCTGTAAATGTTCTCATATTCTCTTCAAAGGTCATTGTTACTATAATAGGCTTGCTTGTGTTTTCCTTTGCCGCAAGAACACCTGCCTTTACTTCATAAAGATCGGTCATTGTCTCGTAAACTATTATGTCCGCATCTTTACCTGCAAGAACTATTTCCTTGAATATATCGTAGGCCTCTTCAAAGCTCAGCGTTCCCATAGGCTCCAAAAGCTGTCCTATAGGGCCTATGTCAAGGGCGGCAAGGGCATTTGTACCCTCGCACGCTTTTTTGGCGCACTTTACGGAAGCCTTAACTATCTCTTCAACATTTCTTTCCTTCAGCTTATATCGGTTGGCGCCAAAAGTATTTGCGTATATGATATGGCTTCCCGCCGCTATATAGCTTTTGTGTATATTTATTATTTTCTCCGGCTCCGTTATGCTCAGAAGCTCGGGAATACCGCCTGCTTGGAGACCTTGAGCCTGAAGCATAGTGCCCATTGCTCCGTCAAGTATTATATGATCCTTTTTAAGCAATTCGTTAAAATCCACAGTGCTCACCTCTTTTTCTGTATTGACACCTGTCCGCCATATTACACGCTGCGCAGCCCTTTCTGCGCTTTGTCAGCTCGCTGTCGGACAGTCCTATAACGGCGGTCACGGATTTTCTCGGCATGAGTATATTGCTGTCCGTTACGGTAAGCCCTATAAGCTTTTCCGCATTTATGCTCCTTATAAAGTCGCTTTGCAGATCTATGGGAAGATCGCCGTAGCCGGGAGAAAAACGCCATGTCATATTGCCTGTGTTTTCCTTTATCTCTTTTTCCGCCATATCACAGACCTGCTCTATCGCCGCACTTGCCATACAGTCCAGTATAAGGGCGGAGGTCATATCTTTTATTTTATACATATTTATAAGCTTGTCCGTGCCTGCCGAAAGTGTGGCGGCAAATATTATAACTTTATCGCATCCTTGCAGATGTGCCCTTATATCCTTTCCCGAAAGATGCAGAGAGCAATCCTTTAATATCATATTTTCTCTGCTTTCGATATGGAATATTCTATAGCAGTAACGGGGCTTTATCACAGATAAAAGCTCCCTTTCGCAGCTTTTTAGAAGGGGCTCTATATCGGTCAGATCTATGCTCTTGTTATAGCCCATGTATCTCAGGGCCTCCGCTTTATTTATGCCAGTCAGCTTTATCATATGGCTACACCTCGCTATAGATTATAACATAATTTAAAGTGCAGGTAAAATAAATTTACAATTTTTTCTGTACTTTTTTGATTTTTTGCTGTATAATGACTATAAATATCCACGTTTGGGAGATAGTATTATGAAAACAGCTTATTTGGGCCCTGAGGGTACATTTACGGAAATGGCGGCAAAAATACTGGCAAAGGGTAATGACACAGTTCCTTACCACAGCTTTTATGACGCTCTTATGGCGGTGGAAAACGGTGAGGCCGATGAAGCCGTAGTTCCTGTTGAAAACTCTATAGAGGGTGTGGTAAACGGCACGGCCGACTGCCTTATTTTTGATGTTGACCTGTATATACAGGAGCTTCTTATATTGCCCATAAGGCAATGCCTTATTGCAAAGAAGGGCACAAAGCCCGGAGAAGTAACGCATATAATGTCGCATCCCCATGCCATACCCCAGTGCAGAAATTTTATAGAGAAGCATATGCCGAATGCCGAGATAGTAACGGAAAGCTCTACTGCCGAGGCTATAAAGAAGGTATCTCTTTCCAAAGGAAATGTGGCGGGCATAGGCGCTGAATGCGCAGCGGATCTTTACGGGCTGAGCGTTATAGAAAAAAGCATACAGAATACAGACGATAATTTTACTCAGTTCGTGCGTGTGTCAAAAAACAGAAGCATGGAATATGATAAGGATAAGGTCACCATATGTTTTTCGACAACAGACGAGCCGGGAGCTCTTTACAAGATACTTGATATATTCTCCATATTTGATGTGAATATGTCCAAGATAGCTTCCAGACCTATGAGAAACAGGCCTATGGAATATGTGTTTTTAATAGATCTTGATGTAAACAATAATTCAAAGGATATAGAGGATGCCATAAAGCTTATAGAGAGAAAAAGCTCTTTTTGTAAAAATTTAGGCTGTTATGCCATACAGGATAACAGATTGCAAAAATAATCCGTATGTGATATACTTATATTTATCTTTTAAGGGGGATATGAGAAAATAGCTATGAAGGATATGATTACACTGCCATTTCCATATGTGCATCTTGATTTTGAACTGAATATAGACGAAAGCAACTCCCTATACAAAACATGGGTAAAGGATCTTGAAAAGTATGAAAATATAAGGGATCTTATGCCGGAATACAGCATCGACAATGAAAAGCAGAGAGCGCTTATAGGGGATAAGTATTACGAGCTTTATACAACAAAGGACAAAACAGGCTATAATGTAATATTTGTGGAAAACCCATATATCAACAATGCGGGGCAGGTCGCCAGCAATATACTTGTGGGTCTGCTCATGCTGGATAATTATACGGAGATACAAGAGGATATGGACGAGATACGTCTGCCTCATTTTATGGCTATAATAGAGAGAAAGATAACAGACTATTTCAATAACTATGGAGGACTTTTGAGAAAGTTTGAAAAGGATAAATTTCTCTTTGTGCTGAATAAGGATATGCTTCCCGTTCTTAAGGAAAACAAATTCTCTATAGCGGAGCAGATAGCCAAGATAGAAATGGGCAATACGACTCCGGCCACCCTCAGCATAGGAATAGGTATGAACGGCAAGACCGTAAATGAGGATATGGCCTTTGCAAGAGGCGCTCTTGACCTTGCGTTGGGCAGAGGCGGCAATCAGATAGTCATTAAGGAAGACGAAGAAAGATATTCATTCCTGGGCGGTGACGGCAGCGAAGTCAGCAAGAATTCAAAGGTAAGGGCAAGAGTAAAGGCTTACGGCCTTGTGGAGCTCATACTTTCCGCTTCCGATGTAATTGTGATGGGGCATAAAAATCCCGATCTCGATTCCCTCGGCTCTGCGGCAGGCATATTTGCCATATCCAGATTTTATGACAAAAAGTGCCACATAGTCCTCAACAGGGTGACAAGCTCTGTCAAAAGCCTGTATGACAGGCTTTGCAGCGACGGCCGCTATGAGGATGTGTTTATTGATAACGAAACGGCGCAGAGTATGCTTAGGAGACGTACTCTCCTTATAGTGGTAGATACTCACAGAGCCGCTCTTACCGAGTGTCCTGAGCTTATAGAAAGGACAAAGAAGCTGGTTATGTTCGATCACCACAGGAAGTGTGCCGATGCCATAGAAAACTGTTCTCTTACTTATCATGAATCCTATGCTTCTTCCACATCGGAAATGGTGACGGAAATGCTTATGTATATAAAGGGCATAAGACTTACAAGGACTGAGATAGAAGGACTTCTTGCAGGCATTACGCTGGATACAAAAAACTTTGCCTTCAAAACGGGCATAAAGACTTTTGAAGCGGCGGCTTATCTTAAAAAGAACGGTGCCGACACAATGTCGGTAAGGCGCCTTTTCAAGAACTCCATAGGAGAATACCTTGCACGTTCGGATACCGTCAGAAGCGCAGAGGTGATATACGGCAATATGGCTCTCTCCGTTCTTCATCAGGAGGTAGACAATCCTGTGCTGCTTATAGCGCAGACGGCTGATGAGCTTTTGAATCTTGAGGGCATAGAAGCAAGCTTTGTGCTTTGCGAAAGTGACGGCGCTGTCAATATAAGCGCTAGAAGCCTGGGCAAGATAAATGTGCAGAAGCTTATGGAAAAGCTTGGCGGCGGAGGTCATCAGGCAGGAGCGGCGGCTCAGCTGCAAAATGTAACGATAGCAGAGGCCATAGAGACACTTAAGGAAACGATAGAGCAATATATTGAGGAGAATAATTAAAATGAAGGTAATATTATTAACAGATATAAAGGGCGTCGGAAAGAAGGATCAAACCATAAACGCCAGCGACGGATATGCCAAGAACTTTCTTATACCCAAGAAGTTTGCCGTGGAAGCAACATCCGCCAATGTCAAAAAACTTGAAAAGCAAAAAGCCGATGAAGCGGCTCAGGCTCAGGCGGAGTTTGAAGCGGCTCAGGCTTTGGCAAAGGAGCTTGAGTCACAGCCTGTGACCATAGGGGTCAAGACAGGAGGCAACGGCAAGCTTTTCGGAGCCGTTACAAATAAGGAGATAAGCGCTGCGCTTAAGGCACAGAGAAATATTGACGTAGATAAGAAAAAGATAGTAGCCGAGCCCATAAAGACCTTGGGCGAGGAAGAGGTTTCAGTCAAGCTTCACACCAATGTTACGGCTAAGCTAAAGGTAATAATAGCCGAACAGTAGAATTTATTACGGAGGTAGTATTATGGCTGATAGCGTTGAAAATAATCCATATGTGAACCGAATACCGCCTCACGACAATGAATCCGAACAAATGGTATTGGGCTGTATGCTTTGCTCCGATGAAGGAGTAAGGGTAGCCGTAGAGGTGCTTTATCCCGAAGATTTCTACAGCCCGGCTAACAGACTTATATTTGAAGCTTGTGTGGATCTTTACAACAACAATAAGCCGGTGGATTTTACTCTTGTGAAGGAAAAGATAGAATCTATGGGATATTTGGAACAGGTCGGCGGTATACAATATCTTGCGGAACTTTCGGGAATGGCGGCGACCAGTGCCAATACAAGACATTATGCTGATATAGTAAAGAAAAAAGCAGTGCTGCGCAATTTGGTAAAAGCGGGCAACAGAATATCCCAGTCGGGCTATGAGGGCTCAGATGAAATAGATGTTATACTTGCCAATGCCGAAAAGGATATTTTTGAGGTATCACAGAACAGGAGAACAACGGATTTTACGCCTATAGACGAGGTAATGGCCGAGGTCATAGAGACGATAGACAGAGTATCACGTTCTCATAATTCCATTACAGGCGTGCCTACAGGCTTTATAGATTTTGATTTTATAACGGCGGGCCTGCAAAAGTCGGATCTTATAATAGTAGCGGGCCGACCTGCCATGGGCAAGACGACGTTTGCTCTTAACATAGCGCAAAATGCCGCCGTTGAGCATAGCATACCTGTCGCAATTTTTTCGCTGGAAATGTCAAGAGAGCAGCTTGGCAGCCGTATGCTTTCGGCACAGGCCCTTGTGGACAGCAGGAATATAAGAGACGGCAGGCTCACTGCCGAGGAGTTTGACAGCATAGCTATGGCCATGGGTGCTCTTTCGTCGGCGCCTATATATATTTATGACTCTCCCGAACTCAATCCCGCAATGCTTAGGGAAAAGTGCAGGAGACTGCAGATGGAAAAGGGCATAGAGCTTGTTGTGGTAGACTATATGCAGCTTATGCAGGGAACGGGCAACAAGAATGAATCCGATCAGCAAAGAGTTTCATATATATCCCGTTCGCTTAAGGCTATAGCAAGAGAGCTTAACATTCCGGTGATAGCGCTTTCACAGCTCAGCAGAGGAAATGAGAGCAGAAATGACAAAAGACCCGTTATGTCGGATCTGAGAGAATCGGGCGCCATAGAGCAGGATGCGGATCTTATCTGCCTTTTGTTCAGAGAGGAATATTACAAAAAGGATGATCCGGAGCTAAAGAACAAGGCAGAGGTGATAATTGCCAAGCACAGAAAAGGCGCCACAGGCAAGGTCAATCTTATATTCCGAGGCGAATACACAAGATTTGACAATGCGCTGCCTGAGGACAGCTTTAACGATGAAGGATAGCAAATTAAAAAGACCTGGTATTCAGGTCTTTTTATCTTAATATGTACTATAAATTATGCCTGAGGAGCACCTACAGGACAAGTACCTGCACAAGCACCGCAGTCGATGCAAGCGCTTTCGTCGATAACATACTTGCCATCGCCTTCAGAAATTGCGCCAACAGGACAATCTGCTGCACAAGCGCCACAACTGATGCAGTCGTCACTGATCTTATATGCCATAATTAAGCACCTCCATATTTTTTTTGTAAGAGTAATTCTTACTTACTTTCATTGTATACTATTATTTGGTTTTTTTCAAGTATAATTTATAATAAAATAAAAATTTTAAAGGGAGTATTTGATATGATAAGTGAGAAAACGGTACAAAACGTACTTGCGGCAGCAGTCTCCACAGGTGCGGGATTTGCAGAAATTTTTGTTGAAAACAACTGCAAAAGCAACATCGCTGTAACAAACGGCATTGTGGATAAAGCCAATTCGGGCATGGACAAAGGCTGTGGGATAAGGATAATAAACGGCGAGAGAGTGATATATGTCTATACAAACAATATGTCGGAGGATAACCTTATAAGGATAGCCAAGGAGGGCGCAGCCGCCATAAAGGGAGATACCGAACATAATATTACCGTATTCAACAGGCTTGGTATAAGCAATGCACATCCCGTTGCCGTAATGCCGGATACAGTTGAGAAAAAAAGGATAGTCGACTTTTTGATGCAGGGTCACAGCAGGGCAATGGCCTACGACAGCCTTATAACTCAAACAGGCCTGTCCTATTTGGATTCCGTTCAGAATGTGCTTATTGCCAATACGGAAGGACTGTGGGCAGAGGATGAGAGAGTGAGGACAAGGATATCGGTTTCTGTCGTAGCGTCAAATGAAAGCGAGAAGCAAACGGGATATTTCGGCCCCGGCGCTTTGCAGGGCTTTGAGTTCTGCGAAGATCTGGATATTGAAGCCATAGCCGATGAAGCGGCACGCTGTGCGGTCACCATGCTCAAGGCGGAGAACTGTCCAAGCGGTAAAATGCCTGTTGTTATGGGCAACGGCTTTGGCGGAGTTATATTCCATGAGGCTTGCGGACACGGCTTGGAAGCGGCTGCCATAAGCAAGAGGGCAAGTGTGTTCACAGACAAGATAGGCGAAAAAATAGCCTCAGATAAGGTCACGGCAATAGATGACGGTACTATGCCAAATCAGTGGGGCAGTATGAATATTGACGATGAGGGTACGCCGTGCAGGAAAAATGTGCTTATTGAAAAGGGCGTATTGAAAACATATATGACTGACCGCTACAACGGCGGCATAATAGGTATGGCTCCCAGCGGAAATTCCCGCAGGGAAAGCTATAAGCTCGTACCTGTTTCAAGAATGACTAACACATATATAGCGGCAGGCACGGACAAGAGGGAGGATATAATCGCAGATACGGAATACGGCTTATATGCCAAATATATGGGCGGCGGTTCCGTAAATCCCGCAAGCGGTGATTTCAACTTTGCCGTAAACGAGGCATATATAATAAGAAACGGTAAGATATGTGAGCCCGTAAGGGGAGCAACGCTTATAGGAAAGGGTTCTGTTGTACTTAAAAATATAGACAGAGTATCGGATGATCTTGCTCTTGCCGAGGGTATGTGCGGAGCTTCCAGCGGTTCGATACCCGTATGTGTAGGTCAGCCTATGCTGAGAGTACAGAACATAACGGTAGGAGGCAGAGGATAATGGATATAAGGACATTAAAGGACAGGCTGTTTGAAAGCGCCGAAAAAGAGGGCTTTGAAAGCTGTGAAATATACTATCAGTCAGGCAGCTCCTTTACGGTAAGCATATATAAGGGAAATATAGAAAAGTATCAGAGCAGTGAAAACGGCGGCTTTTGTTTCAGAGGACTTTACAAGGGAAATATGGGATATTATTTCAGCGAGGCTTTGGATATAGATGCCGACAAAGCGGTAAAGACAGCTAAAGAAAATGCCGAGGTAATAACAACAAAGGACAGGGAATTTATATACAAAGGGGATAAGGAATATCCAAGCGTAAACGTATATAACGCTGCTCTTGAAAATGTGAGTGCCGAGCAGAAAATACAGGCAGCTCTCAGTATTGAAAAATATGCAAATGAATATGACAGCAGAATAACCGTAAATAGATCTATGATCACAAGCGGCGACAGCTATGTGTATATTTGCAATACGGAGGGTCTTGAAGTAAGCGAAAAGGGCAATCATATACTTGCCTATGCGGAGGTAATGGCAAAGGATGGCGAGGACACAAGGGAAAAGGGCGAAATATGGATAGGCACGGATATATCCGAGCTAAATGAAAAGGAGCTTGCGGAAAGCGCCTGCAAAAAGGCTTTGTCAGCCCTGGGCGCAAAAAGCATACCGGGCGGAGCTTTAAAGACGGTTATAGAAAACGAGACCTTTGCAGATATTCTGAGCTGCTTTTTAAATAGCTTTATAGCGGAAAATGTACAGAAGGGCTTTTCCCTTTTGAAGGATAAAAAGGGCGATCGGATAGCCTCCGACATAGTTACGATAACAGACGATCCTCTTATGGAGGGAGGCTATGCCACTACAGCCTTTGACGGCGAGGGTGTTGCATCCTGCAGAAAAACAATTGTGGAAAAGGGTATTTTAAAGACGTATCTCTATAACCTTAAATCCGCCAATGCAGACGGCGTAAGATCTACGGGAAACGGATATAAGGGCAGTTTCAGAGCTACCGTAAGCACAGCGCCTACAAATTTCTATATAGAAAAGGGAAGCAAAAGCAAGGAGGAGGCAATAAGCAGTATTGAATACGGCGTATATATAAACGATGTGGCAGGGCTCCATTCTGGCACGAACAGTATTTCGGGAGATTTTTCACTTGCCGCAGAGGGATTTTTGATAGAAAATGGCAGTATAACAAGGTCTGTGGATCAGATAACTATTGCAGGCAATTTCTATGAAATATTAAAAAACATAGATACCGTATGCTCCGATCTGAAATTCAATTCCTCGGCTATAGGCTCTCCCACCGTTGTCATAAACGGTATTGAAGTTTCGGGAGAATAATAAATAACCGCCGCATCAGGCGATAAGGAAAGAACCTGTTGCGGCGGGTTTTAGTGATGAGTTTGTGTTTATAGGAATAATTACCTCTCCACCAACCTGCGGTTGGTCCCCCTCCCCTGATTAGGGGAGGCTGTGTACCGCAAGGCAGTGGCAGTAGCTTAGGTATTGCTTTTACTAAGTAAATAAGGGCTTTTGTAAAGCGCACAACTAAGGCTCCCCTAATCAGGGGAGCTGTCAGCCGCGGCAAAAGCTTATATAAAAATAGCTGTGAACGGGGCTGACTGAGAGGTCGAACCTATTAATATAAACCAAAACTTAACTCATCATTCTTACTTCCACTTACAAAAACAAAGTCAGTAACCCCATCTATCCAATACTACAGCCCTGCTTATGCTTTGTCATATATATCGGTTATATCAAAACTTTCGTCAATATCAAGAGACGGAATGTAGCTGACAATTTCTTTAAACTCACCGTCTGCACCGTCTACATTATAGAGTTCGTACAATTCGCAGTACAAGGTAAGGTAATTCTCCGCCTCCTCGTCAGTCAGCTTTTTATTGCTGTATTTTTCCAATACATCCGCTGCTTTTTCCAGCATATCGTTGGCGCAGTAGAGTATCTCAACTCTTTTTGCAAAGGCAGGTTCTGTCTCGATTTTTGCAAATGCTTCATCCCTTGCTTTAGCAGTTTCTCTCATATCCCTTGCGTAGTAAAGAGGAGTATCGAGCACATCCTCTACTGTCAGATCTGTTTCTGCCAGCTTAGGCAAATTTTCACCGTCTATTTCCGTAAGCATTTTAATAAATTCGCCCAGTCTCTCCGTGTCTGCGTCATCTAAGCCTGCTGTATCATAGTTTTTGAGATAAAAGCCTTCTGCCTTATGGTAATACTGATTGATGGCTGAAGCAAGCTGAGCGATTAATTTACTGTCTTTTTCACTGAGAGGCTCCAATAATTTATTTGACGCCTCTTCTGTAATGCTTTTTGATTCTTCCAGTTCAATGACCTTTATAACTTCATTATACAGGTCAAGCTGTTCAAGCATCAGTGATTTGATTTTTGTTTCGTTGTCGTTTTCGGCTGATATCCTGTTTACCATGGACTTAAATGTGTCTATTGTTCCATAGGCGTTTTTAATTATCTTTGCATTTTCGTCTTTATTTTCTATAAGTGTTGTCAGTGTGCTGATATAAAGCGGCGGCAGATATGATGCTATGTCATTGATAAAAAAGACGATCTCGGTAGTACGAGCATATTCCGCAGTATCTGCGCTTATTCCGGTAACATAATCATTATTTTTAACGACGGTTGTTTCCGTTGTACTTTCCGTAGTGCTTTCCGCAGCTGTGTCAGACTGATCCCGGCTGCTTTTTAGTATGACTGTCTTTTCGTTGTTGTTCCATTCTACGACTAAGCCCGATGCCTCTCCCACTGCTCTTAAAGGCAGCATCATGGAGCCGTTTATTATCTGAGCGGGTACGTCAAGAGAAACGGTATCCTTGTTCACAGTCATACTGCTGCTGTTTGCGGTCACATCTATACTTTTTTCTTTATCCGAAAGTGTTGCTGTTTTGGTATTGCTATCCCATACAACGGCATAGCCCAGCTTTTCAAATATGCCCCTCAGCGGTATAAGTGTTCTGCCTTCGGCTATAACGGGCTGCTGAACGCCAAAATTGACTTCTTCATTATTTAGAGTTACGGTAATATCCTTTGCATATACATTGCCGACCATCATAACGGCTGCCAGCAAAAATGCGATTGATTTTTTCATAACAGACCTCCTTTTTTGTTTGCTGATATAAGTATACTACAAAAAAAATAAATAATCTACATCTTTTTTATAAATTAAAACGGTATTTCGATTTTACGAAATACCGCTTATTTTTAAGATGCCTTAAGCTCCAGTCTCAATCTGTCGGCTATGAGTGCTATAAATTCGCTGTTGGTGGGCTTGCCCTTGTTATTGGAAACGGTATAGCCGAAAAGGGAATCGATAGCATCTACCTTTCCTCTGCTCCACGCTACTTCTATGGCGTGCCTTATAGCTCTTTCCACTCTGCTTGGCGTGGTATTGCATTTTTTAGCAATGGCGGGATAAAGCTCCTTGGTTATATAATTAAGAACATCGATGTCATTTATGGCCATTATGATAGCTTCTCTCATATAGTGATATCCTCTTATATGGGCAGGTACTCCCACTTCGTGAAGTATATTTGTGACTCTTGTCTCTAAGTCTATATCACTTTGTCTGCTGTAGCATACGCCCGTGTTGAGAACGCCCTTTTTTGTAACAGGCTCCTTGAGCTGCCTTATGCGGGATACAAGCAGCTCCATATCAAAGGGCTTTGCAATATAATATTTAGCTCCCAATGTAAATGCCTTTTGAGTGATCTGCTCGCCTGTGATAGCGGTGAGCATTATGCACATGGTATCCTTGCCTTTATTTTCCTTATGAAGCTTTTCCAGTACGCCTATGCCGTCAAGCTTTGGCATAATGCCGTCGATAAGAGCAATATCGGGGTTGTCCTTCACTATTTTTTCATAAGCCTCTTCTCCGTCATAGGCAAGGGATACTATTTCCATATCCTCCTGTTTGCCTATGTAGTTGCTCAAGCAATCACAGAAATCCTTGTTGTCATCGGCGATCAGTACGGTTAATTTTTCATCTTTCACTATAATTACCTCCATTTTGATAAAATTAGAAATTAAAAAGTTGCTGTTATTTAATTGGTAATATTTACCATATATGGATATTATAGTATATTTAATTTTAAAAATCAAGTATTATTTATCAATTTTTTGAAGGAATACCAAATTTTGCCAAATACGTATTGCGGTATCTGTAGTCTTGTGTCACTTCTGAGCCGAACCAGGTCGGAGGGTCGAATAAAATTGCTTCCTTTGTCGATGAAAACTCTACTTCAACATTCATAAAACCCTTCAGCCGCCCTTCATATATATCCAGTTCCGCTTTGAGTCCGTTGTCAAGAGGTATCATATATCTGGTTTTTTCTATTATGTTCCCCTCTGTTTTTTTCTGCAGCCTGTTAAATTGTTCCTCGGTCAGGGGCAATTCATACTCTATTCTTTTTAAAAGACCGCTTCCCTTTACGGTAAGTATATATTCATTGTCCTGCTGCCTTATTCTTATGGTGGGATCCATAGATATGTATGCCTGCTTTATTTTGCGGCATTTATATCGGCTAATATCATCGGGTAGCTTTTCAATAAGGAATTTTCTTTCGATTTCGTAAATTTCGCTGCTCATAATGTCCTCCTACTTGATTTTATACGACATAATATGGTATACTTTATCTTAGATAAGTTCACATACAGTATAACACATAATGGAGGTTTTGTATATGGTCATCGTATTTTTGGCAAACGGCTGCGAGGAAATAGAAGCATTGTCGGTAATAGACACTCTCAGAAGAGGAAATGTTGAGGTAAAGGGCGTGTCTGTTTCGGACAGCCTTACGGTAAACGGTGCTCACGGTATAGATTTTATGGCAGACTGTCTGTTTCAGGATGTAAATTTTGACAAGGCGGAAATGGTAGTTCTTCCCGGAGGTCTGGGCGGAAGGAACAATCTTATGGCGAATAAGAATGTTGTAACGGTCTGCAAGAAATTCAATGAAATGGGGAAGTATGTGACTGCCATATGTGCTTCTCCCAGCGTTTTGGGAGAAAACGGCATATTGCAGGGCAGAAAGGCTACGTGTTATCCCGGCTTTGAGGAGCAGTGCAGGGGTGCGGAAATATTAAATGAAAAGGTCGTAAGAGACGGCAATATAATCACATCAAAGGGTCCGGGCACCGCCTTCTTGTTTGCGGTAGAGCTGTTAAGGGCGCTAAAGGGCGATGATGCGGCGGACAGCGTGGCTCAAGGACTTATTCTTGACTAGGCACACCTACCCTTATATTTTTAAAAATTTTAGGCAAAATATCTTCTGTGATCTCGGTTATGTGAAGTTTGTTGCAGGCATTTATCACTTTGCCTCTGTCTATTGAATATATATAGGCAATATCCTCCGGGGTATATACGGAGTTTTTAGCATAGCTTAGAGATTTTCTGAAAAGTCTGCATATATAGCTGCTGCCGTTAAGCATTATCACAGGTATGCTTTCGGAGGAAATATGCTTTATGTTTTTTTCTTTTACTATGTAATTCATTTCCTTTTGGGATATGTTAAGTATAGAGCATATTTCATTGGGCTCTATGTTGTCCTCTCCCGATTTTATAAGTATATCAAGGGATTGCAGCACGGGGCTTATATCGTTGGTATATGTATTGTAGAAATTCATTTGCTTCACTCCTTATATTGATTATAAGTTACTATGAGCCTAAAATCCACCTGTAAATATTGGAATAGAGGTGTTGATATGAATGCTTTGCAGAAATATTTTAATTACAGGCAGGCATTGATTGACCAGTATATAAAAGGAGATATGACAAAGAGGGAATATCTCAATAAAAATTTTGATGCCGTTCTTGCTCTTAATATAGAGCCATTCAGAAACGTAGATACTGTAGATAAGGGGCTTTTCAACTATCAGTATTATAACGCTATGGCAAAAGACGCCCGTATGGAGGCTAACCGCTATGCTTCATCGGATCGGGAATACAACAGATTCTACAACAGCGAAAGCGATCACTATTACCATATGAAGGACAAGGCCACTATGAGAGTGCTGCAATTGCTGGATTATCAGAATGTCCATGCCTATTTTATAAAGGTAAGGAGCAGGGAGCTTAAAAACAAGCTTTTTGAAATAGTGCTTGAAGACAATAATATGATACTCCATTCCACATCGGAGGTCATACTCAATAAGCTCAGGGATGAAAACTGCTTTTCGGAGGGCGTGTGTCATTCCAAGATAGACAGCTATATAAACCACAGATATTAAGGGGGTCATGCTATGATAATAGGCGCCTGCAAGATATATATGACTGCCGAATGGGTGAATTCCCTTAAGGAAAAAAGGATGGTGGTCAAGAGCATTATAGAAAAGACGAAACATAAATTTAATGTTTCAGTGGCCGAGGTGGACAAGCAGGATATACACAAGTCTATAGTGATAGGCTTTGCCTGTGTTACAAACGAGGTGAGACACGCCGACGAGGTAATACAAAACGTGCTCAATTATATAGAAGATAATACGGATGCGGTAATAGATGATGTGGAAAGAGAAATTTTTTAAAAAAATACTAGCATTTTACAGTTGCCTATGCTATAATACAATGAAGTGCAATCAGATTTAAGGAGGATTTTATAATGAGCACAGTTGAAACAATAGATAAGAATAAGGTCAAATTTACATTTTCTGTAGATGCGGAAACCTTTGAGAAGGGTATGAACTACTCCTATAATAAAAATAAAAATTCCATTAATATCCAAGGCTTCAGAAGGGGCAAGGCTCCCAGAAAGCTTATAGAAGCTCATTACGGCAAGGCTGTATTTTATGATGACGCCATTAATTTTGTGCTTCCCGAAGCATACGAAAAGGCTGTTGAGGAAAATGCCTTGGAGGTAGTGTCAAAGCCCGACATCGATGTGGTATCTCTTGACGACAGCGGAGTTACGTTTTCGGCAGAGGTGTTTGTAAAGCCCGAGGTAAAGCTTGGGGAATACAAGGGTCTTACCTATACCAAAAAGGAAGTGAACCCAACCGATGAGGAAATTGATGCTCAGATAAAAAATGATCTTGAAAAGGCTTCCAGAACAGTTACCGTAACTGACAGACCTATACAAGACGGCGATATCGCAACGATCGATTTTAAGGGTTATGTTGATGACGTTGCCTTTGAAGGCGGCGAGGGCAAGGACTTTGATCTTAACATAGGCTCTCATACTTTTATAGATAACTTTGAAGAACAGCTTGTAGGTCATAATGTTGGCGATGACGTAACGGTAAACGTTACATTCCCCGAAGACTACGGTCAGAAGGATCTTGCAGGCAAGGCTGCCAAGTTTGAAGTAGAGGTAAAGAATATAAAGGTAAAAGAGATACCCGAGCTTACAGATGAGTTTGTAGAGGATACGACAGAGTTTGACAATATCAAGGATTACAGAAACGATATTTGCGGTAAGCTTCTTGCTCAGAATATACAAAGAGCCGATGCGGAGAAGGAAGAAGAGCTTATCAACAAGCTTTGCGACGGTGCAGAGGTGGATATCCCTCAGCCGATGATAGACTCAGATGTGGATATGAAGATACAGGAATATGCTTATCAGCTCCAGCAGCAGGGGTTATCCCTCGATATGTATTTGCAGTATATGGGTCAGACTGTTGATTCTATGAAGGAGGCATATAAGCCTTTGTCAGAAAAGCACGTTAAGGCAAGGCTCGTGCTTGAAGCGATCGCCAAGGCTGAAAATGTTGAGGTCAGCGATGAGGATATAAAGAATGAGGCAGAAAAGGTAGCCAAATCCTATGGTATAGAGGCAGATCAGGTAATGAAGAGCCCTGATTTTGTCAAGACTGTAAAGGATGACCTTTCAAGACAGAAGGCCTTGAAGCTGGTTGAAGAGGCGGCAAGTGAGGAAAAGCCCGAAAAGGCAGCCAAGAAGGAAGCCAAGGCTAAGGCCAAGACAGCCAAGAAGGAAGCAAAGGAAGAAAAAAAGGAAGATAAAAAAGCATCTAAATAACAAAACATTGGGGGTATATGAATGAGTTTGGTACCTATCGTTGTGGAAAAAACAGCCATGGGCGAACGCTCTTATGATATTTATTCAAGACTTTTGCAAGACCGCATTATTTTCTTGGGCGAAGAGGTAAATGACGTTACGGCAAGCCTTGTTGTGGCACAGCTTCTTTTCCTTGCGGCGGAAGATCCCGATAAGGATATTAATCTTTATATCAACAGCCCCGGCGGTTCAGTGACTGCCGGTATGGCAATATATGATACGATGCAGTATATAAAGCCTGATGTGTCCACTATATGTATAGGTATGGCAGCGAGCATGGGAGCGTTCCTTCTTTCAGGAGGCGCAAGGGGCAAGAGGTTTGCTCTTCCCAATGCCGAGATAATGATACATCAGCCCTTGGGCGGCGCCAGAGGACAGGCATCCGATATAAAGATCCATGCCGACTGGATACTTAAAACAAGAGATAAGCTCAACAGAATACTTTCCGAAAATACGGGAAAACCATTAGAAGTGATACAGGCAGACACGGAAAGAGATAATTTTATGTCCGCTGCCGATGCTAAGGAATATGGGCTTATAGACGATATAATTGTTAAGCCTCGTTAAAGGAGAGAATTTATGGCATCTAAAATTGACGATAAGAAGTTAAAATGTTCATTCTGCGGCAAATCTCAGGATATGGTCAAAAGGCTCATAGCAGGCCCTCATGTATATATCTGCAATGAGTGTATAGATCTTTGCCATGAAATAATACAGGATGAGTTTGAGGCGGAAAGAGAAGACTACTATGACGATAAAGAGCTTCTCAAGCCGGAAGAGATAAAGGCTGCCCTTGATGAATATGTTATAGGTCAGGATGAGGCAAAGAAATCTCTTGCCGTAGCCGTGTACAATCATTATAAGAGAATTGTCGCAAACGAAGATAAAAACGATGTAGAGCTTCAAAAAAGCAATATACTTATGATAGGGCCTACAGGCGTAGGCAAGACCTACCTTGCTCAGACTCTTGCCCGTATTATAAATGTACCCTTTGCCATAGCCGATGCCACAAGTCTTACGGAAGCAGGCTATGTAGGCGAAGATGTTGAGAACATACTCCTTAAGATAATACAGGCTGCGGATTTTGATGTGGAAAGAGCGGAAAAGGGTATCATATATATAGATGAGATAGACAAGATAGCCAGGAAATCCGATAATCCTTCCATTACAAGAGACGTAAGCGGCGAGGGCGTACAGCAGGCTCTTCTTAAGATACTTGAAGGTACCGTTGCAAATGTGCCTCCTCAGGGCGGAAGAAAGCATCCTCATCAGGAATTTATACAGATAGATACCACAAATATACTCTTTATATTGGGCGGAGCTTTTGCCGGCCTTGAAAAAATCATAGACAAAAGACTTACAAACAAGGTGATAGGCTTCGGCGCAGAGGTCAGGAGCAAGAAGGATAGGAACAGCGGCGAGCTTTTCAGACAGGTCATACCTCAGGATCTTGTAAAATACGGGCTTATCCCTGAGCTCATAGGACGTATGCCTATAGTGGCGGCTCTTCAAAGCCTTGATGAAGACAGCCTTATAAGGATATTGACTGAGCCTAAGAATGCACTTATAAAGCAGTATAAGTATATACTGGAGCTTGACGGTGTTTCCCTTGAGTTTGAACCTGCAGCCCTTAAGGCGATAGCCAAGAAGGCCATAGAGCAGGAAACAGGCGCAAGAGGACTGAGAGCCATTATAGAGGAGTTTATGAGAGACGTTATGTACAGCGTGCCTTCGGATCCCACTATTGAAAAGTGTATCATAACCGAAGATACGGTCAATGAAAACAAGCAGCCTGAGCTTGTTATTAACACGGACAGACAGACTCCCGTAAGGAAAAGAAGGACATCTGCTGCCAAGAAGGCTAATGCAGCGGGTTAATGTTCCATAAAACAGAAAGGGCTTCGGGCTAATACCCTGTGGCCCTTTTATTATAAGACTTGACAAGATATGGTTATATGGTATAATTGTAATGATTTATCGCTTTACCACGATGAAGTGAAATTGTGAAAGGAAAGCTGTGTATTCAGCATAACAGCTATGCTTAAAAATAAGTTACATACACCTGAGGGAGTGAAGGATTATCTTCCCGAAGAATGCAGTTTAAAAAGTGAAATAGAAAAAAAGGCGGCGGAGGTATTTTGCAGATCGGGCTATGCTCCCATTACCAGCCCTACCTTTGAATACAATGACGTATTCTCAAATATGGGCGGAATAAAGGACAGAAGGACATATAAATTTCTTGACAGAGACGGTTCTCTTCTCGTATTAAGACCCGATATGACTCCTGCGATCGCCAGGATAGCGGCGACCGCTTACAGCGAAAAGGATATACCCATGCGCTTTTATTATATTGAGAATATGTTCCGTTCCAATGAGAATTATCAAGGCAAGCTCAGAGAATTTACACAGGCTGGTATCGAGCTTATAGGAATAAATTCCATTGATGCCGATATAGAGGTGCTTGTGATAGCCATTGATTCTCTTTTGGCAGCTGGTCTTAAGGAATTCAAGCTGGATATAGGCCATGCGCTTTTTCTCAGAAGCGTAATAGACGAAGCCGATGTTGATGAAAAAACGGCCGGTAAGATACAGCAGGCGATAATGAACAAGAATTATGTTGCGGTAAATGAGCTTGCTGAAAAAACAGATAATGAAAATATAAAATATATTTTGCAGGAGCTTCCGTTTCTCATAGGAGATATGTCCGTTATAGATAAAGTGAAGGATAAGGTCAAAAGCGGCACAGCGGCCTATGCTCTTGATTACCTGAGCAGAGTATATACTATAATGGACAGCTTGGATATGAGCAAATATATTTCATTTGATCTTGGCGTGATAGGTTCTATGGACTACTACACAGGACTTATTTTCAGAGGCTATGCAAGGGGTACAGGCTCTTCTGTGCTTGACGGCGGCCGTTATGACAATATGGTGGAAAAATTCGGAAGCCCTATGCCTGCGGTAGGCTTTTCGCTTAAGGTAAACGACATAATGAGCACTATGAAAGCCGACAAAAGAGTAAGCGCCGACGTACTTATGGTGTACGGAGAGGACAGCAGGGCGGAAGCCTTCAAGAAGGCGGAGAAGCTGAGAGCTGAGGGCTATGCCGTTGAGATGAGCCTTATAGGCAGCGACATAGATAAAAACAAGGCATATGCCGAGGAAAAGGGCATAGGCAAGATAGTGTATGCAGGCGTAAAGGAGGCGGAGTGATGGAATATTTGACATTTGCTCTTGCCAAGGGCAGACTTGCAGACAAGACCATGGAGCTTCTTGAAAAAATAGGGATCACCTGTGACGAGATGAAAGAAAACTCCAGAAAGCTTATTTTTACAAATGAAGAATTGAAGCTGAAATTTTTTCTTGCAAAGGCATCCGATGTGCCCACTTATGTTGAAAGCGGCACGGCGGATATAGGTATCGTAGGCAAGGACACTCTTTTGGAAGAGGGCAGAAACCTTTATGAAGTAATGGATCTTAAAATGGGGAAATGCCGTTTTGCCGTAGCGGGATATAAGGAGACCATGGACAAGCTCAATAATTCTTTGGATCTGAGAGTTGCAACAAAATATCCCAATGTGGCAAAGGAATATTTTTACCGTAAAAAGCACCAAACCATAGAGATAATAAAGCTTCACGGCAGCGTGGAGCTTGCGCCCATAGTTGGGCTGAGCGATGTTATAGTTGATATAGTCGAGACAGGCTCCACGCTCAAAGCCAACGGGCTGGATGTACTGGCCGATATATGCCCTGTTTCCGCAAGAGTTGTGGTAAACAGAGTCAGCATGAAGCTGGAGCATGAGAGAATAGCTGAAATTATGAGCGGCTTAAGAAAGATGGCAGGTGAAAGCAATTGATAAAGATAATAAAGTATAATGACGAGGAAGGCAGAAGACTTACGGAAGGACTTCTGTCACGTTCTCAGCTTGAGCACGGCAATGTACAGCACATAGTTGACGGCATACTTGCCGATATAAAAGCAAACGGCGATGAAGCGCTGTTCAGGTACACAAAGGAATTCGACAAGTTTGATGTAAACAAAAGCAATATACTTGTTACAAAGGCTGAAATAGAAGAGGCCTATTCAAAGGTCGACGACGATCTTATAAGAGTTATAAAGAGGGCAGCCGAAAGAATAAAGGCGTTTCACGAAAAGCAGAAGACAAATAGCTGGCTGGAGCCCAGCAGCAATGGCGAAATGCTGGGGCAGCTCATAAGACCTCTTGAAAGAGTAGGCGTATATGTACCGGGCGGCAAAGCGGCTTACCCGTCAAGTGTGCTTATGAACATAATCCCCGCAAAGGTTGCCGGAGTAGATGAAATAGTTATGACTACACCGCCTTCGCAAAACGGCAGCGTTTATCCCACCACTATAGTGGCAGCGGATATTGCAGGCGTAGACAGGATATATAAAGCGGGAGGCGCACAGGCTGTAGGAGCCTTGGCCTTTGGCACTGAGACAATACCCAAGGTAGACAAGATAGTTGGGCCGGGAAATATATTTGTGGCTCTTGCCAAAAGAAGCGTATACGGATATGTAAATATAGACTCCGTTGCAGGCCCCAGCGAAATACTTATACTGGCAGATGACAGTGCAGACCCTGTTTTTGTGGCGGCGGATCTTTTGTCACAAGCCGAACACGACGAGCTTGCGTCTGCCGTACTCATTACGGATTCCGCCGAGCTTGCAAAGAAGGTACAGTCAGAGGCGGAAAAGCAGACCGAATTACTTGAAAGAAAGGATATAATCAAGAAATCTATCGATAACTACGGCGCAATAATAGTTGTAAACGACTTTGATCAGGCTTGCGAGCTGTGCAACAGGATAGCTCCCGAACATATGGAGCTTTCCACAAGAGAGCCCTTTGCTCTGCTGCCCAAGATAAGAAATGCAGGAGCCATATTTTTAGGACATTATACGCCTGAGCCTTTAGGCGACTATATGGCAGGACCAAATCACGTTCTTCCTACAGGCGGTACGGCAAGATTTTTCTCACCGCTGTCTATCGACGACTATATTAAAAAATCAAGCATAATTTCATTTAGCAAGTCGGCTCTTGAAGAACTGGGTGATGACGTTATAAAATTTGCAAAGGCGGAAGGACTTACCGCTCATGCAAATTCCGTTAAGGTAAGATTATAAGGACAAGGAGGGAATACAGTGAACAGGATAGCAAGCATTAAGCGCAATACCTATGAAACAAGAATAAAAATGAGTCTTGATATTGACGGAAGCGGTGCAAATGATATAAACACAGGCGTAGGCTTTTTCGATCATATGCTTACTCATATTTCAAAGCATGGTTTTTTGGATCTCAATATAGACTGTGAAGGCGATCTTGACGTGGACTGTCATCATACAGTTGAGGATGTGGGCATAGTATTGGGTAAGTGTTTTGAGGAGGCTCTCGGAGATAAGGAAGGCATAAGAAGATACGGCTATGCCGTTGTGCCTATGGATGAGGCTCTTGTGCTCTGTGCGCTGGATTTCTCAGGCAGATCATATCTTAACTTCGACGGCAGGTTCACTGCCTCAAGCATAGGACTTTTTGATCTTGAGATGGTTGAGGAGTTTTTCAGAGCGGTTGCGGATAATTGCGGAATGACTCTTCATATCAAAGTGCTTGACGGTAAGAACAATCATCATATTGCCGAGGCTATGTTCAAGGCATTCGGCAAGGCTGTGGATATGGCTGTATCGATAGATGAAAGAATAGACGGTGTATTATCTACTAAGGGAATGTTGGAATAATGATAGCGATCATAGATTATGGTATGGGCAATTTGAGAAGTGTGGAAAAAGCCCTTGAATTTGTGGGTCAGGAGGCTGTTGTTACAGACGATATCGCTGTAATGAGATCTGCCGATAAGCTTGTGCTGCCCGGCGTAGGCGCCTTTGGCGATGCCATAGCGACAATAAGGGAAAAGGGCATAGACGATGTCATATATGATGCCGTTGCTAAGGACAAGCCCTTTTTAGGCATATGCCTGGGTATGCAGCTTATATTTGATAAAAGCTATGAATATGGCGAATATAAAGGCCTTGGACTCATAAGAGGCGAGATCAGGCTTTTGCCCGATAATGTAAAAAAACCGCACATAGGCTGGAACGACCTTAATATCAAAAAGCGTTCTCCCCTTTTTATGAATTTGGGAGAAAGGCCTTATGTTTACTTTGTGCATTCCTATTATCTGGAAACGGAAGACATATCGGCAGTGTCCGCCACCACAGACTACGGCAAGGAGATACAGGTGGCCGTACAGAAGGACAATATATTTGCCCTGCAGTTCCATCCTGAAAAAAGCGGCGATGTGGGACTTGAAATATTAAAGAATTTCGGAGGTTTATAATATGCAGATATATCCTGCAATAGATATAATTGACGGCAAAGCTGTAAGGCTTTCCCAAGGCAGCTTTGACAATATAACGATATTTAACGATACGCCCTCTGAGGCTGCCAAGGATTGGGTAGAGGCGGGAGCCGACTATATACATATAGTCGACCTTGACGGAGCCCGATACGGCAGAAGCTTTATTATAGATATAATAAAAGATATAAAGTCAAAATATAATGTAAATATACAAACAGGCGGCGGTGTAAGAAGTCTCAGAGATGTAGAGGACAGAATAAACGCAGGGGCTTCAAGAGTCATAATAGGCACTGCCGCAGTTAAAAATCCCGAACTTGTGAGAGAGGCGGCAAAGCTTTACGGCGGGAAAATAGCAGTAGGGGTAGATGCCAAGAACGGTATGGTCGCAGTATCGGGCTGGGAGGAAGTCAGCAGCGTAAAGGCTGTCGATCTATGTCATGAAATGAAAAGGTACGGCGTAGGCACTATAATTTATACCGATATATCAAAAGACGGTATGATGAGCGGCCCCAATATATCTTCCACAAAAGAGCTTATTGAAAGAACGGGTATGGATATAATTGCCTCAGGCGGCGTATCCAATATGCGTGATGTGGAAAATGTAAAGAATATAAATGCCGCAGGAGTTATAATAGGCAAGGCACTTTATAACGGTGCGTTGGATCTGAAAGAAGTAATAGACAAATTCGGCTGAACGGAGAATGCTTATGGATAATAAAAGGAATATTATCCTTAAATACATTTATTCATATTTTTTTATAACGGTAGGTGCCGCCATTGCCGCCTTTGCCATTGAGGAATTTCTTATTGCAAAGCAGATACTTGACGGCGGTATCGTGGGTATATCGATAATACTCAATCATCTGTTTCACATAAGGCTCAGTGTGTTTATCGTTATACTAAACATACCGTTTCTCATAATGGGACTTAAGCTTATGGGCAAAACGTTTGCCTTTAAGGCTACATATGCAATGCTCGTCTTTTCGGCATTTCTCGTTGTGTTTGAAGAAATGCAGGAGGTGACAGAGGATCCACTTCTTGCCACTGTATACGGCGGTGTGTTTTTAGGACTGGGAGTCGGGATAGTTATGCGCTTTGGCGGCTGCGTAGACGGAATAGATACGGTATCTTTGCTGCTCAGCAAAAAGACTCAATTCTCTACAGGGCAGATAATACTCTTTTTTAATCTTATCATTTATTCCTGCGCAGGGCTCATATTCGGTCCGGACAGAGCATTATACAGCCTTCTTGCCTATTTTATCACATCTAAAGTAATAGATATCGTGGAGACGGGTCTTGACCAGGGCAAGGCCGTTATGATAATAACGGAAAACGGAGAAAGGATCGCCGATACCATATACAGGCACTTAGGCAGAACAGTTACTCTCCTTGAGGGCGAAGGTCTTATAAGCGGAAAGAAAATAGTGCTGTATTGCGTAGTTACACGTATTGAACTAAGTGAGCTCAAGAGGATAGTACAAGATGACGACGGCTCGG
Organism: uncultured Clostridia bacterium; assembly: GCA_947585865.1. GTDB lineage: Bacteria > Bacillota > Clostridia > Lachnospirales > CAG-274 > CANPXH01. The sequence continues at coordinate 77,922 of CANPXH010000006.1, forward strand.
CTTTTATGACGGTATCCGACGTATCGGAAATAGTAGGAAAGCACATAAAGAAAAAGAAGGAATAGGTGAGTGTCATGCACACTAAGAGAATAATACCGTGTTTGGATGTAAATAACGGCAGGGTAGTAAAGGGCGTAAATTTCGTTAATCTGAGAGATGCAGGCGATCCTGTGGAAATAGCCGCAATGTATAACAGATCCCTTGCGGATGAAATAGTTTTTTTGGATATAACGGCATCTTCGGACGCAAGAAATATTATGCTCGATGTGGTAGCCAAAACGGCGGAGCAGGTATTCATACCCCTTACCGTAGGCGGCGGGATAAGGAGCATTGAGGATTTCAGAGAAATACTCAGCGCAGGCGCCGATAAGATAGCAGTCAACTCGGCTGCCATCAAAAGGCCGGAGCTTATAAACGAAGCTGCCGAAAGATTCGGTTCACAATGTGTTGTGGTGGCAATAGACGCCAAGAGAAGAGATCCCTCGGGCTATGACGTATACCTTAACGGGGGAAGGGTAAACACTTATAAGGATGCGCTGGAGTGGGCAGTTGAGGCTGAAAAAAGAGGTGCAGGAGAAATACTTCTTACAAGCATGGACTGTGACGGAACAAAGGCGGGCTATGATCTGGGATTGACAAGGGCAATAAGCGATGCCGTATCCATACCCGTTATAGCTTCGGGTGGAGCGGGCACCATGGAGCACTTTGCCCAAGCTCTTACGCAGGGGGGTGCGGAGGCTGCGCTTGCCGCCAGTCTTTTCCACTACAGAGAAATGGAGATAAAAGACCTTAAGAAATATCTTGCAAAGCAGGGCATACCTGTAAGATTGGGAGAAAGCTATGAAAATAAAATTTAATGAAGACGGTCTTGTGCCGTGCATAGCGCAGGATCATAAAACGAAGGATGTGCTCATGCTTGCCTATATGGATCAGGAGGCTTTTGACCTTACCGTAAAGACAGGCTTGGCCACATATTACAGCCGCTCACGTCAGAAGCTTTGGGTAAAGGGCGAGACCAGCGGACATTATCAGCACGTTAAGGAAATACGATACGATTGTGACTGCGATACTATACTTTTGCTCATAGAGCAGGAGGGAGCGGCTTGTCACACGGGTAACCGCTCTTGCTTTTACAGAAAGCTGGAAGAATACAAAGGAGAATGATCATGTCAGATATAGGCGATATGCTTTATGAGGAATACGATATAATTAAAAGCAGAAAAGAAGACCCTCAGGAAGGTTCTTATACCTGCTACCTTTTCAATAAAGGGCTTGACAAAATATTGAAGAAAATAGGCGAAGAAGCGGCGGAGACCATAATAGCCGCCAAAAACAGCAGCAAGGATGAAATAGTCGGGGAAATATGTGATGTGCTTTTTCACACAGAGGTAATGATGGCGGAAAAGGGCATTACATGGGAAGATATAGCCGATGAGCTTGCCAAACGGCGTGCCAAAGAAAATATGAATGTTGAAAAGGAAGCCAAGAGAAGGGCGGAAAACAGAACAGACGAAACGAATATCAACTAGAAAATTTATATGCCAAAAGGCATATAAAAGCAATATGCAAAGCGGTAAAGAACAGATATATGACATAAAATTTGAGCTTATTTATTTTATGACGGAAAAGCTTCATACCAAAAAGACCACCCAAGCCGCCGCCTAAGGCGGAATATAGGAAAAGGGTGGTTTCTTTTATTCTGTATTTTTTTAATATCGCCCTGCGTTTATCTATCCCCATGAGCAGAAAAAGATATATATTTATAACGGCATAGTATATCGCTATATATTTCATTGGGCTATACTTTCCTTCACAAGGTTTCTCCAGTCCAGATCGCCCCTGTCAAGAGCCAAAAGCAATACTTCGGCAGTTGCCAAATTGGTAGCCAAAGGGATATTATGCTCATTGCAAAGCCTTATAACGGCTTCGGCACTGTGATCTATTTTGACCATAGGATCCGTATCTTTGAGAAAAATAATAAGGTCTATCACGTTGTTTGATATCTGAGAAGCAAGCTGCTGCTCACCGCCCAGATCCCCTGCAAGATATTTATGTACAGGGAGGCTGGAGGTCTCTTCTATAAGTGTGCCTGTGGTACCTGTAGCATACAGATCGTGCTTGATGAGAATATGTCTGTAGGCAATACACAGATTCTCCATAAGTGTTTTTTTGTTGTCATTGGCAACCAATGCAATGTTCATAAGTTAATCACCCCTAAAAAATAGTTTTTGGCTTCTTTTTTCCCACATTCAATACCATTCCGATCGCTATCATATTTGCCCACATGGAGCTTCCGCCATAGCTCAGGAACGGAAGAGCCATGCCTGTGTTAGGCAGGAGACCTGTTGCTACCCCTACATTAACAAAGGTCTGAAAAAATATCATACCCGCAACACCGCCGGCAATAAGCGTACCCAACCTATCTTCAGCGCTTAAGGCTATATTGATACACCTGCTGATCAGTATAAGCATAAACAGGAGCACGGCGGCGCAGCCTAAAAAGCCGAATTCTTCGCCTATCACGGAGAATATAAAGTCATTATAGGAATAGGGCAGATAGTTGAGCTGGTTTATCGTACCGTTGAAAAGACCCTTTCCCTTAAGCTGACCTGAGCCTATTGCCCAAATTGAATTTTTCGTCTGATACATACGGGGATCGGACAGATCACCTGTAACTGCAGTAGTTATTCTGTTTATCTGATACGGTGAGAGAAACGCTGAAAGTATTCTGTGCTCGGCGGATACAATATCCAAATACAGTATTATTATTACCGGAACGATAACAATAATCGCCAGCTTAATATATTTGTCTGATATATTGCCTAAATAAAGTTCTGTAATAAGTATGGCAAGTATTACAAGGCTGGCCGAAAGAGATGGCTGTATTTTAATTAATACAAATGGTATGACCGATGTAATTATTACAAAAAACAGCCTACTTATATTATTAATCTTTTCGCCCGATTTGTCAACCAGTTTTGACAAATAAATTATCATAAATATTTTTGCAAATTCTGAAGGCTGTATACCAAAAAGCCATCTGCGCACATTGTCCTCCGTGCTGCCCATGGTGAGCACAAGCACAAGGAGCGTGATATTGAGCAGATATATGGGTATATACAGCTTGCACAGCTTATGATAATCCCAAAAGGCAAATACGAACATGAGTATCATGCCCGTTGCGAACCATAGCATTTGGCTGGTAAATCTGCCTTGTATGCCGTTTATGTTTATACGGGTGGCGCTGCCTATTATTATTATGCCGAAAACTGTCAGTGCGATCACTGTAAATATTAATGTCAGATCAAAAGCCTTGGGGTTTCTGTTCATATATATCTTTCCTGTATAGTTTATCTAACCGTTTTTCTGATATGTATTTTGGCATTGAGATAGGATGATGAGGGAATGCTTCCCTGCTCAAATGTCAGTTCTATATTTTCGTCTATATCCATATAGTTGGAAAGCACTCTGTATATATCCTTTTTTATCATAGAGAGCGTATCTGCCGTACATGATATCCTGTCATTCAAAAGCATATATCTGAGCCTGTTTCTTGCTATATTTCCTGAGGAGCGTATATTATCCATTATATCACTCCTTTTCCTTCTTGAACCACTTTTTGATCTTTTCAAAAAGTGTTGTTCGGGTAGGCGGTATAAGCTCCATAAGAGGTACATCCTCGCCCATTATACGGCGCACTATGTTTCTGTATGCGGCTCCCGCTACCGAATCCTCAACGGCAACTGCCGGATCGCCCTTGTTGGTTGAGACCACTATGCTTTCGTCATCGGGAATGATGCCGAGAGTATCTATTGCCAATATTTCGGATACGTCTTCAAGAGACATCATTTCATTTCGCCGGACCATATCCACTCTTATTTTGTTGAGTATGAGCATAGGCCTTTCCATACCGTTAGCCTCCAGCATACCTATTATCCTGTCGGCGTCTCTCACGGCGGAAATTTCAGGCGTTGTTACCACTATAGCTTTGTCTGCACCTGCTATGGCATTTTTAAAGCCTTGTTCTATGCCTGCCGGGCAGTCGATTATTATATAGTCAAAGCCTTCCTCCTTGATGCTTTCGCACAGCTTTGCCATCTGTTCGGGGGTTACGGCTGTTTTATCCCTTGTCTGAGCGGCAGGCAAAAGATACAAGCCTTCGTACCGCTTATCCCTTACAAGAGCCTGTTTGAGCCTGCAAGTGCCTTCTATCACGTTTACAAGGTCATAAATTATTCTGTTTTCAAGTCCCATTACCACATCCAAATTCCTCAAGCCTATATCCGCATCTATCATTACTGTGCGTTTGCCGGCTATGGCAAGACCTGTGCCTATATTGGCGGATGTGGTAGTCTTGCCCACGCCGCCTTTACCGGATGTTACTACTATTACCTCACTCATTATTATCCTCCTAAGTATAAAGTATATAAGTCTATGATAACACAATGAGGGTTCATATTTCTAAATTCATAACAGAAAAATTATATCATTTTTTTACAAATTATTTAAGAAGAGTGTTGTATCCTCTGTTTGTTATTGTCGTATCCGTTTGCATATATTTGCTTATCACGGCTTTTGCCACTGTGGGGGCGGGAGCCGTAGCGCCGTTATCTCCGTAGGGTATCATTACGGCTATGGATATTTGGGGATCCTCATAGGGGGCAAATGCCACAAATGTGGTGTGTTCGCTTCTGTCTGCCGATTCCTGCGCAGTGCCCGACTTGGCTCCTATGTTTATATTATAGTTGGCAAAGCTTCTGCTCAGAGTTCCGCTGCCTCCCTTTGTAACAAGATTCATTCCCTTAAATATGGCATTGAGATTTTCTTGCTTTATAGGTATTTTTTCTTCCTCGACGGGCTTGTATTTTTTAATGACATTCCCGCTCCCGTCAACTACGGAATCGAGAAAATGACTTTTATATCGTGTGCCGCCGTTGGCGATCGTCGCCACATATTTTGATAAAAGGGCAGAGGTATAGTTGTTGTAGGATTGCCCTATAGCCGTTCTTATGGTATCTCCTGCCGACCATTTTATATCGTTTGGCGATGGATCTTCATACCGCTGTTTTGTAACGTATGTTTTATATTCGGGAGAAGAAATGCGTGAAGGATAGTCCATCATTGTTTTGGAATTGTAAAGCTCATATATCTCTACTCCCGTAGGCGCATTGAGGCCTACCGCTTCCATATATTTGTTAAGAGTACCTATACCCATTTTGTAGCCTAGAGTATAAAAGAAATAGTTGCAGCTCACCTCAAGAGCCGTAGATACATTTACAAAACCGTGAGAACCGTTTCCTCCGCCTATCCAGCAGCGAGCAAAGGGTCTGCCCGCATCGGTGAATGTACCCTTGTCGTATATTGTGGATGAGGGTGTTATAAAGCCCTCCTGAAGTCCTGCCAAGGCAGTTATCATTTTGAATGTGGAGCCCGGAGCTCTGGGCTCTGTAAACGGCCTGTTCACCATAGGCGTGGTGGGATCGGTCTGCAGCTGTGAATAATATTCATTATTAAAGCTGTTCACAAGCTCATTGTTGTCATAGGAGGGATAAGATACGGCAGCGATTATACCGCCGTTTTGTATATCCGTTACAACAACGGAGCCCGTGCATGGGTCCATTGCAGTCATCTGAGGTGTTATCTCACGGCTTTTCATTTTTGTCACAAGGGCGGCGGAGGCGGACATCCTGCCGCTTTTGACAGCGGATATCACACCGTCATTATCGGTTATCTGCCCTTGTTCGTAAAGAGCTATGATAAGCTGAGAAGGTGAAACTCCTCCTTGTTCAAAGCCGCTTAAAAGAATTTCTCTCGCTTTTTCCGTATCCATGCCCGCACTGCTGTCACGGGAAAGTATATAGGCTTTAAGCCTGCCTTGAGTTGTGCCCTCCGTGGAGTTTAGTATATTTTTTATCCTTACGGTATTGCTTTTTATCATTGACTTGAAAACATCGTTGTAGGAATATCCGAAATCGCCGCCTGAAAGCCTGTTGAGCTGAACTGCGGCAAGAGCGTTTTCAAGAGCGTCATATGCAGTTTTTTGCACTGCGGCATCAACGGTAAGACATACGCTGCTGCCGTCTATTGGCGGAGTGCCTTCATCTTCTATAGTCGATATCCTTTTGCCTGAACTGTCTATCTCTATATATTGGCTTCCGTCAGTACCCTTAAGGTCATCCTCAAAGGCTTGCTCTATGCCGTCTTTGCCTATTTGATCGTCAAGGTCATACTTGTCCTTATTGCTTCCCGCAAGCTCCTCTTCGGAAACCGTTCCGATATATCCCAGTATGTGTGAAAAATATTTGCCGTAGGGATATTGCCTTTGTGAGCGATAGTCCACATAGGCGCAGGGAAAAGATGAACCCTGCTCCTGAAGGGCGGTAGCCGTTTTTTCGGATATGTTGTATGCGATCGGTATCGGTATATATCGAGAAAATCGCTTTAAGTACAATTCACAGCGAAGAGCCATTATTTTGCCTGCCTCGATGTCATTCATTTCGGGATCGATCTCGAACTTGTCACGAAGCGCACTAAAGCACTGCTCCGCATTCATATCCTCCTCCAAATTCATATCTTCCTTCCATCTCTTTTCTTGAGCCATACTGCCGTCAAAGAGAAATTCATGGGGAAGGGCAGACGTTATGGGCAGCGTCGCCACTATTTTTTCATTATTGTTTTCAAGGAGCTTTATAAGCTCATAGAGCACACTGTTGAGATTGTCTGCGCCTATGCTGGGATCGAGACAGACCGCATAAGCCGTATCGTTGACTGCCAAGGCTCTGCCGAAACGATCGTATACGGCGCCTCTTGACGCTTCTACATCTACGTTTCTCACAGCCGTTCCCATTACCTCCCTGCTGTAATAATCGCCTCTTGATATTTGCAGAGAAAACAGCTTTACGATAAGTACGCAAAAAAGTACGATGATCGTTATGTGCATCAGATAAAGTCTGTAATTTTCTATTTTGGTTATATTGCGGAAAAACTCCCTCATATCTGCGATACCACCTATAGTTCCCTTTTGGGTCCCGTTTCAAATTTTCTCTCAAGAGCCTTTGCCATATAAAAAATCGGCAGCGATATGATAGAGTTGTAAACCGTTTCGGGCAGTATCCTCATATATATATATCCCGCAAAATCGGTATAGCCCTTAAGAAGTATGTTCAGCACGAAAAAGCCGAAATTATAAAACAAAGTTGCCGCAGCCACAAACAGCGTCGATGTTGCGATGTTGTCCTTGTACAAAGTCTGAGACAATACACCTGCCGTATAGCCTGCCATTGCATACAGAAAAATATTGCAGCCTATATAGTAGCCGAAGAAGCAATCGTGAAAAAGCCCCATGAGCACGCCAAGGGCAAATCCCTTTGACGAATTGCCGGTGTAGGCGGCACATACTGTAAAAACAAGCATTATATTGGGAACGACGCCGGCTATATCTATATATCGGCCGAAGGCAGACTGAAATAAAAAAATAACAAGGGAGATAAAAAAATAGACCACATACTTCATTTATTTATCACCGCTTTCAGTTTCCGCCTCAATAAACTCATATCCCGGCTCTTTTGTTATAACGAGCACGTAATCGAGCTTGGAAAAATCCACAGAAGGCTCTATGATGGCATATTTCATAGATGTTTTGTCATCGGAAGTAAGTCTTTTGACATGACCGATGCTTATGCCGGGAGGATATATCTCGCTTATATGTGAGGTCACGATCTCATCTCCCGCAAGTATATCCGAAGCGTTGTCGGAATACTGCATTTTGCACTGAGCTTCCTCTGAAAGATCTGCCGTAACATAGCCTATGCTGTTTGTCCTTACGCTTTGGGCGCTTACCGCATCGGTGTTGTCTATTATGGAAACGACCTTTGAATAATTGTATCCGCACTCACTTATTTTGCCCACAAGCCCATCGGCAGTCATTACAGCCATATTCTTTTTGAGCCCGTGATCGGTGCCCTTATCTATGAGGAATGTGGAGAACCAGTTGCCGGGATCTTTTGCTATGACCCTTGCCCCCGTAGTGGGATAGTCGGAATAAATATCCTGTATTTCAAGAAGAGACTCAAGCTGAGTATTTTCATCTTCTATAAGCTTAAGTCTGTTTATCTCCGCTCTTGCAATAAGCAGCTCTTCTCTGAGTTTTTCTTTTTCATTGCCGAGTTCGGTCTTGTCTTTGAAATAATCGGCAAGAGAACCAAGCTTTTCAATTATATTTATGCCTATGCTTTGTATCGGTGTGGTGATATATCCCAAGGCCGATTCCATGGGAGTGGGCATATTTCTTTTGTAAGAAAAGCCTGCACAGCCCAAGGATATCACCGCCAATACGATGACTACATATTTATATTTGCTTTTCACTGTATATCATACCTTTTAATTAAGTGTCCTTTTTTCGTTGGCAGACAGCTTGTTTATTATATCTATATCTTCGATTATCTTTCCGGCTCCCTCTGCCACACAGTTAAGAGGATCCTGGGCTATATGCACGGGCATACCTGTCTCCAAATTTATGAGCTTGTCAAGCCCTCTCAGAAGAGCGCCTCCTCCTGTCAGATGTATGCCTATTTCCATTATGTCGGCGGCAAGCTCGGGAGGCGTGTCCTCAAGGGTGCATTTGATAGCGTCAACAATAGTGTCCACAGGATCGGCAAGAGCCTTTTGCACCTGAGATGAATTGATGGTAAGAGCCTTTGGCAGCCCTGTCATAAGGTCACGGCCCTTTACCGTTATTTCATCGATCTTCGTATCCATATCTATGTAGGCGCAGCCTACAGTCTTTTTTATCTTTTCGGCAGTCACTTCACCTATTGCGATGTTATAGTGCTTTCTTACATAGTTAATTATATTTGTGTCAAACTGATCCCCCGCCACTCTTACGGAACGGCTTGCCACTATGCCGCCTAAGGATATGACAGCCACCTCGCTGGTGCCCCCGCCTATATCCACGACCATACTGCCGGCAGGCTCTTCGACACGCAGATCGGCGCCTAATGCAGCAGCCATAGGCTCCTCTATAACATAGACGTGTCTTTCTCTTGCGCCTGCGCCTACGGCGGCTTCTATAACGGCTCTCTTTTCAACTGCCGTAACGCCTGAAGGAACGCATATGACTATTCTTGGCTTGGGAGCGAAAGAGCTTTGAGGATAGACCTTCTTGACAAAATATCGGAGCATGGCTTCGGTAACGGCATAATCGGCTATAACACCGTTTTTCATAGGTCTGATAGCTATAATGTTCCCGGGAGTCCTGCCTATCATTTCCTTGGCTTCGCTTCCTACGGCCAGCACCTCTTTTGTGACGGTATCGATAGCAACTACCGAAGGTTCATTTATAACAATACCCTTGCCTCTGACATAGACAAGTGTATTGGCTGTTCCCAGATCGATTCCTATATCTTTTCCAAACATCTATATAAACCTCCAAAAAATTACAAAATAACCTAATTAATATAATACATCTTTTTTTGCGTATTTACAATTACAATTATATTACAATAAAATAAGTATTGGCAAATTCCCGAAAATTATTTACAAATAAGCTTTAAATATAGTATAATATTTGTCAGAAATGAGGTGATTTTTATGAAACCGCCTTTGATAACGATCGGAGGCCCTACAGCCTGCGGCAAGACGGCGGTGTCCGTAGAGCTTGCAAAGCTGATAGGCGGCGAAATAATATCGGCTGACTGTATGCAGGTGTATAAGGGAATGGATATAGGAACGGCAAAAGTCACCGAAGAGGAAATGCAAGGCATAAGGCATCATCTTATAGATGCGCTTTATCCCGATGAGGAATTTTCTGTCGCCGTATTTCAATATCTTGCCAAACAGGCTCTTAAGGAGATATATAAAAACGGCAATATGCCCATACTTGTCGGAGGAACGGGCTTTTATGTAAACGGCCTAATATATGATAATGACTTTACACCGGGCAAAAGAGATGACTCACTTAGGACAGAGCTTGAAAATGCAGCCAAAGAAAAGGGCAGCGAGTATGTTCACGATATACTGAAAGGGCTTGATATGGAATATGCGCTCACCGTTCATCCCAACAATGTAAAGCGTGTAATAAGAGCCATAGAATATTGCAAAGACACAGGCGAAAAATTTTCCGAATACAACAGGAGAGAACGACTGAGAGAGCCCGCTTATAATGTAAAGAGCTATATACTCAATATGGACAGAGCCATGCTTTATGAACGCATTGAAAAGAGAATAGATATAATGCTTGAAAAAGGACTTGTTGACGAGGTAAAAAGCCTTATGGAGAAATATGACAGCTCGCTTGTTTCTATGAAAGGACTTGGATACAAAGAAATAATAGGATATCTTGAGGGAAAGTATTCGCTCGATGAGGCCATATATATTCTCAAAAGAGACACACGGCATTTCGCAAGGCGCCAGCTCACATGGCTCAAGCATCAGAGCAGCGGCACATGGATAGATGTGAACGATCACAAAAGCGCAGCGGAAATTGCCGAATTTATAAGAAATGACATTAAGGAGATACTATGCTGAAGGACTATATCATAAAAGAATTCGGAATAGATGAGAAGGTACTGGATGTATGCCTTGAGGCCGAAAAGAGCATAAGGCATAAATTCAGCGAGATAGACGAGATAAGCGAGCATAACCAGTATAAGGTGCTGAGAGCCATGCAGAAAAACGGTTTAAGCGATTCCGCCTTTGGCGCTACCACGGGCTACGGCTACAACGACATAGGAAGAGACAAGCTTGAAGACATATATGCAGATGTTTTCAATGCCGAAGCTGCTCTTGTAAGAGCGCAGATAATTTCGGGAACTCACGCTCTCACCGTGGCGCTTTTCGGCAATCTTAAATACGGAGATGAGCTTGTATCCTTGGCAGGTGCGCCTTATGACACACTGGAAGGAGTTATAGGCGCCAAGAGAAGCGTGAAGGGATCCCTTGCGGAGCATGGCATTGCCTACAGAGAATTGCCGCTGCTCGATGACGGCACGGTGGATATTGAAAACATACCGTCTGTTATAAGCCGCAATACAAGGCTTGTGCTCATACAGCGTTCAAAGGGCTATGAATACAGACCAAGTCTTACAACGGATACCGTAAAGAAAATAATTGCCGCCGTAAAGGCAGTCGATACAAATATAATATGTATGGTGGATAACTGCTATTGCGAGTTTGTAGATACCGTTGAGCCCACCGATGTGGGAGCCGACCTGGCCGTAGGCTCTCTTATAAAAAATCCGGGAGGAGGGCTTGCTCCTGTAGGAGGATATATAGTCGGCAAAAAGGAATACGTTGAAAATGCTGCCTACAGGCTTACCGCACCGGGAATGGGAAGAGAGGTAGGCCCAAGCCTTGGAGTCACTTTATCTCTTTTGCAAGGCCTTTTTCTTGCACCGAATGTGGTGAATGCAAGTCTCAAGACGGCTGTCTTCGCAGCGGCGGTATTTGAAAAACTGGGATACGAGTGCATGCCTAAAGTGAACGACCCAAGGCCGGATATAGTAGAGGCGATACAGCTTAAAACGGCTGAAAATGTGATCGCATTTTGCGGCGGCATACAAGCGGGTGCGCCGGTGGACAGCTACGTCAAGCCGGAGCCTTGGGATATGCCGGGCTATGACTGTCAGGTAATAATGGCGGCAGGCGCCTTTGTTCAGGGCAGTTCCATAGAGCTAAGCGCAGATGCGCCTATGAAGGAGCCGTACAACGTATATATGCAGGGAGGTCTTACATGGCCACACGGCAAGATCGGGGTAATTACGGCTTTGGACAAAATGTATAAGGCGGGACTTATAAAATTATAAAATGAGTGATGATATGAAACTTATAAAAACAGAGGATGCCGTAGGCCATATACTTTGCCACGACATAACTCAGATAATAAAGGATGAAAAAAAGGGCCCTGTTTTCAGGAAGGGTCATATTATAAAGGAGGAGGATATCCCCGTTCTCCTCAGCGTAGGCAAGGAGCATATATACATATGGGAAAACAATGAAAATATGCTTCACGAAAATGATGCCGCAGAAATATTGTATAGACTGTGCAAGGGAGAAAATATGCACGGCAGCGATATAAGTGAAGGAAAGATAGAGCTTATTGCGGATATAGACGGCGTACTTAAGATAGACAGAGATAAGCTAAGGACCATAAATTCCATGGGCGAAATGATGATAGCCTCACGCCACGGAGGCTTTCCCGTAAAAAAAGGCGATAAGATAGCCGGCACAAGGATAATACCTCTTGTGATAGAAAAGGAAAAAATGGAAAGGGCAAAAAAAACAGGCTCTCCCATATTTGAGATAAAGCCCTATATTTTAAAGACGGCAGGCGTTATAGCAACGGGAAATGAGGTGCTTAAGGGTCTGATAAAGGATACTTTTACTCCTGTCATAGAAGAAAAGCTCGGCGAATACGGGGTAAAAATAACGGAGCGGTATTACAGCGGAGATGACAGCAGGCTTATAACCGATGCCATAAATTCCATGGCGGACAGAAATGTGGATATGGTCATATGCACAGGAGGTATGAGCGTCGATCCTGACGACAGAACGCCTCTTGCCATAAAAAACAGCGGCGCAGATGTGGTTACCTACGGTGCGCCTGTGCTGCCCGGAGCCATGTTTATGCTGGCGTATAAAAACGATATGCCTGTTATAGGGCTTCCGGGCTGTGTAATGTATTCAAAAAGAACGATATTTGATTTAGTGCTCCCACGAATACTTTCGGGAGAAAGGCTTTGCAAAAAGGATATTGATACAATGGGCGAGGGCGGACTTTGTCTGTCCTGCGATGTATGTACATTTCCCAATTGCGGCTTCGGAAAGGGTGAGTGATATGGCGGAACTCAGCCATATAAATGAAAAAGGCGATGCCGTTATGGTAGATGTGAGCGATAAGCGGGATACCGTAAGGGAAGCAAGAGCCTCGGGGAAAATATATATGAACAGTGAATGCTTCGAGCTTGTGTCCTCCGATAAGATAGAAAAGGGAAATGTGCAGGCAACCGCACGTATAGCAGGTATTATGGGAGCCAAAAGGACATTTGAGATAATACCCTTGTGCCATATGCTGAATTTGACAAAGGTACATATCGACATCGAATTGGATGAAAAAGAAAAAAGCATCACTGCCATATGCACTGTCAGAACAACAGGCAAAACAGGGGTCGAAATGGAAGCTCTTACAGGAGCGGCAACGGCACTGCTGACTATATATGATATGTGTAAGGCAGTGGATAAGGCCATGAGGATAGAAGACATACATCTCCTTTACAAAACGGGAGGCAAAAGCGGAGCTTGGGAGGCATAAATTGAAGGATAGCTACGGCAGAAACATAGACTATATGAGGGTCTCCGTTACCGACAGATGTAACCTTGGATGCAGATACTGTATGTCGGCAAAAAGGGTATCGGATACCGATATTTTAAGCTATGATGAAATAATCGATATATGCGGCAAGGCTGCGGAGCTCGGCATAAGAAACATTAAGATCACAGGCGGAGAACCTCTTTTGAGAGATGATGCAGCGCATATTATAAAAACGCTAAAGAGTATAGACGGTATCGATACAGTCACGCTTACAACAAACGGCGTGCTTCTTGAGGAGTATGCCGAGGATATATGGGATGCAGGCACAGACAGCGTAAATGTGAGCCTTGATACTCTCGACAAAGAAACATACAGGCATATCACGGGCTGCGATCGTATAGACAGCGTGCTTAAGGGCATAGATATGCTTTATGATCACGGCGTTTGCGTAAAGATAAACACCGTGCTTTTAAAAGGCATTAATGATAATATGGATACACTTCGCCTTGCAAAGGACAGAAATATATCTGTGCGGTTTATAGAAATGATGCCCATAGGCGAGGGAAGGACTTTTGAAACCGTGGAAAACAGCAGGGCAATAAAAGGAAAAAGACTTGAAAAAAAGGGGAACGGCCCTGCCGTTTACTACAGTCTTGAGGGGTACAAAGGCAGCATAGGATTTATAAGTCCCATAAGTTCTAAATTTTGCGCCGACTGTAACAGGATACGTCTTACCGCAGACGGCTTTTTGAAGGGATGCCTTTGTTATGACGAGGGCGTGGATATCAGAAAGGAAAAGGACATAAAAGCGGCTATAATGAAAGTAATATTGAGCAAGCCAAAGGAGCATTGCTTTGAAAACAAAGACGATATAACGGAAAAGAAAGGTATGAATGAGATTGGCGGATAGCAGTATAAAGGCAATATGCATAAGTGAAAAAAGAGGTACTGCCAAACACCCTGTGGGAGAAGCAAATATTATTGCCGATTGGGGCATAGAGGGAGATGCTCACGGCGGTAAATGGCACAGGCAGATAAGCCTTATCGCCAATGAAAAGGTAAAGCAATTTGCCGAGGTTGAGTACGGCGCCTTTGGTGAAAACATAGTGACTGAGGGTATAGACCTGAGCAGCCTTGACGTAGGAACAAGACTTATTATAGGCGATGCCGTTCTGGAAATAACTCAGATAGGCAAGAACTGTCACGACAGGTGTGCCATATATGAAAGAATGGGCGACTGTATTATGCCCAGGGAGGGCGTTTTTGCAAAGGTCATAAAAGGCGGTCATATCAAAGAGAATGACAGTATAGCAACGGAAAAACACAGCGTTCTTACAGCTGCGGTAATAACTCTGAGCGACAGGGGATATAAGAGAGAAAGGGAGGACAAAAGCGGTCCTCTTGCAGCGGATATGCTTATAAATGAAGGCTATGACGTCGTTGAAAGATTACTCCTGCCCGATGACAAGGCTATTCTTGAAAAGGAGCTTATACGCCTTTGCGATCAAAGGCAGGTGTGTCTTATACTGACCACCGGCGGCACGGGATTTTCCCAAAGAGACATAACGCCGGAAGCAACCATAGAGGTGTGCCACAAAATGGCAAGAGGGATATCGGAAGCTATGAGATCGTATTCCATGACTGTTACAAAAAGAGCGATGCTCAGCCGTGGAGAATCCGGCATAAGAGGCAAAACGCTGATAATAAATCTCCCGGGAAGTCCAAAGTCAGTAAAAGAATGTCTTGGATACATACTGCCTGAATTAAAGCACGGCATAAGGATATTAAGAGGAATGGAAGAAGAGTGCGGAAATGAATAGAAAAAGGATATCGGCGCTTTTTTTGGCATTGGTGCTGTGCAGCGGATGTTCGCAAAAAAAAGACAATGATGTAAATGTGTTTATTGCGGCAAGCCTTAACAATGCCGTTACCGAACTTGCCGAAGAATATATGGCGGAAAACCCGAATGTGAACATAGCCATAAATGCCGACAGCTCGGGAAAGCTTGCCACTCAAATAAAGGAAGGCTACGACTGTGACATTTTCTTTTCGGCAGCAGAAGACAAAATGGACAGCCTTGAAGAGGAAAACCTTGTCAGAAAAGGCGGCAGAAAAGAACTTCTTAATAATAAGCTTGTGCTTATAAGTCTTAAGGACAGCAATACCAATGTGACAGGACTCAAGGATATGAGCAAGGCAAAGAGCATTGCTCTTGCGGGAGGAACAGTGCCTGCGGGAGCGTACACAAGAAATGCCCTCATAGCCATGGGAATATTGCCAAAGAGCGATGATGTAAGCGGCATTACATCCGCTCAGGTATCTGAGGCTCTCGGAGGAGTTGAAATAAATGAATGCGACAATGTAAGCAAGGTGCTTACCGCTGTGGCAGAGGGCGCCTGCGAGGTAGGCACGGTATATTATTCGGATACATACGGCTATGAGGACAGCATTGATATACTGGAGACCGTAGATAATTCCCTTACGGGGGATATTATTTATCCTATAGCCTTGCTTGACAATGCAGACAAAACAGCGGAGGATATTTATGATTTTCTCTGCTCAGACAGGGCAAAGGAAGTATATGAAAAGTATATGTTTATAGTAGAACAGGAGTAGTTTTATGGACTGGAGCCCTCTTATCATATCCCTTAAAACGGGGATAGTCGTTACTGCGCTTTCCTTTTTTATCGGTATATGGACAGCGTGGAAGATATATGGTACCAATAACAAAATAAAATGCTTTACGGACAGCCTGCTAACACTGCCTATGGTGATACCGCCTACGGCGGCAGGCTTTATTTTGCTGCTCGTATTCAGTACAAGACGGCCTATAGGCTCCTTTTTGTTCGATAAATTTAACATAAGGGTCATACAAACATGGTTGGGATGTATTATTGCGGCTTTCGTCATATCCTTTCCGTTAATGTACAGAAATGCAAGAGCGGCTTTTGAACAGGTGGATAAAGATGTAATATATGCGGCAAGGACATTGGGCATGAGAGAAAGCAGGATATTGACAAGGGTGGCAATGCCCGCAGCAGCCCACGGCCTTGTTTCGGGAAGCGTTCTTACATTTGCGAGAGCAATGGGAGAGTACGGCGCCACATCTATGCTGGCCGGAAATATTGCAGGCAAGACAGCTACCGTTTCCCAAAAAATAGCTATGGTCACACAAGACGGAGATTATTTTGCCGCAGGCTTTTGGGTTATCGTTGTGATGATCATAGCGTTTATTGCCATTTTGCTCATGAATATTGTGCTTTCAAGATTTATTAGGAGATAAACTATGTCTGTTGATATAAATATAAAAAAGGATCTGGGTAATTTTAAACTGGATATTGAATGGAAAAGCGAAAGCAAGCGCATAGGCATACTGGGCGCATCGGGCAGCGGCAAAAGTCTTACGCTCAAATCAATAGCGGGAATAGAAACACCCGATGACGGCTTTATAAAAACAGACGGTAGAGTTTTATTTGACAAAGGGAAAAAAATAAATATAATACCGCAAAAAAGGAAAACGGGATATATGTTTCAAAGCCTTGCGCTTTTTGAAAATATGAGCGTTGAAAAAAATATAAAGGCAGGTGCGGGGAAATATGCCGATGAAAAGACAAGGGATATAATGGACAAATTCGGACTTGCGGACAAAGCGTCTCTCTTTCCGTCACAGCTTTCTCAAGGACAAAAGCAGAGAACGGCCCTTGCCAGGATAATAGCATCAGAGCCCGATACGATACTCCTTGACGAGCCCTTTTCATCTCTTGACAGACATATAAGAGATGAGGTACAGACAAGCCTTATCGATATGCTCAAAAATTTCAAGGGTACAGTCATAACGGTCTCACACAGCTTTGATGAAATATATGCTTTATGCGATGAGCTTATTGTGATAGACAAGGGAAGAGTATGTGCTTGCGGAAAGACGGAGGATATATTTTCAAAGCCTCCGAACAGGGTATCGGCCATGCTCACAGGCTGGGAGAACATTGCTTTTGCCGAGAGCAGGGAAGATTGTATATATATCCCCGACTGGGATATAAAATTGCCGTTATATAAAAAAGACGTAAGCTATGCTGCCATAAGATCCAACAGCTTTTCACTTACGGATAAAGGGGATATGCTGTGCTTTTGCGTAGGGGAGCATTATATAAAAAGAGGGCCTTTTGACTGCACCGTCTATTTCAAGCCATCGGAAAAGACGTTGAAGAAAATGTGCTTTAAATTACCGTCTTATGAGGATATTCCAAGTAAAATTTATTTGGATAAAAAGGATATATTAATAATTTCTTAATTTTTTTTGAAAAAAACATTTACATTTTGTCGAACACAGGTTATAATTATCTCTGTATTAATTTTTTTGAAAAGGAGATAAAACGATGTCAAAGGAAATGGGTAACATTTACAGCGTTGAAGGCAAGCTGCCTTTAAAAACCGCTATACCTCTCGGTCTGCAGCATGTTATGGCAATGTTCGTAGGCAATCTTACGCCGCTGCTTATAATAACAGGCGCTTGCGGTATAGCTTCAGGTTCTGATCTGCAAGTCGCTCTTTTGCAGAATGCAATGCTTGTTGCAGGTGTAGTCACATTGATACAGCTCTTTACCATCGGCCCCGTAGGTGCAAGGCTCCCTATCATAATGGGTACAAGCTCAGGCTTTATAGGTGTGAGCAAGAGCATAGCATCTGTCATGGGCGGAGGCGTTGTTGCATACAGTGCGATAATGGCGGCATCATTTTTAGGCGGCCTGTTTGAAACTGTATTAGGCGGCTTCTTAAAGCCTTTAAGAAAGTTTTTCCCATCTGTCGTTACAGGTACGGTGGTTCTTTCAATAGGTCTTTCACTTATTGCAGTCGGCATTGCATCATTTGCAGGCGGCAGCGGTACTGTGGACTACGGCTCACTTGAAAATCTTTTTGTGGGTTTTGTTGTACTTATAGTAATAATTGCTTTAAAGCATGGCACTAAGGGTATGCTCAGTGTATCCTCAATTCTTTTCGGCATTATTGTCGGTTACATATTAGTTGCGATAATGGCTCAGATACTTCCCACCACTATTACCGATCCTCAAACAGGAGAGGCAGTTACAAAGGCATGGGTACTCAATTGGGCTAAGGTAAAGGATGCGCCATGGTTTGCAATACCGAGACCTTTATACTTCCTTAAAGATGCAACAGGCGAAACGGTAAAATTCGTATTTTCACCAAAGGCTATTGCTCCGATGCTTGTTATGTTCGTAGTTACCGCAGTTGAAACAGTAGGCGATATCTCAGGTATCACCGAAGGCGGACTTGGCAGAGAAGCTACTGATAAGGAGCTTTCAGGCGGCGTTATGTGTGACGGCTTGGGTTCATCATTTGCAGCGCTTTTCGGCGTGCTTCCCAATACATCCTTCTCACAGAACGTAGGTCTTGTGGCAATGACTAAGGTAGTCAATCTTTTTGCTCTTTCAATGGGAGCTATATTCCTTATTCTTTGCGGACTGTTCCCGAAGCTTGCGGCACTTGTTTCCATTATGCCTCAGCCTGTGCTTGGCGGCGCTGCCGTTATGATGTTCTCATCAATAGTTGTCAGCGGTATACAGCTTGTTACAAAGTGGCCTGTTACAGCAAGGAATATCACTATCATTTCCGTTGCTTTAGGTCTTGGCTACGGACTTGGCGCAAATGCAGACGCACTTGCCAAGCTTCCCGAATTCTTTTCTCTTATATTCGGCGGTTCAGGTATCGTTCCCGCTGCCGTTGTTGCCATTCTTCTCAATATAATACTTCCCAAGAGCGAGGAAGACAAAAAGGCGGAAGAGAAAAATTAATCGGACAAAATAAATATGCGTTAAATATAAAGAGGCTGACCCAAATCTTTGGTCGGCCTCTTATTTGTATATGATATGTTTATCAGTTCTTTTCAAAATATTTGCTTACGTCTTTTAAGTGCTCGGTTATAGGAAGATGCTGAGGACAAACTCTTTCACATTCCTTACAGCCTATGCATTCCGAAGCCTTGCCAAAGTCCTTTGAAATATTGTCATATTGGAGCATATTGGCAGTCCAATGTTTGTCCTCGGCCTCTCTCATATCCTCGTTGTAAAGTGAGAAATACCGAGGAATGGCTATATTGCGTGGGCATCCGTCGAGACAATATGCGCACCCGGTACAGGGTATTGCAATGTCTGAAAGTATTATTTGGGCAGCTTCCTGCATAAGCCTGAGTTCATCGCTGCCATAGGGAGAAAAGCTGTTGAAGTAGTCTGTATTTTCTTCCATTTGTTCAATATTGCTCATACCGGAAAGCACTACCATAACATTGTCAAGAGAAGCTGCAAAACCCAGCGCCCACAATGAAGCGGAACGGTCGGGAGCATAATCGGCCAGCAGCTTTTGAGCTTTGTCGGGAAGCTTTGCCAAAGTACCTCCCTTTACAGGCTCCATCACTATTACAGGGGTGTTGTGCTTCACCGCAGTATCATAGCAGGCTTTAGACTGCACCTATTCGCTTTCCCAGTCCAAATAGTTTATTTGAAGCTGTACGAACTCTGTTTCGGGATGCTCGGTAAGTATCCTGTCCAAAAGCTCTGCACGATCATGATATGAAAAGCCTATATGCCTTATGGCTCCCTGTTCCTTTTTATCTCTGAGCCATTTGAAGCAATCGTATTTTTTGTAAACCTCGTAGCTGTTGGCTTCTATACCGTGCAGCAAATAATAATCAAAATATCCGGCGCCTGTCTTTTCGAGCTGAGCATTGAAAATGTTATCTCTGTCTTCAAAACTGTTCAAAAAGCTCCAGTGCAGCTTTGAAGCAAGGGTGAAGCTGTCACGGGAATAGCGGTCTACAAGAGCCGGCTTTACGGCAGCTTTGCTTTTAAAGCCGCAGTACATCCATGCTGTGTCAAAATATGTAAATCCCTTCTCCATAAATATGTCCGTCATTTTTTTAAATTGTTCGATGTCGATACTTCCCGCGTCTTTTTTGTCGGATATGGGAAGCCTCATAAGTCCAAAACCCAGTTTTTTCATTTTTCCCCTCCCGGTGTGATATATTTTTAATATTATTTTACTATAAGAACATTTGTAAGTCAATATGCCGCTTTGGATTGAAAGGCGTAATATAATATGGTATAATATACAATAACAGGCTGCTGCATATAATAACAGAACTATACATGAGTATTTTTTTGCAATATCGCAATACTAATTATGATATTATTTTCGGAGTGTGATGATATGAAGGGAAAGATCCATTCAATAGAGACTTTTGGCAGTGTTGACGGTCCGGGCATAAGATTTGTGGTGTTTACAAAGGGCTGCCCTATGAGATGCAAATACTGCCACAATCCCGACACATGGTCAATGAGCGGAGCATATGAAATGAGTATCGATGAGATACTTGAGCAGTATAACAAGAACAGACCTTTTTACCGAAACGGCGGTATCACCGTAAGCGGCGGAGAGCCTCTTATGCAGATAGATTTTGTTACGGAGCTTTTTAAAAGATGCAAGGCGGAAAAAATACACACTTGCCTTGACACATCGGGGGTCACATTCGATCCCGATAAAACGGAAAAATTCGATGAGCTTGTAAGATATACCGATCTTGTAATGCTGGATATAAAGCATATCGATCCGAATGAGCATATGGAGCTTACATCTCAAAAGCTTGACAACATATTGAAATTTGCCGAGTATCTTGACAAAAAAGATGTGGATCTTTGGATAAGGCATGTCGTTGTGCCGGGTATTACCGACAATGAAGAATATCTGCACAAGCTGGGGCTGTTCATCGGTTCCCTTGAAAATGTAAAAGCTCTCGATGTGTTGCCGTATCATACAATGGGCGTGGATAAATACAAGGCGCTGGGTATGGAATATCCCTTGAAGGGCGTAGAGCCTATGGACAAGCAGAGGGCTGCGGAGTGCAAAAAAATAATTTTACAGGGGATAAGAGAGTATCGTCAGAATAGATGTTGAAATGTATGGAAATTTATTGTAAAATATAGACAGTAATAACGAAAGGAGAAGATATATAATGGAATATTTCAAGAATGTACCAAAGATCAAATACGAAGGGCCTGAGTCAGACCGACCCTTTGCCTTTAAATACTACGATGGGGAAAGGGTTGTCGCAGGGAAAAAAATGAAGGATCACCTTCGCTTTGCAATGAGCTGGTGGCATACTCTTTGCGCAGGCGGTTCAGATCCCTTTGGCGTGGAGACTATGGACAGGAGCTACGGCGGGCTTACAGATCCTATGGAAATAGCAAGGGCTAAGGCGGATGCAGGCTTTGAGCTTATGACAAAGCTGGGCATAGAGTTTTTCTGCTTCCATGATGTGGACATAGCGCCCGAAGGCAAAACATTTGCCGAGAGCAAAGAAAATCTTTTTGCAATGGTGGAATATATAAAGGGCAAAATGGCCGAAACAGGCATAAAGCTTTTATGGGGAACTGCCAATAATTTTGGCGCTCCACGTTTTATGCACGGCGCAGCGACTTCCTGCAATGCGGATACCTTTGCATATTCCGCTGCCAAAATAAAAAATGCACTTGATGCTACCATAGAGCTGGGCGGACAGGGCTATGTTTTTTGGGGCGGAAGAGAGGGTTACGAAACCCTTCTGAACACTGATATGGCGCTGGAGCTTGACAATATGGCAAGGCTTATGCAGATGACTGTAAAGTATGGCAGATCAAAAGGCTTTAAGGGCGACTTTTATGTAGAGCCCAAGCCAAAGGAGCCTACAAAGCACCAGTACGATTTTGATGCGGCCACCGTTATAGGATTTCTCAGAAAGTACGGCTTAGACAGTGATTTCAAGCTGAATATAGAAGCCAATCACGCTACATTGGCAGGCCATACTTTTGAACATGAGCTGGCTGTGGCAAGGGTAAACGGTCTTTTCGGTTCGGTAGATGCCAACCAAGGCGATCCAAATCTGGGCTGGGATACGGATCAGTTCCCGTCAGATGTGCCCTCGGCTACACTTGCAATGCTTGAGGTGCTGAGAGCAGGCGGCTTTACCAACGGCGGACTTAATTTCGATGCAAAGGTAAGAAGAGGCTCATACACCTTTGACGATATTGCGTATGCTTATATTGTGGGTATGGATACATATGCACTGGGTCTTATAAAGGCCGATGAGATAATACGTGACGGAAGGATAGACAAATTTGTAAAGAACAGATATTCAAGCTATACAAAGGGCATAGGCAAGGATATCGTTGAGGGCAGGGCTACTCTCGAAAGCCTTGAAAAATATACTCTCGAAAATCCCGAGCCTGTAATGGAAAGCGGAAGACAGGAATACCTTGAGGGTATTTTCAACAGTATCTTATACAGATAAGCTGTTGATGATAAGTAACGATCTGTTCCGTAAAGTTGATTTTTTTCGACAGTTTAGCTGTCACAGTGACATTGATACTGTGACAGCATTTTTACTGAAACGATATTGCTGTGCTTTTGTCACGGCTTATATTATAATATAAAAGGAATGCGGCTATATGAAATATATTTTATTCGATCTTGACGGTACGCTTACCGATCCTCAGCAGGGCATTACAAATTCCGTTGCCTATGCTCTGAGATATTTCGGCATAGAAACAAAGGATAATTCCGAATTGTATTGCTATATAGGACCTCCGCTCATATATTCTTTTGTGGAATACGGCGGGCTCAGTAAGGAACAGGCACTTACGGCAATAAAGAAATACAGGGAATATTTTGGACCAAAGGGCATATTTGAAAATAAGGTCTACGCAGGTGTTCCTCAAATGCTTGGCGCTCTTAAGGCTCGAGGCGACAAGGTAATACTTGCCACATCAAAGCCATGGATATATGCCGAGCAGATACTTGAGCATTTTGACCTTAAGAAATATTTTGACTTTGTTTCCGGCAGCGAAATGAACGGCGACAGGAACTCAAAGGCAGAGGTGATAGCTTATGCTGTGGAGAGATATAACATAGACAAGGAAAGAGCCGTAATGATAGGCGACAGGAAGCATGACATAATAGGAGCCGAAGAAAACGATATACGTTCCATAGGTGTGCTTTACGGCTACGGAAGCATTGAAGAATTCAAAACGGCTTCCGCCGTAGCCGAGACGGTAAATGATATTATAGCAGCTATAGACAGTATTTAAGGAATGATATTATGAAAAAAATGGTGATCGCCGAAAAGCCTTCTGTGGCAAGAGATATTGCAAGAGTGCTTAAATGTAATTCAAAGGGCGATGGTTTTTTATACAATGACGAATACATAATAAGCTGGGCGGTAGGACATCTTGTGACGCTTTGTGATCCCGAGGAATACGATGGCAAATATAAGAAATGGGATGCTTCGCTTTTGCCCATAATACCCGACAAGATCAAAACAAAGGTCATTAAAAAAACAAGATCACAATTTGAACTCCTTAAGAAAATAATGGATTCCCCAAAGGTGGACAGCATCATTTGCGCAACAGACAGCGGAAGAGAAGGAGAGCTCATATTCAGATACATATACGAAATGGCAGGATGCACAAAGCCCTGTGAGAGACTATGGATATCTTCAATGACGGATGCCGCCATAAAGGATGGCTTCCAAAAGCTTAAGGCAAGCAGCGAATATGACGATCTGTATAAAAGCGCCAAGTGTCGTTCCGAAGCCGATTGGCTCGTCGGCATAAATGCCAGCAGAGCTTTTACTATTAAGTACAACACGCTTTTAAGCATAGGCAGGGTGCAGACTCCCACTCTTGCCATTATTGCCGCAAGACAAAAGGAAATAGATTCCTTTGTGTCCACAGAGTATTGGGAGGTCGAGGCAAATTTCGGCAAATACAAGGGGCTGTGGTTCGATGGCAAAACAGATAACACAAAGATAATGTCAAAGGAAAGGGCTGAAGAAATAAAGGCTGCCGTAAAGGGAGGAAAGGGCAATGTAGCCGCAGTGGAGTGCGAGGAAAAGAAAATGCCTCCGCCTCTTTTATACGATCTTACGGAGCTTCAGAGAGACTGCAATAAAAAGTTTGGCTTTTCCGCCCAAAAAACGCTTTCTGTAGTACAGGATCTTTACGAAAAGAGAAAAATGGTAACATATCCCAGGACAGACAGCAGATATCTTTCCGATGATATGATACCCAAGCTAAAGATAATAGCGGGAAAGCTATATAACACAAAGGAATATCACAGCCTTGCATCTTATGTGACGGCTCTTGAAAAGCTGCCTATATCCAAGAGGATAATAGATAATTCCAAAATAAGCGATCATCATGCCATAATACCCACAGAGGTGAATATAGACGTAAGCAGATTGAGCGATATCGAATTTAAGGTATACGATCTTATTGCCAGGCGATTTTTGGCAGTTTTCTATCCGTATTATGTATACAGCACCACCAAGATAGTGACCGATGTAAACAGCGAAAGCTTCGTAACAAGAGGAACTACCGTTATAGACAAGGGCTGGACAGCGCTTAATGTTAATACGGAAAAGGAAAAGAAAAAAGAAGAAGTATTGCCTGATGTAAAAAAGTGCGATGTGTTCGACGTTGAAGATACAAAGATATCCTGCAAAAAGACAAAACCTCCCAAGCCGTACAATGAAGCGGGTCTTCTTTCGGCTATGGAAAATGCAGGCCGATTTGTTGAAGACGAGGCGCTTAAGGAGCAGCTTAAGGAATCGGGGCTGGGTACTCCGGCAACGAGAGCCGCAATAATAGAACGGCTCATACAGGTAGGATACATTGAGAGAAAGGGCAAGAGCCTTATTCCTACGGAAAAGGGCCTTAAGCTCATAGAAGTTGTACCTGTGGAATTGAAGTCTCCCGAAACCACGGGAAAGTGGGAAAAAGGACTTGCATCTGTAGCCAAAGGCAAAATGGATACGGAAAAATTCATGGGCAGCATAAAAAGATATGTAAACTATATCGTAGACCGTTCCGCAAAGGAAGGCTGCAAAGTGATATTTGCGGCGGACAAGCCGAGAGGCAAAAAGGCAAGGGCGGCGGTATTGGGCGTATGCCCTGAATGTCGGGGGCATATACTTGAAAATTCAAAGGGATATTATTGCAGCAACTGGAAGCAGGGCTGTAAATTCACTATATGGAAAAATTCCTTGGAAAATTACGGCATCAATATAGACAATGATATTGTAAAAAATATTCTTGATAAAAAAATACTTGAAGATATAGAGGTACATACCCCAAAGGAATGCAAGTGCGACATTGTGCTTAAGGAAAGAGGAAGACTTGAGGTAATAATAAAATAGCTATTGTATCGTATATTCTCCCATTTCTTCAAGGAGCTCCTCGCATTCCATAAGAGACAATGAATTGTTAAGGGCAAATATTATAATGCTGTCTTTTTGATTGCGTGGATAAAGCTCACTTGCTCCTGCGATATTCAAAAGGCGTTGAGTACATTTAAGATCAAGAGCCATGCCAAATGCAAGCTGCAGCAGCTTGTCTCTTGACGGATTTCTTTGCCCTGCAAATATCTGATAGCCATATTGAGTGTTGAGGTTGGCATTTTCAATGGCTCTTGCCTTGTCTATATTTTTTTGGATAAGGAGCTCGTTGAGATATTGAGCAAGGTCTGAATTAATGAATTCGTCTTTGTTGCTGTTTAAAAAGTGTTTTATGTTTTTGTTTTTTTTAAGAGCATCAAGGAGCTGTGCCGTTGTTTTCTTCATATGTATCGCCTCTTATATAATATATGATATTTCTCAACATTTTTCAAGGGGAAAGGTGTTTTTATGGATAATTTAGCAAAATATAAGCTTTCACAATTTAAGGATATAAGGACTCTCAATGAAGAAGGTACAGCGATTTTAAGCTATAATATATCCGATGATAAAGCATATGTTATCAAATATACGGATATTGAAAAAAGGCCTATATATGATAAAATAAAAAACATAAAATGTAATAATATGCCTGAAATATATGAAATAATTGAAGACAATGACAAATGTATCATAATCGAAAAATACATAAAGGGTTTCGGCCTTGAAAGGCTTATAAAGGAAAGGGGTCCGCTTAAAGAAAAAACTGCCTGTAAATATATACTGGATATATGTCAGGCGCTTAGGGCGGTACATAGCTTAAATATAATACACAGAGATATTTCTCCGGATAATGTGATAATAGATGAAAATGATAATGCCGTATTGCTGGATTTCGACATTGCAAGAGAGGGTTCAAAGAATAAGTCAACGGATACGACAATATTAGGAACGGCAGGTTTTGCTTCTCCTGAACAGTATGGTTTTGCCCAGACTGATGCCAGAAGCGATATATATTCATTGGGCGCTCTTTTTAACTATATGCTTACCGGATATATACCGCAGATAGGGGCTTACGCGGAGGAACCATATTATTCCGTTATCAGTAAAGCAACAAAGATTGACAGCAGCATGAGATATGGAAGCGTTGAAAAATTTGAGAGTGAAATCTCAGGGCTTATAAAGACGAAAACACCTTTAAATAAAGACAAAAATACTGAAATCAAGGCACAGGATATACCACAAAGCAAAATGGAAAGGCTTGGCTTAAATAAGGTTCCCGGTTTCAGAACTGATTCAGAGGTAAAAAAATTTATTGCCGCTATGATATATATTATATTTTTTGTTGCAATATTTTCGGCCGTAGCCGCAGGGGAAAATCCTGTGGCAATTGTGGAATATATGTCAGTAAATTTTATGGTCATGATACTGCCTATATGGTGGTTCGGAAACAATGGAAAGCAATGGGATATAATCCCCGGAATGAGTCATCTTGGCAAAGAAACTAAAACAGTGATAGCAGTAATAATTTATTTTACAGCTGTTATGATATTTGTATACATTGTACCTCTTCCGAAATAATTAAGCTGACAGCTTAACACAAAAACAACACCTTATGCTAAAATCATACATAAGGTGTTATTTATTTTTTAGCCGTATTATAGATTTTATTATTTTGGTTATTTCTGAAAGTTCAGTGTCATCTAAATCTGAAATATAAGAGTATATTTTATTTAACCTTGGTGGATATGCAGGCTGGCTGATAATATCAAAGCTAAAAAGTATAGGCAGTGTGATATTAAACGCTTTGGCAATTTTATCTATGGTAGTTATAGTAGGAGATTTTAATCCTCTTTCTATTTGCCCTAAATGCGCAGCACTTATTCCTGCTTTAAAAGCAAGCTCCTCTTGATTTATACCAAGAGAAATTCTTATTGAACATATTCTTTTGCCGAGTAGCTTTGTTACATTATCCATATTAATCTCCATTCCGCCGCTAAAGCGTCGGCACAAATAGTAATGAAAGTGCCGACAGCGGCTATTTTTTTT
>CANPXH010000007.1 GCA_947585865.1 uncultured Clostridia bacterium
CGACGGCCGAAGGCCGGCTTTCGGCGAAGCCGAAAGTGCTGAACGTTTTTGGTACTTTTTTCGCAAAAAAGTACATATAAATTTACTTACTTTTTAAAGTAAGATAAATAAAGTTTATATAAAAATATTGAAACTCCAAAACAAAAAGCTCTGAATGTTTTTGGTACTTTTTCAAAAGAAAATACAAATAAATTTGTTTACTTTTTAAAGTAAGCCAAATAAAAAATTAAAATTTAAATAAATTTTCTAACCTACTAAATTTCAGCAGTTAGAACCTCGCCGCCGCAACGTGGCAAAAGGCGAGGTTGAGACTCTTTTGGGGTCAAAAGGTATGAAATAAGATAATTATGTACCCCAAAAGCCGTTTAAGGGGTGTGGGGAGAATCGGAACTCCCCACGTTTTTGGTACTTTTTTCGCAAAAAAGTACAAGAAATTTACTTACTTTTTAAAGTAAGATAAATAAAGTTTATACTACAAATATAGAAATAACAAAGTTAAAAGTAATAAATGTTTTTGGTGCTTTTCTCGCAAAAAAGTGCAAATAATTTGCTTACTTTTTTAAAGTAAAACAAATAAGAAACACAAATAAATTTAACTAAAAAATACAGGCGTGTAATGCACACTCCTACAAACGAAAAACTCAATATTTATGTGAAGTCTCACCTCCCACAGCCGCAACGTGGCTAAGTGGGAGCCCGATTCTTTTGGGGTCAAAAGGTATGGAATAAGATAATTATGTGCCCCAAAAGCCGTTTAAGGGGTGTGGGGAGAATCGGAACTCCCCACGTTTTTGGTACTTTTTTCGCAAAAAAGTACATATAAATTTGTTTACTTTTTAAAGTAAGAAAACAAAAAATATTAAAAATATAGAAACAATAAAATCAAAAGCGTTGAATGTTTTGGTACTTTTTCAAAAAAGTACATAAAATTTGCTTACTTTTTAAAGTAAGATAAATAGAAAAAAGGAGATCATTATGCTTAAAATCAATCTATCCGACACCATAGCCGCCATATCCACACCCATAGGCAGCGGCGGCATAGGCATAGTGCGCATAAGCGGCTGCAAAGCTATTGATATTGCAGAAAGCATTTTTGTATCTGCAAAGGGCAAAAAGCTGTCCGAGCAGAAGAGCCACACCATACATTACGGCAGCATAGTGTATGAAGGCAAGACAATAGACGAAGTGCTTGTATCGATAATGAGAGCGCCCAACACATACACCTGTGAAGACATTGCGGAAATAAATACCCATGGCGGATACAGAGCTGTCACGGCAGTATTGAATGCCGTTATCAAAAAAGGCGCAAGACTTGCAGAGCCGGGAGAGTTTACAAAAAGAGCCTTCTTGAACGGCAGGATAGATCTGACTCAGGCAGAGGCAGTGATCGATATAATAAACGCAAAAACGGATAAAAGCAGAGAGGCGGCAGTTATGCGCCTTGAGGGCAAGCTTTCCGCCGAAATAAAGCATATACGGGAAAATATACTTACAATGCTTGCTCATATAGAGACGGCTATCGCCTATCCCGAACACGATGACGAGACAATGACCTATGCAGCTATTGAAAAGGGCACAAAAGAGGCGATCGCCGATGTGGAAAGGCTTATTGCCACAGCCGATGCGGGAAAGATATATCGTGACGGCATAAAGACTGTCATACTGGGCAAGCCCAACGTAGGCAAGTCTTCATTGCTCAACGCACTTTTGGAGGAAGACAGGGCTATCGTCACGGATATACCCGGCACGACCAGAGATGTTGTTTCCGAATTTATAAATGTGGAGGGGATACCTCTTGATATAACGGACACGGCAGGCATACGCAATACCGACAATGTTATAGAAAAAATAGGCGTTGAAAAGTCACGCTCCCTTGCGGAAAAAGCCGATCTTATACTTCTTATGTTTGACGGCAGCAGAGAGCTGAGCGATGAAGACAGGGAGCTTATAGAGCTTACAAAAAATAAGAAAACGATCGTTCTTGTGAATAAGCTGGATCTGGAACAGAAATTGGATATTGGAGACATTGGGATAGAACCTGTAAATATCTCAGTGAAAAACAATAACGGAATAGACGACATATATAAAAAGATAAAAGAAATGTTTGCGATCGGCGGTATAGAGACCGATAATGAAGCGATAATATCCGGCGAAAGAAATAAGGCCTGCTTGTTTAAAGCGCTACAAAGCCTTGAAAATGTAATGGAGACCATTGAAAATACTATGCCCGAAGATTTTATCTCCATGGATCTTACCGCCGCTTATGAATCCCTTGGCGAAATAATAGGCGAATCCCTTGAAGAAGATATAATAGATAAAATATTCAGTGAATTTTGTTTGGGCAAGTAATAAAAACCTCTCCTTTGTAAGGAGGCGCAGCCCGCAGGGCATCGGTAGGAGCAAATTAAAAACCGCTGCCGACAAGGAGGTAATCGTATGAAAAAGCTATATACATCAGATGAAGCGGATATTTGTGTTATAGGTGCGGGTCATGCAGGCTGCGAAGCGGCATTGGCGGCAGCCAGAATGGGGCTGAAGACCATTCTTTTTGCCATAAATCTGGACAGCATCGCCATGATGCCGTGCAATCCCAATGTAGGCGGCAGTTCAAAGGGTCACCTTGTAAAGGAAATAGATGCCTTAGGCGGTGAAATGGGCAAAAACATAGACAAGACCTATATACAGACAAGGATGCTCAACACAGGCAAGGGCCCTGCTGTATACTCACTCAGAGCACAGGCGGACAAGGCGAAGTATCACACGCAGATGAAAAAAACTCTTGAAAATACAGAAAACCTTCTTGTGCGCCAAGGAGAGATCGTAGATATCATCACAAAAAACGGCAGTGTAACGGGAGTCGTTTCCGAAAGCAATGCCCTTTATAAATGCAAGGCTGCGATAATATGCACAGGCACATATCTTAAAGCCAGGTGTCTTTACGGCGACACCATAACGGAAAGCGGCCCCAATGGCTTAAGGCGGGCAAACGGCCTGAGCGACTGCCTTAAGAACCTTGGCATACGCCTTTTCCGATATAAAACGGGCACTCCTGCCAGAGTAGACAAGCGAAGTATAGATTTTTCAAAAATGAAGGAGCAGCCGGGAGATAAAAGGATTGTACCCTTTTCATTTGAAAACAGACCCGAGGACATAGAAAGAGAACAGGTGAGCTGCTATCTTACCTATACAAATGAAAAGACCCATGAAATAATAAGAGCAAATCTTGACCGTTCACCTCTCTATTCGGGAGTGATAGAAGGCACAGGTCCACGCTATTGTCCGTCTATAGAGGACAAGGTTGTACGCTTTAGCGACAAAACACAGCATCAGATATTTATAGAACCCGAAGGCGAGGATACAAATGAAATGTATGTGCAGGGCATGAGCTCATCTCTTCCGGAGGATGTGCAGATAGCTATGTACAGAACGTTGCCCGGCCTTGAAAATGTCCGCTTTACACGTACTGCCTATGCTATAGAATACGACTGCATAGATGCCAATCAGCTTAAGCTGACATTGGAGTTCAAAAACATAAAAGGCCTTTTCAGTGCAGGACAATTCAACGGAACCAGCGGCTATGAAGAAGCTGCCGCACAGGGCATAATAGCAGGCATAAACGCCGCCGCCTATTGTAAGGGTATGGAACCCCTTGTGCTGGACCGCTCGCAAGGCTATATAGGAGTGCTCATAGATGACATAGTTACAAAGGAAAGCCGTGAGCCCTACAGGATGATGACGTCAAGAGCCGAGTACAGACTTCTTCTGAGGCAGGACAATGCGGATCTGAGGCTTACGGATATAGGCTATAGATACGGCCTTATATCAGAGGAGAGATATCAAAAGTTTTTGGCCAAAAAAAGAGCTATCGAAGCCGAAACGGAAAGGATAAAGAAGATCAATTTCGGCCCGTCTCAGGAGGTCAATTCGATGCTTATAAGCTTTGGCACAACTCCCATTTCCACAGGCGTCAATATGACGGATATAATAAAGCGCCCCGAAATGGATTATGATAAACTGGCGCCTCTCGATCCCGACAGACCCGCTCTCGATGACGATGTGCGTGAGCAGGTGAATATACAGATAAAGTACGAGGGCTATATCTCAAGACAAATGAAACAGGTGGAGCAGTTCAAAAAGCTGGAGGGCAGAAAGATACCCGAGGATATAGACTATGACGAGGTAAAGGGTCTGCGCCTTGAAGCCACTCAGAAATTCAAGGCGGTAAGGCCTGTAAATATAGGTCAGGCAGGAAGGATAAGCGGTGTTTCCCCTGCCGATGTAAATATGCTCTTGGTCTATCTGAATACACGATCATGAAATACAAGGACATAGATTTTCTCAACAAAAAATATGAATATGTAAAAGGCGATATCACTCTTGAAAACGGCACAGTCACCGACATCACGGAAAAGGACCGTGCTCGGGGCGGCATACTTCCGCCCTTTGTGGACATACACATACACGGCGGATTCGGCACTGATATTATGCACGCATCCCCGGAGGAGATCGTCTGTCTCAGCAAAAAATTATACCGACACAAGGTTGGAGCATATATGCCCACAACAGTCGCAAAGGACAGAGACAGTATACTCAATATCGGAAAAAACGTGAGCAAAGCAGCTCGGTGCAATGAGGGAGCGGAAATAGTGGGCATACATATAGAAGGGCCTTTTATATCCAAAAAATATAAGGGTATAATGGAAGAAAAGTATATCTCTGCCTGTGATACAAGTCTTTTTGACGATCTCAGGGAAATAATGGGCGATCTAAAAATACGCTTTACCGTTGCTCCCGAAGCCGAAAATGCCGAAGCCTTCTGCAAATATGTAACAGAAGGGGGCGGCTATATCTCAATGGGTCACAGCGGCGCAGGCTATGAGCAATGTGCAAAGCTTAAGGGAGCCTCCTCCTATACTCATATTTTCAATGCCATGGCGCCCTTGCACCACAGAGAGGACAACATACTTTCCGCAGCCCTTACGGATGATCTTTATACCGAACTCATATGCGACAACATACACGTTTCCCCTAAATGCGCCCAAATGCTGACACGTCTTAAGGGCAGCAAAATAATACTTGTGACCGATGCTCTCAAGGCTATGGGGCAGGGAGATATCTCCTTTGAGTTCTGCGGCAAAATAATAAAGGCTGATAAAAACGGCGCAAGAGACAGCCGAGGCAGACTGGCGGGAAGTGTTTTGACTATGAAAAAAGCCTTTGAAAATCTTTTGGTTATATCAGATATAAAAACAGCGGTAAAAGCAGCCTGCGAAAATCCGTCAAGGCTATTGAGCCTGGAGCGCTTCGGCTGCATAGACATAGGAAAGAAAGTGGTATTATGAAAATAGGCAAGCTGCCAAATTCTCTATTGGACAAAATAATAATAGAGCCTGTCAATTCCAATGCACCCAACAGAGACGAGGTACTGTTGAAGCCCTCTATAGGAGAGGACTGCTCGGCTCTTGATCTGGGCGGGGATATCTGCATAATGTCTACCGATCCCATTACGGGAGCGGTCAAGGATATAGGCAAGCTTGCCGTTCATATCAATATAAACGATATAGTCTCAGGCGGCGGAGAGCCTGTGGGCATTATGCTTACGGCACTTTTGCCCCCAAGCATAACGGAAGATGAGATATCGGAAATAATAAAAGATCTGTACACCGAGGCAAATAAGCTGAACGTAGCCATACTTGGCGGGCATACGGAAATAACCGACGCCGTGACAAAGCCTGTTATAAACTGCACCGCCATAGGCAAATGCAAGCGCCTTATTTCCACAGGAGGTTCACAGCCGGGAGACTGGGTCATAATGACCAAGACTGCGGGGCTTGAAGGCACCGCTATATTTGCTAAGGACAAGCAAAAGCTTCTCAAAAATAAAATAAGCATGGATACCATAAAAAAAGCCGAAGGCTTTTCGGAACATCTTTCCGTAATGAAGGAAGGTCTTATAGGAGCACGGTATAATGCTCACGCCATGCACGACGTGACGGAAGGCGGTATACTCGGCGCCTGCTGGGAGCTGGCGGAAAGCGCAGGCCTCGGCATAGAGATATATGAGGAAAATATACCCATAGCAGCGGAAACGGCAGAGATATGTTCCGTTTTGGGCGTAGATCCTCTTCGCCTTATTTCAAGCGGTTCCATGCTCATCGTGTGTGAAAACACAGATATTTTAAAGGCTCTTGAGGAAGAAAACATAAAAGCCGCCGTCATAGGCAGGATAACAGACAAGGGCAGATATATAATAAGAAACGGCGATAAAGTGCCCTTGAACGAGCCTGACAGCGATGAATTGTACAAGGTACATGGATAAACAAACAAAAATACTTGCTTAAAAAAATCGGATCCGAAAAACAGCACATGGTTTTTCGGACCCGTTATTTTTATATTCAAATATCTGTCATAAAGCATTTACTGCAAATGCTGTCAGGCCTTGGCAGCATTTACCTTTGCCGCAAGAGCCTTCAGACCGCTTATTGAAACGATTATACCAAGTATGAACAGAGCAACTGCAAAGGCAAGCTGTAATATATCTCCGCCCATATTATTGGTGGTCATAGCTATAACGCCTGTAAACTTAGTGTATATGGTGATAGCAAGCATTGAAAGCGTAACTATGAGCATCATTATCATAGGTATCCAAAGCATCCAGCCTTGTCTGTTGGTCTTCTTAAAGAATACCGCACAGGCAATAAGAGCAAGAGCTGACAAAAGCTGGTTAGCTGAGCCGAACAGCGGCCATATATCCTTGTAGCCCACCTTGGCAAG
This sequence comes from uncultured Clostridia bacterium, assembly GCA_947585865.1. Lineage (GTDB taxonomy): Bacteria > Bacillota > Clostridia > Lachnospirales > CAG-274 > CANPXH01. Next base: position 6,775 of record CANPXH010000007.1, read on the forward strand.
AGCAAAAGCGACTGCAAGAGTTATGATGGTAGAGAAATATTTATTGGTGCATACCTTGGCAACAGGACCCATACTTTCTTCATCTGTATCGGCGTCTACAAAGAATTCTTCAAAGGCAAGTCTGCCTATTCTTGCAACAGAGTCAAGAGAGGTAAGCGCAAAGGCTGATACTGAAAGAGTGATAAGGGTCATGCTTATTTCCTCCGGGATACCCAGCTTAACAAGGAAGCCGGCAACGCCTGTAGCAAATATAATAGGCTGAGTAGCATCGGGTATCACTCCGCCCTTGGCAACTGCGCCTACAGCTATAAGCGCTATGACCGCAAGCATACTTTCCATAAGCATTGCGCCGAAGGCAACGGGAAGCATATTTTTCTCATTCTTTATCTGCTTGGAGGCAGTACCTGAGGACACCAATGAGTGGAAGCCTGATACGGCGCCGCAGGCAATTGTTACGAAAAGGTATGGGAACAAGGTCTGTCCGTTGACTGTAAAGCCGTTGAAGGCAGCAAGCTCCATAGTCGGATTGGCAACGAGTACGCCTAATACGGCTGCAACTATCATAGCTACGAGAAGGTAGCTGTTAAGGTAATCTCTTGGCTGAAGAAGTATCCATACGGGAGCTATAGATGCAACTGCTATGTATAAGAAAACGATGATATGCCATGAGCCTGCACCGATATAAATAGGAAATGCAAGACCCAATGCTATACACACTACAAGGATAACTATAGCAATGGCAGTGTTTATCCACTTGTTGAGCTTACTTCTTCTAAGAAATACACCGAGAGCAACAGCGGCAGCTATAAACAGGCAGCTTGTTGTAGCGACCTGACCGTTAGCCTTGACTGTCTCAAGACCATCGGCGGCAAAGCCGTTGAATGTCTGACAAACTACATCCGCAAAGGCAGCTATTACCAAAATAGAAAAGAGCCATGTAAATATCATAAACAGCTTTTTGCCGAACCTACCTATATAGAGTTCGATGATATAGCCTATAGTTCTTCCTTTGTTCTTTACGGAAGCATACATAGATGCAAAGTCCTGAACTGCGCCAAAGAACACGCCGCCTATAAGTATCCACAGCAATACGGGAAGCCACCCGAAAACAGCAGCCTGTATAGGGCCGTTGATAGGACCGGCGCCTGCTATGGATGCAAATTGGTGACCGAATACCACATTAGTATCGGCAGGCACATAATCCACACCATCTTCAAGCTCGTAAGCAGGAGTTTTGGCATTTTCATCAATACCCCACAGATTTGCAAGGTATCTGCCGTAAATGACATATGCTCCAACCAGTACGATGATTGCAATGATCATCATAATTAAACCATTCAAAACAATTCCTCCTTATTAAATTTATATTTATATTACAATTAATTTTACAACTTTTTTCTTTGAAATACAATAATAAATTAAGTAAAAAAAGTAAATAAATTTTTTTGTGAACTATGCTGTAAAAACGTAAGTGCAAACTATGCAAATTTACTTTTTTTTCAATAAATTTAAACGTACAAAACATTTTTTGCTTAAAATAAAAACGCCGTGACGAAAAAATGCTGTAATAATTCGTCGGCTTTTCACCAAAAATTATGCACATTTTAAAAAAGGCCGTCACAATTTTTTGTTATTTACATATTTTTTGCGCTCATATCCCATTGCAATATTCCCCTCAATATATTTACGGCAAAAAATCCGCCTATGCAATGCATTGCTTTTACGAAGTTTATATTCGATATTAATTAAAAAGCTACCACTCAATAATGTGATAGCTTCTTTCTTTGATGCCTGACAAGGCGGACATAACATCAATAAACGCCTGCGCCCTTGCCGCTAAGCCCTCTTAAAAGGCTTTCCACCAGCATATCCATAACGCTTTCGCCGTTGTTCTCCGTTATATTTTGGGTTATGCCGCCCATATTTATATTTATTGTAGGATCGGAATAGCTGCTGCAGCTTGTGTTGTCTGCCGCTTCCTTTATATATTTATAGCTTTCCGAATTTTCCGATCTGTTGTTTATATTGTGGATAAGCTGCGATTTTTCCTCTAAAGATACGCTTTTATCCCCAAAGTTATTTGCATTATCCGCAATATCGTAGTAAAAATCGGTGCTGCCGCCTATATTTTCAATTTCGGCATATATGTTTTTGTCATAAGGCGGACTTGATACCAATGGGTCTGTGTCGTTGACAAACAGAGGAGCGGCGCTGCTTTTTGGCAATATGTTTTCATCGATATGGGTTATCAACATATTATCCTCATATCCACAATAATTTTGTATATTTTTTTCACACACAAAATGTTTGTTATCCATATGCAGTATATCGCCGCCTCTGTCGATATTGCCTGCATCCGCATAGGATATTAAAGCGTACTTTTTATCATTGTATATGCTCAAAATATCTGCGCCGCCGTTATATATACTGCCGTATGCTCCTTCTGTGACATTCGGCATGCCGCCGTAAATGCCTTCGATATCACCATGCACCGGGTAAATGTAGTTGTCATATATATTTTTGTAAATGCCTTTGCTGTCTTTGCCCCTGCTGCCTATGCTGTTTTTGCCGCTGCTGTCTATGTTATCTTTGCCGCCGCTGTCTTTGCCGCCAAGGGCATTTTGTGCATTGCCGATATGGGTGAGATATGCTTTTTCGTTGTACATATCCTCATACACGATCATATCAGCACCCTCCGTTATATTTTCTATAAGCTCTATAAGGTTTCTTATAATATCACCTCCTAGGGAATGATAAGCGCCATTCCCGCTTTTATTTTATTTGGATCTGCAACAGATGACTTGTTTGCCTCATATATTTCCCGCCACCTGCTGCCGTCACCGTAATATTTCTTGGCTATCATCCACAGGCTGTCGCCGCTTGCCACAATATAAGATGAAGCCGAGGGGGCGTTTATGCTTTGTCTTTCCGTGCTGCCGCTGTCTTTGAATATTGCGCCGAAGCTGCGGTATTCCCTGAGCGTAACGGCTATCCTGAGATCATAGCCTTCTCCTGCATTTTCTATGAATTTATAATCCTCCAATGTGGAGCTTATATCCGTATAGTTGAATACCTTGTTTCCCATTACCCTTGTTATTACAAAGGAGATCACCCTTTTGTCGGTTTTGAGCTTTGCAATTGCATCCTTATAATAATCCGCATCCTTGAATTCATCATAGAGATAGCTTGCAAAGGGATATCTCACATTGGGTATAAGAGCCTCAAATGTTACCACCCTGAGCTTAGGCGATCTTAAAAGATTTATTTCGCCGCCTTCCACAAGAGTTATGGTTTCATTCAGGGAGCCTGTTGAGATAGTTATTTTTTCGGGGGCTACGGGCAGCTTTATTTCTCCCAGCCATATTTCATACATATTTTTCCTCCTTTCGTTGTGCTTGTCAGGCGTTGAGCCTTTTCATCTCGTCTATGTTTTCATTTCTTTTGCGGGCAAGAGACATTCCGTACAGAGTACAGTTCAGCTTATCGAGTGTTTTGAGCTCCTCCGAATATCTTTCCAAGAGATGATCACGTCTTGCCGTTCTGTAAGCAAGCTCCTTTTCTATATCCGTATATCTCTTGTCCGTCTCCACAGACAGAGGTCTGTATTCCTCAAGCGCACGAAGTCTTGCCCTTTGCCGCAGAATATCAAGGTCTGCTGTGTTCAGCTCCTTTTCCAGGCGTGCCGCTGCGGCTTTCATATCAGCTGCCGCTCCCATAGAGGACTTTAGCTTGATATTAAGCTCTCTTTCTCCTTGAGCATCATCGCTGCCCTCGCTCTCCAAGGCTATTATGGAATCGGCAGTCTTTCTGCTTGCTTCCATGAGCCTTTCATGCTCTTCCTTTAAAAGCGCCAGCCTTTTTCTCAGTATCTTTGCCGTGCTTTCCAGCCGCAGTATATTTTCTCTTGTTCTTTCCGCTTCTCTTTCGTTTTCCTCAGCCGCCTTGTCATTGGCCTCTTCCAGTTCTCTCCGCCTTTTGGAAAGCATAGTTTCTGCCTGAGTGAGCTTTTTCTGATTTTTGCCCGAAAGAAGGAAGCCCTTTATTTTTTCAATGCGCTCTGTGGTTTTTTCGATCCTTGTTTTTATGCTGTCCTCATCCCTACAGGACAGCCTTGTGTCGTTTTCTTTCATATTTCGACCCTCCCGTTTAAATTATCTTGAAAGGAGAATAACACAAAAAGTGCGACAAAGTGCGACAAACTCACACAGCGATACCGAAAAATTTAAGAAAATATTAAAAAACGAAGTTTTGATTTGCCATAATTACAGATTTGTAGTATCATATATATAGCATTTATCTGTAAATATATGAATAAAGGGGTAATAGCATTGATAGAGGTAAAAGATCTGACCAAGAAATTTGGTCCTCATATTGCTGTAGACAACATTTCATTTACCGTAAACGACGGCGAGATAGTTGGCTTTTTAGGCCCTAACGGCGCCGGCAAGACGACCACCATGAATATGATGACGGGGTTTTTATCAGCGACCGAGGGCAGCATCAGAATAAACGGATACGATATACTCGACGAACCTATAAAGGCAAAGAAGCAGCTTGGCTATCTGCCTGATGTGCCGCCTGTGTACGGAGATATGACAGTGGAGGAATATCTCAGCTTCGTATGCGATCTGAAAGGCATAAAAAAATCAAAAAGAGCGGATATGCTCAATGAGATAGCCTTGACCGTACAAATAAAAGACGTATACAAAAGGCTTGTAAAGAATCTTTCAAAAGGTTACAGGCAAAGAGTAGGTCTTGCTCAAGCCCTTGTAGGCTTCCCGGAGGTGCTCATACTTGACGAGCCTACCGTGGGTCTTGATCCTAAGCAGATAATAGAGATGAGAGCTCTTATAAAGAAGCTGGGAGAAAAGCACACCGTTATACTCAGTTCCCATATATTGAGCGAGGTAAGCGCAGTGTGCGACAGAGTAATGATAATAAACAAGGGCAGGATAGTGGCTACGGATACCACAGAGGGGCTTTCAAACAAGGCAGGCAATTCCATGCAGCTCGTGACGATAAAGGGCGATGGATACACGGCATGTGACAAGCTCGATGAATGGGCGGATATAAAAAGCGCCCGTGTCGTTTCGGACAACGGCGACGGCACATTTGACATAAAGGTGACAGGCAGGGAAAGCATCGATATAAGAGAGCTTATTTTTAACACCCTTGCCAACGAAAACATACCCATACTGTGCCTCAAACCCACCGCTCTCAATTTGGAGGAGGCTTTCCTTAAGGTCATAAACGGAGAGCTTGAAGACAGCGAAGCTCTCAATGTCCATATGGTGGAGGGCACCGATGAAAGGGAGGCGGAGTAAATGTCGGCTATTTTCAAAAAAGAGATAATGACCTATTTCAAGACCGTTACGGGCTATGGATTTCTAGGCTTTTTTGTTCTTATAACAGGTTATTTCTTCGTATCTCAGAACATCGTTGCGGCTAACGCCAATTACAACGAGACCCTTGCAGGCTCAATGATAATGTTCCTTATACTGGTGCCTGTGCTCACAATGCGTCTGTTTGCCGAAGAAGCAAGGCAGAAAACGGATCAGCTTCTTTATGCTGCGCCTATAAAGGTGACGGACATAGTCATTGGCAAATTTTTGGCAGCGGCTGCCCTTATGCTCATAGGCATAGTCATAACCCTTGTTTTCCCATATCTTCTTTCCCGTTCCGGCCAGCTTGCCTGGGGCATGACATTTGTGGGTATGCTGGGCTATTTTATGATGGGTATGTGTCTGATAAGCGTAGGTATTTTCATTTCCGTGCTCACGGACAATCAGATAGTGGCGGCGGCAGCTACATTCGCATCTGTATTTTTGCTGCTTATGATGGATAATATATCCTCCTCCGCTCCCATAAGCGTGGGATCATCTGTTGTGTTTTTGGCTCTTGCGGTGGCGGCAATAGCTCTCACGGTATATTCCGGCACCAAAAACATAACCGTATCGGGCATATTTGCCATAATAGGCTATGTTATAATGGGCGTGCTCTATTTTATAAATCCCAATATTTACGACGGCGTTATTGTAAAGGTGCTTAGCTGGTTTTCCGTACTCAGCCGTTTTGAAAATTTCTATATGGGCATATTGTCTGTTTCCGATGTCGTGTATTATATCACATTTACCTGTGCCTTTTTGTATTTTACGGTAAATGTAATAGAGAAAAGAAGATGGAGCTAGGAGGAACAGACTATGAAAAAGAGCAAAAATATATTTAACGACAAGCGTTTTAAATACGGCACATATTCTGTGGTGGTCACCATAGTTTTCATTGCCATACTTGTGGTATTCAATCTTGTGGTAGGCCGATTCGACCGCTCCTTTGACTTTACAAAAGACAATGTGTTCTCTCTTTCCGATGAAACAAGGACCATGCTCGATGGCATGAAGAACGATGTAAAAGTGTATACGCTTTTCAGAACAAGTGAAAACGATGCCATTGTCGGCAGAGTAGAGCAGGTGCTGGATCAGTATGTGCAGCACAGCGGCCATATCAAGACTGAAAATATAGACATATATCTGCATCCCGATTTTACGTCAAAGTATTCCTCCGAGGGAAATACCGTTGGCGTAAACGGTCTTATCGTGGAGCAGGGGGATAAATTCAGACTCATAAATTATGAGGATTATTTCAACGATGAGGGCAGATTTTCTCTTGAAGCCTGCCTTACAAGCGCCATACAATATGTAAATATGGATGTCAGGCCCCGGGTCTGCTTTGTGACGGGGCACGGCGAGGCAGACAGCAAAAGCTACACCACTCTTAACGAAAGCCTTAGACTCGCCAATTACGATCTGAAAGACATAAACCTTTTGGAAAGCGACATACCCGAGGAGTGCTGTGTGCTCCTCATTACGCCTACGGCAAGGGATTACTCCCAAGAGGAAGCCAAAAAGGTGCTGGATTATCTTGCGGATGACGGCAGAGCCTATATGATAATAGGCGGCACGGACACAACCCGGTTCACAAACATATCCTCCATAGCTTCGGCTTACGGAGTCACGCTGGAAAAGGGCTATGTATATGAAGGCGATGAGGCTTCTTATATGATGTATCCTTATGCCATTCTTCCCAAGCTGAACGACCATGATATCAACGCTTCGCTCAAGGCCAATGACTACAAGGTAATTACCGTTGCCTGTCAGGCGCTGGGCAGGACCGAAATAAAAAAACAATCCCTTGATATAGTGCCTATACTGAGCACCGGCGACAAGGCTTATATTAAAAAGGACGGCAACACCTCGGCCAACAAAGAAGCCGGAGATACGGAAGGGCCCTTTGACATAGCGGTGGCGGTAACGGATTCCACCTATACCGATAAGGCACACGATACAAAGCTTATAATAACAGGCGCAAGCTATTATCTCATAGAGCCGAACACAGACGCTATGGTGAACAATGCCGATTCCACATTTGTGGTAAACGGTATAAATTGGCTCAATGACAAAAGTGAAGACAGCGTAGTCATACCTTCAAAAAGTCTTAATGACAGTTCCATAGTTGTAGATGCATCTACGGCAGGTATCATAAAGCTTGTAAGCTGGGGCATAATACCCGGAGCAATATTCCTGACAGGCTTTGCGGTATGGCTCATAAGGAGAAGAAAATAATGAAGAAAAAGCTTATGCTTCTCGGAGCGGCCGTAGCGGTACTGGCAGTGCTTTTGGGCATATATGCCTTTATGGGAGACCGATCCGACAAAAGCAACGAAGAAGAAGCTTCCCCCCTTGAAATGCCGGGAGAAAATATAGCAGATCTGGATGAAGTAAAGAAATTCAGCGTTGAAAACAGCAGCGGCAGTTATACCTTTGTCAAAAAGGGAGAAAGCTGGCAGGCTGAGGGCTACAGCAATAAGCTGGATCAGTCGGCTGTGAACAGAATGGCGACAGTGTTCACCGCTCTCTATTCGGAGGAGACCGTTGAGGAGGATCCTGCCGATCTTTCAAAGTACGGACTTGACAAGCCTGCGGCAATCGGCACATCAGAAAACATTACGGTAAAAATGGGCGCTCTCACATCCGATGAAAAATACAGATATGTACAGGTAAGCGGGAGCAATGCCGTATATATGGCAGATGCAGGCTTTTGCAAGAGCCTTGACTTCGGTATGAATGATTTTATAGACAAGGCCATAGCAAAGATCAGCACCGACAGCATACAGGAAATGGAAATAAAAGTAAGGGATAAAGAGGACATATATGTCAAGTATGACCCGGACAATCCCATAGCAAGAGATTATGCCGAAGCAAACGGGCTTGCCACTCTTGTTATGCTGCGCCCCGTGGAAAATATGCTGGTATATCCCTACAGCCTTGAAAATTCGGTGCTGCGCAATATAGATAATCTGAACATATCGGAGCTTGCCGATCCTGCGCCTTCGGATCTTTCCAAATACGGTCTTGACAAGCCTCTTGCAGAAATAATGATAAGAGACGATAAAAACAAAATAACAATAAAAGCGGGAAATAATGCGCCTGCCAAAGGTATCACGGAATATATCTATGTGCAGATAAACGACAGGCCGGAGGTATTTACCATGGATCTCAGAAATATAGAACCGTTTATCGATGCATCCATTGCCGATTTTTCCGAAAAATTCGTAAGCCTGTATCAGCGCTCAAAGGTAAATTCCATAGAGATAAAGGGCGCCGATACTTATAAAATAGACTTCCGTTCCGAAGGAGACAATACATTCGTACAGGAGGACGGCGTAAGAAGAGACCGCCGCAACACATATATAAACAACATCCCTGTGGACAGAGATACCTTTACCGATTTTTATGAACAGCTTGTGGCCATAGGTTTTGATGATTATGATACCAATGCCGAGGCCAAGGGCGCTCCTGCCGTCACCATTACATTCAAGCTTTCCGACGGAAGCAGCGATGCGGCGGAATACTATGATTACAACAGTGATTTCTATGTTGTAAAGAAAGGCGACAATACATCAATGCTCGTAAATAAACAGACTGTAACAAAGGTATTGAACGAAGCCAAAAAGCTGACGGAGAAAAAGAGCTAGGCTCCTTGGCAAATGGCATAGCTTGGCGGATACAGCGGCAAATAAGCCCTATCGCTTTGCCCCTTCAAGGACAGCAGCTTTTCTGCGGTCTTGGAGCTAAGCGCCGAAATTTCGTAAAACACGTCAGCACTTTCACTCTGTGAAAGCCAGCCTTCGGCTGTCCGATAAATCTTTCGGTGCAATTCCGGTTCCCGCCTTGATTCAACCGAAAAAAATGCAGGCGTTTATTTCAAGCGTATTGGCTTTATCGACACACTGAAAGTGCTGCCGATCCTTACATTGACCCAAAAAATATAATTATTTCTTTCAAGCGTGCCGACTTTATCGGCACGCTGAGCTCGGCAGCAGACCGCCGAGCTTTTTTTATTGGATATATCACAGGCGTCATCATCTCAAAGTGCATATAGGCACGCCAATATTTTGTCGAAAAATGTATATTGGTGTTGCAATATGATAGAAAATATGCTATTATAATATTATAGTATTCTTTTATTAATACTATGCACAATGAATAATCTATCTTGACAAACATTTGTTCTAATGATACAATAAAAATATCCCAAATTGAGGATAATTTTTCGAACATTTTTGAAAATATAGATATAAAACACAAAGAGGTGAACATATTTGACGGAAAAAGAAAAAGAAGAACTAAAAAATCTTATGCATCTTTGGGGCAGCTATAAATACATACTGAGCGTGGAGAAAAGTGAATTGGCAAGCATACAGGACATATGCTCCGCCATGAAGGATATAAAAACGATGACCTGTGATGCCCTGCCTAAATCAGCCAGAATAAGCAAGCCCGTAGAGGAAAATATGGTAAATTCCATAACTCTGTGCGAAGGCCGTATAGAAAAGCTGAATTCTCTTATAAAGGAAAATATGCTGCTTAAGCAAAAGATAGACAAGATCGTAGATACCCTTCCCCATGCGGAGCAATATATATTAAAGGCACGATATGTTGAAAATATGTCTTGGGAGATGATGCCTTTGCGCATACCCTTTGAAATGAGCAAAAGACATTGCCAAAGATTTCACAACAACGCCCTTGAGACCATATATGATAAACTACACAAAACCGATGAAAATGAGGAATAAAACCTGCTGATATTGATTTTAAACCGTGTTTATATACAAAAAAGCGGGCAATCATTGTATATAATGTTGTTAAAGCTGTCTTTTTACTATTATTTTTGTAAAAAACTACCTATTATTTTAATTATCAGCTTTAAAATTTGTAGTAATTGTGTATAAATTTTGTTACAAAAAATTCATTTTTTCATAATTCTTAGCGTTTTGCATAAATAATTTTTGCCTAATTTGTTTAAATATGATATAGATTGAAAACAGGAAAAATAGTATTATATTAATTAAGATTACAGAGGTGGGCAGGTAATGCCGCTTAGGTGGGCAGGTAATGCCGCTTAGGCAGTCGACTCCCTGCCGCAATACCTAAATTTAAGGAGGAATAATTAAATGGCAGAACTTAAGTTAAAAAACATTGTAAAGAAATATCCTAACGGTTTCGTAGCTGTTAAAAACTTCTCTCTTGATATTGAAGACAAGGAATTCATCATCTTCGTAGGTCCTTCCGGCTGCGGTAAGTCTACCACACTTAGAATGATCGCAGGTCTTGAAGATATATCAAGCGGCGAGTTATGGATCGGCGACAAGCTGTGCAACACTGTTGATCCTAAGAACAGAGATATAGCAATGGTTTTCCAGAACTATGCTCTTTATCCCCACATGACAGTTTATGACAACATGGCTTTCGCTCTTAAGCTCAGAAAGACTCCAAAGGCTGAGATAGACAAGAAGGTAAGAGAAGCAGCTAAGATCCTTGATATCGATCACTTGCTTGACAGAAAGCCAAAGGCTCTTTCAGGCGGTCAGAGACAGAGAGTTGCAATGGGTCGTGCCATTGTACGTTCTCCTAAGGTATTCCTTATGGATGAGCCTCTTTCAAACCTTGATGCCAAGCTGAGAGTTCAGATGAGATCTGAGATATCAAAGCTTCATCAGAGACTGCAGACAACCTTCATCTACGTTACTCATGACCAGACAGAGGCTATGACTCTCGGTACTCGTATCGTAGTTCTTAAGGACGGCGTTATACAGCAGGTAGATACTCCTCAGAACCTTTACAATAAGCCGCAGAACTTATTCGTAGCAGGCTTCATCGGTTCTCCTCAGATGAACTTCATCAACGCTACGGTAGGCAAAGACGGCAGCGACATCTGCCTTAAGTTTGGCGAGTATTCCATCAAGCTTCCCGAAGCTAAGGCTAAGGCTTGTCTTGACGGCGGCTATGTAGGCAAGGAAGTTATATTCGGCGTAAGACCCGAAGATGTACATGATGAGGAAATTTTCCTTAATACATCCAAGGATTCTATCGTTAATGCAGACGTAGAGGTTACTGAGCTTCTCGGTGCCGAGACTAACCTGTTCCTTATCATAGGCGGTCAGAACGTAACTGCAAGAGTAGACTCCAGAAGCACTGCTAAGATCGGCGACAATATCAAGGTTGCTTTCGATGTTAACAGGATCCATATCTTTGATAAGGCTACAGAGCTTACTATCTGCAACTAATATTGAACATTCGACCCCTCCCTTTTGGGAGGGGATTTTTCTTTCTTAAAACGCACACTTTCCGACCCATTGACTTTATATGGAAGTCATTCACTGCTTTTTGACACCTTCACATCAAGGTTCAATTCTTATTCGCCGCCGTTACTTTGTAACGTTTTTACTTTCGGTACATTCATATTTTTAAAAAGGATCCGTATGTCTGTACAAGCAGGCATTTTTTATTTGCCAAAATTGCCATATAGTAGTATACTAATACCTAGAGGTGATAAAATATGCAATGCAGACTTGTTGTAAACGGCTTTCTCAGCAGCAGCAAGTTCAGTGAAATATACGCTTGGCTCAAGGCCGCCTTTGAAAAAAGAGGCCATGATATGACCGTATGCACCAACATAGAGCTTGCCTTTGAAAAAACCGCCGTCACCGAACCGATACTTTTTTGGGATAAAGATGTTACGCTTGCCAAAGGTCTTGAAGCTATGGGGCTCAGGCTCTTTAACAGCAGCCGTGCCATAGAGTATTGCGACAACAAGGCTCTTACATATATTGCTCTTAAGGACAAGGTGCCTATGCCCACGACCATACCTGCGCCTATGACATACAGAAATATAGGCTATACCCACACGGAATTTGTGAAAAAAGCAGGAGATCTTTTGGGTTATCCCTTTGTTATAAAGGAATGCTTCGGCTCCTTCGGTCAGCAAGTATATTTGGCAAAAGAGCCAAGTCAGGCTATGTCCATTGTCAAGAACACAAGAGAACCTCTTGTATTTCAAAAATTCATAGCCGAAAGCCAAGGCAAGGACATACGCATAAATGTTGTCGGCGGCAAGGCTCAGGCGGCCATGCTGCGCAGAAACGAAAAAGATTTCAGAGCAAACATCACAATAGGCGGCAAAATGGAGAAATACACACCTTCCGCCGAGGAGATAAATATTGCCGAATATGTATGCGATATACTGGGCTTGGATTTCGGCGGTGTAGACCTGCTTATTGGCAGCAGCGGGCCTCTTGTATGCGAGGTCAACTCCAACGCCCATTTTAAAAATATATATGACTGCACCAATATAAATATAGCAGATAAAATAGCGGAGCATATAGAAAAATGTATGGATATATAGTATATGAAAAAGCTGCCGCAATAAAAAACAGCACATATATACAGTGGTATATAGACAAATTCAAAAAAAAGGGCGCAGAACTAGAGCTTATATACACAGAGGATGTTGAAAAAGCAGGCAAGGCGGACTTTGCCATAGTCCGTGCCATTGCCCCGGATATCACCAAATACCTTGAAGGCTCGGGTATTCGCTGCTTTAATAATTATTTTGTATCCCATATCACAAACGATAAGGCGCTTACATACAAATACGTATCCGAAAACGGCATAGAAATAATGGATGTTTACGATACTGATGATATACCTGCATTTCCTGTGGTCATAAAGCCGCGCAGAAGCCACGGCGGAGACAGGGTATTTATGGTGCATTCCCTAAGCGAGCTTAAAGAAAAGCTCCCTCTTTATGAGGATAACGATATTGTTATACAAAAGGCAGCGTCGGATATAGGCAGGGATGTAAGAGTGTATATGATAGGCAAGGATATCATATGCGCAATGCTAAGGCAATCGGACAGCGATATCAGAAGCAATTTCTGTCTCGGCGGAAGGGCTTCGGTATACGCCCTTTCAAAAAGCGAGACCGCCCTTGTCAGACGCATAGCCGGTCTTTTCGATTCCGATTTTATAGGCATAGACTTTGTTTTTAACAAGGGCAAGGCCGTGTTCAACGAAATAGAAGACGTGGTGGGCAGCCGTATGGTATATAGCTGCACAAATATAGATATAGTCCAATTATACGTAGAATATATATACAAGGAGATGACAACATGAAAATAGGTATGTTAACAAGCGGCGGTGACTGTCAGGGTCTGAACGCCACAATGAGAGGTGTTGCCAAAACGCTTTATGACAAGCTGGGAAAGGACATTGAGATATACGGTATTCTTGACGGCTACAAGGGTCTTATAGAAGGCAATTACAAGAAACTGAAAAGCAGGGATTTTTCGGGCATACTTACATTGGGCGGAACTATATTGGGCACATCCAGAAAGCCTTTCAAAAAGATGACCATAATAGAAGATGACGGCATAGATAAAGTGAAGGCAATGAAGGAAAACTACAAAAAAATGGATCTTGACTGCCTTGTTATACTTGGAGGAAACGGCACGCACAAGACAGCCAATCTCCTGAGCCAAGAGGGTCTTAATGTAGTTACGCTGCCCAAGACTATAGACAACGACCTTTGGGGCACAGACATTACATTCGGCTTTAATTCGGCGCTTGATGTGGCGACAGACGTTATAGACAGGATACACACCACCGCCACATCTCACGGCAGGATATTTGTAATAGAAATAATGGGTCACAAGGCTGGCTGGCTCACGCTTTATGCAGGCGTGGCAGGCGGCGCAGATATCATACTTTTGCCCGAGATACCATACGACATAAAGAAAATAACCGATGAAATAGACAACCGTACAAAAGAAGGAAAAGGCTTCTCCATTATTGCCGTTGCCGAAGGCGCAATATCCTTGGAGGAAAGCAAAATGAACAAAAAGGAGTTCAAGGCACACAGAGCGGTTATGCCTCAGCCTTCTATATCCTACAGGGTAGCCGACGAAATAGCCGCCGCTTCCAGCCATGAAGTGCGGGTCGTGGTTCCCGGTCATATTCAAAGAGGCGGTGCGCCTAACGCCTATGACAGAGTATTGTCCACAAGATTCGGCGCAGGCGCTGCAGAGCTTATTATGAAAAAACAATACGGCTATATGGTCGGTATGAAAAACGGCAGTATAGTTTCCGTTCCCCTTGAAGAGGTCGCAGGTAAGCTTAAAAATGTTCCTGCCGACAACGAGGTCATACTTACGGCAAGACATATAGGCATATCTTTCGGCGATTAAAAAAGATTTGAAAAAGTTGTCGTAATGTGTTATCATTAAGGTTAAGGGAGGCGTTTATATGGCTATTCAGGAATCGGGAGAAAATTATCTTGAAGCTATACTGATATTAAAGGAAAGAAACGGTTACGTTCGTTCCATAGATGTGGCTCATGAGCTGGGATTTTCAAAGCCCAGTGTAAGCCGTGCCATGTCTATACTCAAGAAGGAAGGACATATCGAAACTGACGGCCTTAACCAAATATTGCTTACGGAAAGCGGAAGAAAAATAGCCGAAACCATTTATGAAAGGCATCAGGTTCTTTCAAAGCTTCTTATCTCCCTCGGAGTTGATGAAAAAACCGCTGTTGCCGACGCCTGCAGGATAGAACACGTCATAAGTGCGGAATCCTTCGATAAGATAAAAGAAAGGTTCGATCTGTCAAATAAACGGCAGAATGAATAAAACAATCATTTTCTGATAAAACTAATGAAAAGAGAGGTGTTTTGATGAGCGTTGTTGCTTTAACAAAGGATAATTTTGATGCGGAAGTGCTTAAGTGTGATAAGCCTGTGCTTGTGGACTTTTGGGCTGCATGGTGCGGACCCTGCCAAATGCTTTCTCCCGTCGTAGATAAGATCGCCGATGAAACCACAGCTATAAAAGTCGGCAAGGTAAATATAGACGAACAGCCTGAGCTTGCTCAACAATTCGGCGTTATGTCAATACCTACTCTTATTGTTTTCAGAAACGGCAAGCTTAGCAAAAAAAGTATAGGCGTTATTTCAAGAGAAGAAATTTTAAATCTCATATAAAAAGGGCTCAGCCCTTTCATACTGTAAAAAAAGTAAAATTTGACTCAAAATATGAATTATCAAAGTAAACAGTTTGCAAAATGCGTCGCAGACTTTTATCCGCAGGAGGAATTCACTTCCTCCGAGGACAGGAACTTTACTTATATTTTGGCAAATATGCCAAAATATAAGTAAACACGGCTGGTTCCTACCTTAGCTAAACTGAAAGAAATGCAAGCATTTCTTTCAAGCGTGTCGACTTTGTCGACACGCTGAAAAGGGCTCAGCCCTTTTTTTATTTTGGCTCGGTATTAGCGACCCCACCGACAGCCCTGCGGGCTGCCGCCTTACCTTACTAAGGAAACCGTTGTTGCGCCGAAGGATATATCGATCGGCCGAGGATTTCATCAAAGCTTAAAATACCCAAGTCTGAAAGACCGACAAAATACCCGTCGACCAAAATTACATAACAAAAAAAGAACCCCGATGTATTCATCGAAGCCCTTTTTACTGCTCGAGACCGGAATCGAACCGGTACGGGATTTAACTCCCGCAGGATTTTAAGTCCTGTGCGTCTGCCAGTTCCGCCACTCGAGCGTAAGCATAAAGAAAAATAATTCTTTATGCTAAAAATGGGAACAACAGGGCTCGAACCTGTGACCCTCTGCTTGTAAGGCAGATGCTCTCCCAGCTGAGCTATGCTCCCATATATGGCGACCTGGAAGGGGCTCGAACCCTCGACCTCTGGCGTGACAGGCCAGCGCTCTAACCAGCTGAGCTACCAGGCCATATATTGACTAACAACATAATCTAGTATAATGCAAAATTTGTATTTTGTCAAGCTTTTTTTATATTTTTCCTACATATATTTTTTTGCGATCCGCTAAGGATCGTTTCTTCCGATACTCTTTTAATGCTTTGATATTCAGGCATATTGCAAATGCCAAAGCATTATTGATGAGATGAGTATATATTACATCATCTCATCAATAACATTGTGCAAATGACATGGATATACCTTGTTTTCGCTGAGGCATTTAAAAATTCTGCAGGCCTCATCAAAGTTATCGGTTATCCCTTTTGTTTTGGCGAATTCCACTACCTTGCCCTTATCTACGAGAGCTGATGAAAAACAAAACACATCTTCTTCATTATGCATAGAGATAAATACGCCAATATCTTCCTTTTCCATTTTGCATCATGTGCCCCCCTACATTTTCACTTTTGTAGTTCGTAATATATTTATATTTACTTTATATCATATATTATAACTTAATTAGGGGGTGATTTCATCATAAAACGTAAGTAAAAATACGACATAATTTTCTATATATAGTGTTTTAAGTTTTAAAAACTACTACATATAGTTATTAACATTTATATCCTTTTTATTTATTCGATTCCTTACCCAATCTCTCAGCAATGAATATACCACGGAGGATATTGGTATGAACACAAGCATACCGACTACTCCGAAAAGATTTCCGCCTATGGTGACTGCTACCAGCACCCATATAGACGGCAGTCCTACAGAATTGCCGACTACGTGGGGATATATAAGATTGCCCTCTATCTGCTGCAATATTATGAACACCACAAGGAAAATAAGCGCCTTTACGGGGCTTACCATAAGTATGAGAAAAGCGCCTATAAAGCAGCCTATAAATGCTCCTACAAGCGGTATAAGGGCGGTAAAGCCTATTACAACTCCCACAAGAAGAGCATATGGCAATCTTATTATGCTCATTACCACAAAGAACAGTGTGCCCAAAATAATAGCTTCCACGCACTGACCCGTTACAAATCTGTTAAAGGTCCTGCTTACAAGAGCGCCGATATAAAATATCCTTTTGCTTTTTTCTTCGGAAAACATACAAAGTATAAGCTTTTTACACTGAACATGGAGCCTTTCCTTTTGAAGCAAAATATATACGGAAAATATAAACGCAATAACTACATTTACTGTAGTTGAAAAAATATTTGTAACAACGCCCAGAGTAGACGAAAGCATATCGCCTCCGCTTTTGAAAAACGAGCCTAAATAATTTGTGACTGAGCTCCAATCAAACTGATTAAAAAGATCTCTGACTTGCTTTTTAAAGTAATCATTATTTATTATATTGAGTATCCATGCCTCGGCTTTCGGCAAAAAGCGATATACCGTTGTTCCCAGCTCCTTTACGGTATCGGTAAGCTGAGGTACGACTACGGTAAACACGCCTGTGACCACCGCCGCTATTGCCGCAACGGAGAGCACAAGAGAGCACGGCCTTGCCAATTTTTTGATCAATTTGTTTTTCCTGTTTTTAAATATGACCCTTTCAAAAAATACCATGGGAATGTTCAGCAAAAACGCAAAAACTCCGCCCAATATAAAAGGAAATATTATTTTGAATACCATTAATACATATATCGTCAATGTACCCAAATTTTGAAAAGCAGCCCATATCAAAGCAATAATAAAAAATATAAGAACAATGCTTTTTATTGTTTTTTTATCTAAAGTCATGGCTTCACCTTTTCTATCTTAGTTTCGTTTCCTTCATCGTCAACGTAATACATATTATCAAGGTAATCCTTCTTGAATCCTGCTCTGAAAAGCTCAAGATATTCTTTTCTCAAAGCGGCTCTTTCCTCAAGCTCATCCTTTGTAAGCCCTTCCGACTTATTCTTGGCAGCAAGCTCGTTTATTCTTTTTATAAGCTCATCCATCCTGCTCACAACATCACCTTATTTCGTCGGCTTAAGTATGGTCTTGCCGCCCATATACGGCTGCAATGCCACAGGTATATTTACAGAACCATCTTTGTTCAAATTATTTTCAAGGAAAGCTATAAGCATTCTTGGAGGAGCAACGCAGGTGTTATTAAGAGTATGAGCAAAATACTTGCCGTTTTTGCCGTGTACTCTTATCTTAAGACGTCTTGCCTGTGCGTCTCCCAAATTAGAACAGCTTCCCACCTCAAAATATTTCTGCTGTCTGGGAGACCATGCTTCCACATCAACGCTTTTTACCTTAAGATCGGCAAGGTCGCCTGAACAGCACTCCAGTGTCCTTACGGGTATATCAAGTGTCCTAAAGAAATCAACGGTATTCTGCCAAAGCTTGTCAAACCACATTTTGCTGTCCTCAGGCTGGCATACCACTATCATTTCTTGCTTTTCAAACTGATGTATTCTGTATACTCCTCTTTCCTCGATACCGTGTGCGCCCTTCTCTTTTCTGAAGCACGGAGAAAAGCTTGTGAGCGTCTGGGGAAGATCCTCGTCTTTAAGTATGGTATCTATGAACTTGCCTATCATAGAATGCTCGCTAGTGCCTATAAGATAAAGATCCTCGCCTTCTATCTTATACATCATGGAATCCATTTCGGCAAAGCTCATAACTCCGGTCACAACATTGCTTCTTATCATATACGGAGGAATACAATAGGTAAATCCTCTGTCTATCATAAAATCTCTGGCATAGGCTGTAACTGCGGAATGGAGCCTTGCTATATCTCCCATGAGATAATAAAATCCATTGCCCGCTACCTTGCCGGCGGAATCCAGATCTATACCGTTAAAGCTCTTCATTATATCTGTGTGATATGGTATTTCAAAATCCGGCACAACAGGCTCTCCGTATCTCTGTACCTCTACATTCTCGCTGTCGTCTTTTCCTATAGGCACACTTTCATCTATAATATTGGGAATAGTCATCATTATTTTAAGTATGTCGGCCTGTAATTTGGTTTCGTCTTCCTCAAGCTCTGCAAGTCTTTGTGCCTGAGCATTCACCTGAGCCTTTACCTCTTCCGCCTCTTCCTTTTTGCCCTGACCCATAAGAGCGCCTATTTTCTTTGAAAGCTGCTTTCTGTCCGCTCTGAGACTGTCGGCTTCCTGCTGGGCGGCTCTTGCCCTGGCATCCAGTTCGATCACTTCATCAACAAGAGGAAGCTTACTATCCTGAAATTTTTTTCTGATGTTTTCCTTAACAACATCCGGGTTTTCTCTTAAAAATTTAATGTCGATCATTTATATCCTCCTTAATAATAAAAACCCAATATAACACAAGCTTTGCAAAATACGGCTCAAAGACGAATGATCATTTCTCTGCAGCTGTTGTTTTATAAAACTCAAGTAATATTGGGACGAATTTACCGTGTTGCCACCCAAATTGCAAGCAATGCCTGCCACTCATTACTGCTGTAAGGGGCTTACCCCTCGGCTCATCACCGAAAGCCTGCTATGCTCGAAAGGTGGAGAGCTGTATTCAATAACTGCCTTGCACCCGGCGGCAGCTCTCTGTATATCTACTACAGCTTATTCTTTCTCAAAGGCTTATATATAAGAGTATAACACAGATTGAAATTTTTTCAAGTATAAATTTCCATATTTCATCTCTTTTTAAGCACAAATTTTTCTATGACCTCCGCTACGGCGCCTTCATTATTTGTCTTTTCCGTAATATAGTCGGCTTCTTTTTTTATTTCATCGGTACCGTTTCTTACGGCAACACCAAGGCCTGCCTTTTTCACCATTGATATGTCGTTCATATTATCCCCTATGGCTATTATATCTTCTTTGTCGATGTTTAATATTTCGGATAATTCCTCGAGAGCCGTGCCTTTATCTATATTCAAAGGATTGAATTCATACAGATCGGAGGCTGAAAAAAATGTTGTCATATCCTTGTCAAGACCTGTGCTGTATACCTCTTTTTCTATTTCACAGAGAATTGAATTTCTTCCTATTATAATGACCTTGGATACATCATTTATACATATGCTTTCAAGATCATCGAGACATATGGGTATGAGCTTTGATCGTGCGGCATATGTGTCTATTCTTTCGGAAGGCTTTTCATAATACAGCCTTTCATTATAATATACCATAAGATCCACATTATATTTTCTGCAAAGCTTTATCGCCTTAACGGCAATACATCCTTTAAGAAGATGCTCAGACAACACCTTTAAAGTATCCGCCTCATATATTATACCGCCGTTATACCCTATACAATAGCATCCCTTTTTATCAAGACCTATAGTTTTGTTAAAGTTATTAAGACTCATATTGGATCTGCCGCTTGACAGCACAAAATGACATCCGCTCTCAACAGCCTTTTTTATAGCAGCTATGTTTTCATATGGCATATTTTTATTGTCGTCAAGTAAGGTTGCGTCAAGATCGCACAAAATAAGTTTATACATAAATTCTCCTTACACAAAGGACCTGTAATGTTTCACGTGAAACAATACAAGTCCTTTTATGCTCAATTAAATTTTTCTTTTATCATTCCGACTATCCTGTCAAGATCGTCTATGGAATTGTATTCTATCTCTATCTTGCCTCTGTTTTTGTTGTTTTTTACATTTACCTTTGTGCCGAATATAGTTCTGAGATCCTTAGCTATTCTCATACATTCCCTTGCTACTTCAGGATTTCTCACAACCTTTTTTTCTTCCGGTACATTTGGATTGTTTATATTTTCAACAGTTGTTTTTACAAGCTCTTCGGTCTCCCTTACGCTCATATCGTCTTCTATTATTTTTTCCGCAAGCTCAAACTGCAAATCGCCGTTATCAATGGCAAGCAGCGCTCTTGCGTGACCGTTGCTTATTTTATATTCCTTCACGAACACCTGCACTCTTTTATCAAGATTGGCAAGACGCATAGCATTTGCAACGGCAGAACGGCTTTTGCCTACCTTCTTTGCAATTTCCTCTTGATTGAGATCAAATTCTTCCTTGAATTTTATATAAGTAAAAGCCTCTTCCATAGGGTTAAGGTCTTCTCTTTGTATATTTTCTACAAGAGCGGCTTCAAGACTTTTAAGATCGTCAAATTCCTTTATTATCACAGGAACCTTTCTCAAGCCTGCTATCCTTGCGGCTCTCCATCTTCTCTCGCCTGCGATTATCTCATAATGATCATCGTTTTTCTTTACAGTAAGGGGTTGAAGTATGCCCATCTCCTTTATTGACTGTGCAAGCTCATCCAACGATGTGTCGTTAAATATATTTCTGGGCTGGTTTCTGTTGGGAGTTATTTTATTTATGTCTATTTCCAATATGTTATTTTCCTGCGGTATATCATTGCTTGACATAAGAGCACCCAAGCCCTTGCCTAAACCGCTTTTTTTCTGAGCAGCCATTTAATTTTCCCCCTTTTCTATAATTCCGTCTGCCAACATTTCATAAGCCTCTGAGCCCTTGCTTTTTCTGTCATAGAGATTAATGGGCAATCCGTGGCTCGGAGCTTCGCTAAGACGTACATTTCTTGGTATTATACATTTAAAAAGATCCGCACCTAAATAATTTGTCACTTCTTCGACCACCTGCATAGATAAATTTGTCCTTGCGTCGAACATTGTAAATACTATTCCTTCAATTTCTATATCACTGTTCATTCTTTCCTTAACAAGCTGATATGTATGAAGAAATTGACTTAATCCCTCAAGAGCCAAAAATTCACACTGCAAAGGAATGAGCACAGAATTTGCAGAGGTCAAAGCATTGAGAGTAAGTATATTAAGTGACGGAGGACAGTCTATAAGTATGTAATCATAATTATCTCTTACATTATTGCTGTCTATAATATCCTTTAATATATATTCTCTTCTGTCAAAATTAATAAGCTCTATTTCTGCGCCTGACAATTGTATGTCCGTAGGCAAAAGATCCAGGCCGAATTCATCAAACTCAGCCCTGTTAAGCGTGCTGTTAAAATCCGATTCACCCATTATAAGGTCATAGAATGTGTTTTCAACATTGTTTTTATCTATGCCCAAGCCCGTTGTGGTATTGCCTTGGGGATCTGAATCTATTACAAGCACCTTTTTTCCTTTTTCAGCCAAAAAAGCGGCTAGATTTATAGCAGTTGTAGTTTTGCCTACGCCACCCTTCTGATTGGCTATAGCTATTACTTTTCCCATTTTTCATACCTCATTTTGTATCTGTTGTAAACCATATCTCAAAGAAAGTCATTTACATTTTTTCTGTCTTTTATACTGCTGAATATATTTTACCACATATTGATATAAAAATCTACACTAAATTAATAAAAGGTGTAAAATGTTTCACGTGAAACATTTTACACCCTTGCCTTACATTGCTTCGGGAGCCTTTAACCCTATAAGCTCCAGTCCTGCCTTTATATTATCTCTTACAGCTATCACCACCGCAAGTCTTGTATCCTTCACGGCGCCCTCACTGTTCATAATATTATTTTCATTATAGAATTTATTAAAAGCCTTGCACAATTCTATAATATGTCTCGTGACTATATAAGGTTCGTTTTTATCGGCAGCCTCTTTTATTTTGTTGGAAAATTCATTAAGCACCTTGAAAACGCTTATGCTTGCATCATCACATATAAGCTCGGCATCTATATTTATAAGATCGGAATAATCTTTTATTCCCGCCTTTTTTATTATGCTGCAGGCTCTTGCATGGGTATATTGTGCATAGGGGCCTGTTTCTCCGTCAAAATTAAGCATTCTTTCCAAATCGAACACCACATTTTTTATTCTGCTGTTATACAGATCGTCAAATATAATAGCTCCGATGCCCACATCCTCCGCTACCTTATCTTTGTTTTCAAGGTCGGGATTTTTATCTTCTATTATTTTTTTTGTTTTCTCAACAGACATATTGAGAATATCTTCCATAAGTACAACATGACCCTTTCTCGTGCTTAGCTTGCCATCGCCAAGACTTACAAGACCGAAGGGTACATGTATAAGCTTGTCCGCCCAATCATATCCCATAAGCTCTATGACCTTGAACCACTGGGCAAAATGAAGATTTTGATCAAGAGCCGTAACATATATACATTTATCAAAATCATATGTGTTCATTCTGTATATTGCTGCGGAAATATCTCTCGTGGGATAGAGAGTACCGCCGTCGCTTCTGAGTATAAGACAAGGCGGCATATTATACTTTTCAAGATCAACTATCTGTGCTCCACGGCTTTCCGTGAGTAAATTTTTTTCTTTAATCTCATCTACCACAGCAGCCATTTTGTCATTATAAAAGCTTTCTCCGGCATAGCTGTCAAAGCTTATGTTGAGCCTGTCATATATCCTGTTGAATTCCTTCATACTGATATCGCAGAACCACTTCCAAAGATCAAGAGCCTCTTTATCACCCTTCTGCATTTTAACCAGCCAGCTTCTTGCTTGGTCGTCAAGAGACGGATCCTTTTCCGCTTCCTCATGGAATTTAACATATATCCTGCTCAGTTCTTTTATGTCATTTTTTTCCACAGCCTCTTTGTTTCCCCACATTTTATAGGCAACAATAAGCTTGCCGAATTGAGTTCCCCAGTCGCCCAAGTGATTTATACCCACCACATTGTAGCCTAGAGCCTCATATATATTATAAAGAGAATTTCCTATTACCGTAGAACGAAGATGTCCGACATGGAAAGGCTTTGCAATATTTGGAGACGAATAATCTATAACTATCGTCTTTCCTTTGCCGATATCTGACTTTATAAAATCCTGTCCTTTTTCAATAATGCTGTTTAAAACGCTTTTTACAAAAACACTTTTATCCACATAAAAGTTTATATATGCGTTTACAACTTCAATTTTGCTCACAAAGTCAGGCTTTTCTATTTTTTCGGATATCTCCTTTGCAATAAGCGGAGGCGCCTTTCTCATGAATTTGGCAAGCCTGAAACATGGAAAAGCATAATCGCCCATTTCCGCCTTGGCAGGTATCTCTATATTTTCAATTATATCATTTATTTCTATACCCGAAGCTTTTGAAACAGCTTCTGCAATGCCTTGTATATAGTCCATTTTAATTACTCCTTATTACAATATTTCATCATTATAATTGTATCACCAAATACTGTAAAATACAAGTATTTTATTCAGCGTGTCGATAAAATCGACACGCTTGAAAGAAATGCTTTTTGGCATTTCTTTCAGTTAACTGTGGTAGGAACCAGCCGTGTTTTCTGTAATTTAGGCATAAATGCTTAAATTACAGAAAAGTTCCTGTCCTCGGAGGAAATGAATTCCTCCTGCGGATTAAAGTCTGCGACGCTTTTTTTCACACCATTCTTATTGATTATTTCTTTTTGGGTTTTAAATTTTATTTTTTCGATAGTACGAGTAAAACACAAGTATTTTATTGTATTTATATGTGTTTTATGGTAAAATATAATTAGCTTTGAAAAAATATATAGGAGGTATTTATATGAAAAAATTATTGGCATTGATATTATCGGCTGTAATGCTGACATCCTTTAATGTATATGCTCAGAATGAAGAATATGAGCAGGTAGTATCAAAAGTAAAAAATGTACTGGATATAGGAAATTACGACAATTTTGAATGTACGGAATATTCTGACAAAGGCAAATTATTTCTCAATATGAGCTGGAGCAATAAAGACAATAATAGTTCCGTAGATGTTAACTGTGACAATGAGGGAAATATATATAATTACTATATATATGACAATAACGAAAATAAAACCCAGATATACAATGAAAACGAATGCAAACAAACTGCCGATGCTTTTCTTAATAAAATACTCGGCGAAAAATATAGCAGCATAAAATATATGGATTATTATTTGAATTACAATTCATATTCTTATACCTACAATATCGTAAATAACGGTATACCTTTTTCATCGGACAAAATAAATATAAATGTTAATAAATATACGAATACTGTTATGAATTCAAGTATACCTTATTTTCTTTTTAATATCCAAACGGATAATTTTTCTTCCGCAATAGGAACGGAAAAGGCAAATGAAATTTTAAAAAATAAATTTGATATGGTATATATCACAATATACGACTATGAAAACGAAAAATACAATATCATTCCCGCTTATGCACCGAAATACTACCATATGGATGCCATAACAGGAGAAAAATTCGATAATGATTTCTTTCATTATGACTACGGCACAACAGAAGCGGCAGCTTCCGGAAATGCTAAGGCTATGAGTTCAAAAGATGAGGAATATATAAACCTTACAGAAGCGGAGAAAAATGAAATAAATGATCTTAAATCTATAATTAAGCCTGAATATGCTGTAAATAAACTCAATTCACTTTTCGGCTTAAATATAAATGCATCGGATATAAATTATAACTATTATAAAAATAAAATAGAAAATAAAAATTATTATAATTTAAATATAAATTACAATAAGGATATGGATATATATGCTTCCTTTGATCAAGAAGGAAGACTCATAAGCTTTAATAAATACATGGATTATGAAAATAATGAAAATGCAGACAGAAAAATTCTTAGGGAAAAGGCTGAAGCTATTATAAAAAGCAACTATCCCTCCCTTGATTTTGCTCTCAGAGATGAAAATAACGAAAGGCCTGTATTTAATTTTGACGTTTTCAGAAACGGTATATTATCCGTAGATGAAGGTATAAGAATAGAATTCAACGGTGATTCCCAGGTAATGTATGCCGATTTTAATATTAAAAGCTATATAAATTATCCTCCCGTAAATGCCGCCGTTACAAAGGATGAGGCCTTTAATAAGGCAATGAGCGAATTTCCTCTTGAAATGTCATATTTTGTCGTTTTTAACAATAGCTCAGGCATATATAATGTATACGATATATATAATATAAACGCTTCATATGCCGTAGACGCAATGACGGGAGATATTATAAGCATAGAAAACGGAAGACCAATTTCAAAAAACAATAACAAAATAAATGCATATAAGGACATAAGCGACCAATGGTATGCCGATATGGCCACAAAGCTTCTTTATATGGATTTTCGTTTTGAGGGAGATAATTTTGAAGGTGACAAACCTCTTACATTTGCGGATTTTGAAAAATTTTATTTTAAGGATAACAATATAAAATATGCTATGGAAAATAAAAACAACTATGACAAATATTCAAAGGATCCCAACAGACCTCTTACACGCTATGAATTTGCTGAAATTTTCAGCGATATTTTAGGCTATGGCAAAATAACAGGTCTCGATATTTACAAGCCGCCTTACAATGATATTGAAAATAACGGAAGCGTAGCAATATTAAAGGGTCTAGGACTTTTGGACAATGCTGACGAATACAACGGAAACAATATTATTACAAGAGCGGAAGCCGCAAATATTGTTTATAAAAACATTATAAACAACTGATAAAATCAAGGAGATAACAATTATTTAATGAAAATAACAGACTTTCACGTACATCCTTTTTTAAAACAATCCCAAAACAGTTGTTTTTACAAGGATATAATAAACACTACGGAACAATTTAAAAGCGATATCATAAGCTCAGGGATCACCCATATATGCGGTTCCGTCATAGAAAAAGTACAGGACTTTGACTCTATACACAAGCTTAATATGACAGCCCTTGAGCTTAAGGAAATGTGGGGAGATTTTTACACTCCCGGCATACACATACATCCCCATTATGTAAAAGAATCTATAGAAGAGCTTTACTTTATGTATAAAAGGGGAGTAAGGCTTGTGGGAGAGCTTGTTCCTTATTATAATGGCTGGGAAAGCTATTATGATGATAATATGCACCAAATATATGAGGTAATATCCGAGCTTGGAATGATAATTTCAATACATACGCAGGATAATAAAGGTATAGAAAAGGCTCTTAAAGAATTCCCAAATATAATATTTGTAGGAGCTCATCCCCGTGACAAGGAGGATTATGCCGATCATATATACAGACTTAAAAAATATGACAATTATTATATGGATCTGAGCGGAACAGGTTTATTTCGCTACGGAATGGTAAAAAATACCATAAAGGAAACAGGCAGCAGCAAAATACTTTTCGGTACGGATTACCCAATATGCAATCCAAAAATGTATGTACAGGCAGTTCTTTTTGAAAAGATATCACAAAGAGATAAGGAAAATATACTATATAAAAACGCCGAGAGCTTATTAAAAAATTTATAAAATTTTATAAAATAATTGTAGAATTATTCCTTTTATTATGGTATAATATTTAAGGTTGTATATCCAAAAAATAAGCCAATTTTATTAACATTTTGTTGATAAGTATGTGTATATCCTGTTATTTATTCACAAAATTTCTTTATTTTACTTTAAAATCCATACTTATCCACAATTGTTAATAAGTCCAAAATATATACAATTTTTATATATAATAATAATGCGAAAGGAATAAAATTTTATGATGACAGCTAAGCAATATTGGCAGAAGGCTCTTGAGATAATAATGACCGAATTAAATGATGTGACATATACCACATTTATAATACCTATAGAGCCTGTAAGCTATACCGACAATATGTTCATATGTACATTGAGCATAAATATAAGAGCCTATAAAGATATGATAAAAAAATATTCTTCCACCATAGACAAGGCTCTTACTCAAGTTTTCGGCAAAAAGATGAGGTTTGTTATAGATTCCGATCTTGAAGAGGAAGAAAAGGAAAATGAAGGAAACATAACTCCCTTTAAAAAATCAAGGGTAAGGGAAAACGGACTTATAGATAACTATCGTTTTTCAAATTTCATAGTAGGTCCTTCCAACAATATAGCTCATGCAGCGGCTGTGGCTGTGGCCGACAATCCCGGTGAAGACGATACATACAATCCTCTTTTTCTATACGGAGGAGTAGGTCTCGGAAAGACACACCTTATACACGCCATAGGCAATCACATATGTGAATATAATCCAAATGCAAACATACTTTATGTCTCCTGCGAAAAATTTACAAATGAGCTTATAGAGGCTATAAAGTACAAAAAAACATTGGAATTCAAGGAAAAATACAGAAATCTTGACGTTCTTTTAATAGACGACGTTCAGTTTCTTTCCGGCAAAGAAGGCGCTCAGGAAGAATTTTTCCATACGTTCAATTCCCTTGTGGATGACAAAAAGCAGATAGTTATGTGTTCGGACAGAAAACCCTCCGAAATACAAACTCTTACCGACAGACTTGTTTCACGTATGTCAAAAGGACTTATATTCGATATTAAATTTCCCGACTTTGAGACCAGAACAGCCATACTTGAAAAAAAGGCTGAAAGCAAAAACATATCCATACCAAAGGACATACTTCAATACATAGCTTATTCCATAACATCCAATATAAGAGAAATGGAAGGAGCCCTTAATAAAATAATAATGTATGCCCGTTTCAACAACAGGATAATAGACATGGAGCTGGCTGAAGAGGTCATAAAGGAAACCATAAAAACAAACAAGAACAATATAACCGTAGAATACATACAGCAGACTGTGGCGGATTTTTACAAGGTAACCGTGGAAGAGCTGGTATCCAAAAGAAGAACACAGCCTCTCACCACATACAGACATATAGCGATGTATCTTT
Organism: uncultured Clostridia bacterium; assembly: GCA_947585865.1. Taxonomy (GTDB): domain Bacteria; phylum Bacillota; class Clostridia; order Lachnospirales; family CAG-274; genus CANPXH01. Next base: position 35,463 of record CANPXH010000007.1, read on the forward strand.
GCAGGAAATTTTTGGAGGACAGTCTTGAAGTGGTCGGTTACAAATTCGGAAAAAGAGACCATTCAACAGTTATGAACGGCTGTGACAGAATAAGCGCCCTTATAGAAGTAAATGAAGAAAGGGCAGGGGAGATAGCCGCTATAGAAAAAAGGATAACAGGCTAACTTATATGTTGATAAGTTGATAATTATATGTTGATATATGTAAATAAATTCCTCTTCCAAATTTTACCATGTTGATATATGTTTATATTTACATATTTATAAACAGCTTTACAACATATGATGTGAATAATTTTTATCTTTATTTATAAGGCTTAAGCTTACTTATATACTTTATCCCCACCGCCTACTACAACTACTACTATTTATATTATTATATCATATATATAAAGGAGATCTGAAAGATGCGTATAGAATGCAACAAACAAAATTTGATAAATGCCATTAACACAGTTTCAAAGGCAGTCACTTCAAGATCCACACTGGATATATTGAGCTGCATACTTCTTATAGCGGACAGAAAAGGCTTCAGACTTATAGCCAACGATCTTAAGCTGAGCATAGAAACATCAGAAATAGAATCTGAATTATATGAAAAGGGTGCAGTAGCCTTAGATGCAAGAATATTTTCGGAAATAATAAGAAAGCTTCCTACAGATTATGTTACAATAAAAGTAGATGAAAAATACAGATGTGAAATATCATCGGGAAAATCCAAGTTTAACATAAACGGAAACGATCCTCAACAATTCCCTATGCCGGAAGAGCTTAAAAATAATTCAGTTTCAATAGAGATAGGCTCATTTAATTTTAAAAATATGATAAAAAAGACTATTTTCTCCATATCTACAGAGGAAAACAGACCTATACTCAGAGGTGAACAGATAAAGTTTGACGAGGGTTATATAAATATAGCGGCAATAGACGGATGCAGAGTAAGCTGGAGAAGGAAAAAGGTGGACTATAACGAATATAATGAATTCGTAGTTCCGGGAAAGGCTCTTAATGAACTTTGCAGGCTTCTTCCCGATGATGATGGCATACCCTTGAAAATAACCTTTTCTTCAATGCACGCCATGTTTGAACTGGAGCAGTGTAAAATCGTTTCAAGACTGTTAGACGGAGATTTCCTAAGCTATGAAAATCTTTTCAATTCTTCTTCATCACTTGAGCTTACCGTAAATACATCCGATCTTTTAAATGCTCTTGAACGCTCAATTATAGTGTCCGATGATACAAGAAAAACAGATATAAAGCTTACAATAAAAAATAATTTTATAAATATAATATCCTCTTCTTCTATGGGAAAAACGGAAGAGGATGTACCGGTGAATATAGAAAAGGGAGAAGAAATAGTTATAAACTTCAATGCAAGATTTTTGATAGACGTAATGTCTGCCTGTGAAGAGGAATATGTAAAGATATGCTTCAACACAAATAAGTCACCTTGTATAATAAAGGGAGTTGCCAACAATGATTATCAATATCTTGTTCTTCCCGTAAATCCGAGAGGCTGATGCTATGGAAAAAATATATATAAATACAGAGTACATAAAGCTCCAGCAGGCGCTTAAGCTTGCCAATATAGTTTCACAGGGATCTGATGCAAAGATGATAATAAAAGAAGGCTTTGTATATGTAAATGACGAAAAGTGTACTATGAGAGGAAAAAAGCTGAGAAACAGCGATGTTGTTAAAATAAAAGGCGAATTGTTTGAAAAAGATGAAGATACAGAGTTTATGATATGTGATCATGATAATTAAAAGCTTACACCTTATAAATTACAGAAATATAGAAAATTTGGATATAGAATTCGACCAGGGTATAAATATACTTTACGGCAATAATGCCCAGGGCAAAACAAATATATTGGAGTCTATATATATGTGTGCGGCAGGAAGAAGTCTGAGGACACATATATCAAAGGAATTGATAAAATTCGGCAAGGATTCCGCCCATATTCAGCTTATAGTGAGCAAAGGTGTTTTTAAGGACAAAATAAATATACATATAAGAAAAAACAACAAAAAGGGAATAGCCGTAAATAACGTTCATGTTAAAAATATAAACGATCTTTTCGGTACGGTTAATATAATATTGTTTTCACCGGAGGACCTTATGCTTGTGAAGGAAGGACCTTCCGGCAGAAGACGTTATATGGATATGGAACTTTGTCAGATAAACAGACTTTATGCCGATGATCTCAGCAGATACTACAGGCTCCTTAGGGAGAGAAACACTCTTTTGAAGGATGAAAAAGCCGATGATGTTACCCTTGATGTGTATGACGAACAGCTTGTGAGATACGGCATAAGAATAATGGATGAAAGGCAAAAGTTCATAAATGAAATAAATTTAAAGGCAGATTTAATACACAGAGATATCACCAAGGGAAAAGAAGAGCTTGAAATTAAATATATACCCGATGTAAGCTCGGACAAGTACGGCAAAAAAATGCTTGAGAGCAGAGAAAGGGATATTTTGTACAAGTCTACGAATGTAGGCATACATAGAGACGATATGTCCTTTAACATAAACGGATACAACGGAAGGGAATACGGTTCACAGGGCCAGCAAAGGACAATATGTATATCTCTTAAGCTGGCGGAGGTCGAATTTGTAAAGGAAAAAATAGGATATTCTCCCATACTTCTTCTTGACGACGTATTGTCCGAGCTTGACAGGAGCAGGCAGATGTATATATTAAATTCCATAAAGGATATACAGACTATAATAACTTCCACAGGCATAGACGATATAGCGGACAATATAGGAAAAAGAGCAAATATAATGTATGTGGAAAATGGAGATATAAAAAAATAATATATTTTATAAATTTTATTTATTAATATATAAATGTATCAAAAATAAAAGCTATATAAAACAACAAAAACACAAAAACCTCTTTTATTTTCTTTTAATTTGTGTTATAATGGTTTTATTAATGGTAATGTATACCTGTACGTTGATATGAATAAAACTCTATGGAGGCAAAAAAATGGCAGAAAACGAAAACACGGAGCTGTTGGAAAGCACAAATGTGGAAAATACAGAATACGATGAAAATCAAATACAGATATTGGAAGGATTGGAAGCCGTAAGAAAAAGACCGGGTATGTATATAGGTTCTACTTCTTCAAGAGGTCTTCACCATTGTGTATATGAAATAGTGGACAATGCAGTGGATGAAGCGCTTGCAGGCTTTTGTACTCACATAGAGGTGACCATAAATGAGGACAACACCATTTCAGTAAGGGATAACGGAAGAGGTATTCCTGTAGGCATACATCCTCAGAAGGGCATACCCGCTGTTGAAGTCGTGTTTACAATACTTCATGCCGGCGGCAAATTCGGCGGAGGAGGATATAAGGTATCGGGAGGTCTTCACGGCGTAGGTGCTTCTGTAGTAAATGCTCTGAGCGAATGGCTCATAGTGGATATATTTAAAGACGGCAGTGTTTATGAGCAGAGGTACGAAAGAGGAAATGCCATGAACAAGCTTAAAGTAGTGGGAAGCTGTGACCCTGAAGCTACAGGTACTCTCATAAGCTTTAAGCCCGATGCGGAAATATTTGACGATGTTGTATTCGATCTGGATACTCTCAAGCAGCATTTGCAGGAAACTGCCTTTCTTACAAAGGGTATAAAGATAACTCTTACGGATAAGAGGATAAATGAAGATAATGTATTTGTATATCACTATACAGGCGGTATAAAGGAATTTGTTGCTTATATCAATAAAAACAAGACTCCCATGTACGATCCCATATTTTATTGTGAGGGAGTAAAAGACGGCATAGCCGTGGAGGTTTCATTCCAGCATAACGATGGATATATTGAAAACAACTATTCATATGTAAACAATATAAACACAGTAGACGGCGGAACTCACGTACAGGGCTTCAGAACGGCTCTTACAAAGACTGTAAACGATTACGGCAAGCGTTTTAATCTTATCAAAGAAAATGAAAAGCTTTCGGGAGAAGATATAAGAGAAGGCCTTACATCAATAGTCAGCATAAAAATATCAGAGCCTCAGTTTGAAGGACAGACCAAAACAAAGCTTGGCAACAGCGAAGCAACAAGTGCCGTAGCTTCGGTTCTTTCCGAAAAGCTGACGTATTTCCTTGAGGAAAACCCTGCCATAGCCAAGACTATATTTGAAAAGTCCATACTTGCGGCAAGGGCAAGAGATGCCGCAAGGAAGGCAAGAGAGCTTGTAAGAAGAAAGGATGCTCTCGAAACGGGCAAGCTTCCCGGCAAGCTTACAGACTGTTCCGAAAAGGATCCTTCTCAATGCGAGATATATATTGTCGAGGGTAATTCAGCAGGCGGTTCAGCCGTAAAAGCCAGGGATTCACGTACCCAAGCCATACTTCCCCTCAGAGGCAAGATACTCAATGTGGAAAAAGCAAGGCTTGACAGGATACTTGGAAATGAAGAGATCAAATCTATGATAACAGCCTTCGGCACAGGCATACATGAAGACTTTGATATAAATAAGCTTCGTTATCACAAAATAGTGCTTATGACGGATGCCGATGTTGACGGCGCCCATATCACTACTCTTCTTCTTACCTTCATATTCAGATTTATGCCGGATCTTATAGACAAAGGCTATGTATATTTGGCACAGCCTCCTCTTTATAAGCTTGAAAAGGGCAAAAAGGAATACTATGCTTATTCCGATATGGAAAGAGATCAAATAATATCTGAAATAGGCGCCGAGGGAATGAAGCCCATACAGCGTTATAAGGGCTTGGGCGAAATGGATGCATCTCAGCTTTGGGAAACCACTATGGATCCCGAAAAGAGAATACTTATAAAAGTGACTATAGAAGACGCAAGGATAGCAGACGAGATATTCGACAAGCTCATGGGCGATAATGTAGAGCCCAGACGAGAATTCATACAGCAGAATGCAAACTATGCAACATTAGACGTATAAGAGGTAATAACAATGGATGAAAACAGACAATTTGACAAAATAGTCACTGCGGAGATATCCGAGACTATGAAAAGTTCATATATAGATTATGCCATGAGCGTTATTGTTGCAAGAGCGCTGCCCGATGTAAGAGACGGTCTTAAACCCGTTCACAGAAGGATACTTTATTCTATGAATGAAATGGGCCTTGAGCCGAACAAGGCTCATAAAAAATGCGCCCGTATCGTCGGCGATACCATGGGTAAATATCATCCTCACGGAGATGCTGCCATATATGATGCTCTTGTAAGGCTGGCACAGGATTTCTCTATGAGATATCCGCTTGTAGACGGTCACGGCAATTTCGGTTCCATAGACGGATATCAAGCTGCCGCTCCCAGATATACAGAAGCAAGGCTTTCAAGAATATCTCTTGAGATGCTTGCGGATATAGATAAAAATACAGTTGATTTCCAGCCTAACTACGACGGAGATTTTATGGAGCCTGTGGTGCTTCCTTCAAGGATACCCAACCTTCTTGTAAACGGCTCCAGCGGTATTGCCGTAGGTATGGCAACTAATATACCTCCTCATAATCTTTCAGAGGTAATAGACGGTATAGTAAAGATAATAGACAATAAAATACAGGAAAACAGAGAAACCGATATAGATGAGATAGTAAATATAATAAAAGGCCCCGATTTTCCTACAGGCGGAAATATACTCGGCAAAAGCGGTATATTCAATGCCTACAGAACAGGCAAGGGTAAAATAAAGGTAAGAGCCGAAGCAAATATAGAAACTCTGCCTAACGGAAGAGAACAGATAGTCATTACGGAAATACCTTATCAGGTAAACAAATCCCGTATGATAACAGGTATAGCCGACCTTGTCAAGGAAAAGAGGATAGAAGGCATATCCGGCATACAGGACAATACCAATGACAGAAACGGTGTCCATATAGTAATAGAGGTAAAAAAGGATGCCTCCGCCGAGATAGTTCTTAATCAGCTTTTCAAATATTCACAGCTTCAGGAATCCATAAGCATAAATTTCCTTGTGATAGTAAAGGGCGTGCCAAGGATACTGAACATAAAGCAAATACTTGAAAACTATATAGAGTTCCAGGAAGACGTTATAACAAGACGTACCAAATTCGATCTTGACAAGGCTTTGAAGAGACTTCATATTTTGGAAGGATTTTTAAAGGCTCTCGACAATATAGATGAGGTAATAAATATACTGAGAGGTTCCGTTACCACAAATGAGGCTAAAGAAAAGCTTATTGATCGCTTCGGCTTTACTCCCGAGCAGGTAAATGCCATATGCGAAATGCGTTTCAGGTCTCTTGTAGGCATGGAGAGAGAAAAGCTCTTAAACGAATTCAACGAGCTTACGGCCTTTGCCGAGGAAATGAGAGCTATACTTGCCGATGAGAACAAGCTCTATGAGGTAATAAAAAATGAAATACTTGAGATAAAGAGAAAATACGGTGACGAGAGAAAGACAAGGATAATACAGGATATGGGAGAAATAGACATGGAGGATATAATAGCCGATGATATGTCTGTTATAACCATGTCTCATCTCAATTATATAAAGAGGATATCCCTTGACAATTACAAGAGCCAGAACAGAGGCGGCAAGGGTATCATAGGTATGCAGACAAGAGATGAGGATTTTGTACAAAAGCTTTTCTTAAGCTCCAACCACAGCTATATACTCTTCTTCACAAGCAAGGGCAAGGTATACAGAATAAAGACTTGGGAGATACCGGAAGCGGGAAGAAATGCAAAAGGTACCCCTATCATAAATGTTATACAGCTTGACGAAGGAGAAAAAATAAACGCCGTCATACCTATAAAAGAATTCGGCATAGACCAATATCTTATGATGATAACAAAGCATGGCGTCATAAAGAAAACTATGGCTCAGGCATTTAACAACATAAGAAAAGGCGGACTTATAGCAGTGGGTCTCAAGGAAGAAGACGAGCTTATATCTGTTTTCCTTACAAACGGAGACAATGAGGTATTAGCCGCCACTCACAAGGGTATGGCTATAAGGTTCAGCGAAAATGACGTAAGAGCCATGGGCAGGACTGCCGCCGGTGTCAAAGCTATAAAGCTGGATGAAGATGACTTTGTAATAGGTGCGGAAATAGTCGATGCCGATCACAAGGTGCTCATAGTCAGCGAAAAGGGCTTCGGCAAGTGTACCGAAATAAATAATTTCAGAATACAGTCCAGAGGCGGCAAGGGTCTCAAGGCATATAAGATAACCGAAAAGACAGGAAATATAATAGGTCTTGCCATGGTAAAGGATACCGAAGAACTTATTATGGTAACAAGCGAAGGCATAGTTATCAGAATAAGGATAAAGGATATCTCTACGGTAGGCCGTGTAGCTCAGGGCGTCAAGCTCATAAACCTTGACGAGGGCGTTACCGTTATGAGCATGGACAAAATAACCGAAGATAACGTATACGAAGTATCCTCAGAAACGGAAGAAACAGAGGAAACTGAGGAATAAAAACTGCTGCCTGTGCGGCAGTTTTTTATATTGTTGTATACATACTTTTTATATTATATAATGGCATAAAAATATAAAAACAGCCTGTAAAATATCCATATAAAAAATATAAACAGTTGAAGTAGCGGAGAAAATATAGTATAATAATATAAATGGTCAAAAATAAGAACCTTTTTAAAGGAGAATGATATATATGTGTGGCTTTTGCGGATTTACGGGAAATATTGAAAACAGAGAAGAGATCATAAAGAATATGATGGACAAAATAGTCCACAGAGGGCCCGACAGCGGCGGTATGCACAGCGAGGACAAGTTTACATTCGGTTTCAGACGACTCAGTATAATAGGTCTTGAAGACGGATCTCAGCCTATATACAATGAGGACAAGTCAGTTGTCATTGTGTTCAACGGCGAGATATACAATTATAAGGAGCTTAAGGAAGGACTTACAGAAAGAGGACACGTTTTCTCAACCCATGCGGATACCGAGGTCATAGTGCATCTTTATGAAGAGAAGGGAACAGATCTTCTCAACGATCTGAGAGGTATGTTTGCCTTTACCATATATGACAAAAATAAGGATATGCTTTTCGGCGCAAGAGATTTCTTCGGCATTAAGCCCTATTACTACAGCGAAATAGACGGCGAGCTTCTTTTTGGTTCTGAAATAAAGAGCTTTTTGCCATATCCCAAATTCAAAAAAGAGGTAAATACCGTTGCTCTTGAAAATTATCTTACATTCCAATATTCCGTACTTGACGAAACATTTTTCAAGGGCGTGTATAAATTAAAGCCCGGACATTATATTACATTCAAAGACGGTGTGCTCAATATAGAGAGATACTTCCAGCCTAAATTCGAGCCTGAAAAGGACATTGTTGCAGACAGCAAAAACGGCATAAAGCTCCAGGATGCCATAAAGAAGGTGGAGGATGTGCTTCTTGATTCCGTAGGTATGCACACGGTAGTCAGTGATGTTGAGGTTGGTTCGTTTCTTTCAAGCGGCGTGGATTCCAGCTTTGTTGCGGCTACGTTCCGCCGTGGTATGGACAAGACTCATGCCAAGACCTTCACCGTAGGCTTTGACTATGAGAAATACAATGAAATAGGCTATGCACAGGCTCTTTCAAAGCATGTGGGGATAGAGAGCAATTCAAAAATAATATCTACGGATGAATACTGGGAAAGCCTGCCAAAGGTACAATATCATATGGACGAGCCCTTGGCGGATCCTTCTGCGGTAGCTCTTTATTTTGTAAGCAAGCTTGCAAGGGAAAAGGTAAAAGTAGCGCTTTCGGGAGAAGGAGCAGATGAATTTTTCGGCGGCTACAATATATATGAAGAACCCATGGCTCTTGCACCCATGCACATATTTCCCAAGTCCGTAAGAAAATTTATAGCAAAGGCAGCTTCTCTTATTCCCTTTAACTTCAAGGGCAAAAATTATTTCAGAAGAGCCGCTCTTGACATAGAAGAACGTTTTTACGGCAACGGCAATCAGATGTTCAGCAAGGAAGAAAGGGAAGCCATACTTAAAGCTCCCAGCGGCAAATACGATCATACAGAGATAACAAAGCCGTATTACGACTTTTGCCAAGGTCTTGACGATGTTACCAAAATGCAGTTTATAGACCTTAATCTTTGGATGGTGGGAGATATACTTCTTAAGGCGGACAAAATGAGTATGGCAAATTCTCTTGAGGTAAGAGTGCCCTTCCTGGACAAGGAGGTATTCGAGGTGGCAAGGCATTTGCCTTCCGACTACAGGGTGAACAGACGTGCCACAAAGTATGCCTTCAGAATGGCAAGCAAAAAATATTTGCCTGAGAATGTGGCAAGCAAGAAAAAGCTTGGCTTCCCCGTGCCTACGAGAGTATGGCTCAAGGAGGACAAGTATTATAATATTATAAAAGAGGCTTTCACCGGCCCTACAGCGGAGAAATATTTTAATACAGACAAGATAATGGAATATCTTGACGGACACAAGGCCGGCAAGGGCGACTACAGCCGTAAGATATGGACAGTATATATGTTCCTTGTGTGGCATAAGGAATTTTTTGAAAAGGAGGCGGTATAATGGATTGTATTTTCTGTAAAATAGCAAATGGAGACATTCCATCCACAACGGTTTATGAAGATGACGATTTTAGAGTGATAATGGATATAAACCCTGCAAATCTTGGACATTGTCTCATACTTCCCAAGACTCATGCGGCAAATATATACGATATCAGCGAAGAGCTTACGGGCAAGGCATTTACGCTTGCCAAGAAGATAGCCAAGGCAGTGCAGAAGTCAACGGACTGTGACGGAGTCAACATACTTCAAAACAACGGAGAAGCTGCAGGGCAGACTGTTTTTCATTTTCATATTCATGTCATACCAAGGCTCAAAGATGACGATGTTAAAATGAGCTTCGGTTCATTTAAGACAGACAGCGAAAGCATCGCCGCTATTGGCGAGAAAATAAAGAACAGTTTATAAGAAAGGGTGTAAAGAATGAAAAAAGCATTGGCGGCAATACTGGCGGCAGCTATAGTATTTTCCGCTGTTCCCGTATTTGCTCTTGATACAACTGTTCAAGCGATCCTATTGAAATAGGCGAAGAGACCACAACGGAGGAAACAACGGAGACGACTACCGAGGTCAATACCGAGGAGACCACTCAGGCAGTGACAGAGAAGCCAGCCGAGGCTAAAACGGAGAAGCCTACCGAGGCTAAGACCGAAGAGACCACTCAGGCAGTAACGGAAAAACCAACCGAAGCTACCACAAAGACTCCCGCTGCACAAAAGCCTGCGGGAGATACCGATCCCATAAAGGAAGGCCATCCTCATGAGGTAAACATTCATATAAATGCCACAACAGACGGTAAATACGGCACAAATGACAGTGATTATATATATGCCTCCGACTATATAGACATAGATCCAAGGGATCTTGACTGGAGCTCAGACAATGAAAAGGTGGCAGCCGTGGACAGCAGAGGACGCATCAGCACATTAAGAGCAGGCCATGCGGTAGTTACAGGCAGCGGTACCGTAAAGTATATGTTCCACATAACCGTAAAAGAAATAGCTACGGAGGACAAGGACATCACTCTTTACGAAGATGAAAAGATCGATCTGAGCAAATATGTCAAGAAGGGCAATATCGACTATTACGACTGGAGCTCAGACGACCGCAGCATCGTTACGGTAGACGATGAGGGCAACGCACGCTCAAAGGATAAAGACGGTCACGCCGTTATCACCGCAGACAATGAAAAGGAGCACGAAATATACAAATTTTATATAAGGGTAAGAAAAACAGCCAACGATCACCCGGTAGACCACAATTTCATAGAAGAAGATATGCCCTTGTATATGAGCGGCGGTGACAGCGCAGATGTTTCAATCTTCTTAGACAAGGCGGCAGACAGCTATAAGTGGTATTCAGACAATACATCTGTGGCAAGAGTCGACGGTGACAACGGTGTTATCACCGCAAGGAATGAAGGCACGACCACAGTTCATGCTCATGGTACGTTATACGATTATTGCTTTAAGGTAATGGTCGATGACAATTACTCCATAGACAGCAGAGAAATGAATATAGAAGAGGTATTTGACTACGGCAAGTATATCGACGGCAAAATAAACGATGCCGAAGCCTATTCCTTCAAGGGTCATATATTGGATGTATACAACGGAAAGATAGAAGCAAGGACAAAGGGCGCAGGCTATGTGATATTCAAGAGCGCCCATGATGAGGTACATCAGCTTCTTGTCAATGTCAAAGAGGATCATACAAGACACAGCACAGAGACTGCTACAGAGGCTGTAACGGAAAAAACTACCGTGGATATAAACTTTACCGATATATCACACAGACCATGGGCAGGCCCTGCTATTAAGAATATGGCGGCATCGGGCTTTATATCAGGCAGAGGAAACGGTATATTCGCTCCCGATGACGGCTGTACAAAAGCTGATTTTACCATTGTTTTGGTAAGGATGCTGGGTCTTGATTCTATGGCGCCGAGCGGAAATTATGCAGATGTTTTGCCAAACGCTTATTATTACAACTATGTGTCTATAGCAAGAAACAACGGCCTTACGGTAGGTGTTGACGGCGATAGCTTCCATCCGGCTCAAAATATTACAAGAGAAGAAATAATGGCTATGGTATACAACGGCCTTGCACTCAAGGGTGTCGATATGAATATAAAGCAGTCTGTATTGAGCAGCTATTCCGACGGCTCACTCATAAGCCCGCAGTACCGTGACGCTGTGTCAGCACTCCTTAATATGGGTGCCGTACAGGGTACGTCTGCCACTACAATAGACCCCAAGAGTTCCGTTACAAGAGCTCAGATGGCAGTGCTTCTCAATAATATTTATACAACTGTTTTAAAATAAACCTTTGTTTCATCTGTTTCCCGATTTTGCAAAGGTCGGTTTGCAAAGCTGTTTTTACGATATTCATAACGCTGTGATTATATGATGATACACGTTGGCATTATAAAAAACGATCGTATACGAAACATCAGAATACAACAATTCTGCTAAATATTTTCAGATTAAAAAACTCCTTATATGACAAAATAATATTGTAACATGGTTACTAATATAAATAAGGAGGAAAATAAAATGTCATCTAGTTCAAGCAGCAATAAGGTAAACATTCCTGAAGCAAGAGAAGCGATGGACAAGTTCAAGTATGAGGTCGCAAGCGAGATCGGCGTACCTTTAAAGAAGGGCTATAACGGCGACTTAACATCTGCTCAGAACGGCTATGTAGGCGGTTATATGGTCAATAACGTGTTAACGAGACGGAGCAAGGAATTTCAAAGAACTACAGGGTGCGTAAACGGCGAAGTTTATTCTGTAAATTACATATGTAATGTAGTGTTTGTATAACACAAATTAAAAGACGTATTGGTTACTGATATTTTGATATATATCTATGAAGATAAAAGGCTATTCCAAATACCAAAAGCGGCATTGGGGATAGCCTTTTTGCCTAAATATAATATGTTGCTAAAGTATTATATTGAGCTTTAGACTCAAATATGTTATACTATCATAAGGGTTCTTAATTTTACGAGGAAGAAGGTGATAATTGTGGATATGTATATTATGAGTGGAAATAAAATTGTTGCGGAATATATAGGGAATTCTTTCAAAATCATAGATAAAAAAACTTTGTCCGCTGTATCTTCTGAACACAGGAAATGTAGAGCATTGGCTTGAAATACATGCCATAGATTATCACCGAGCAAATTCAAGGCTTCTTAAAAAGACATTGAGACTTAAGGAACGTGATGACATAAGCACAGTTATGAGCGTAAATGTCGTTACGATAACGGATAATTATTGGGTAAAGCCTGTTGAAAGTCATTTGACATACAATGATGTGCGTTTTGACAATGACTATTTTTCAAACCTTGCACTTAAGGGAAACTACGGCAGCTTTAACAAGGCTATGAACAGTAAGCAAAGCAAGACCCCAGAGCTTACAAATACAGGCAGCTTTGAAAAGTGTTGGAAACTTAAAAACGGTGAGTGGTGGATGTACAAAAAGGCAGACCATAACCGGCAGTTTACGGAGATATTTATAAGTCGCCTTGGCTTAAGGCTCGATATGAATATGGCAGTGTATGAAAGAGGAGAAAAATGTGTAAAAACAAAGGATTTTACAAATAATGACAAAGTGAATTTTGAGCCTGCATACAGCTTTATGAACGATAACGAGGACTATATAGATGTGTATGAAGGTCTTAAAAAAATTGCACCCCATACAATACCCGATTATATCAAAATGATATTTATGGACACTATTATGGCAAACCCCGACAGGCATACCTTTAACTTTGGTTTTCTGAGAAATATCAAGACCGGCTCTGTTATTGGACTTGCACCTAACTTTGATAATAATATGGCTCTTATAGCAAACGGTTATCCTGCAAATACACAGAGAAAAAACGATGCTTTTGTAAGGATATTTAATGAGTTTATGGAATATGATACTTCCCTTAAAAAATATATTCCTGTTCTTACCGAAAATGACGTAAAGGATACTATATTAGATATTAATATGAAGGTCAGAACAAATGCTATTGTTGAATTTGTTTTGAATGGATATAAGCAGATTGATAAATAGCATATATTTCAGACCTTGGCATTTATATGTGTAAATGAAAATCCTATATATCTGTAAAAATGAGAATAAACATAAATGGAAGTATTATTATAACAATTAAAGCTTTAAAGTAGCACAATTACCGAAATCTGATTATATTATAGATGGCATTTGAAAAGTTGACGATATTAGATGGTATTTTATTTTTTCAAAATCTTCACCTTATATCTGATATCCTATTTTCAAAAAATATTACTAATTATTTCTATCTTAACAATATAATAATATTAATAATTAAAAAAACTCTTGAAATAGTTTTATTTTTAGGTTAAAATATATATGATAGTTTCTTAGTATTAAAAGGAGTTAAATGGTTATGAATGATCCTAAAATATTATTTGTAAAACAATTTTTGGCAATATTATCCAATAATAATCTAAATACTATACCTATAAATAATAATTTATTTAAAATGGGCGTAGATAATATGTCAAGATATTTTAGAGAAAATAAAGCTAGTTTTGGACCATATGCAGATAAAATAGAGTTGCTTTTCCTCAAATATAATACTAAAGGGGATTATGCGCAGTTTTCTAAAGCAATTGAAGGGTTTAATGGTCGAATTGTAGCTTTAGAAAATCCACGATACATTAAAGCTTACATTAAATTGGAAAAGCCGTATATGAAAGAATTAATAAATAACAAGGAATTAGAAATAGAGCCAAATGTTATGTCAAATATAGTAAATTGTTTTATAAATGGTGCTTACATTTAAATTGCATATTAACAGGAGATATAATAATGTCATTTTGTAGTTTATTTAATACAGACGATTTTAAATATGTATTTGCCGAAATTGAAAATTTTACTTATAAAAAGTTAAAGAATTATAATGACTACTTAGAAACTATTAATCTAAGTAAAAGAAATAAGGAAATATTTGATGCTGTATGGGGAAATATTGAATTTTCAGCAGGAGAAATATATATACTTGATTCTCCTCTACTTCAAAGATTGAGAAAAATTAAGCAATTAGGTTTAGCATCTTTTGTATATTGTGGCAGTGACTACTCCAGATTTTATCATACCATAGGAGTAGTTTTTTTAGCGGATAGAATGGCTGAAGCATTAAATAAATGTGATATGAGTATAGAAATAAATAAACCATATTTTAAATCTGTTGTTAGATTGGCGGCAATTTTCCATGACATAGGGCATATGTTTCTCAGTCACGTTTCAGAACATTATTTTGGCAAGAGTCCATTATATCCTCGTAATGAAACTATAAGCAATATGCTTGAGACATTTGAAAAACATGCATGTAAAAGAGTTGCTTTGCATGAGCTTTTAGGCTGTATGATGGTTAATACCTCTGAAGTAAAACGTTTGATTATGATTGTCAAAAACAGAATTAATGCAATTCCTCTAAATGATAATAATGACATAGATACATTAATAGAATACATCTCAGGATTAATAGTAGGTGTACCTGTGGACAGAACCATGCTTCCATATAGTAACATTATAAACGGTCCTATTGATGCAGATAAATGCGATTATTTATCTAGAGATTCCCATGTAACGCGCGTACCGGTTGCTGTAGATATTTCCAGATTAACACAGAAATTAAGCGTAGTACCCACTAAGGATATTAATATGTCTAGTTTATGGCACACCGAATCTGATTCTAATATACCATATTATGAATTAGCTATGTCTGATTCAGCTGAAAAAGCTTTATTTCAGTTGTGTATTGCTAGAACTATTATGTTTGATAGTGTATATTATCATCACAAAGTACTTACAGCAGAAACAGAATTAAGGGAATTGTTAAATCAGTTGTCTAATATGGAAGAACCTATATTTACTTCCTTTAATGAAATACTTGAGTATGCTGATGATGATTTTAATAAATATTTTTTTGAAAAAATACAAAAATCTCGAAATGACAAAGATAAAAAAACTATTTCAGAAGTGCAAAAAAATTCGAAAAATTATATGAACGTAATCTAGCAAAAAGGATTATTTGTATTATGCCCGACTTCCTTGAGGGAACTCAAAGCAATAAAGAAAAATTATTTGATGATATATTAACCTCCTTAAATTCTAAGCAAGAAAAAAATTTACAGAATAATATTATTGAACAATATAAACAAATATGTGATATATTGGACAAAACTGATTTTATTGATGATGATTGTTCTGTTTTCATTATACAATCTCCAACAAATGTATATGGACACAGTAATATTCAAGTGCCAATAAATTTATATAATGGAAACAAAAGAGAATTTAGAGGATATGAGCTCGTTAACAGTCGAGATATTAGTAGTTCTGCTTCATATATTGTTGCAAATTCAAGAGATAATCTTATTGTTTTTATGGCTACAGAAAAAGTGCTTTATCAAACGTATCATATAAAATTAAAAGCTGAAAGCAGTGCTTGTGGAAAGTTTGATATAAAATTAGAAAGAGAATATTATGATAAACTAATAAATGCTGGTTATTATAACGATACACCAGATTTAATAAAAAAATCTATTCTTCGTAACTATATTTCGGACAATAAAATTAAAAATATTAAAGATAAGTTTTCTTCATATGAAGGACCAAATGGTTATAAAATAAATGAGGAAGAAATTTCTTATTTTTTTAAACAAATTCTTTGTTTATGCGAAACTGCAACAAAAGCCCGTATAATTATGAATGGAATATATGAAATGTTAATTAAGGCAAATTTTATTAATAGATTTTTCTTTTCACAAAGTTTTTCGAGCTTTTTGGAAACCAATGGACTTTCTTCTCATAAACTTACAGTAGTTCCATTAGGTGGTTCAAAAGACAGCGCAAAACATTTAATGTATTATTTCAATGATGTTAATCAAAATAACCTAGAAATAAAAGAAAGCTTAAAAGAAGCCCTTGAAGAAGATAATAACAATATTTTAGTTTTTTACGACGATGGTTCATACTCTGGAAAGCAAATGATATCTATAATGCAAGAATATATGGACATACCAATTGAAAAGCGGTCTACTCACGAACATCATGTAAAACCTTTAGATGAAGAGCTTAAAGACAAATTGAAGGAAAAAACAATCATTTTTTATTTTCTTTTGTTTAATTCAGAGAATCTGGAAAGTACAAAAAAACAATTAGAAGAAATTGGCTTAAAAAATATAAGGTTTGCGTTTTCACAAAATATGGATAAAAAAATATTTGAGGATGATATATTATTTACCGATGAAGACCAAAAAACAATGGTAAAAGATTTTTTAAGTGAAATCGGATATGCTGTATTAAAATCATCAAAATGTAAAAATGGCACATATAGTAAAGGTTGGGATGAGGAAAGGATTTGCCTTTCGGCTTTAGGATATAATGATTCACAGCAGATGGTATTCCTGCAAGCAAGTGTTCCCACATATACTATTACGGCATTTTGGCAAGAAGGAATTTATAATAGTTTAAAATGGAAGCCATTATTTCATCGAACTAAAAAAAAATAAATTTAATTTTTCAAAATAAAAAGATATGCAAAAGCAGAGTTTTTTATGTATGTATCCAATATTCAAAGTTCATCCTAAAGATTTTAAAACGACAAGGAGAAAAAGAAATGAAAGTCTTACAGGATAGGAATTAAAATAAATAATGTCAGTGATTTTCAAAAATACTTTAGGCAGCAGAGACTTGGTGAGTATTTTGGTTATTCCAAGTATAAGTACAATTACAGAAATAAAGATACAAACAACAGTTACAATGGATAAAGTAAAAATAACGTGTTAACGAGACGGAGCAAGGAATTTCAACGAACTACAGGGTGCGTAAACGGCGAAGTTTATTCTGTAAATTACATATGTAATGTAGTGTTTATGCAGTATGCACAGGAAATGTAACAGACATATTTGTCACTGATATTTGATTATATATCTATAAATTTGGGGAGCAATTATATCAAAATTGCTCCTTTAAATTTTGGAATTATAAGTCGGAAAATATATTATTTTGAAAGTTTTAGAATTATAAGTCTAAAACTATTGACTTTTTTTAACTCTTAGATTATAATGAAATAAAAATTTCGTGAGGTGTATTATGGCAGAGCTTATTGACCGTCCGCAATATTTAAATCAGCTTATAGAAAACAAGGATGTAGACTTGGTAAAGATAGTTACGGGTATACGCAGATGCGGAAAGTCCTCGCTTCTTGATCTGTTTCATAGGTATCTCATTGAAACAGGTGTTCCGGAAGAAAATATTATTCACATGAACATGGAATCCCTGCAATATAGAAAACTTACAGGCTACATTGATTTTTACGATTATATCAGCAGGAATGTTTCAAGGCAAGGGAAAACATACCTTATATTTGATGAGCTTCAGGCTGTGGAGCATTGGGAAAAGGCGGTAGAATCCTTCCGTCTTGATTTTGATGTGGATATATATATAACAGGCTCCAATGCCTACCTCCTGTCCACAGAGTTTTCTACATTGCTTTCGGGCAGATATGTAGAGATAAAGGTGTTGCCCTTGTCTTTCAAAGAGTTCCTGACTTTCTATGAATTTGCCCCCGAGATAACGGTAGAGGAGAAGTTTCAGAAGTATTTGCAGTTCGGCGGTATGCCCATACTAAGAGAGTATCGATTTAACGAGGCAAGGAGCAATCAGGCGCTGGAGGGCATTTATTCCACAGTTATACTGAGAGATATTCTGCAGCGCAACAATCAGGTCGACCAAAATACTCTGCATAAGATAATACTTTTTCTTTGTTCCAATTTAGGCAGTATAACATCTCCCAATAGCATTGGCAACATTCTTTACAATGAGGGAGATATTCGGAAAGGCAAAAGGAAAAATGTTGCAGGCAAAACCGTGGATAAATATATATCTATGCTGCGTAGCGCCTTTGTGTTTTATTCCGTAGGTCGATATGATGTAAAGGGAAAACAGCTCCTTAAAACACTTGGCAAAAATTACATTGTAGATCTGGGCTTTCGCAATATGCTTCTGGGCTACAGGGATGCCGACAGAGGGCATATTCTTGAAAATATTGTATTTCTGGAGCTTATTCGTCGGGATTATCGTGTTTATATAGGTAAGGTAGGAGAAACAGAGGTTGACTTTGTTGCAGAAAAGCCTGATGATAAGCTGTATATACAAGTTACCGAAAGTATGCAGACTCCCGAAACAAGAGAACGTGAGCTGCGTCCTCTGCGTATGATAGCCGACAACTATGAAAAAATAGTACTGTCAATGGACAGAAGCTATATAAATTCCTATGACGGAATAAAAGCTCTGAATATTATTGACTGGCTACTGTCATAAAGAGTGGATTTGCTTATTTATGTAATTTGGTTTTTATCCAAAAACAATAGTTAGTCTTGAAAATATATGTAAATACAAGAGTTTCATTATAAAATAATGTGCTTACTACACCATTTTTTGAAAGAGCTTTGATTTGACATTTTTTACAACTTAATATTAATTTTTAGTGATAAGAGCAATTATGTATATAGTTGCTCTTTTTTTATACAAATTTTTATGAACATAGGAGGTAATTATGATTTTACAGATGGACAAAGACCTGACACTTGAGGAAATGGGTGTTGTTGCAACAATGATAAATCTGCCTGTGGCTGATTACGCAACAGCCGAGTATCTTGCTGAACTAAGCACAGATAGCGTTGAAAAAATCAACAGGATATTGGCTAGTCTTATGGAAAAAGGCTATGTACTCAGTATAGAGGGTAAGTATGCTGTAAACAAAGAAAAAATACCGCAAATGGCAAGGAGGCAGTGATATGTCAGTATTCAGAGTGGAAAAGACCAAGAATTATACGGTAATGTCAAACTATCATCTGAAAGATACAAGTCTGTCATATAAGGCTCGTGGGATATTGTCAACTATATTATCTCTACCCGATAACTGGGATTATACCCTTACAGGCTTGGCAGCAATATCCAAAGACGGAGTTGCTTCTGTGAGAGCAGGCATAAATGAACTGGAGGCTGCCGGATACATAGTCAGGATGCAGAGCAGAGATAGTAAAGGACTTTTTGACAAGAATGTATACAATGTTTATGAAATTCCACATAAAGAGCCAAAGCCTTTGGAAAATAAGGATATACAACCGTTATGCGAAAATCACACAACGGAGGTTTCACCGTCATGCGATTTTCCGATAACGGATAATCCGTCAACGGGAAATCCGTTGTCGGAAAACAGCACACAATTAAATATTAATATATCAAATACAGATAAATCAAATACTGAAGTATCAAATACTCAATCTATCTTATCTTATCCTGATGGGATAGATATGATAGAAAAGTATACCGAGCTAATCAAACAGAATATTGACTATGCAGCTCTTACTTCTCACGAAAATCAGAGCGACAAAGAAAGGGTAGATGAGATTGTCAGCATTATGGCTGAAACAGTTGCTTTTAGCAACAAATCCATATACATAAACGGGAACATCATTCCTTCGGAAGTTGTAAAAAGCAGGCTGCTTAAATTAGATTTTGATGATATTCAGTATGTTTTGATAGCCCTTTCACGCTGTACCTCAAAAATAGGCAATATAAAAGCCTATCTACTGACAACATTATACAATGCCAAGTCTACAAGAGCAAATTATTACAGTACGGAAATACAGAGGGATTTGTTCGGTTCAAAGTCTACCTGACTTGCTCTGAATACAAAAATTACAAGGAGGTGTTGGCTTGTTCAGTATAGATTTTTTGATAACACGAAATATAGAATACCTGCTTAACAAAGCTGAAAATATTGTGGATAAAACCGAGATATTGCTGCAACTCATAGAGTTTCCGAGATATTTTTCGGAATATATGCAGGAAATAAGTGAAAAGTGGTATATACATACAAACACAAGGTATAACGAGGAGGAGTATATTATACCTGATGACGATATGAATTTCATACGGGAGTATGCCGATAAAATCAACAACATTACAAAGGTCAAAGAGCTTATAAACAAGCTCGCAAGCCTTAAAGACGGTGTATATGATTATGATGCAATAATGGCAGAGGCAGAGAACGATATTTCTCTCTTTACTCACATAGATGATTTTAATTTTACAGGCAGCAATACTTCAAAGAGAAACAAAAAGCCAAGTATAACTTCTCTGCTTAAATCTATGCCGAAGCATACTTAAACAAAAAATCTTTTATATATACAACATTTGCTAAGGGCTTGCAATATAAAGCCATTCAACATATCTTGACATTTCATCGTACTTATAATAAAATAAATATACAGAAGAATACAGTTATATGAGGGTAAAAATATGGAAACAAACACACCTGTTTCAAAAACAATAGATACAGCCTACAGAAATCCAAAACTTGACGAAGCCTGCAAAAAGGTTTTGTCCTTCAAAATAATACTGGCTCACATTCTGAAGGGCTGTCTTGAGGAATTTAAGGACATAGATGTAAACGACATAGCGGAAAAGTATATTGAGGGAAAACCTCTTGTATCGAAAGAAGCCGTACATCAAGACGAAGGCATCGTGATAGACGGCAAAAACACCGATGACAGCTCCATAGACGAGGGTACGGCAAGATATGATATTCTTTTTGATGTATTTGTCCCCGTATCAAATGAACAAGTAAAATTAATCATTAATATAGAAGCGCAGAGCCGGATAACGTCTCTGGATAATCTTCTCAGACGTGCAAGATATTACTGCGCACGTATGCTGTCGCATCAGTACGGCAGAGAATTTATGAAAAGCGAATACGAAAATATCAAGAAGGTATTTTCCATATGGGTGCTTACTGATCCCCGTGTGGAAATGAGAAATACAATTAAGAGGATCTATCTTACGGAAAAAAATTTGGTGGGTAATGCGCCGAACCTCAGAGAATATTACGACACAGACGAGGTTATCCTTGTCGGTCTCGGCAGCGAGAAGGACGACAACTATTCGGGACTTCTCAAAATGCTTGACGTTCTGTTTTCCGAAAGCGTAAGCATAGATGCAAAGAAAAAAATTTTGGAAAATGAATATAATATAAAAATGAGTGAAGAAATGCAAACGGAGGTGTATGAAATGTGTGATTACAGCTTAGGTGTATATGACAGAGGCGTGGAGAATGCTAAATTGGCAGATATAAAAAATGTTATGGAAGGTTTGAGTATGTCTTTGGAAAAAGCACTTGAACTTTTAAAGATTCCGAAATCAGACTATGCAAAGTATGAGGAATTGCTCAAATAAAAGAACACTAAAAGGCAGGGCAGTATGTTCTGCCTTACTTTATATCTTAAAGTGTAAGCATAAATACCAAGAAACTGGTACTTGAAAGTGAATATGATATAAAGATGAGTGAGGAATTGCAAACGGAGGTGTATGAAATGTGTGATTACAGCTTAGGTGTATATGATAGAGGTGTTGAGAAAGGTATAGCTCAGGGTATGGCTCAGGGTATGGCACAGGGTATAGAAAATGCTAAATTGGCAGATATTATGAGTATTATGAAAAATTTGGGAATGTCATTAGACAAGGCTTTGGAGGCTTTAAATGTTCCAAAGTCCGACTATGCAAAGTATGAGGAATTGCTCAAATAAAAGAGCGCAATAGGGCAGAGCATAATAATATAATGTTCTGCTTTGCTTTTTATACACATCAAAAATAACGTGATTTTATGAACACTTTTGGAAAAATCCGAAAGTGTTTTTTTATTTGAAGAAAGGAAATGATGAAATGCGTGTCATTAGACCACCCTGAAACAATATTACAAGGAGGTGATTACTTTGTTAGAAGAACAAGGTAACAGCTTATTAACTAACTCGGCTAAAAACTTATTGAGATTTTTAAGCAGACATACAGGGAATATTATAAGATATTCAACCCGAAAGGCTGTAACACACTATTCCGAAACAGGAAAAAAGAGTGTTAAAAATCTGGTCAGGAAAGGGCGTGACTTGGAACTGACACAAGAAATTGAATCCAAAGAAAAACTGAAAGCTATATGCAGTCAATGTAAGCGGCAAAACATAGCCTTTGCAATAAAAAAGACTGAAAATGGGTATCAACTATTGTACCAAAAGAAGGACAGCTCATTGGTCAATGACAGCCTTAACAGAGTATTGGCAAAGCAAATGAAGTCTAAAAGTCCACTTAACAAGCTCCTGCAAAGCTATCAGAAAATTAAACCGCAGCACAACAGGGCAGCTCATACCAAGCAAAGGGAGAAGAACAGCCGATGAAAAAAAGCAATATCATATTTTTAGCTGTTATTGCCCTTTTGGTCTTTTATGTGGCTGACCGATGTTACGAGATATATTCTCTATCGGCATACACCACAATGCTTGATAAGTTGAACGATATGGCGGAAAACTACAATGTTATGTTTAGCAAACCGTATATAAGTTTTGAAAAAAATGCGATGCTATGCGGTTTTGTCGGTGTTTTTTGCTATTTCCTGGCTGTCGTATATTATATATTCGGCAGAAAAAACTATATGCAGGGTATAGAACACGGCTCTGCAAAATGGGGAACAGCATCTGACATTGGCAAATACATAGATAAGTCTTTTCAGAACAATATGCTTTTCACAATGACCGAAAGAATGAGCCTTAATACAAGGAAAACAATGCATAACAACAATGTTCTTGTAATAGGCGGTTCAGGCAGCGGTAAAACAAGGTTTTTCTTAAAACCAAATCTTATGCAGCTCCATTCAAGCTATGTGATAACCGATCCGAAAGGTACGGTATTGAACGAAGTAGGACAGCTTTTTGCAGATAACAGATATGTCATAAAAACATTCAATACTGTGGATTTCAATAAGTCTATGCATTATAATCCATTCGGATTTATTAAAAGCGAGGCAGATATAAAGGTTTTTACAGACTTGCTTATAACAAGCACAAAGGAAAAAGGCGAAAAGTCTGCCGACCGGTTTTGGGAAAACTCCGAAAGGCTTTTGTATATGGCTCTTATCGGCTATATATACTATGAACTGAACGAGGAAGAACATAACTTTGCATCGCTTATTCGTATGATAAACTCTATGGAAGTACGGGAGGATGACGAAACCTTTAAAAATCCTGTTGACTATATGTTTGAGGAACTGGAGATCGGAACAGAGGAGTTTTGCAGAAAATATGAACTGCAAATTGAGCCTGACCGAGAGATAAAGCCTCCGCAGCCCGAACACTTTGCCCTTTCTCAATACAAAAAATACAAACTTGCCGCAGGAAAGACAGCAAAGTCAATACTTATTTCGTGCGGTGTCAGACTGGCTGCCTTTGATGTAAAGCAAGTAAGAGATATGACAATGTATGATGAAATGGAATTAAGCAGCATAGGCGACAGAAAAACAGCCTTATTCATAATAATCGATGATAAGGTATCTACGTTTAATTTCCTTGCAGCTATGATGTATTCACAGCTTTTCAAAGAATTATGCGATAAAGCCGACAATGTATATGGCGGAAGACTGCCTGTTCATGTAAGATGTATGCTTGACGAATTTGCAAATATAGGACAGATACCGAACTTTGAGAAGATCATATCTATAATCCGTTCAAGGGAAATATCTGTAGATGTAATTGTGCAGAATATGGCACAGATAGAAGCCATATACGACAAGCAAGCAGGAACTCTTGTTGGTAACTGTGATACTACTCTGTTTCTTGGCAGCGGAGAGGACAAGACAATGAAGTCCATATCCGAGAGAGTTGGAAAAACAACTATAGACCACAGGGGAACAAGCACTACCAAAGGGCAGCAAGGCAGTTACAGTCTGCAAGACCAAATTTTAGGGCGAGATCTTATAACTGCTGATGAAGTAGGCAGGCTTGATAATGAGGAGTGTATTTTATTCATACGAGGCTTAAGGCCTTTCAAGTCAAGAAAGTACAATATAAAATCACATCCAAACTACAAAAAATCCGCCGACTACGATAAAAGCAAGCTGTTTGATATAGTGGAATACAATAAACAATTAGCCGAAAAAGAGAAATCAGATAATGAAAACTTTAACATTGAGGAATACATACTTGATGATAAGGATTTAGAAATCCTTGAAATTCAGGGCTTGTTATAAACATACTCTGAAATTATGTTGAGTGAAGTTGCTATATATAACAAATATCAGTCCGATTGAAATGTTTTAGGATATGTGGTATAATGATATAAAATATAATCGGGCTTAGATGAGAGGTGTATTATGAGTAATAATTCTATTCAGCTTTTTGAGGATAAGGCAATAAGAACCGCTTGGGATGAGGAAAAGGAAGAATGGTATTTTTCTGTTGTAGATGTTGTCGGTGTTCTGACAAATTCCGAAAATCCAAGAAGGTACTGGAGCGACTTAAAGCGAAAACTGAAAATGGAAGGAAGTCAGTTGTACGAAAAAATCGTACAACTGAAAATGAAGTCATCTGACGGTAAATATTATAAAACCGATGTAGCCGATACAGAACAGCTTCTCCGTATTATCCAGTCAATACCGTCACCAAAGGCAGAGCCTTTCAAAATGTGGCTCGCACAGGTAGGCAGAGAAAGAATAGAGGAAACCATTGACCCTGAGCTTGCAATGGACAGGGCTTTTCTTACATATCAGAAAAAAGGGTACAGTAATGAGTGGATACAGCAAAGGCTGTTGTCCATACGGATAAGAAACAATCTTACCGAGGAATGGGACAAGCACGGTGTAACAAAAGGCAGAGAATATGCTATTCTGACAGACGAAATAACAAAGGCTTGGTCAGGAATGCGAACCCGTGAGTATAAAAGATTGAAAGGTTTGAAAAAAGAAAATTTGCGTGACAACATGAGCGATATGGAATTGGTACTCAATATGCTTGCGGAAGCAACCACAACAGAGCTTTCAAAGGTTGCCGATCCAAAATCCTTTAAAGAAAATGTGGCTGTAGCCCGTCAGGGAGGCAATATAGCAGGAAACGCAAGAAAGGAAATAGAAAGCTCAACAGGAAAGTCTGTTATAACATCGGAAAATGCAATACAGCTTAATGAAGTTGTTGTAAATACCATTGAGGGCGTTATAGATGCAGACAATGAAAAAAATAATAATTAAGATATTGGGAGCAATCAGAAAGATTGCTCTTTTTTATTTGGAGGGATTATATGAAAAAGTTTTTAATCAATGAAAAGAGAAACAAGAAAAGATTAAGTGCTATGCTCAGAAGTATAGTTATGACAGCAGTTATGACCGTATCGGCAGGAATATCCTATTGCTATGCTGCAAGTGGCGCAGATGCTATAAATACGGCTAAAAGCCTTTTATCAAAGGGTGCGACCGCAGGCGGCGGTTTATGGGCTGTATGGGGACTTGTTCAGCTCGGTATCGGTATAAAGGACCACAATGGTCCCGGTATACAGGGAGCTATATGGCAGATCATAGGCGGTGCAATTATTATTGCAGCAGGAGCAGCGGTAGCGGCTTTGGATTTATCTATAACTGCATAGTTTGCATTACCTTAACTTTATGTAAGGCTAATTATGGAGGTAATTATGAGTTTTATAGAAACTATGATTTCAGACCTTTGTAATCTTGCATTGGAAGCCGGATTTGCAGGTTCTTTGACTAAGACGCTTGCACAGTACAATCCAACTACAAATAACACAATAATAAATCTTATGAAAAACAGCGTGTTTGCTATTGGTGCATCTCTGCTTACATTGTTTATGCTTATAGAACTTGTAGCTATGGTAAACAGGTCATCAGGCGATAATGGACTTGGAAGTATAAAACTGCCTGTCAATATACTTATTAAGTTTGGCATATTCGCCTTTTTGTTCTGTCATATACCTCAGATTTTAACAGCTATTGAGGAAACAGCCGTCAATGTGGGCAATGGTATGATTACGGGTGCAACATATACATTTGGTGTGGGAGTAAGCACAAGTCAGGTAACAATGATAGCGAATGCTATCGATAATCTTGACTTTTTTAATAAGATATTCACCTACATAGTTGTATTTGTGTGTTGGATTTTTATCCACCTTGTAGAAGCGATAATAAGCATTACTACTGTTTTCA
The DNA here is from genome assembly GCA_947585865.1 of uncultured Clostridia bacterium. Classification (GTDB taxonomy): domain Bacteria; phylum Bacillota; class Clostridia; order Lachnospirales; family CAG-274; genus CANPXH01. The sequence continues at coordinate 62,084 of CANPXH010000007.1, forward strand.
GGGTTTTTGAGCTTTGGCTGTTACTGCTGTTCTCACCTATTCCCCTTTCAACATTTGTAAGTCAGGAATTCAGACCTACGGCATTGAATTTTCTCAAAAATTTTACTGCCGTATCCTTGCAAGGAACAGCGATAATAGCCTGTTTTATGATATATCATGCTCTTATTGCATCATTTATAATTGATTATGATCCTGCAACAGATATAAGTAAGTTTATAAATTCATTTCTGCTTCAAAACATCATATATACGGCGGTTCTTGCTGTTTCGATATTTTCAAGCGGCAGAATCATAAAGCAGATAATGAATGCTGTGTAGAGGGAGTATTAATATGCTTTAGAAAAGATAAATATATGCGAAAGAAAAGAGCCACTGTCGTGACTCTTTTCGGTTCGACCCGCTAGGGGTAAAATATAATAATGTTTGACCCATAAGGGTAAAATTATTTTACAATTTTAAAGCCTCATTACCATTCGCTTAAATTATATCATTTATTAGTACACTTTGCAACAAATTTGTGTAGAGGGAGGTGTGATATATGTCAATAGAAGTACGAGTACCGGAGGAAATAGAGGACTACAAGGAAAGTATAGTTGCAGGTTTATCTGTAAGACAGCTTGTGTGCAGCGGAATTGCTTTGTTATGCGGAATACCTACATTTCTTCTTCTAAAAAATATCAATGCCGATTTAGCAACATATTCAACAATGATAGTGGTTGTTCCTGCTTTTTGTGTGGGATTTATAAAGAAAGACGGCTATAACTTTGAAACATATCTCAAAATAAGGCTTTATAATCTTTTAAGTAAACCGCAGCGAGGATATGAAAGCAATCCCGATGAAAATGTTCTGCCCATAGAGGTTGAGGAATACAGAGCTGCAATACAAATTGTGCAAAAAGAGGAAATAAAGCAGGTAGCGAGCAATGCAGATAAAAAGAAAAGAGGTGAGAAATTTGTTTTATTCAAAAAGAAATGTCAAAATAGAAAAGTTAAAGCAACAGCAAGGTATGAATATGACCTTGCTGAAATCTCAGCGAAAAGCATTAAAAGAAAGAGAAAGGCAGCGTACAAAAGCATTAAAGCAGCAGAAGGATACCATAGAGAGAAAAAACAAAAAGAAGAAAAAACAGCTTAAAATGAATGCTACACCAAAGAGTTGTCAGCAGACCCTGAATTATAAATATCTTTTTCAGAATGGTATATGTCAGGTAGGAGATAACTTTTTCTCCAAAATGTTGAAGTTTTCGGATATAAATTATCAGGTTGCACAGCGTGACGAGCAGATAGAGATTTTTTCAAAATATTGTGAACTTCTCAACTACTTTGATTCTTCGGTTAATATTCAGATAAGCGTTCACAACAGACGTATTGATAAGGCTGAGTTTGAAAATCAGATGTTATTGCCTATGCTTGATGACGATAAGAATGAGCTTAGAGCAGAATATAACAAAATGCTTGAAACAAAGGCTTTACAGGGACAGAACTCTCTTATAAGAGAAAAATACATAACCTTTGGTATTGAAGCAGAAAATTATGATGCTGCCTATCCTGCGCTTATGCGACTTGAAACCGATGTTACAAGCCTTTTTAAATCTTTGGGCTGCGATGTTATGAGCGTAAGCGGTGAAGAAAGATTGAGCTATATGAACAGTATTCTCAATCCTTCCGAAAACCTCAAATTTGATTATGATTATCTTGTGGGAACAGGATTGTCTACAAAGGATTTTGTATGCCCGTATTTCTTTGATTTCAAGGTGGATAATAAAAGGACAGTATTTGAATTCGGGGATTATTTCGGACAGGTCCTTATGATAAAGAAATTTCCTACAGACTTGTCCGATAAGCTGCTTAATGCTCTTTCGGAAATCCCCTGTAACACTACCATAAATATTCATTCCAACTCAACGGATAATGCCAAGTCTTTGGAAATGATAAAGACAAAACTGGCATTTATGGAACAAGACAAAATGAATAAACAGCAAAAGCTGATACAGCAGCTTGCCGATCCTGAAATGATACCACAGTCTTTGAAACGGAATATTTCCGAAACCAATTTACTTCTTGATGATGTTCAGAACAAAAATCAGAGGATTTTCAAAGGTGCGGTATTGGTATTTACATCTGCCAAAACATTAAAAGAGCTTAATGAAAATGTGGAAAAGCTGAAAGGCGTTGCTCGTGCAAACAGTTGTGAACTTATGCCAATAGCCTGTGAACAGGAGGCAGGACTTAATGCCACTTTACCCTTTGCAATGAATACTATAAAAATAAGACGTACTCTTACAACGGCAGCACAGGCAATATTTATACCATTTACTACGCAGGAGCTTTTTGACAAAGGCGGTATGTACTACGGTCTTAATGCCTTATCCCGTAATCTGATATTTTTTGACCGCAAGGCTCTTAAAAATCCTGCGGGATTTGTGCTTGGTACTCCCGGCAGCGGTAAATCATTCGCTACTAAAAGAGAGCTTGTAAATATACTGCTTTCTTCGGCTGATGATGAGGTACTTGTAATAGACCCTGAAAGTGAGTATGGCAATATAGCTCAGAACTTCGGCGGTGAGGTGGTCAAAATATCTACGGATACCGATACCTATTTCAATCCTTTGGACATCACATCAGATTATTCGGGTGGAAATGATGATGATAAAAACGAAAGTCCTCTTGTTTTCAAGACAGAGTTTATGTTCTCTCTGCTTGATGTAATTGTTACAAAGGAAAACGGTATGGGTCTTTCCGGCGCTGAAAGAACACTTGTTGATCTTACTCTTGCAAATACATATAAGTCTTTTTTCAAAAGCGCCAATGCTCAGACGCCTACTTTGATTGACTTCTGCAATGAGCTTAAAAAAATAAAAGCTCCCGAATTACAGAGGGAAAAAGAAAATCTGTTAAAGGTACTCGGTCTTTACACAACAGGTTCTTTTAATTTGTTTGCTCATAGGACAAATGTGGATATACTGAACAGATTTGTTGTCTTTGACATCAAAGAGCTTGGGGAGCAGATAAAGACGCTTGGTATGCTCGTCATACTCGATCAGATATGGAACAGAGTAACATCAAACAGACTTATAGGCAGAAGAACGTGGATAGTGGTAGATGAAGCGCATTTGCTGTTTTCAAATCCATTCTCGGCTCAATTTTTAAGCAGCCTGTGGAAAAGGGCGAGGAAATACGGCGGAATATGTACGGGTATCACACAGAACGTGGAGGACTTGCTTGAAAGTGACTTGGCAAGAAAAATGCTGTCAAATTCAGATTACATAATGATGCTCAATCAGGCTACTGCCGACAGAAAGAAATTAGGAGAAATACTTAATATATCCCCTACTCAGTTGTCCTTTGTTACCAATGCAAATGCAGGACAAGGACTGCTCTTTGCAGGCAACAGCATTATTCCCTTTATTGATAAATTCCCTGCCGATACAAAGCTCTATCAGATGATGACAACAAAGCTTGACGAAGTTGTCAAAAGAGAGGAACAGCATTAATGTCAAAAGATATGATATTAGAGGATAATGCTGTTCAGCTTGTTAATGAAGAAAACACAGAGCTTAACAAGGAACAAGTGGAGGAAAGTCAGAAAAAATCAATTGAAAAAAATCCGTATATAGCAAAGGTATTAAAGGCAAAGTCTGACGAAAATGAGCCGAAAGTGTATTACAGAGATTATTCGGGCAGAATAAAATATAATAATTTGTCAGAGGGGAAAGTACCTATATCCGAAAACGATATTGTTAAGCCAAAGGACAATGCTGCGGTTGTGAAGTCTGACAAAATAGCAGATGATATAAAGTCTACTGATATGACCACAGCTTTTAGGCATAACGAAGCCGATGTAAACCAAAGTATAAAAGGAATTTCTCAAAAGGCTATATCCTCGGATAGCAAGGTAGCACCCAAAGACAATGTTGTCAAAGGTAAAACAACTTTCTCGGATATTGTCAAGGAGAAAAGGTCTACTGCCATAAAGGACAGAAATACCGCTATTAAAGATAGCTATACAACTTATGAGAAATATGCATACCCTGAAAGCAAAGAGCAATTCAACAGTACGATTTCTGACAGACAAGACAAAAATTTACCATACAGATACAGTCAGGATAAGGAAGAGGTAAGCAATGAAAAGCCAAATGGGATAATTGTTGATACCAAAAGTCTTAAAATTGAAGTATCTGAACCAAAGTACAGTCAGTTATTGTCTGCGACAGCGCAGGAATATGTAAAACAGCCTGCAACAGCGCAGGAAAAATCAAAATATATGAATATTACTTCTGTTGCTCGCAGGCATACAATTAAAGGTATATCACAGCTTGTTATTGAAAGAAATTTACCAAAGGGTAGTTATATTGATGAAAGTTGTGCAGCAACTTATATATCCGCCTCAGATAAATATGGGGATGTTGTAAAGTCTGAAACATCTTGTATTTCCAAAAAGCCTGAGAATAAGACAGAGATTGTAAATGCTGCTGAAATATCCTCTAATTCTAGTCTAAGTATTTCTGATATAAGAACTGTTAAGGAAGGAAACAGAAATTTTTATAGGTCAAAGGGTTTCAAAACTCTGTCATATAGATATGCCAATGAAAATAGCAATTCTCAAAGACAGGATATTGTTTCTACAAATAACATAAATACACAGACTTCTGTTCCATACAAAGCAGAAACAAATGTGCTGCCTGAAAGCAATAATAACAGTCCAAGAATCACAAAGGGCAACAGACGGAACAAAAACATTGACAAGGCAAAGGTCGAGGGTAACATAAAAAGATATGGTATTAAGTCAGAAGTCAGAAATGTGCTGAGCCGTTCTGTTCTTCAAACCGATCACAGGGCAAAAAAGGTTTTTCAGTACGGTAACTATGCTATTATGAAAAGTATACATCGTAAAACAGAGGAAGAAACCGAGAATGATTTATCAATCAAGGCTGTTGATGATGCTATAAGGACCACATATTCTGTAGGAGTAATAAAAAATTGGATTTCTGCCATAAGCCCAAAAGATATTAAGTCTGAAAAAGCTGCAATCACTTCTCATAATGTCAAAAGTTCAACCGACAGGCTTAAAAATAGAATAAGAAAAACTCAGATGTGGGGTCGTATTAGGAAAAAAAGAAATAATAAATATAGTGACAGTCCTGCTAAAAGTGCTGTTTCTGCTGTAGCAAAAATAATAGGAACGGCAGTTAAATTGGCAGTCATAGATTTATTATCGTCAACTATGGGTTGGATAGTAATGCTCATAATCATAATAGGTGCTGTTGTCGCTGCCATTGGAAGTATATTATGGCAGACTTCCTCCGACCTTGATACTACACAGATAGTAAAGTACATATCGGAATTGGACTACAATCAGCAGTCGGCGTGGTTTTCAAGAGGCTTAACAAACATAGCCATAGATAGAGCAAATGAACACGGCAGCAAGTATAAAAGCTATCACTATTTGCTTGCTGTGGACGTTCCCGATGATGTTGAGCCTGTTGATGGAAGTATACCAAATGAAAGCTCTATACATTGCCTTGTAAAAACAGGACAGTCTTTAAGAGGTAGTGAACTCAGACCAATATACAGAGGTTTTAATAAATCCTTTGATTCCTCCGATGATATGTTGGAAACATTCAGATGGACAACAGACGATTACAGAGCTGCTCTTGCATATTTACAAGTTAAAAATGAAAACTTAGGTTGGTTTGCTTCAACCTTTGGATTTGTAGGAGATATTCAGCTCAGAAGTGATGCAAAAGAGCTGCACAGGCTTACATACGACCATAGCATAGTGGAAAAATACACAGATCACTCTGATGATACTGTCACATATACATATCAAAGCCCTATATATTCTGTAAGCTACAGTAATGACAGCGAATACAGTTATTATTATTTTGGCAGGAAATACAGCGTAAAATATCTTATTGAAAATGATATGGTACGCTTTGATAGTGACAATGCAGTAAATGAAAGGCTCAAAGAACAATTCAGATATGTTTGTCAATATGGTAATTTGGCAGTTGGAAATCTTATGTTTCCGCTAGAACTAAGCGGTGATGAAAAAATATCGGACAGGATCGTAAAGCACTTTGGCAAGCAGCTTGTTCTGAAATATATACCGCCTGATGAGTCTGACGACGATGATAATGTATATGGAAATGTAAATAGCTCAGTCGGTTATCATTATGCAAATGATCTGTTGGCAGAGGAAAATGAAAATATATACTCGCCTATCAACGGCTTATGTAAGGTAACTAATAAGTCAGACCGAGGATATGAGTTTGTTATTTCAACTGCCTATAATGGTAGTAATTTTGACTATACCAAGAAAGGATATGTTGTAAAAATATCCTGTGCAAAGACATCTGCTTTGCCGGTAGGTACTTATACTATGGTACGAAAAGGTGATTTATTGGGAACTGTAGCCAAAAATGTTACTGTTAATTATAAAAAGCCCGAAAGCACATTTGCCGACAAACTTTTCCCTTGCTGTACGGGAACAGGCTATCACTATTTAAGCAGCAACGAATTTGACGAGCCTGAGCCTGAATACAGTCATATCCATATTGAAATGTATCAACTGCCCTGTGATTTTTCCGATACGGCAGATATTGAGAAAAATGTACTTGCTCCCGAATTGTTCTTTGACTATTCCAAAGAAAAATATTAATGAAAGGAGTGATTGTTTGGATAATACAGAAAATTTTTCGGAAAAAGCCCTTAAAACAATAAAAGCCTATGACGATAAAATCGCAAAGCTCAAAAGTGAACTAAGAAAAACAGAGAATAAAAGAGAAACCTACTATTTAAGAACTTTGGGAGAAGCACTTAATAAGAGCAATTTAAGTCTTGGCGCTTTTTTAAATCTGATAGATGCAAATTCAGAAAGCAAGGAAAAATCAAAGGATACAACGGAACACATTGTATAACAGATACAGAAATGTATCTTTTTTTATTGAATGGAGGTAACTATGAAACTTATCGTAACAGAAAAACCTTCCGTAGCCTTGACTATAGCCAAAGTATTGGGAGTATCGGAAAAGAAAAACGGGTATTATGAAAATGACAAGTACATAGTGAGTTGGTGTATCGGTCATCTTCTGACTTTGGCAGAGCCTGAAAGCTATGGAGAGCAGTACAAGGATTGGAGCGTTCTGCCTATAATACCCGATTATTGGAATTATACCGTAAAGGCTGCTACAAAAGGACAATATAACATTTTAAAGAAACTTATGCACGACAGCAGGATCGGGAGTATTATTTGCGCAACCGACGCAGGCAGAGAAGGAGAGCTTATATTCCGTCACGTCTACAACATGACTAAGTGCAGCAAGCCTTTTAAAAGACTGTGGGTATCTTCTTTAGAGGACAGCGCCATATTAAAAGGATTTTCTGAGCTTAAAGATGGTTGGGAGTATGATAACCTTTATAATTCTGCCCTTTGCAGAGAAAGAGCCGACTGGCTTGTAGGTATAAATGCCACTCGCTTTTTTACTACTTTGTATAACAGCCGTTTTCCTTTGAGTATTGGCAGAGTACAGACACCTACGCTTGCTATGATTGTCGAAAGAGATGAGGCAATTAAAAACTTCATCAAAGAAAAATATTATACCGTAGAAATAAATTGTGGAGAGTTTACGGCAGAGAGTGGGAAATATACGGATTTGACAGAAGCAAAGGCTGTAGAGCAGATGTGCAATATTGCAAGAGCTACTATTACAAAGGTGGATAAAAGCAGGAAAAAGTCATTACCGCCAAAGCTGTATGACCTTACCGCACTTCAAAGAGATGCAAACAAGGTATTCGGATTTTCAGCTCAGCAGACACTTGAAGCAGCACAAAGACTTTATGAAAACAAGTTATCTACTTATCCTCGTACCGATAGCAGATATATTACAGAGGATATGGAAAATACTGTGAATAGTGTTATAAGTGCCGTTATTGAGAAAACAGACTTTGCAAATGGCGTTGATTTCCGACCCGATATAAAGAAGGTAATAAATAACAACGGTGTTTCGGATCATCACGCAATTATCCCTACAGTCAATATTTTGGAATGTGATTTTACGACCCTTATGGATACCGACAGGAAAATACTCTGCCTTATTGCAAGCAGGCTGTTATCCGCCGTATCGTCAGAGTATGAATATGAACATACAGATGTAAGTTTAAGCTATAAGGGTATAAACTTTACTGCTACGGGAAATGCCGTTGTTGAATATGGATACAGAGATATTGAGAGAAATTTCAGAGCAAGCATTAAAACCGAGGAAGAAACGGAAAATGAAAAATCCTTACCGTCAGGACTTAAAGTTGAACAGGAATTTGCCGTAACATCAAAAATTGTCAGCCATTATACATCACCGCCAAAGCCATACACAGAAGATACTCTTTTATCTGCAATGGAAAAGGCAGGCAATAATGAATATGATACTGATGAAGTGGAGAGAAAGGGTCTTGGCACTCCTGCAACAAGGGCAGCTATTATCGAAACAATCATAAAGCGAGGTTATGTAGAGAGGGAAAAGAGAAGTCTTATATCTACAAGCAAAGGACAAGCACTTATACAGAGTATTCCCGAAAATCTGAAATCGGCAAAATTAACTGCCGAATGGGAAAATAAACTTGTGCTTATATCAAAAGGCAAAGCCAACAGTACCGATTTTATGAATTCTATAAAGGACTTTGTAACAGATTTTATCTCAAATACAGAGGTAAATGCCCAATTGCCCGACATCAATAAAAAAGAAGTAATAGGTGTGTGTCCTGTGTGTAAAAGCAACATATACGAAGGGAAATCCAATTTCTACTGTTCCAATAAAGAGTGTAACTTTGTACTATGGAAAAATAACAAGTTTTTTGAAACAAAGAGAAAAACTATCACCAAAAGTGCTGCAAAAGCATTATTAGAAAAGGGAAAGATACACTACAAGGATTTATATTCCCCTAAAACAGACAAGACATACGAGGCGGATATAGTCCTTGAAGTAAATAACGGTACAGCGTTTTTCAGGCTTGATTTCACAAAAAGCCTTATAAAGTAATAATTAACAGTTGACAGATAATTATTATATAATTATAATATAATTATGGATATAATAAAATTTGAATGGGATAGTAATAAGGATAGGATTAATCAAATTAAGCATAAAATATCATTTGAAGAAGCAAAGACTGTATTTTATGACGAAGAAGCATTGGTAATAGACGACCCGGAGCATTCTCTGGAGGAGGATAGGTTTATAATTTTAGGCTTTAGTAAAAAAGCCAATTTGCTTGTGGTTTGTCATTGCTACAGAAATAATGAATCTGTTATCCGTATTATATCTGCCCGAAAAGCAACCAAGTCAGAGTCAGAACAATATTATATGAGAGGTGAGTATTATGAGAGATGAGTATGATTTCACAGAAGCAAGGAAAAATCCCTATGCCAAAAAATTTAAGAAACAAATCACAATAAATATTGACAGTGATATTATAGACTATTTTAAGGCGCAAGCACAGGCATCGGGTATACCATATCAAACTCTTATAAATTTGTATCTTGCAGACTGTTCTGAAAATAAAAGGGAACTCAAATTATCTTGGACATAATTATATTTGTTTAACTTTTTTAAAGTGAGAAGCTACTATGGTTTCTCACTTTTTTTATTAAAATTGTAAAGGAGAGATTTAATATGTTGCTTTTGGGTATACCGCCATAGCTATATATAAATCTACTGTATTTGGCTCTGAAAAGAGCTTTTTTTAATGGGAGGAAAATATGAAAAAGAGTTTTTTGCTGATTTTTGTTCTTTTACTGCTTGGTTTTAGCACTACGGTCTATTGTGGAGAGATTGACAGCAACATAAAGAACAAAATCATATATGCAATAGATAATCATTACCCATCTGTTGAAATTGAGGAGTTTTCGCTTACATCAAATAAAGTTGCGGAGGCAATGACAGAGATATTCAGCGAGGACATTAATACCTTCTCTATGGAGAATAATTTTGTAACTTACGACAGCAATAATGACGGCATTATTGAAAAAATAAGTTTCCGTTACATATTTTCCGCTGAAGAAACAGCTAAGAAAAATGGGGAGGTCAATGACTGTATAACTGATATAGCCGATATTACAAAAGGCTGCTCAAATCCTGAGAAAGTAAAAATGGTTTACGACTATTTTATAGACCATTTTGAGTATGACGGCACATATAAAAATTATGACATATACAGTCTGTTTTCCGAAAACAAAGGAACGTGCTGTTCATTTTCGTTAGCTTTCAGAAAAGTTATGGAATACCTTGATATTCCTTGCAAAATTGTTGTAAGCAAGGATTTATCACACGAATGGAACAAGGTTTATATAAACGACAGATGGCTTAATATTGATATAACAAATGGTCTTAGGTTAGATAAGACAGGCTTTCCTAACGCAAGGTACAGATGTTATCTGACAAATGACCTGATACTTACTAACTGGGGCTATAAAGAAAAATATGCGAAATAAGGAGGACTATTCTATGAGAATTAAAAGTGTTGTAACTGCCTTATGTGCAGCAATAATGACTATGACTTGTGTTGGTACAAATACAATGGCAGAAAGCAGCAGGATTTCTGTACCGATAACAATGGATTCTGCTATTACAAATACCGTAAATGGCTATGTTGCCGAGGTAAGTTATGATCCGACGGTATTATCGCCGGTCCTTTCGGATACTGATATTTTAGGCGAGGATTGCTATGCCGTAAATGACATTGACAGAGGGTATTTAACCGCTGACAAGACTTCTGAAGGCAAAATAATTGTTGGTTGGGCTGACAAGGATTTTTACAGCCTTGAAGATAACAATAAATTGGCTCATATTGAGTTTGAAGTGTTGTCTGATACCAAAACACAGGACACAAAGATTGATACAAAGATATATCAGATAGCAAGGTATTCCGATGTAATGGCTGACGGTGAATACAGCTATTCAAGCAGTTATAAACTAAACAACAATGTTTCAAAGGCGTTTGTGCCTTTTGTAAGTGATAATGTTTCAAGCGGAGCTGCGGTTGAAGTATCATCTACTGACGATGTTTCTGATAACGGATTTCAGCTTGTAAATGAAACCGCAGAAAATGCTGTTGACTATGAGGAGGTACAGTAATATGAACAGAATTAAAAGGTTTTTTGCAACTTTTCTTGCGTGTGTTATGGCTTTTTCAAGCATAGGAATAGTGAATGCGGTAAACGTATTTGCTTATGGCGAAAACAGACCTACATACAGTCAGGAGATAACAAGCATTACGGCAACTCCACATCCTACAGAGTATTGCCCTATACCTACATTGTATGATGGCGAAATGATTACAAGAGAGCATTTGCGCAGCAGAGTTGAAGAATATTTGTCAAAGGTAACATTAACTCTGCATTTTAAAGATGGTACAACTCTTGAAACAACATCTGTATTGGGAGAACATATAACTCCTGCTAAGAATTATGTGGATTATAACACAATGGAAAATGATGATTTTCTTGAATATACCTATAAGTATTTCATTGAAAATGAAACATTTTCCGACGGTACAAGATATGACAAAACAGTAAAGTTTGATGTGCCGATTAATCAAGTTGTTCCGGCAGATGAAACCCATTGTACTTCAATAAAAATAGCTCCTAATTTAAGACTTGTAGTGGCTGATTTTTATGGGTATGGTTTATTGGATAATGCAAAGCAAAGCCTTATAAAAGCCTTTAAAGCATATTACAACGGTAAATTTTCCAACGGTAGTTCCCATAACAAAAATTTTGGAATATTAGCCAAAATTGAAGGCACATCCGATGAAATAGCGATAAATCCCGAAAAATTAAATATCGATTGTGAAATCACAGAGGAAGCCCCAAAGGCTACAAAATATGCAAGCTGGGATAATGCAGTTGTCAATTATTTCAAATTACGTTATACATACAATTATGGAGGATTTTCAGGCAGCTATGACTGTTTTGGTGCGCAAGGCAACAGCATTGCCGATGGTGGCATAGACCTGTGCTCTAACGGCTATCCGTTTGCTGACTATTCTGTTACTACTCCTCCGACAAAGACAACATACGTTGAGGGGCAGAAATTTAACAAAGCAGGAATGGTAATTTCCGCAACAACATTTGGCTCAAAAGAGATTTCACTTGCAGATGACAACAATATCAATAATTTTGACTGGGAAAAATCCACTTTTAAACCGTCTACTACTTATGATTTAACAAGTGATTCCAAAATATATCAGGAAAACAGAGCTTTGACTACTGCTGACACGGAAATGGAAGTATATTACGGCTTTCTTAACACAGGCACAGATATTTTCTATACGGCAACCGTACCTATTAAGGTTGTGCCTAAAGAAATAGTAGGTATTGAAGTTACCAAGCAGCCAAGCAAGGTAAGTTATATTGTAGGACAAACCTTTGATAAAAACGGAATGGTCGTTACAGCCACATATAATGATGGCACCACAGCTCCTATAACAAATTATGTTATAGAGGACAATATATTGAAGTCAGGTCAGAACAAGGTATATGTAACTTATGGCGATTATTATGATACTGTAGATGTATCTGTTGCCGACAAAGAGATCTCAAGTATAGCAATAACGACTCAGCCAAAGAAAACAAATTATGTAGAAGGCGAAAAGTTTGATGATGAAGGTATGGTCGTTACAGCCACATATAATGACGGCTCTAAAGGTGTATTAAAGAAATACGAATATACATATCCTGAAACAGCACTTACAACAGGCAGCAAAAGTGTTACCATATCAGCAGGCAATAAGACAGCAAGTGTTAGTGTTAATGTAGTTGCAAAGACAATCACGGGTATAGAAGTCACATATCCTCCGAAAAAGACTGAATACATAGTAGGACAGGCTTTTGCAACAGAGGGTATGCGTGTTACGGCAACTTACAATGATGGTTCAAAGGCAGAAATCTCCGATTATACCTATGAGCCGCATATTATTGAGGATAACACAAAAACAATTATTGTAAGCAAGTCAGGAAAGACAGCTACAACACCTATTACTGTTGTGAATAAAGCAGTAACAAGCATTGCCGTTACTAAGCAGCCGGACAAACTGTCATATAATGAGGGCGATACCTTTAACAAGGCAGGAATGGTAGTTACCGCCACCTATAATGACGGTACTTCTGCGCCTATATCTGATTATGTAATTGTTGATAATGTATTGAAGTCAGGACAAAGTAAGGTATATATCACTTACAACAATCTTTATACAACCGTAGATGTTACCGTAAAAGACACAGTTATACTTACAGGCATTAAAGTTACCAAACAGCCAAGTAAGGTAAGTTATATAGCAGGCGATACTTTTGATAACAGCGGAATGGAGGTAAAAGCCTTATATAGTGACGGTACGGAAAATGTTATCAACGATTATGACTATAGTAGAAGTCCTTTAAGCGGAGGTACAAATAAGATATATATAACCTATAAAAATTTCTTCGCTACTGTAGATATAAGTGTTGCTGAAAAGACAATTACAAGTATAGCAGTTACTGTTCAACCAAAGAAAACTTCATATGTAGAAGGCGAAGTATTCAATGACTATGGTATGGTCGTTATGGCAACATACTCAGACGGTACACGTTCAGCCCTTGCGCCAAGCGAGTATACTTTTTCCTCTGCTCCTCTTACATTAAGCGATAAAAATATTACCATATCCGCAGGCAGCAAAACAACAAGTGTTTCTATTACTGTTGTAGAAAAGGTTATATCATATATTAATATCACAAAAGAGCCTGATAAGATTGATTATATCGTAGGTCAGCATTTTGATGATACAGGTATGATAGTAACTGCACACTACAATGACAGTACGGAAAGCGAGATAAGGGATTATACCTTTTCTCCCGATGTAATTACAGCCGATACAGATAAAATAACCGTAACCAAAGACGGCAAGACAGATATTGTAAGAATTACTGTAACCGAAAAACTTATGACAAGTATTGCTGTTACCAAACCGCCTAAGAAAACCACATACATTGAAAATGATGTGTTTGATAAGACAGGTATGGTCATTACCGCAACATACAATGACGGTACTCAGACAGAAGTAAAGGACTATGTTGTAGACAGCAATAGGCTCTCAGTAGGAACGGATAAGGTATATATTACTTATAACGGACTTTATACTACAACACCTATTAATGTTATTGCAAAGTCAATAACGGAAATAGAGATAATAACACCGCCTTCTAAAACAAATTATGTAGAGGGTGAAAGTTTTGACAGAACAGGAATGGTGGTTAAGGCTAAATATGACGATGGCAGCACAGGAATACTGGAAAGCTATGAGATCATTCCCGATACTTCATTAACAGTATATGATAGCATAATTACAGTAAGAAAAGACGGTAAGACAGATACTACACCTATTACAGTAGTACATAAGGAAGTTGTCGGTATTAAAGTTACAAGGCAGCCTGATAAGGTCCAATATACAGAAGGCGAAATATTTGATGTTGAAGGTATGGTCGTAACAGCATACTATAATGACAACAGCAGTTCCGAGATTTCAGACTATACTTACTCTGAAGAGCCTTTCAAAGCGGGAGATATGTATGTAACAATAGAGTACAAGGGATTTTATGATGTTGTGCCTATTACTCTTTCAATAAAAGACTTAAACAGTTTCATCAAAGAACGCAACGGCGATGTCAACAGAGATGGTGCTGTGGATCTCACAGATGCAGGCATACTTACAAAGTATCTCGGCAAAGTAACAGATTTTGCAAAAAAGGCTGTTCACACAGGAGATACGGACAATGACGGTAACCTTACAAATGATGATATTGTGCTTATAAACAATTATATCAACGGCAATGCAAATTTAAGCGAAGCAGCGTTTATAAATGCCGATATTAACGGTGACGGTATTGTTTCAGAGGTTGATACAGACCTTATAAATAAGGCTATACTCAATATGTGGGATATGGATACGGTTTATGAGCTTAACGCCGATGCCAATGATGACGGAGATATAAATATGCTTGATGTTATATGGATACTCAATACCCATTACAGGCATACCACTATTGACCATATAGAAATAGTGAAAGCTCCCGAAAAAACACAGTATGTGGAAGGTCAGTATTTTGACGATAATGGTATGACAGTCGAAGCTGTATACAAGGATAATACAAGAGAGGTCGTTACTGATTATACATATCCCGAAAGACCGCTTGAAATAACCGATACAGCAGTTGAAATCAACTTTGAAGAGCATAAAGCAGAGCAGCCTGTTACTGTTATTAAGAGATTGATCTTTGGTGGTGAAGAAGATAATGGCAATTCAGATGCCACTACCGAAAAAGCAAGTGAGCAGACTACATCTGACAATATAGGAGAACAAACTACCAAAAACGACAGCGAACAGACTACCGAAAACAGCAGTGAGCAGACCACTTCAGCCGTAAGCGGAGACATCAGTACAGAAACAACTACCGAGAAGAATTATGGCAATTCCGAAGGTATCAGAATAATTAATCTTCCTGACAAGACGAATTATGTTGAAGGACAGATATTTGATCCGGCAGGCATTTTAATTGAAGTTCTTTGGAATGACGGTACTAAGACATATATTGATGAAAACGGCGTTTATGTAAGTGATATTCCGCTTACTCTCAGCGATATATATGGTGTTGTATATTATGAGTATAAAAACGGTACAGAGAAAATAAATGTGCCTATTACAGTTATTGCAAGGAAAGCTGTTTCTGCAAAGGTAGTTGAATATCCAAGAACAGAATATACCGAAGGCGAGAAATTTGATAAGAACGGCACAGTCGTTGAAGTAACATATAACGACGGCAGCAAGGAAACCGTTAAAGATGAGGATATTGTTGTAAAAGATAATAAACCGCTTACTCAGGAGGATACAAAGGTTACTGTTGTAGCAGACGGAGTAGAGGCTGATATTGACATAACTGTATCCGCAAGAGAAACCACAACAGAAACTACAACAAGCTCAGGTAACCATTCCGGCGGTGGTGCAGGAAGAAAGCCTAAGACAGAGGTCACAACAGAATCAACGACCGGCGATGCTAAAGACAAAACTGACATCAAGTCTGAGACAGATACAAAAACCGAGCCTGATACAGAAACCGATACCAAAACAGAACAAGGTACGGAACAGGGTACAGGTAATACTGACTCAGGCGATAGTGAGTTTGATGATATAAGCGATCACTGGGCAGAAGATTACATAGAATATCTTCACGATAAGGGTATTTTCAAAGGTGTAACAGATGATTTATTTATGCCTGATATATCTACCAAGAGAGGTGATTTTGCTCTTGTTCTTGACAGAATGCTTGAACTTGACAATATTACAAGTGTAGATGCTCTTGACTTCACAGATGTTCCTGTGGACAGCTATTATGCAGAAGCTATTGCAAACTGTTCAAGGAGTGATTTGTTTATAGGATATGGCAACGGGGAATTCAAGCCCGAAAAAGCAATCACTCGTGAGGAAATGTTTGTTATAATCGCAAAACTGAACAATACAGATATTGACAAGGTAGATTTATCTGTACTTGATGATTTTGCTGACGGTCATACTGTATCTGAATGGGCAAAGCCATATACGGCAGCATTGGTCGAAGCAGGCATTATTGTTGGAGATAACGGAAATATCAATCCTTCTGCGGAAATAACAAGAGCTGAAATGGCAACTATCATTTATAACTATATTACACAGTAAACTTCACAAAGGGGATGGGGATTTTCTCTGTCCCCTTTTTTATGGGAGATGATATTATGATTTCTTTTAAAAAGAAAGAAGCAGAAAGCATAAAAGATACCGATTTTGTCAAAACCGATATTGAAGATATGATAATAGCCTACATTTTGGAGCAGTCAAAGAATAACAACATAAGCCTTGCCCAGAAGGACAATATAACCTATATCAGTTTCAGACAAGGTAAAATAAAGGAATTCTTAGGTGAGTGGTATTCCATACTACGCTTATATCAGAACAATAAGCTTAGTTCACAGATGTATGAGGTGTTTATACAGTCCAAAATCAAGGAGCTGCCTGCCAATAAAGTTTATTCTTCATCGAAAGAAGAGGTAAAAGATCTATATGCGGATTTATTTCAATAAATTTGTTGATTATATGTATAAAATGGTATATAATTGTATTAATTCTTTTCAATTCATTGAGAATAAAAGTTATGTTGAATTCATATAATAACTTATGAAAATTTTATTGCGAAATCACTTGACAAAGTGCAAAATTTCGTGTATAATTATTTTCAGTGATCGCGTTACGGATACTCGAGAGGACCGTAACCTGAGAAAGGAATTCTGAAAAGGATTCCTTTTTTCATTTTACGGAGGAGAAATATATGCAGCCATTTAAAACTTATGATGAACAAATTGCTAAACTTAAAAATGATAAAAATTTAATAATAAATGATGAGGATTATGCAAAGAGTATACTCAAACAAATAGGATATTATTCTCTTATCAGTGGATACAAAGATTTATTTAAAGACAAAACCACTAAGATGTATACAAATGAAGCTAATTTTGAAGATATTTATGCATTGTATTTGTTTGACGAAGAATTAAGAAGTTTATTCTTAAGTTATCTCTTAAAAATCGAAAGACATTTTCGCTCCTTACTTTCATATTTTTTTACTGAAAAATATGGTGAATCACAAGTGCATTATCTTAATATAGATAATTATAATAATATATCAAGCAATATATTAGGAGTTAATAAGCTCATAGATACTCTTTCAGATTTAGCATTAAATTCCAATGCATATACTTATATAAACTTTAATAGAGCTACATATAAAAATGTTCCTTTGTGGGTACTAATGAATGCAATTACATTTGGTACATTGTCTAAATTTTATAAATATTCTGAACACGATATAAGAAGTAAAGTGAGTCATGAATTTAATAATTTAAAAGAACGTGAAATAGAGAGAATCTTATCTGTTCTTTCACAATACAGAAATGTATGCGCTCATGGAGAACGGTTATATTCGTATAAAACAAAAACAGATATACCAGACTTGGCAATACATTCAAAAATGAATATACCAAAAAATGGAAAACAATACATATACGGAAAACATGATTTATTCTCAGTTGTTATATCATTTAAGTATTTACTTGAGAATGGTGATTTTCTTGAATTTAAAGGAAAGCTAAAAAAGAGTATTGATAAACTTTTAAAAGATGCCACTTCCCTGTCAGAGACACAGTTATATGAAAAAATGGGATTTCCTGATGATTGGAAAAAGATAACAAGATATAAACGAATATAAATTATATAAATATAAGAGATTAAAGAGAGTTGAGGTTTAACAAAATCTGAAACTCTCTTTTTTTATGTCATTAGCTTATATATTATAACGCTTATTTATGTTTATTTTCCCTTTCCATTGTTTCTTTAATTGCCCTTTTGACAAAAGTGCTTACATCTTCATTGTGCAAAGCAGCGTATTCTGTAATAGCTTGTTTCATACCGCTTTCTTTGGTATAGCGTATCTCTATCCTGTCATATTTTTCTTTTATGAACTTTGTAACGGCTCTGCTGTGAGCTGCCGGTGAGGAAGTATGTCCTGCCACAATATCAATTCCTTTCCATATATGATAAAAATAATTATACCATACAACATAATAGTCGGCTATATAGCAGGTTTTATAAAATTGTTGTATGTTAATATGAGAAAAATGTGAAATATTTTACAAAAAAATGCTTGCTATATATCCGACTATATAGTATAATGAGAGTGGGAAAAGAAAACTCTCGGATAAATATAGCAATACAAGCAATGTCGGTTTATGGATTTTCAAGCCGTCAGGCTTGTATATATGTCCATAAGCAGATATTGAAATAACTGACTAAGGAGGAAAATGCTTATGGAAACAAAAGCCGAGAAAATAGTAAGGATCGAGGACTTTTTGAAAAATCGAACTCTTGATTTGACAAAAAACATCGAAAATTGGCAGCAGTTTTTAATAAACTCTGCAAGATTTTATAAATATAGCTTTACAGACCAAGTGCTTATTACTTCTCAAAGACCTGATGCAACAATGTGTGCCTCATTCAATTTATGGACAGGCAGCCTGAAAAGACATATAAAGCAAGGTTCTAAGGGCATACCGTTACTCAGAGAGAAAGACGGAGTTAAAAAACTGACTTATGTATATGATGTATCCGATACAGAAACCAACAACTATTCAAAAAGAGTAAGTCCGTGGGAAATGAAAGACGAATATATCAATGTAATAAAGGACAGACTCGGAATAAGCAATAACGTCAGCTACAGCAGCAGTTTAGAGGATATTATTGAAAGCAGAGTTGACAGCTTACTTGATTACACATACGGATATGCACTTGAAACCATTGAAAATAAGGAGGGCAGCTTTTTAGAGGAACTCGATGACCTGAATATTGAAACTACGTTCACAAGATTGCTCAAAAATAGTGTAATGTATACCATATTAAACAGATGCGGTATAGAATCTGACTTTAATGCCGCTGATTTCAGAGGTGTTGCAGATTTTAACACAAAGGAGGTAATAACTCAGCTTGGACAGGCAACTGCTGAAATTTCGGGCATTGTACTTAGGGAAATCGAAAAGGAGGTCAGAGCTTACGAAAAGGAAATTTCCCAAAACAAGAGCCGTAACCTGAATTTATATGACTTATATGAAAGGGAGAATGTTACATATGAAGAACGAAATGACAAAGGAAATCAACGGAATGCAGCACATATACAGCGAAGAACTGAAAACATACCTTCCTCGGTACACAGAGGAGAACGGTCTGACATACGAACTGGACAGGAAAACAATGACATACATTCCGATGTTGGAACAGGAGGAAGAAGAACCTTACGAAATGGGAATGTGGGGCAGGAAAAGACTGGAGTATCTGAAAACAGAGAAAAAGGGAACATACTCAGCCCTGATGATAAGCGGTCTGACAAAGCACCTTATAGAAACGGACAAAGCGGCAAACAATATGGAGGACAGGCTGATGGAAGAAATGAGCAAAGCCGAAGGAGTAACAGAGGCTCTCAAGAAGTCAGATCAGATGGAATGGGTAGCTCGGAGAAACAGCATAAAGAACAGGGTTCGGGAGATAATTTACAGAGAGTTGATATACATCTAAACAATGAGCAGCCAAAGGCAGAGGAAAAATCCTCTGCCTTTTCAAATGCAGTAAAAACTATCGAAACTACTTTATATAGCGAGCCTGACGAAAACCATAGAGTTAAAAAAATAGGCAATGCCAACGCAAAAGATATTTTTGAGCAGATTAGGCAACATCTTGAAGATAACAATCTTTTACCCGATGATTATTTTATTCCTTCAATAAATGAGTATGAAGAATTGCCGGATTTTTATAACTTTAACTGTAATGTCAACTTTGGGGAAAGCGAGGGCATATATCTCGATATAGGGTTATTGACCGAAAACGGCATAATTCCCTTTGCAACAGGAAAAACTCTTGACGAATCCTATGAGAGCTTTATTCACATGGGCAGGATAGCGGCAGAATGTTCATTAATGCTCAACGGTGACGGTATGCTTGTGAACCACAGAGCAACAAAAAAAGAAAAAGCTAAAGAAGAATCTGTATCTACAAATGACAAAGCTGCCGAAACAGCTTTGTCTGCTGATAAAGAAGCTGCTCAAAAGGAAAAGAACATAATAGGCAATACTCCCTATCGCTATATTCCCAAGAAAACATACAGAAAGTTCGATAAGGATACGGCTTTGAAAATTGCAGAGGCATTTAATGCGGCGGGCATAAAATATAGCGGAAAAATCAATGAAAATGATACTACTCTTACATTCAGCCGTAACGACATTGAAAAAGTTGAAGAAATAATAAAAGCCGAAAATCCTACAGTAGATGGCATTCAGGAAAAGAACGAAAATCCTGTGGACAATACAGAGGAAAGCAGTACCGAAAATTCAGCTCCCGAAATAACACAGGAGGATATTGACGGCTTATTGAATGTTGGATCAAAAGAACTGATTATAAATACCTTTGCAACACTTAAAACTGCAAAAGAAAGAGCAGATTTCTTAAAAAAACATAATGGCATACATGGTGGCTCAACATCATTTAATGACGGATGCAATGGAATATATAGCTATAATTCTAAAGGACTTGAAATTACTAAGTACAGAAAAGGCGAATATGGGAATAACGCTGTTGTTCACTTAAGTTGGTCAGAAATCGAAAAGACAATAAGAAAAATGATTGAAAGCGGTAAATTTGCCATTGAACCGGAATTAAATTTATCAGAATATAATGAACCTGAATATGAAATATCCGATATGGTGCTTAACAATATGCCTGACGACACTATTTCTATTGCCGAACGTAACGAATACGGTTATACAGACAATCACTTGCTGCCTATAAATAAGGAAAAGGCTCTTGAATTTTATGATGAGGATATATTTTCTGTATATCGTCTGTATGAAGATGAAACAGAGGGTATGGCTGAAACAAGGTCGGATATTGAGGAGTTTGACGGTATTTTCGGCATAGAAACAGAGGATTGGGAGAGGTATCTTGAAAACAGAGAAACCGAAAAATCCGAACAGGAAAATGATACCGTCAACAATTATCGTCAGAAAACAGATATGTATTTCAGACCAATACAAGGCTATTCGGCATATGAAATAGAGCAAATAATAAAAGATAGAATTGCCGACTTTGTTGCCGAAAATGAAATAGACATACAAATCAAAGACGTAATCATATCAGGCAGCCGAAGCAGAGGTATTGAAAACGATAACTCCGATCTGGACATTGTATTGGCGTATGAGGGCGATTACAAAGAAGATATGCTCTTTAATGTTCTTAATGATGAGGAGAATAACTTTGATTTCATTGACGGTGTAAAGATTGACATTGATCCGATAAGACCCGATGAAAGCGGTACCCTTGAAAGCTATCTGTCAAATGCAGAGAAATATTTGCAGCAGAAGGCAGAAAGCCTTACGCTCTCCGAACAGGAAACAGAGAATATTCCCATGACCGATGAAATGGAAATCACAGACATAAATTTATACCGATATGGAGATTTTTATGAGGCTTTTGGCCAAGAGGCTGAAAGAGCTGCCGAAGTTTTGAATCTTCATATAGTCAATAGAGATAATTCGGTTATGATAGGTATTCCCCAACACGTTTTAAGTAAGTATACTGAAATTCTTGAAAATGAAGGCTATAAAGTAAATACTTATGAACAGACCAAAGAGAGCATAGAAAAAAACAATGCTTTGGGAACAGCAGAATTAAGTGATTTACCCACATCAGATATAGAAACAGATACAGAACCTACACAGGATTATAACGAAAGAATAAGCAATAAAGAAAAGTACCGCAATAATATTGAAGCTATAAAAACTCTCTATAAGATTGACAATGAAAGCAGAGAGGCAACTGCCGAAGAAAAGGCGATACTTAAAAAGTATGTAGGATGGGGCGGTTTGGCTGATGTTTTTGACAGTTCTAAGACTGCGTGGGAAAAGGAGTATTCAGAGCTAAAGGAATTGCTAGCTCCAAGCGACTACAATGCAGCTCGTTCCTCTACTCTTAATGCACATTATACACCTCCTGAAATAATAAGTTCCATATATAAGGCTTTAAGCAATATGGGTTTCCGAGAAGGCAAAATACTTGAACCGTCAATGGGAATAGGCAATTTTTTTGCATATCTGCCACAGGAAATGCAGCAGTCTAAACTGTACGGTGTTGAGCTTGACAGCATAACGGGCAGGATCGCTCAGAAAATTTATCCCAATGCCTATATTCAGGTAAAGGGATTTGAGAAAACAAACTTTAACAGCAATTCATTTGATGTTGCGGTAGGAAATGTGCCTTTTGGAAATTACTATGTCAATGACAATGAATTCAAGGAAAGCGATCTTATACACGATTACTTCTGCAAAAAGAGCCTTGATAAAATCAGACCGGGCGGTGTAATGGCATTTATAACAACAAAGGGTACTTTGGATAAGAAAAACAACTCTGTAAGAAAATATCTTGCAGAGCGAGCCGACCTTATGGGAGCTGTACGTTTACCCAACAATGCTTTCAGCACAGCAGGCACAGAAGTAACAACAGACATTATATTCTTGCAGAAAAGAGATAGATTGAGGGATTTGACACAGGAAAAAGTACCTGAGTGGGTAAATGTATCAGAAAATGAAAATGGTATTGAAATGAACAATTACTTTATTTCACATCCACAGATGATACTCGGTACAATGGAAGAAGTATCAGGGCGGTTCGGTCCGGAAACAACTTGCAAGCCATTTAAAGATACAGACCTATCGGTATTGCTTGATAGTGCCGTTGAGAATATAAGAGGTAAAATACCTATAAATGACGTTGTTGTGGAAGTGCTTGATGAAGAAGATAACGATTTGAATATTGCTGCCGAAAACTACCGTAATTTCTGCTATGCCGTTATTGACAATGATATATATTATCGTGAAAATGATAAAATGGTCAAACAGAACTTTGACGGTAAAAAAGCTGAAAGAGTTAAAAAAATGGTGGCGATAAGCGAAGTATTGAGGGATTTGATTTCCTTTCAGCGGGATAATTATCCTGATGAGGAAATTACTAAAAAACAACAGGAATTAAACAAAGTTTATGAGGATTTTGTTTCCGAGTACGGATTACTCAATGACAGGCTCAATAAATCGGTATTCAGGGAAGATGACACAGCGCAGCTTTTATTATCTCTTGAAAATATTAATGAAAAAACAGGAGAACTGGAAAGCAAGGCAGACATATTTACAAAGAGAACGATCATACCGTATATTCCTGTTGAAAGCGTAGATACATCTAGCGAGGCATTGGCTGTATCAATAGCAGAAAGAGCAAAGGTAGACCTTGATTTTATGGCACATTTATGTTCAAAGCCTGTAGACGAAGTTATAAAAGACCTTGAAGGAGTGATTTTTGAAAATCCCGTTACCAATAAATATGAAACGGCAGAGGAATATCTTTCAGGCAACGTAAGGCATAAACTGGAGCTTGCCAAGCAGTATGCCGAAAAGGATACAAAGTATGCCGTAAATGTCAATGCACTTGAAAACGTGCAGCCGGAGGATTTACAGCCATCGGAGATAACAGCGCAGTTAGGCTCAACGTGGATACCTACTCACTACTATCAGGAGTTTATGTATGAATTGTTGGACACACCATATTATTGCAGAGGTAATTGTTCTTGGAGAGATACGGATAGAAATCCTTTCCGCAGCGGAGCAGGCAGCGATAATGAAACAATAATCATAGATTATGATGAATATAACTGTGCTTACGGTATAAGCAATAAATCCAATTATTCCGCTTCTAAAAACAATATTAAAGCAAGTAAGACCTATGGAACTGACAGAATGAATGCTTATAAGATTTTAGAGGAAACTCTAAATATGAAAACCGTTAAGGTTATGGACTATGTAGAAAATTTTGAGGGCAAAAAGGTGGCTGTTCTGAATGAAAAGGAAACCTTGCTTGCACAGGAAAAGCAGAATGCTATAAAAAATAAGTTCAAGGAATGGCTTTTTGACGATTACGAAAGGACACAGGATTTGTGTAAAATCTATAATGAAAAATTCAATTCTGTTAGACCGAGGGAATATGACGGATCACATATAACCTTCGGAGGAATAAATCATGAAATAAAGCTGCGGAAACATCAGATAGACGCTATAGCTCATACTTTATACGGCGGTAATACTTTACTGGCACATTCCGTAGGCGCAGGAAAGACATTTGAAATGGTAGCCTCTGCAATGGAAAGCAAAAGGCTTGGCTTATGCTCAAAAAGTATGATAGTTGTTCCAAAACACATATTAAATCAGGTGGCGAAAGAATTTTTACAGCTTTATCCCGCTGCTAATATCCTTGTTCCCAACGAAAAGGATTTCTCAAAGGATAACAGAGAAAGATTTTGCAGCAGAATAGCTACGGGTAATTATGATGCCATTATTATTTCCCACAATCAATTTGAAAAAATACCTTTATCAACCGAAAGACAAGTCAAGTTTATTGAAGAAGAAATTGAGGAAATAACAAACTTTATTGAGGCTCTGAGATTTAAAGAAGGAAACAAAGGTTTTACGGTAAAACAGCTTGAAACAACAAAAAAGAACTTGGAAACAAGGCTTGAAAAGCTGAATAATGCCGACAGGCGGGATACAACAATAACCTTTGAGGAAATGGGCATTGACAAGCTTTATATTGATGAAGCACATATGTATAAAAATCTGTATTTTAACACTAAAATGGGCAGAAACGTAGCGGGGATAAACGCTTCTTCAGCATCACAAAGAGCCACAGACCTTTTACAGAAATGCCGTTACCTTGATGAAAAGACCGACAGCAAGGGTATTGTTTTTGCCACCGGTACGCCTATAAGCAACAGCATGACCGAGTTATATGTTATGCAGTCATACTTACAGCACGATGAGCTTAAAAGACGAAATTTAAACCATTTTGACGCTTGGGCTTCTACCTTTGGAGAAACGCAATTATCTCTTGAGCTTGCTCCCGAAGGAAAGGGCTACCAGATGAAAACAAGATTTGCCAAGTTTTTCAATCTGCCTGAGTTAATGTCAATGTTTAAGGAAATAGCCGACATTAAGACTGCCGATGTTTTGAATTTGCCTGTTCCAAAGGCAAATCATCATACTGTTGTTACGGATGCAAGTGAATACCAAAAGGAAATGGTAGACGGTCTTGCAGAAAGAGCCAACAATATCCGCAAAAGAATTGTATCGTCAGATGTTGACAATATGCTTAATGTAACAAATGATGGCAGAAAACTGGCTCTTGACCAAAGACTGGCTAATCCTCTCCTGCCCGATGATGAAAACAGCAAGGTAAACGCTTGTATGAACAATGTATATGAGGTATGGAAGAACACAGCTGATAAAAAAGGCACACAGATGATATTCTGCGACCTTTCCACTCCGCACTTTGACGGTACTTTCAACGTATATGACGATATTAAAGAAAAGCTGATAAATAAAGGTGTTCCCGAAAATGAGATTGCATATATACACGACTGCAAAACGGATGAGCAGAAATTGTCATTATTTACTAAGGTACGCAACGGAGAAGTAAGAATTTTACTTGGCTCAACAGGTAAAATGGGTACAGGCGCAAACTGTCAGGATAAATTGACAGCCTTACATCACTTGGACTGTCCTTGGAAGCCGTCTGACTTGGAACAGAGAAACGGCAGAATAATCAGACAGGGTAATGAGAATTCCGAGGCAGATATATACAACTACGTTACAAAAGGTACTTTTGACAGCTATTTATATCAGCTTGTTGAGAATAAGCAGCGTTTTATAAGTCAGATAATGACATCTAAATCCCCTGCACGTTCAGCGGAAGATATAGACGAAACTGTTCTGAGCTATGCGCAGATCAAGGCACTTGCAGCAGGAAATCCGAAAATCAAAGAAAAAATGGATTTAGACATAGAGGTCAATAGACTCAGAACAGTCTTTGCAGGCTATCAGGAAAACAAACGTACATTACAGCAAAACATAGCTCAGACATATCCTTCACAGATACAAAAGCTAAATAACGATATTTCAGGACTAACAAAGGATATGGCATTGGCTGAAAACAATAAGACCGAAGAATTCAATGGTATGACCGTAGGAGAAAAAACCTATACCGATAAGAAAGAAGCGGGTACTGCCTTTCTTGAAAGTGTCAGGAGTATACGTCCGGGACAGGACAGCAAGTACATAGGCGAATACAGAGGTTTCCATATGTCAGCATCATTCAATACCTTTACCAAGAATTTTGAGGTTACATTGAAAAGCAATATGAGCTATGTAATAGATGTTGGACAAGACGTGTTTGGTAACATTACTCGTATTGAAAACGCTATAAACGGTATACCAAAGAAACTGGAACAAAGCAAGACTAAACTCAACGACATTGAACATTCCCTTGCTGTTGCTAAAGAGGAAGTAAATAAGCCATTTCCGCAGCTTGATGAATTGAGGGAAAAGGAAGCACGTCTTAATAAACTCAATGAGGAGCTTGCAACAGATAATGTTGAAGATACGAGCAAAGTCGATAAAGAACATAGCAAAGACCATTCTGCAACATTATAATTCATAGTAAAAGCAAAGCTCTTTAGATAAAATATTCGGTCACAATAAAGGCAGAATAGCAATATACTGTTCTGCCTTTTATCTGTAAATGAATATATTATGGCTATTTATAACTTTAATCATAACGAACGGAAATCAAATCAAATTTTTGAGCTATTGCTTGTCCTTTTTTTGTAATATCATTAAGATAGCTTTTAAATTTATCAATTTCATCGGGCTTATTTTTCAGATAATTAAATATATCATATAAACCAAAAGAAGCAAAAGTACAGGTTAACTCAAATGTACTTCCGCCTTCCACCGGATTACGTATTAATTTAATTATAGAGCCTTCGTTATCTGATTTTTTGCCTGAAATTGCGGTAGAACCGTGGCTCTCCTTAGACAAAACACGATAAATAAAGTAATCTTTTTCAAGACCCAATTCAGCAAATAAACCCAGCACAGACTTTACATTACTGCATACTTCATACCATTTGATATATGGTTTTTGCTTCTTTTTCTCTTCTCGGAGAATACATATTTTTTGAAAAGTATCGTTGGATTCCATCATTTGTTGATAAAAGAGCTTCTTTTTTTCATAGCCATTATGGAGTTTGTTAAATTCAACAGTTCCAATTTTATTAATTAGTTGTTTTCCCTCTTTGGTATTTTCGTTGAAACATTTGTCGCCTAAATCCATTTCCCAGAAATTGTGATCAAGATAATAGGCAGCAGCCCTTTCTTCTGTGTTTTCTTTCAATATAAATCTTAATCCAACTATGTTTTCAATAAGAGAGCGTAAAATATTCTGCGCTGCCTCATGTGAAGCCACAGAATATAAAACATTAATTGCATCAATCTGTTCAATGATTTTTCTTATAAGCAAAACAATAACAGTATCAACATATGTACCGACCTCTGCTTTTTCATCTAATATTCTGTAAAAAAGTTCTCCGTATTCAGTAATAATGGAATCAAATACAGAACTTGCTTCTGTGTAAATTTCTTTAATTTCCTCTTGTTTATCTATATTGAAGAACAATTTATCAAATGTATTTAAATATTGGAACTTCATAATATCACCTCTTTAGTCGTACTTTTTGCTTTCATTATATCATACAAAAAACATAATTACTATTTTAACTATATCGTTTATCAAAAAAATATTCTAACAAACAAGTATTCAGAGTCAATCTGTAAATTTCTTACAGGTTGGCTTTTATTAATTTATATAAGGAGTGAGTTATATGGATAAAGAAAACAAAGCAATATTACGACTTAAAGAGGCTTCAGAAATGAGCCTTTCTTTTTATGGCAAACCACTGGTTATTACTTATAGTGGCGGAAAAGATAGTGAGATATTATTAGAGTTAGCAAGGAGAAGCAGAATACCTTTTGAAGTACATCATAGCCATACAACTGCTGATGCACCTCAGACTGTCTACCATGTAAGAAATACATTCAAGGAACTGGAAAACAAAGGCATAAAGTGTACTATAGAATATCCTAAAATGTCAATGTGGCAACTGATACCGTATAAATTGTTTCCTCCTACCCGTCTTATAAGATACTGTTGTTCAACGCTTAAAGAGGGAAGTTGCAAAAACAGAATGATAGCTACAGGTGTCAGATGGGAAGAAAGCATTAAACGAAAAAAAAGAGGTATCTACGAAGATATTAACAAAAACAAGGATAAAAAGATATGCCTTATGAATGATAACGATGAAAAACGCAGGCTTATTGAACGCTGTGAGATAAATGCAAAAACAATCTGTAATCCCATAATTGACTTTACAGACGAGGAAGTATGGGGCTTCTATCTGAATGAATGTCAATTTCACAATCCATTCTATGAACTTGGTTTCAAGCGCTGCGGTTGTGTCGGTTGCCCAATGGCAGGCAAAAATAGAATCACTGAATTTGAGGTTTTCCCTAAATATAAAGAAATGTATTTAAAGGCTTTTGACAGAATGCTTACCATAAGAAAGGAACGTGGCTTGGACACAAATTTAGGATGGCAGACTGCCGAAGATGTATTTAACTGGTGGATAAAGTAATGTTTAAATTATAAAATTTAAATGATTTTACACAGAAAATAGATCGCTGTTTTTCTTATTTTATGATAAATTTTTGCCCGGACTTAGTTTCTAAGCCTGGGCTTTCTTTTTGTGCAAACAGTAATAATTACCGTTAAAATTAGTGTAGTACATTGAAACAATAATATAGGAGGCATATATATGGTATATGGATATATAAGGGTATCGACAAGAGAACAAAATGAAGACAGACAGTTTATTGCCCTAAAAGAATATAATGTTGCCGAGGGAAATATCTATATGGATAAGGAAAGCGGCAAAGATTTTAACAGACGGCAATATAAAAAGGTAATGAAAAAGCTCAAAGAAGATGATCTGCTTATAGTTAAAAGCATTGATAGACTTGGCAGAAATTATGAGGAAATAATCGAACAATGGAGGTATATCACAAAAACAAAGAAAGCAGATATAATGGTTATTGATATGCCTATTTTGGATACAAGGCGAGGAAAGGACCTGATGGGTACTTTTTTAAGCGACATTGTGCTGCAAGTACTTAGCTTTGTTGCGGAAAACGAAAGGGATAACCTAAAACAAAGGCAGGCAGAGGGCATAGCTGCTGCTAAAGCAAGAGGAGTAAAATTCGGCAGACCGATCCGTTCTCTGCCGCCAAATTTTTATGATGTGCATAAAAAATGGAGAAACGGAGAAATCACTCTTAAACAGGCAGCCGCAGAATGTAATCTGCCACCGTCTACTTTTTTTAATAAGTGTGAGCAATTAGAACAGATTAAATAATAGATTTATCACAGGACTCACTTTATTAAAATAGTAGGTGAGTCTTGTGATAAATTTCTTTTGTGGTTTATGGGGTTAATTTTAACAAAATTATTATCAATAGAATAGCATGAATATTAATATAAAAATCATAATAAGCGACTAATTGTATATTCTTCAATGGGCTTTATTTGCTATTCAACATATAAAAAGTTATAACAACTTTTAGAAATTCTATACATATAGCAAATTTAGTTTCTATTATTCGGCAAGATAATTTTGATATTCTTCTATTGTATCCTCTATTTTAAGCAATTCTTTTAAAAAAATAGCATTTGTTTTAAAATATTTATTCCTACTTACTTTAAGTCCTTTAAGTAATTGCTTTGTTATAAATTCATCTCCAATCAAAGAATTTACATCATTTATAAGCCCCTTATTATAATTAAGCACTCTAATATTATATTCAAGTTCTGTCATGTCAGATACAAACTTTATACACCGTGAAAATGTAACTTGATCAAATAAAGAGAAATTTTGTCGTTCAGGAACATCATCATCATAGTCAATATATACATCATCTGTAAATAGTTCTAATAACACACTAGAGCATTCTAATTGATTCCATAATGCAAAAGCACCACTTGTAACATATACATATTTTATGTCTTTTATGTTATAATCACTAATATCAAGACCATCATCTTGAGCCTGATTCTTGCTTCTCAATAAAAGACGATTTTTTATAAGGAATTCAATCCCTCTATCGACATATTGATGAGTTTTTTCTTCTTGTAAAATATTTTTAATATTTTGCGCTATTAAATCTCGGTCAATGGATTCCCGCCAAGAAATCGCATTTTCATCAGCTTGATTAAGAAATGCAACAAATGTTAATAATATAATTAAGTCTGAATATTTATCTTTTGTGTTGTTCAATATATTAGGTATAATGCTATCCTCTGTATAAATATTGCCTTCGCCTATTGCCATTGCGCGTAAAATACATGGCGGACTAAGATTAAATTGGTGAATACTATCAATAACAAAAGCTCCTGGTGTTTCCCTCATCTCTGACCAATTTCTTTGCATCCATCTTTTGTTAATTATTATTTTTTTCAATACAGTAAATGCTTTTCTAAGATTATTTATGCATATTGCCAAAATAAAATCACCAAAAGTACTATCCACTCTCATTAAAATCAGTTCTACAACATCCCACGCATCATCCCAACGCTTACTTGACTTTGCCTTTTTTAAGGCTTCAACTCTTTTTTCTATTAATTTATACAATTTTACAGACTCCGGGATATTAATTTCATCATCGATAGGATAAGATTCTAATGTTTGACTATCAATACCAGATTTTTTTACATATTTATAATCAATTGACCGTTTTTGAATCATTCTATATACATAATGCCTACATGAAATAATTACTGAAGAACACCACTTTTTTGTATTAGCAGTTTGCCGCTTTAAGCAAGCCCATAATCCAAGCCCATAGTTAATTGGAATTAATTCTTTATTTACTCCAAGAGACTCAATATCATCAACTATAATTATGACATGATTAATTTTCTCGATGATTGACAAATAGTATTTTAATTTTAAAACATGAAATTCTATGGCATTTTCTTGACGGAGATTTGATAATCTTATATTTTTTTCTTGTATTTCCTCACTATTGCCATATTTTGTGCTTTCTATTTTTTCATTTTTGATGAATTCATATAAATTTTCGTCAGACGTTTCTAGGTGTCTTTTATCAATAATTTCCTCAAGCTCAGAACAGGCAGCTTTAATCATATTTATAAAATTTGTTTCTACACTCTCTTCCATAATTTTACCTAACATATGGTCAAAAGAAAAAAGAATATACAATGAATTATCATTTATAACAATTTTCTGATTAAGGTTAGTGGGAAATATATATTGCAAAACACTACTTTTTCCGCATCCAGTTACACCAGTCAAAAAAACGCATCTATCACTATCAGTTTCATCTCTAAAAGGGATTAGATATTCTTCTATTCCAGGAACATTAACATACAAATCTCGAAAATTGACATCATGAATAGAGTTTGATTCAGGATTCAGTAATATTTCAAGTTCTTCTCCTAAATATTTTTTAGTATAGCTCGTTTCATAATTAATTATATTTTTATATTTGCTATTATATTTTACACGCATTATTGCACCTCATTTCACATTAATTGATTTAGTGCCAAAAGTGCTGCTGCAAATTCCGGAAATAAATCAATAATTCTTTTAACTATAGTTAACCAAGGAATGTTAATAAAAAGCATTTCGTTGCTAATTTCAGTATTACCAATATTAAAACCATGACAATTTTCTCGAGGACATTTTCCATTAGCCATTTTTCTTTTAAAGAGAATATTAGAACATTTGCCTCTTTTGTCTGTTTCAATATAATAAACACAAAGTTTACCCTTTGATTTTTGCATTATATTTTCATGTTGATTAATTTTGTTGATAATAAATATAAATAAATCAAATAGAATTTTAATAATTGCCATTATAAGGGCTGCATAAGCCATAAAAATCACCATCCAGAAGTTTGTAGTTAATACATATGTAACAAAAATATTATAATACATTTGATTCTATAAAGCAAGGAAATTTGACATTTTTTAAAAAATTACTTCTTTTTTAGCAATTTTTAAAAATAACTTAATATCATATAAAATATATGAACACAAATTTTATTACTTCGCTATAGACAAATTAATTTTATTATCGAAAAAGGAAATCTGTGAATGGTATTCTTGAGATTTACAGCAGCATAAAGTTTCTGCTCAAGTATGAATATAGTATGTGTAAATAGGCTCTTATAGGTTATGCCATGAATTTACAAAAGTAGTTTATGGATGATTGAATATGAATGACATTTATTTAATATTGAAAATACTTTAATTGATTTTTTATATGAGAATGCACGGTTGTTGTAAGAAAATTATTAGACTAATGCTAGTTAATGTTTGTGAATGATAATTGATTAAATAATTATTAACAACAAAATCCCCTGTGATGTTATGCACCCATCACAGGGGATTTTTTTGACAGTTTGGTTAACCGCTGTCTAACGCTCTGATAATAACAGTCTGATATGCGTTTTTACATAATGCCTGTTACTATGGAGCTTTATATGCAATTATCCCTTAAACGCTCGGTGCTGACGTTTACTGAATAATTTCATATTTTAAATTGTTGTCTGTGGCGTACTGCTGAGCGTAAGAGCCTTCATAGCAAAGTATAGTTGCCTTAAATTGTGACCACTTTCCTATTGATGTAACTGAATCGGGTATAAGTATGCTGTCAAAACCACACATACCAAAGGCATCTCTGCCTATTTCTTCAACACCATTTTCAATTACAACATTTCTTAGATTCATACAGCCCAAAAATGCATAATCTCCTATTGTTCTTACGCTTGCCGGAATAGTTATCTCGCCTATGGCTGTACTTTGAAAAGCACGGTTTTCTAT
>CANPXH010000008.1 GCA_947585865.1 uncultured Clostridia bacterium
TATCGGACACTCGCTAGAGTGGCTTTTGCCGAAGGCAAAAGTGCTGATTGCGGTCGGCAGAAGGAGAAACCTCTCAATGAAGTTACTTATATAATAAATCAATAATACACACTTTTAATAAATTTATTTATAAAACAGAAAATCGTAAACCAGTTATATTATTATATGATACAATTTGTCCAAGTCTTAAGGCTTTTCAATTTGAAAAACTAATATTTATGTGAAGCCTCACCTCCCACAGCCGCAGCGTGGCTAAGTGGGAGCCCTGTATCTTTTGGGGTCAAAAGCTATGGGGTAAAATTGCTTTCGGACCCCAAAAGCCGTTTAAGGGGTGTGGGGAGAATCGGAACTCCCCACGTTTTTGGTACTTTTTTCGCAAAAAAGTACATAAAATTTGCTTGCTTTTTAAAGCAAGATAAATAAAAATTCATATTATAAATAACAAACAATGCTGAATGTTTTTGGTACTTTTTTCGCAAAAAAGTACATAAAATTTACATTATAAATAGGAGAGACATATGAGATTAAAGCAATTCGTATCACCCGATATGGGAGAAAACTGTTATTTTGTAATAGATGAAGATACTAAAAAGACTGTTGTGATCGACCCGGGCGCACAAGGTGAAAAGCTGTGCAGAGCAATAGAGAACGAAGGGCTTGATGTAAAAGCCATATGTCTTACACATTGTCACTTCGATCATGTGGGAGCGGTAGCAGATATAAAAAAGCTCACAGGAGCCCCTGTGCTCATATGCAAAAACGAGGAAGAGACGGCACTCAGCACGGCTTATAATCTTTCCGCCATGTTCGGCAGACCGCTTACGGTGCCATATGACAGAGTGCTGGACGAAGGCGAAAAGTTTAGCTTTGGTTCTCTTGAATTTACGACTATACTCACGCCGGGGCATACACCGGGCGGCGGCTGTTTTTATTTTGAAAAAGAAGGCGTTCTCTTTTCGGGAGATACACTTTTCTTTATGAGCGTGGGAAGAACAGACTTTCCCGGCGGAAGCGCATCCCGCCTTATTGACAGCATAAAAAACAAGCTCTTTGCACTGCCTGACGATACCAAGGTATACAGCGGTCACGGCAATGAAACATCCATAGGTTTTGAAAAAGAGCACAACAGCTTTATATACTAGGAGAGGCTATGTACTATATAATAAACGGACATGATCTTACAGATGAGACAGTGTCGGTTCTTATGATATTTTATCCCAACGACAAGTATATACAAACAGATACCACAGATAAGGGGATCACCCTTGTGAGCCGATTTGACGGGATGTATGCGGAAGCTCGGCTCTATATGGAAGGCGAGCTCAAGGCAAAAGACAGAGAAAGAGCCGAAAGCGATGACCGCTCGGAGATAAAGAGAGTTGTGGGTCTGTCTATAGCAAGGGCGGTAAATTCCGTTATGCATATACCGCTGCCTTGGGGCATACTCACGGGAGTGAGACCCGCCAAGCTCATAAGCGAGGGCTTGGACAGAGGGGAAAGCATAGATAAAGTGATTGAAGAACTCCATGCAAAATATCTTGTAAGCGGCGAAAAGCTCAGGCTTATGGCGGAGGTTGCCAAGGAGGAAAGGAAAATAGTGGAGTCGGGAAAGGGCAAGATAGGCCTGTATATAGGCATTCCCTTTTGCCCTACAAGGTGTCTCTACTGTTCTTTTACATCCTATCCTCTGAAGCAATATGCTGCCAAGGCAGACAACTATATAGACTGCCTTATTAAAGAAATGGAGGATGCAAGAAGGTATACCGACGGCAGAGAGCTTGAAAGCATATATATAGGCGGAGGCACACCCACATCACTTAACGAAGCTCAGCTTGACAGAGTGCTGTGCGCCGTTGAAAAAAATTTCGGTATGCCTGAGGAGTATACCGTTGAGGCAGGCAGACCCGATACTCTTACGAGAGAAAAGCTGAGAATACTTAAAGGGCATAATGTTAACAGGATATCCATAAATCCTCAGACCCTTAATGATAAAACGCTTGAACTCATAGGCAGGGAGCATACGGCGGCTATGTTCATAAATGCCTTTGAAATGGCGAGAGAAGAGGGTCATGACCATATAAACACAGATATAATACTTGGGCTTCCGGGCGAGGGTGAAAAAGAGGTGATAAATACTATGGAGGGGCTTATGAGACTGTCTCCCGAAAGCATCACCGTACATACCCTTGCCGTAAAGAGAGCCTCAAGACTCAAAGAGACCCTTGATAAATATTCTATGACGGATGCCGCCGCTATGGAAAGACATATTGCCATAGCAAGAGAATATACAAGGGAAATGGGTATGCGCCCTTACTATATGTACAGGCAGAAAAATATGGTAGGTAATTTTGAAAACGTGGGCTACTGCAAGGAAAACTGTCAATGTATATACAATGTGCAGATAATGGAGGAAAAGCAGAGCATAATAGCTTTGGGCGCAGGAGCCTCCACAAAGGCCGTAAATTTGGATACCGGCAGGATAGAGAGGATATTCAATGTAAAAAGCGTTGACGATTATATAACAAGGATAGATGAAATGCTTGAGAGAAAAAGGGCATTGGAGAAACTACTGTAAAGGAGAAATAAAATGGCTGAAAACAAGATAAAACCCCGTATACTTACGGGATTTATGGAGCTGCTGCCGGCAGACCAGATACTGTTCAACAAAATATATGACACTATAAGGGAAGTGTATGAAAGCTTTGGCTTTTTACCTCTTGACACTCCCGTTATAGAACTTTCGGAAGTGCTTCTTGCCAAGGCAGGAGGCGAGACCGAAAAGCAGATATACCGCTTTAAAAAGGGAGATAACGATCTTGCGCTGAGATTTGATCTTACGGTGCCTCTTGCAAGATATGTTGCCCAGCACAGCGGTGAGCTGACATTTCCCTTCAAGCGCTATCAGATGAGCAAGGTATACAGAGGGGAAAGACCGCAGAAGGGCCGATTCAGAGAGTTTTATCAATGTGATATAGACATAATAGGAAATGAGGAATTGAGCCTTGTATATGACGGGGAGATACCTGCCGTTATATACAACATATTCAGAAAGCTGGATTTTGGCAAGTTTACCATAAGACTTAACAACAGGAAGGTGCTCAACGGCTTTTTTGAAGCCCTTGATCTTTCCGACAAGATAACCGATATATTAAGGGTGATAGACAAGCTTGACAAAATAGGAGCGTCAAATGTTATATCCGAGCTTGAGAAGCTGGATATAGAAAGCGGCAAAACAGAAAAAATAATGGACTTCATTTCCATAGCGGGCAATAATAATGAAAAGACAGAAGCTCTCAGGGCTATGGATATAAACAGCGAAAAATTTGCCGAAGGCGTAGACGAGCTTGAAAAGGTCGTGGGATATATGAGGGATTTCGGCATAGATGAGGACTATTTTGAAATAGATCTGACAATTGCAAGGGGTCTTGACTATTACACAGGCACGGTATATGAGACCGTGCTTGACGATCACAGGAGCTTGGGCAGCATATGTTCGGGAGGCCGCTACGATAACCTTACGGAGTATTACACAAACACCAGGCTTCCGGGCATAGGCATTTCAATCGGCCTTACAAGACTTTTCTCTCAGCTTAAGGAAGCGGGTATCATAAAGGCGGAAAGGGCTTGCCTTGTAAAGGCTCTTGTGATACCTATGGGCGCAGGCATGGAATATACTCTCAGGGCTGCGGGCAATATAAGAAATGCGGGAATACCTGCCGATGTATACTATGCCGAAAAAAGCATGAAGGCAAAAATGAAATATGCAAACAAGCTGGGGATACCCTATGTTGTTATAATAGGCGAAGATGAAGTGAACAGCAATACCGTTACACTTAAGGATATGACCACAGGCGAACAGAAGACTGTAGCCATAGATGATATTGCAAAAGAAATAAAGGCACAGGAAAGGATGTAATAAAAATGGCAGAATTGATGCAGGGCATGAAAAGAAGCTGTTACTGCTGCGATGTAAACGAGAGCATGGTCGGACAAGAGGTCACTCTTATGGGCTGGGTAAGCAGAAAGAGAGAGTTTTCCCACTTCTCATTCATACTTTTAAGAGACAGGACAGGAATAGTGCAGGCCGTTGTGGACAGAGACAGCTGCACCGAAGATGTAGCAGCCAAGGATAAGGAAATAAGGGGAGAATATGTTATAGCCGTTACGGGCAAGGTAGCCGCAAGGACTCCCGAAAATGTAAATCCCAATATGAAAACGGGCAGTGTGGAAGTAAATGTGGAGACCATGAAGATACTTTCAGAGGCGGAAACTCCTCCCTTCCAAATAGAGGAAAGCATAAACGTGAGCACGGAGCTGAGATTGAAATACAGATATCTCGACTTAAGACGCTCCAATGTAGCGGAAAATATAGTTTTAAGGCATAAGCTTTGCCAGATAGTAAGACAGTTCCTTTCCGATGAGGGCTTTATAGAAATAGAGACTCCCATGCTCACAAAGTCAACTCCCGAAGGCGCAAGGGATTATCTTGTGCCAAGCAGGGTGCATCCAGGCAATTTCTATGCGCTGCCCCAAAGCCCCCAGCTTTTCAAGCAGCTTTTGATGGTATCGGGATTCGATAAGTATTTCCAAATAGCAAAGTGCTTCAGAGACGAGGATCTGAGAGCGGACAGACAGCCCGAATTCACTCAGATAGATATGGAGCTTTCATTTGTGGAGCAAGATGATGTCATAGACGTAAATGAAAGACTTATAAAGAAGGTATTCAAGGAATTAAAGGGCATAGATGTGCCTACTCCTTTTTTGAGGATGCCGTATGCCGAGGCTATGGAGCGCTTTGGCTCAGATAAGCCGGACATACGCTTCGGTATGGAATTATGCAATATCACGGACATAGTTGACGGTTCGGACTTCGGCGTGTTCCAGAATGCCATTAACGCAGGCGGCTCCGTAAGAGGCATAAACGCAGAGGGCTGCGGCTCCTTCCCAAGAAAGAAGATAGACTCTCTTGTAGATGTGGCTAAGACCTACGGCGCAAAGGGTCTTGCATGGATAGCGGTAAATGAAGAAGGCTTCAAGACCACTATTTCAAAGTTCTTTACAGACGATAAGATAAACGAGATAATAGCACGCTTTGGCGCCAAGGCAGGAGACCTTATACTCCTTTGCGCAGATAAGAACAGTATAGTATTCGATGCATTGGGCGCTCTCAGGCTTGAGGTGGCAAAGCGCCTTGAGATATTGGATGACAATGATTACAGATTCCTTTGGGTAACGGAATTCCCGCTTCTTGAATACAGCGAGGAGGAAGAGAGATTTGTTGCAAAGCACCACCCCTTTACATCACCTATGGATGAGGATCTGAAATATATAGACACCGATCCGGGCAAGGTAAGG
The DNA here is from genome assembly GCA_947585865.1 of uncultured Clostridia bacterium. GTDB lineage: Bacteria > Bacillota > Clostridia > Lachnospirales > CAG-274 > CANPXH01. The sequence continues at coordinate 5,356 of CANPXH010000008.1, forward strand.
GCTAAGGCATACGATATGGTGCTCAACGGCTGCGAAGTCGGCGGCGGCTCCATAAGGATACATTCAAGAGAGATACAGGCACAGATGTTCAAGCTTTTGGGCTTTAGCCAGGAAGATGCTCAGGAGCGCTTCGGCTTCCTTTTGGATGCCTTTAAGTTCGGCGCACCGCCTCACGGCGGACTTGCCTTCGGCCTTGACAGACTTGTTATGCTCCTTACAGGTGCGGAAAGCATAAGAGATGTGATCGCCTTCCCGAAGGTAAAAGACGCAAGCTGCCTTTTGACAGATGCGCCTAATGTGGTGGATGACATACAGCTTGAGGAACTGGGCATAGCTCTTGCTCCCAAGACAGATGAGGAATAATAAGAGGTGAAATAAATGCTTGATTTTAAGACGGAGCTCAGTAAATTCAAGCCTCTCCCGGAGTTTGAGGAAATAGACGGATACAAGGACAGCACGGCTGAGGATATCATAGATATACTCAGAGATATTAAAAATGACAAATAAGAGGTGCCTGAATGAAATATATTTCCGACTCAGTTCAGAAAAAAATAAGTGCTCTTTCCGTTAAATGCTATAACAGAGCATTGGAGCTTTGCGGCGAAAACAGGATATCGGATGCCATAACATATCTTGAAGAAAGCATATCCTTGGACAAAAAAAATATAAGCGCAAGGAACCTTTTGGGGCTATGCTGCTACAGACTTGGCAGGATCACAGAGGCCGTTATACAATGGCGCATAAGCTCCGAAATGAAGATAACAGACAATACAGCCATAGATAATCTGGTGGATGTGGAAAGTGACGGCAATACAGAAAGGCTTTACCAGTCTGTCCATAACTATAACGAGGCTCTTGCATATTCCAAAGACGGCAATACGGATATGGCGATCATGTGCCTTAAAAAGGCGGTGGATATAAATAAGAATTTTATACCCGCCTGCGATCTGCTTGCTCTTTGTTATATGGACAGAGGAAATAACGCCGATGCCTATGCTCTTTTGAACAGGGCTCTCAAGATCGACTCTTCGGACAGGATCGCTCTCAGGCTTATGGATGAGATAAAGCAGGGCAAGAATTTTTTCTTTAAACCCAAGCAGAAGGAAGAATGGGATAATACAGGGGCTACAGTAAGGACTGTAAAGACAGTGAGCGATGGCAGGGGAAATATGCTCTGCTTCATACTGGGAGCCGCTGCCGTTGCGGTAATAGCGGCCTCTCTCGTTGTGCCTGCCGTTATAAGGCACTACAGAAATGAGTATGATAGGCTTGAGACCCGGTACAATATAGCCCAAAATGACAAAAATAATGTTATAGCCAAAAATGAAGAGACCATACAAAGACTTACAGAGGAAAATGAGGATCTGAAGTCAAGACTTTACACAACAGGTTCTCAGGAACTCCAGCAAAGGGTAAAGACCCTTTCGGATATAAGAGCCTATTATGAGGAGGGCAATGCGGAGGCTGCGGCGGATAAGCTGATTGCTCTTAACACAACGGGCTTTGGTGCGGAAGTTATGAAGGAATATGATTCTCTGCGTTCCGCAGTGCTTCCCGCTGCCGCCCAAAAGTATTACACCTCGGGCACGGAGGCCTTGTCCGAGGATAAAGACAGTGCGGCAAGGTATTTTGAAAAGTGTGTGCAGTGTACCGACAACGGAGACGAGATACGCTACAGCGCAATGTATCAGCTTGGCAAACTGGCTGCGGAAAAAGGCGAGAACGACAAAGCCGTTACGTACTTTAACACCGTTGCCGAAAAGCATCCTGTGGATTCGGTCAAAAAGGAAGCGGCACAGCTTGTTGAAAAAATCAAAAACGGGCAGTAAACGTATTTGTGTTTGCGGTATAAATACGGCAGTATTTTCCATTGCTTTTGCAGCCTGTATGATACACGGTCAAGCAGTATGCTTGTGTATTTTACCGCATATTTATTTGCAATATATACCAAGAAAGAGGTGCATATTATGTCAGTGATACGTTCTTTCAGGAGCTACAGACCCATACCCGATCTTTGCAAAAGAGTAGCCGCCCTGCCTTATGATGTTATGACGTCTGAGGAAGCAAGGGAGATGGCCAAAGATGAGCCTTACTCATTTTTACACGTAGACAAGGCAGAGATAGATCTGCCCGAGGGTACGGATCCGTATTCGGATGAGGTCTATTTAAAGGCCAAAGAAAATCTGTATAAAATGATAAAAGACGGCATATATATACGAGACGAAAAACCCTCCCTTTATATATACGGGCTCACTATGAACGGCCGGTCTCAGACGGGTCTTGTTGCCTGTACATCCATAGACGAGTATATAGAGGGCAAAATAAAAAAGCACGAGCTTACAAGAGCCGACAAGGAAGAAGACAGAGTGCGTCACGTAGATACGTGCAATGCCAATACGGGTCCTATTTTTCTTACCTACAGAGCAGTTACCGAAATAGACGATATCATAGATACATGGAAAAAGGAACACGAGCCCATATATGATTTTGTATCCCGAGACAATGTGGGTCATACGGTATGGATCATAGATGAAGAAGCGGTCATTAAAAGGCTGACAATGGTATTTGCTTTTGTGCCTGCTTTGTATATAGCGGATGGGCATCACAGGAATGCCTCCGCCGTAAGAGTGGGAATGAACAGAAGGAAAAAAGCGGGAAATTACGACAAGAACGCAGAGTTCAATTATTATCTTTCGGTCATTTTCCCGGATCACGATCTTTATATAATGGATTACAACAGGCTTGTAAAGGATCTGAACGGCAGAAGTGCCGAGGAATTTATAAATGAGATAAGCGCCAAGTTCCATGTTGAAGAATATGAAGGCGAAGGCTGCTACAAGCCCGACAGGATGCATACCTTCGGTATGTATTTGGAAGGGAAATGGTATATATTAAGAGCCAAGAAGGAAATAATAAATGAAAAGGATCCCGTAGACCGCCTTGACGTATCTATACTCCAGCATGAGATATTATCTCCCATACTGGATATAGGCGATCCACGTACCGACAAGAGGATAGACTTCGTAGGCGGCATAAGAGGCCTTGAGGAGCTTGTCAGGAGAGTGGATCCGGGAGAAATGAAGGTGGCATTTTCAATGTATCCCACCACTATGTCTCAGCTTATGGACATAGCGGACAAGGGCAAGATAATGCCTCCCAAGTCAACGTGGTTCGAGCCTAAGCTGAGGAGCGGGATATTTATACATACATTGGATCAATGATGAATATACTTCCATAATTCAGGAAAAAATACATATGAAATCAATATTTTATGGGAGGATGTAATTATGGAAGTATTAAAGGTATCATCTAATTCACAGCCAAAATCCGTAGCAGGTGCTATTGCGGCAATACTGAGAAACAACCAAGAAGTGGAGATACAGACCATAGGTGCGGGAGCAGTCAACCAGGCGGTCAAAAGCGTTGCCATAGCCAGAGGATATGTTGCCCCAAACGGTATAGACCTTGTGTGTGTTCCTGCCTTTTCCCAGTCCGAAATAGAAGGCGAGATAAAGACGAGCATTAAATTTGAGATACTGAGAAAAAGAGATTAGCTTTAAGGACAGCGTAAAGGCTGTCCTTTTTGGCAGCCGCCGTATAAAAATAAGAGACATTTGTATTGACAAATACTTCCTTATTAACTAAAATAAGTATGTATATACTGATGTAAAGGAGAGTAGTGATAATGTATTGTACAAGAAAGATAACTGAGGATATATATTGGATAGGAGGAAACGACAGGCGTCTGTCACGCTTTGAAAATATTTTCCCCATACCGAGAGGCGTATCATACAATTCATATGTTATATTAGACGAAAAGACAGTGCTTTTGGACACGGTGGATTATTCCGTGAGCAGGCAGTTTATAGAAAATCTGGAGCATACTCTTGACGGCAGAGGGCTTGACTACATTGTTGTGAATCATATGGAGCCGGATCACTGTGCCGTTATAGGGGATATCCTTTTGAGATACCCGAATGCAAAGCTTGTGGGAAACGCAAAGACATTTAATATGATAGGCCAGTTTTATGAAGATATGAGCTATGATAAGGTGCTTGTGGCGGAGGGAGATACGCTGAGCACAGGCACGCACACGCTTAGATTCCTTATGGCGCCTATGGTACATTGGCCTGAAACCATGGTCACATATGACGAAAATACAGGCATACTTTTTTCTGCAGATGCCTTTGGTACATTTGGCGCCCTTGACGGTATTATATTTGCCGATGAGGTGGATTTTGACAGAGACTGGCTCGATGATGCAAGAAGATATTACACGAACATAGTCGGCAAGTATGGCGTACAGGTACAGGCTCTTCTTAAGAAGGCGGCTTCCCTTGATATAAAAATGCTTGCTCCTCTTCACGGCCCCGTATGGCGTAAGGATCTTGAGTATATACTTGACAAATACAACAGGTGGAGCACCTATGAGCCTGAAGATAAGGGCATAATGATCGCCTATGCATCTATGTACGGCAATACCGAAAATATGGCAAATGCCCTTGCGTGTATGCTTGCGGAAGACGGTGTTAAGAACATAAGAGTATATGATGTATCCGGCACAGATGTGTCAACGCTTATATCAGAGGCCTTCAGAGTAAGTCATATAGTGCTTGCTTCTCCTACTTACAACGGCGATATATATCCCGTTATGGAAAGCTTCATAAAGGATATGAAGGCGCTTAATATACAGAACAGGACAGTTGCCCTTATGGACAACGGCACATGGGCTGCCACAGCCTCAAAGAAAATGGCTGAGCTCCTCGGCACAATGAAGAATATCACAGTGTCCGAGAAAATGTTTTCCGTAAAGTCCACGGTGCTGAAGACACAGACAGAGGAGCTTAAGGCATTCAAGGATGATATAGCAGCTTCTATGAAATAAAAAAGGGGGCGGATATATGCCTTTAGTAAAAATACAGGATCTCAGCAAGACCTTCCATACGGCAAACGGCGACGTGCAGGCGCTTAAAAATATAAACCTTAGCATAGAGCAGGGGGATATATTCGGCATAATAGGCTTGAGCGGCGCAGGCAAATCCACTCTTGTAAGGTGTATCAATTTCCTTGAGATACCTACGGAGGGCACCGTCTTTTTTGAAGGCAAGGATCTTACCGAGCTTACACATAAAGAGCTCTTAAAGGCAAGACAGTCCATGGGTATGATATTTCAGGGCTTTAACCTTTTGGAGCAGAGGACAGCTATCAGGAATATATGCTTCCCTCTTGAAATAGCGGGCGTGTCTAAAAGAGATGCGGAGAAAAGGGCAAGAGAGCTTCTTAAGATAGTAGGCTTGGAGGACAGAGAAAAGTCATATCCGTCACAGCTTTCAGGCGGTCAGAAGCAGAGGGTAGCCATTGCAAGAGCTTTGGCCACAAACCCAAAGGTGCTGCTCTGCGATGAGGCCACATCGGCTCTCGATCCCAATACCACAAGGAGCATACTGGCTCTTTTAAAGGAAATAAATGAAACCATGGGCGTTACCGTTATCATAATCACTCACGAGATGAGCGTTATAGAGCAGATATGCAACAGGGTGGCGGTCATAGACAAAAGCCGCATAGTAGAGGAAGGCAGCGTAAAGGATATATTTGCCAATCCCAAGTCGGATATGGCAAAGCAGCTCATACTTCCCAAAAATGCAATACACTCTCTTGACAACTTCAAAACCGTAAGACTTGTGTTCGACGGCCTTTCATCCTATGAACCCGTTATAGCAAATCTTATTATGGAGTGCAATGTACCTGCAAATATAATGTATGCCAACACAAAGGATGTAAACGGCGTGGCGGCGGGAGAGATGATAATACAAGTACCCGATACCGCCATGGATAAGGTAAGCGCTTATTTTGACAGGATAGGCATAAAATACAAGGAGGAGATATAATGGAGATCGCAAAGCTTGCAGACCTGCTCGTGAGGGGAACGGGAGAGACTCTTTATATGACTCTTGTATCTACGCTTATTGCTTACATAATAGGGCTTCCCACAGGTATAATACTGAATATAACCGACAAAGAAGGCATATGTCCCAATAAAGGCGTGAATGTGGTACTGGGCGTTATAGTCAACATAATAAGGTCTATACCATTTATAATACTCCTTGTTGCCATAATACCAGTAACAAGGTTCATAGTAGGCACATCCATAGGCTCAACGGCAACCATAGTTCCCCTTACTGCGGCTGCCGGCCCTTTTGTGGCAAGGATGGTGGAATCCTCCATAAAAGAAGTGGATGCTGGAGTTATAGAAGCGGCTCAGTCTATGGGCGCTTCACCTATACAGATAATATTCAAGGTGCTCATACCGGAAGCAAAGCCTTCGCTCATAGTAGGCAGCACCATTGCCGTTACCACTATATTGGGCTATTCCACAATGGCAGGCTTTGTAGGCGGCGGAGGCCTTGGCTCTATAGCTATCAATTACGGCTATTACAGATATCAGACCGATATTATGATGGTCACGGTAGTGCTTCTTGTAATAGTGGTGCAGCTTTTCCAGGAGGTGGGAATGCGTATCACCAGAAAAACGGATAAGAGGATCAATTAAATTTTTAAATAAAAAAGGAGACGATAACAATGAAAAAATTTTTAACGATCTTAGGTACAGCAGTGCTTTCAGCAGTGCTTCTTGCAGGCTGCGGCGGCAGCGGAGACAGTGCCGACAGCGGAAAGGGTGACGCCGCCGTTATTACCGTAGGCGCATCTCCCGCACCTCATGCAGAGATATTGGAGGCTGTCAAGCCTATACTTGCGGAAAAGAATATAGATCTTCAGATCAAGGAATTCAATGACTATATTCTTCCCAATACGGCAACGGAGTGCGGCGAGATAGACGCCAATTATTTCCAGCACGGTCCGTATCTTGAGGACTTCAACAATGAAAACGGTACACACCTTGTGTCCGTAGCAGCTATACACTATGAGCCCTTTGGCTTATATGCAGGTAAGGTCGCAGCTCTCGATGAGCTCGGCGACGGCGCAACTATAGCTGTTCCCAATGACGGTACTAATGAAGCAAGAGCGCTTATGCTCCTTGAGGCACAGGGTCTTATCACTCTTAAGGAGGATGCAGGCTTTACTGCTACGAAGCTTGATATAGTTGACAATCCCAAGAACATAAATATACAGGAAATGGAAGCTGCTCAGATAGCAAGAGCATTGGCTGACGTGGATATGGCAGTCATAAACGGCAACTATGCAATAGAAGCAGGCTTAAAGGTAAGCGACGCCGTTGCGGTAGAGGACAAGGATTCCGAGGCTGCACAGACATATGCAAACGTGCTTGTCGTAAAGGAAGGCAATGAGAACAACGAGGCTGTTCAGGCTCTTGCAGAAGCTTTGCAAAGCGATGAGATAAAGAAATTTATGGAAGATAAATATGCGGGAGCGGTAGTTCCTATTTTCTGATAAGACACTGTAAATATTTTATAAACGGCTTATGAGCCGACATATATATTATGTAAAAGACAGCGGTATACAAATCAAATGCCGCTGCTTTTTTATGTATGACAATTGCAAAAAAAGGATTTTAAAGCAAGTGTTTTTATGATATACTTTATATATATGATAGGCTTCGGGGGTGAAAATGTGAAATATCTGATAATAGGCGGAGGAGGCACGGGAGGGCCTCTTGCCGCATATATGAAAAGGGCGGGAAAGGATATCACCCTTATCGCAAGGGGAGAGCATCTGAATAAAATAAAAGAAAGAGGACTTGTTATCGAAAACGAACAGGGCAATAAATACAGCGTGGCTGTAAAGGCCTGTACCATGGAGGAATACGATGACAGGCCGAACGTCATATTTGTCTGCGTAAAAAGCTACTCTCTCGGCTCTGTGATCGATTTTATAAAAAGAACCGCAGGCACAGACACTACAATAATACCCTTGCTGAATATTTTTACCACAGGGCAAAGACTGCAAAGGGAGCTTCCCCTTTGCACGGTGACAGACGGATGTATATACATTTCCGCCAACATAAGCGGCTGCGGCAATATCAAAATGCACGGCGATATATTCAGGATCGTGTTTGGGGCAAGGAACGAGGAGGAATACAGGCCTGTTTTTGAGGATATCAAAAAGGATCTTTCGGACAGCGGCATAGATTGTACGCTCTCCCACAATATACAAAGAGACGCCCTAAAGAAATTTTCATATGTTTCGGCCATGGCAGCCTGCGGGCTTTACTATGACGCCAAGGCCGACAGTATGCAAAAGGAAGGCAAAGAAAGGCGGCTTTTTTCAGAGCTCATAGGGGAAATAACGGCTCTTGCGGAGGCTATGGGCTTTCCCTTTGACGAGGATATGATAAAGACGAATATCGATATATTGGATGATCTTTCGCCTACTGCTTCTACATCCATGCAAAGAGATATACAAAAGGGGAGCAGATCGGAAATAGACGGACTTATATACGAAGTCGTGAGACTTGGAAAAAAATACAACGTTGATATGCCAAAATACACAATGGTGAGCAAAAAATTTTACGATAAATACAAATAGAAAGGAGAACAGATATGAAGAGATCATTTAAAAGATCGGCGGCAATAATGCTTATGATCGCAATGGCAGCAGGTTCGGTAAATGTAATGGCAGAGGATACATCAAGGCTGCCTGCCTTTCCCGGAGCAGAAGGCGGCGGCAAGTATACCACAGGCGGAAGAGGAGGAGAGGTCTATATAGTAAACACTCTTGAAGACTATGACCCCAATACCGAAAAGCCCATAAAGGGTTCATTCAGGGATGCAGTAAGCGGAGACAACAGAATAATAGTGTTTGATGTATCGGGAGTTATAGATTTGAAAACCTCTCTTCTCATCACCGACAGGAAAAATCTGACCATAGCAGGACAGACCGCTCCGGGAGACGGTATTACAATACACGGCTTTGAGACAAATGTGAGCCGTTCTCAAAATGTTATTATGAGATATCTGCGTTTCAGACCGGGCTCAGACAATGTGCATAAGGGCGATTCTATGGACGCCATATGGGGCAGGAGCATGAAGGATATGATAGTGGATCACTTATCTACATCCTGGTCTACCGATGAGACTATGTCGCTTTACAGAGCGGAGAATTTTACAGCACAATGGTGCATTATATCAGAGAGCCTTGCCATGAGCGGGCATACAAAGGGCAGACACGGCTACGGCGCTATATGGGGCGGCACAAATGCTACATATCACCACAACCTTATTGCCCACCACACTTCAAGAAATCCACGCTTTGGCGGCGGTACGGTCGAAGCGGATGACAACGATCACATCGCCTGCTTCGATGTGAGAAACAATGTGCTCTATGACTGGGGCTTCAATTGTGCCTACGGCGGCGGAAGAGCCGATCTCAACTATGTATTCAACTATGTTGCGGCAGGACCCGGCACAAGAGACAGCGTAAGGAACAGGCTTATAGACTGCGGAGAAAAGAATAAGCCGGGCCGTTTCTATGTAAACGGAAATTATATGGAAGGCAACGAAGAGGTGAGCAAGGACAACAGCAAGGGAATATATATTTCCGAGGATTCTGCGCCTTTTACGGCTATAGTGGACAAGGAATTTGAAATGGAGGGCACAAGACCCGAAAACCTTCATACGGACACTCCGCAGGAAGCTTATGACAAGGTGCTTGCAAGGGCGGGAGCGACTTATCCCAAGAGAGATGCCATCGACGCAAGGATAGTATATGAGGTGGAAAACAAAACGGGCCGCTTTGCCAATGTGCATGAGGAAGTAGGCGGACTCCCGTATACGGAAGCTGTTTACAGAGAAGCCGATATTGACAAGGATCATGACGGCATAGAGGATAAATGGGAGCTTGAAAACGGACTGGATCCCGCCGACAGTAAGGACAGTGCGCTCATAGCGCAAAACGGCTATGCCAATATAGAAAATTATTTCAATTCCCTTGTGGATATGGACTATGCTCCCCACAATCCCGATATAAGGATATCATCGCCTTTAAACAATGCCGTATTCAACAAGGGCGAGGATGTGGAGATATCTGTTGAGTGCAGTATATCCGATATAGAAAAGCTGGAGCTTTACAAGGGCGATGAGATACTTGATACGGCATATATCACTTCTGAGATGAGCAATGCGCCCACGTTTAAAATAAACGGACTTGAAGACGGTACTTATTATATTTCCGTAAAGGCTACGGGCAAAAACGGATCACAGACCCAGTCCACGGCTATAGCATTGCATATAAACGAAAAAACAGATACGGGCATATGGAACTCTGCAGACATAGGCAATCCGAATATAAAAGGCAATGTATCCGTATTCGGCGATACAGTGAGAGTAAAGGGTGCGGGCAAGCTTAAGGACAACAGCGATACGGCACACCTTGCATATGTCAAGATGAGCGGAAACACGGAAATAGTTGCAAAGGTAGATGATATGACGGCGGTGGACAATCATGCCTTTGCGGGAGTTATGATAAGGGAAAGCCTTTCTCCAGATGCAAAGACCGTTGCGGCAGGCCTTTCCCATACGAAGCCTTATGAGTGGAAGGAGACCGACCCCAATACAGGCAAGAGCACTACATATTACAGAAATGCCTTCAGCGCCTATATGTGCGGCAGAAGGACAACAGGCGGAAGCTTCGATATGCTCAGCGAAAATCTTGATTCTCCCGAAGCTGCGGCAAAGTCGGGAGTACAGCTTAAAAACGACATACCATTTAAAAACTACGGTGAATTTTTAGGCTATTACTTTAAGCTTACACGAATAAACAACAGATTTGTTTCATATATATCACCTGACGGCATAAGCTGGACAAAGCTTGGAGAAATGAAGCTGGATATGCCTAAGGATGTTTATGTTGGTCTGGCTGTTGACGGCAATAAGGTGGATAATAACATCGATAATTTGAATACGGTAGATTTTTCACACGTAAGGATAAGCTAGGAGGAACACTTATGAAATATTTAATAGGGATAGATATAGGTACCTCTGCCACAAAGACCGTATTATTTGATGAAAAGTGCAATGTTATGGCTTCCGCTTCCAAGGAATATCCTCTTTTCCAGCCGCATAACGGATGGGCGGAGCAGGAGCCCGAGGATTGGTATGATGCGGTCATAACAACGCTTGGCCAAGTTGTTTCCAAAAGCGGCGTGAGCAGCGAGGACATTGCGGGAATAGGCCTTTCGGGGCAGATGCACGGCCTTGTTATGCTGGATGAGGATAATGCTGTTATACGGCCGGCTATAATATGGTGCGATCAAAGAACAGCTAAGGAATGCGAAGAGATAACCAAGCGTGTGGGAGCGGAAAGGCTCATTGAAATATCCGCCAATCCTGCGCTTACGGGATTTACCGCCTCCAAGATATTGTGGGTACGCAGCAACGAGCCGGAAAATTACAAAAGATGCAGGCATATCCTTTTGCCCAAGGATTACATACGCTTTAAGCTCACGGGAGAATATGCAACGGATGTTTCGGATGCAAGCGGTATGCAGCTTTTGGATGTGCCGAAGCGCTGCTGGTCAGATGAGATACTGAATAAGCTGGATATAGACAGATCTATGCTGGGAAGGGTATACGAATCCCCCGAAGTGACGGGATATATCACAAAGGAGACAGCCAAGCTTACAGGCTTGTCCTGCAAGACCGCCGTTGTAGCGGGAGCGGGAGACAACGCTGCCGCCGCTATAGGCACCGGGATCGTAAAAGACGGAAAGGCATTTACGACAATAGGCACATCCGGCGTAGTATATGCCCACACTTCAACGCCTTCCATAGACAAGAAGGGCAGGGTGCATACATTCTGCTGTGCTGTTCCCGGCTGCTGGCATATTATGGGCGTAACGCAGGCGGCAGGCCTTTCGCTTAAATGGTTCAAGGACAACTTCTGTCAAGACTATGCTGCAGAGGCAAAAGAGCAAAGCCGTGATGTATATGACATAATAAACGAGAAAATAGAAAATGTGCCCTTGGGCAGCAACAGGCTTATATATTTGCCTTATCTTATGGGAGAAAGAACGCCCCACCTTGACTCGGAATGCAGAGGTGTGTTCTTCGGCCTTTCGGGGATACATACCAAGCCCGATCTTTTAAGAGCCGTTATGGAGGGCGTATCGTTTTCTCTCACCGACTGTAAAGAAATACTTGAGGAAACAGGTGCAAATATAAATGAAATGATGGTATGCGGAGGCGGCGGCAAAAGCCGTGTATGGCGCAGTATGCTGGCGGATATGTATAATTGCGGCGTAAAGACCATAGTATCTGAGGAAGGCCCCGCATTGGGCGTCGCCATATTGGCGGGAGTAGGCACAGGTGTATTTGAAAGCGTTGAGGCTGCCTGTGAGAAATTCATACAGGAAAAAGAAGCGTCTGTTCCCAATATTGAAAATCATAAAAAGTATCGTAATATCCATAAGCTTTATCAAAAGCTCTATACTTCCCTTAAGGATGATTTTAAAACACTGGGTTCGCTTTGACGGTCAAGCATTGGATAAATGCGGCGCAATGCCCTTAAAATAAATGTATATAGGCAGCTTTTTCATAAATAAACGGCAAGTTTTTGACATATTAAAAAGGTGATATCGCATTTGCGATATCACCTTTTTTTGATCAAGCCATATGTCAGGCTCGATAAAAGTTATTTATTTGCTGCCTTTTTTTGGATAGGCATTTCATAAGAGCTGTCCAGCATCTTCTGGAGAAGAACGGCAACATCTGTGGTATCGAGTTTACCGTCTGCACTTACATCCAGCTTATCAAGAACAGAGCTTACATTGCTCGGTGTGATAACGCCGCCGTTTACCTGCTTGATAATACCCTTTAAGGCATATCCGAGAAGATCGACAACATCGTTGATCTCAACCTGACCGTTTGCATCTGCATCGCCGTACATATCAGGCTTTACAGGAGGAAGAGTAGTCTCTTCTGAAGACGGTTCGGTATTGGTAGTTGCTTGTGAGCTTGTATCCTTGGTAGTCTCTTCTGAAGACGGTTCGGTATTGGTAGTTCCTTCTGAAGACGGTTCTTCAACAGTCTTGCCTGAAGTATAGCCTAAGTAATAGATACAAGTCTTTGAGCCGTTTGCAAAGATGTAATAGCTCTTGCCCTGCTTTACATTTATTCTTACTATATCATAAGAGGTTGAGCCGTTTGTCTGATCCTTAGAGTAGACAACAGTACCTGCTTCGTCTGTAATATATGTAGCCTTGCCTGTATTTGTCTTTATAGCAGCTGTAAGAGCACCGTCTGCTTTAGGAGTGAACTTCAGATAACCGCCTGATACGGGGATACCCGTAGGATCGCCGTTGCCTGTGTTCTCAGACATAGGTCCTTGGCCTCTTGAATCGGTAGGATTATTCTTAGGCTGTACCCAATCCCATAATTCATAAGTCTTATCGCCCTCTGTAAATTCAGCGGCTGCGTCTTCTTCTGAATTAGCAAGGAATGCCTCGCCTAATTCTATCATACCGTAGTCATCCTTAACAAGGTCAGTATCAACAGCCCACATATACTCGTCGTTAAGTCCTTCCGTTACAGGAGGAGCGGGAGGAGTATCCTCTACGATACCGATATATGGATTGGAAACAGTTATGTCTCTGTCCGTATCCTTTGAAGCTGTAATAGAAGCAAAGCCGCCTACCTCTTTTGTGGTAATAGGCACAGCGCTTGTATATGTATTGCCGTCTACAGTAAGAGTAACGCTTGCATTGTCAAGGTCGATAATAAATTCATACTCATATGTCTTATTTGCGACCAATGCATCCGTTGATACGGAATATCCGTTATCCTTATCGCCGTTTACTCTAAGAGTAAGGTTCTTGTTGCCATCGCTCGCAAGAGCCGCTATCTCGGGATATGTTCCGTCGGCGCCTGCAGGACCTGTAACACTTACAAGAGCCCATGAACCACTCTTCTTAGTAGGAGTAGCGGTACCTCTTACAACTACCTTGCCGCTCTTTATTGTTTCCTTAAGAGGAATGTTGAGCTTAGCAGAATTACTGCCGTCTGTATCATGAAGCTTATATGAATCTGTAGCCGCATCATATGTTACTGATATTGAACCGCCATTGCTGTTGTCCTGAGCATCGCCCTTGTCAACGGGAGTTGACTGAACGGGAGCTGAAGTAGTGGCTTCTGTAGATTCATCGGGAGCAGCAGTTGTTCCCTCACCGGGAGTAGGAGGAACAAATGAACCGCCGCCGCCTGCTATAAACTTCATGTAATAAAGGTATGTGCTTGAAGAACCCTTCTTTACCTCAACAGGACCTGCTTTGATAGGAATGGTATTGGCACCGTCCTTTATATCATATCTCTGACCGTTTACAAGTACATATCTGCCGCTTCCGCCATACATGATCATTATGAGATCGCCGTCTGAAGGAGCTGTAAATGTAATGCTTGTAGAACTTTCCATCTTTACAGCCTTGGTAAGAGATTCGCCATCGGGACTTGTCTGTACGTGGCTGTCTGCGGAATTCCAGTTGTTAGCTGATACATCATAGAAATCAGCTGTATTTTCGCCTGTAGTATAATTCCATACGTATTCGTCTCCGCCTTCCTTTACTGTAATGACAGCCTTAGCGGGAACTCCTGTAGATGCAATTATCTGAGCAGGCTCAATGTTTGCTACCTGCCAGCCGGGAACGCTTGCGGTCACTGCAAGAGATGTTCCTACATCTACTTTGCCTGTGAATGTATTATTTCCGGCATAGTCAAGTTTCTTTGTGCCTACATATACCATTGCGGCTGTAGCATCAAGAGTAGCTGTAGAGTCTTTATCTGCCTCTATGGTAACGGTAACATCACCCTGAGCCTTGTCAAGATGTATCTCTGTAGCTGCATTTGTAGTCTTGATAGCTATTTTCTGAGGAGCTGCAGGTTCAATATAATTGCCTACGCCTGTAATTGTAACAGTTCTCTCTCCTACCGGATACTGAACGGCTGACTTATAAATGCCTTCGCCCTGAGCTGAAAGTTTGTCGCCGTTGTCAAGTGTAACTGTTGCGCCGTTTATAGGAGCATTGTCGCTGCCTCCTGTAAGCTTTACTACAGCATAACCGTCTGTATCGGGCTTAAGTGTTGCAGTTTCTTCAAATACTCCGCCGTCTGTTTCAATAGGCTTTGTTGATATAACAACATTCTCGTAGCCTTCCTTTGAAACAGTTACGCCATATTCTGAATAAAGTGAACAAGTTGCTTCATATACTCCGCTGCCCATATTTGAGAAGCTGAGGCCGCTTGCTGTAACGGAAGCGTCTGTTACAGGCGCACCCTTGTCATCCTTTACCGTTATCCTAACGGTACCTGACTCAACCTGTGGGAACTCATGCAAAGTACCTGCATAAGTCTGTACCTCTGTAGGAACATCCTCAGGTTTGTCTAACTTATCAACTATTGTGTTGCCTGATGCATCACAGTAGAAATACTTAGGATTGGTATCCCAGTTAGCTATTGAAACACCGTCCGGGAAATAAAGTCCGTTATCAGGCAGACATTTTTCGCCTCTTGAATTAGCAACTGAAAGAGTACCTACCGTTTTTCCTAATGTACAGTCTGCCTGCTTGCCGCCTACTGTTATTGAAGCAAGCTTATCGTTCCATGCCTTAAGGTTTGATGTATTCTTTCTTAAGTTGTAGTAATTCTTACAAGCCTGGAAATAATTGTTCTCGGAGAAGCCTGCCGCATGACCTCTAAGGTCTATAACAGTGCTTGTGTCGTGCTTATCCTTACCTGCTGACATTTTATCCTGGAAGAAGGTATTGTAAATATGCACATTTCCGCCTGCTGCAAGAGGCTGTCTTGAAGCAACGCTCTCATACCAGTTGTGATGAAGAGTCATAAAGAACTGGTCGTCTGAGTCGCCTGCGCCAAGAAGATTGGTCTTATGGCACTGTATATAGTGGTTGTAGCTCATAGTGTAGTACTGACCTCTCTTGAAGTCGCATGAGCCGTCGCCCTCGCTCTTGTCACTGTCAGTTGTTGGGCTTGCATGACCGGGATAGAATACGTTGTTATGTACCCATACTCTTCTTATTGGAGTCTTGATGGCATCGTCACCCTGGAAGCCTAAAGCGTCTTCCGTATAGTTTCTGAATGTAAGGTTTCTTACCTCAAAGCTCTCGCCTGCCTGAGTAGGACAAGTGCCTGTCTGTGAGAAAGTAAAGCCCCAGCCGTCTACCTCGGCATCATCACCGATACCTTCTATTGTAACATTTCTTGCATACTTTGTAATGGCAAGATTACCGTTGTCGCCCTTTGAACCGCCGAGGATAGGATCCTTTGCATCATAAGGAGTAAGATTATCGGGAACGGTTACCTTACCTATAAGTCTTATAACAAGGGGATGATTATCCGTGATGGTAACTTCCTGAACAAGCTTCATATTGTTGTTGAGGATATTGCCTATACCTACGCCGTTTCTTGTGTAGGGAGAGCCTGAGGATGGCTTATAGTCCCATATTTTTCCCTCATAGCCGGGTACCTCAACAGTGTTCTTATTTTCTTCCGTTACATAAACTACTTTTGCATTGTCCTTAAGAGTACCGTCGTTATTGTATGCGCCGACACCCTGATATGTCTTTGGACCTGCCGTAGTCCAATGAGCATAGCCTGAACGATCATGAGCAAGGACCTTTATGCCCTTTCTTTCATGAACTGCGCCGTCTGATGCGGTTATCTTGATATCATAGGTACCTGCTTTAAGTCCGGGGATATCCACACGTCCGTAACCGCTTGCAGAAGCCTTTCTTATAAGGAACTCTGCATCATTGCCTTCAAGTGCAGTATAAGCTGAATCTGAGCTAAGCTTATACTCAACTGTTGCAGCGTCGGGATTACTGTCCTTCCACTCTGCATAAATGGATTCATACCAGCCGCCTGATATGCTTGGCGCCGCTGATACCATTGTTGTGTCAACAGCTACAGAGCCCATTAATAATGAAGCCGCAAGTACCGTTGACAAAACCTTTTTGAAAAATTTCATCGGTTATATTCCTCCTTGATCATTTTTTTGGAAAAGATCAAACTAACCCATCCTTTCCATTATAAATACAATAATACACCTTTTATTTTTTTAAAACAATGTGCAAATAAAACAAATAATCAATGGGTATTTTGTATAAAAATACTTCAATTACATTAAATTTCTGTTACATTAAAATTACTGCATAAACATTGAAAAAACAAAAAAAATAATGTATAATTATTTTATATTGAAAATCAAGGAGGGTAAATTATGAAATTAAGACGGTTAATTGCGGCGATATCAGTCGTAACAATGCTTTTCGGCTCAGTCAGCGCACAGGCATACGGTACTCCCGTCACAAGGGGAGAGGCTGCGGATATGCTTGCTTCTGCGGCAGACGACTATACTCCCGGCATAAGTGCTGCGGATATACTTAAGGGCTATGATGACGGCGAGCTCCACGAGGATAGGGGCCTTACTCGTGCAGAGGCTCTTGTAATGCTTAAGAGAGCCTTCGGCGAATTCCCCGCTCCCACAGGACACAATCTGAGAACAGGCTATCCTGCCGAAAACTTTACGGATATTCCCGACTGGGCGGATGAGGAGATAGCCGATGTGCTTGCTTCGGGCATAATAGCAGGCACCTCCGAGAACACACTTTCTCCCGATGAGCCCATTACAAGGGAACAGCTTGAAGCACTTATAAAGCGTACATATGCTTATATGGGCAAAAGCTTAAAGGACGACTACTGGGCAACCGTCAATAAAAATGACCTTGATACTCTTGAAATAGATGAAGGCAAAACATATGTAGGCGGCGCATTCAATGAAACTATAAATACCGTAGAGGAACAGATGACAGCTATAAGAGACGAGCTTCTTGCAGGAAATTATGAAAAGGGTTCAAAGGAGCAGAAAATTGCCGACCTCTACAGAAGCGTAATGAATAAGGAATACAGGGCAAAAACGGGAATGGCGCCTATAATGCCTTACATGGAGCTTATAGACAAGGCGCAGAGCGTTGAGGATATTATCAAAATAAACAACACTCTTACAGAAGAAATTGCATTGACGCCCCTTATGACCTTCGGCGTATATGTAGACGATAAGGACAATTCAAAGAATATAATGCGCTTTAGTGTACTTTCAGGATTTCTTGGCGTAAGCTCTTTGTATGACGACGAAAATATAATTGATGAATACAGAAAGCTTATAAATACATATTTAAAGGCTGTAGGCGAGACCGATGAGGAGGCTGACAGGAACGCCGACCTTGTAATAGACTATGAATCAAGGATAATGAAGTATTTCCCCGATATTCAGGAATTTAATGATGTTGACAAGACGTACAATCTGTATAAATTAGATGATATAAAGGAAATGTTCCCGGGAGTTGATATAGATTCCGTATTTGCAGCCTCAGGCTATGACGAAAGCTGGAAAACCACCGATATGCTTCTTGTCTGCCCGGATTTTACAAAAGCTGTAGCAGCAGAGCTTACCGATGACAATATAGATACCCTTAAGGCATACATTAAATTTGTAGTTTTATTCCATACAGGGGGTAATCTTTCAGATGAGCTTTCAGACGCCGAATATACCTTTTATGAGGAAACGGGCATGGGCGCAAGAGAAACCGAAGAGCAAAATGCTCTTTCTACTATAGAGGGTACATTTTATGACTACCTGGGCGAAATATATGCCAATAAATATTTCTCAGCCGAAAAGAAGCAGAATGTGGAAAATATGGTAAAGGATATAATAAACGTATATAAGAACCGTATTGAAAACGCAGACTGGATGAGCGGCAAGACAAAGGAAAAGGCTTTGCTTAAGCTCAGCGAAATGAAGATACTTATAGGCTATCCCGAGGTATACAACGACCCTTATGAATATGCCGAAATAAACAGCGACAGCCTTTATGAAAATAGTATAAGTCTGTCATTGTCAGTCCGTAAAAAAGACATTGAGGAGCAGTTCATACCTATTGATGAAAACTATATGGGTGATTTGGCGGTTTATGATGTAAACGCTTGTTATAATCCTTCAATGAACGAAATAATATTCCCTGCCGCAATACTTCAGGCGCCGTTCTATGACTACGACGCATCCTATGAGACCAATCTGGGCGGCGCAGGTTATGTTATAGCCCATGAGATATCTCATGCCTTTGACAATTCCGGAGCGAAATTTGACGAAAAGGGAAATTATTCAAACTGGTGGACAGACGAGGACAGGGCAGCCTTTGACGCTCTCTGCGATAAGATGGCGGAATACTATGACGGTCGGGAAATAGCTCCCGGCATACTGTCAGACGGCGAGCAGACCTTAAGCGAAAATATTGCCGATAACGGCGCTGTAAGCTGCATACTGGAAATAGCATCTCATCTTGAGAACCCCGACTACGACGCTCTTTTCAGAGCTGCCGCATACTGCTATGCAGAAAGCAGCGACCGCAGCACTTTGGAATTTGACACGGTAAGCGATGTTCACAGCAACGGAAAGCTCCGTATAAACAGAGTATTTGAAAACAATCAGATATTCTACGATACCTATGACATAAAGGAAGGCGACGGTATGTACGTTGCTCCCGAGGACCGTGTACAGATATGGTAATGTATATTTAATTCAATATTAAGGAGGATAAATTATGAAACTAAGACAAATTATTGCGGCGGTATCCGTCACAACAATGCTTTTCGGCTCTGTAAGCGCACAGGCGGCAGGCACTCCCGTCACAAGGGGCGAGGCCGCAGATATGCTTGCTGCCGCAGCCGATGACTACACTCCCGGCGTAAGCAAGGAGGACATACTCAAGGGATATGAAGACGGCGAGCTTCATGAAGAACAAGGAGTTACCCGTGCCGAGGCACTTGTAATGCTTAAGAGAGCCTTCGGAGAATTTCCCGCTCCCACGGGAGACAATCTGAGAACAGGCTATCCTGCAGAAAACTTTACGGATATTCCCGAATGGGCGGATGAAGAGATAGCCGATGTGCTTGCTTCGGGCATAATAGCAGGCACCTCCGAGAATACTCTTTCTCCCGATGACCCCATTACGAAGGAACAGCTTGAAACACTTATAACACGTACATATGCTTATATGGGCAAAAATTTAAAGGATGACTACTGGGCGACCGTTAATAAGAACACCCTTGATACCCTTGAAATAAAAGAGGGCAGAACAACTGCCGGCGGCGCATTTGACACCATTAATGATACCGTAGAGGGTCAGATAAAGGCTATAAGAGATGAGCTTCTTGCAGGAAGCTACGAAAAGGGATCAAAGGAGCAGAAAATTGCCGATTTCTACAGAAGCGTAGTCAACAAGGAATACAGGGCTAAAACGGGGATGGCGCCTATAATGCCTTATATGGAGCTTATAGACAAGGCGCAGAGCGTTAAGGATATCATTGATATAAACAACACCTTTATAGAAGAAATGGGAATAATGCCCCTTATGTACTACGGTACAGATATAGACGTTAAGGACAATTCAAAAAAGGTATTTTCTTTCGATGTAAGTATAGGACAGCTTGGAGCAAAAGCTCTGTATGATGATCAAAACACAATGGATGCATACAAAAAGCTTATAAATACCTACTTCAAGGCTATAGGCGAGAGCGATGAGGAGGCTGCAAAGGACACCGAGCTTGCAGCAGGCTTTGAGTCAAGGACAATGAAGTCTTTCCCCGATGTTCAGGATATGACTGACATTGACAAGCTTTTTAATCCTTATAGACCGGATGATATAAAGGAAATGTTCCCGGGAGTCGATCTGGATTCCGTATATACGGCTTCGGGCTATGATGAAAGCTGGAAAACCACCGATATAATTATTTACTACCCTGATTATATAAAAGCTATAGCAGCCGAGTATACCGATGACAATATAGATACCCTTAAGGCATATACTAAGTTTGTAATTCTCAGCAAATTAGGAAGCACCCTTTCAGACGAGCTTTTAGATGCCGAATATACATTTATGGAAACAGTTGGCATGGGCGCAAGAAAGAACGAAGAACAGAATGCTCTTTCCTCTGTAGAAGGTATATTTAATGATTACCTGAGCGAAATATATGCCGACAAATATTTCTCTGCCGAAAAAAAGCAAAATGTTGAAAATATGGTAAATGATATAATAGACGTTTACAAGACGCGTATTGAAAACGTGGACTGGATGAGCGATAAGACAAAGGAAAAGGCTTTGCTTAAGCTCGATAATATGAATATACTTATAGGCTATCCCGAGGTATACAAGGACCCCTATGCATATGCTGAAATAAACAGCGACAGTTATTATGAAAATTATGTGAGCCTGTCATTGTCAAAGCATAAAAAGGATATTGAGGATCAGTTCACGCCTATGGACAAAAACGATATAAGCAAAATGCCTGTTTATATGATAAACGCAGGTTATCAGCGTACCATGAACGAAATAATATTCCCTGCCGCAATACTTCAGGCGCCCTTCTATGACTATGACGCATCCTACGAGGCTAATCTGGGCGGCATAGGCTATGTTATAGCTCATGAAATATCACACGCCTTTGATAATTCCGGAGCAGACTTTGACGAAAAGGGAAATATGTCAAACTGGTGGACAGACGAAGACAGAGCAGCCTTTGACGCTCTATGTGATAAGATGGCGGCATACTATGACGGTCTGGAAATAGCTCCCGGCATATTGTCAAACGGCAGACAGACCTTAGGCGAAAATATTGCAGACAACGGCGCTGTAAGCTGTATACTGGAAATAGCATCTCATCTTGAAAATCCCGATTATGACGCTCTTTTCAAATCTGCAGCCCACTGCTGGGCAGAAAGCAACAGCCGCAGCTATCTGGCATACATTACCGCAAGCGATACTCACAGCTGCTCAAAGCTCCGTGTAAACAAAGTATTTCAGAATAATCAGATATTCTACGATACCTACGGCATAAAGGAAGGCGACGGTATGTACGTTGCTCCCGAGGACAGAGTGCATATATGGTAAATAAGACAATGCTTTATATTCCCCAATGATATAAGGGATATAAGCTGCATATCTTTATGGGTACAGGCATTTTATAAGACTATCCATATAATATATACGATCGTATAAAAATGGGTGCTGCGCTTTAAGCTGCGCAGCACCCGTTTATATTTTAAGGCTGTTTTGTTCTGAGTATCACAACTTTGCCGGAATAGTCTACATCTCTGTCTCCGAGCACGTCTGCGAGCTCTCTTATCCCAACGTAATTGTTGCCTCTTATATTGATAGCTTTTACCCTGCTTATATTTCCATCGGCATCGATATCTATATATTCTGTTTTGTTGTCAAGTATCGGCAGCTTTGTGCTGCTGTTGTATCCTACGGTAAAGCCGGCGTTTTCAAGACCTCTCAGATCTATGAAATTTTTGCTGTTTTTTACTATCTTGTCTATTTTTACGGTTTTGCCGTTTATATTTATATAGCCTGTTTCGACCACTTCGTCTTCCTCCTTTTTCTCTATATAAACATCCTTCCAGGTTTTTTTGAAATTGTCCGGGGTTTTATAAAGCTTTTTAAGATAGGCGGGCGTGCTTCCCCAATATTTCAACTGGAAGTGGGGCATATCCACAGGCGTTGTCCAGTCGCCTCCCCATTCAAGCCCCAGCTCTTTACCTGTTTGGCCTACTTTGTTGAACCAGCCGTCACTGTTGTTATAGGCTCCCTTTCCGTCATTTCTTATTATATCGAAGGCTACGCCCCATTGGTGCATGGAACTGTAGTCCGTACCCTTGGCATATGTAACTATATTGCCTTTTTCTGTTCTGCCCAAAGCATAGAGCTTATTCTGCTCGGCAACTGTTCTGCAGCATTCTCCGAGCTTTATGAAAAGCCCTTTTTTGCGGCAGTTTTCAATAAGCCTTGCCGCCAGTATCTGCAGTTCGGGATGACATTTTGAAATATCTCTTCCCATAAAGATCACCTCCCCTGTACAATATGACAGAAGAGGCTTATCTGTTACAACCACAAAATGTATCATAAAAAATAAACTCATTTTCCCTTGACCGGGTCACGGGAAAATGCATGATTTTAAGTATTGACAATTATTACTTATATGTGGTACCATTGTATTGTCTAAATTGTTTAATGGAGATAATATATCTATATTAAATATGTCACGTTTGCTGTAAGTAAAATTTTTGTTGTTAGGCAATTATGATTTTGTCTGTTTTATAGGTGAGTTTTATATACACATTAAATAAAACAACAACAAATATTGAAAATACGATTGGTTTAAAGTAATCAGATATTATAAATTCCGAATACTTTAACCGACGGGTAAGTCTCCCGCTTCTATAAGCGGCGAGTACTTACTTTTGTATTCCGCAGGGGTACAAGCTCCTGCTGAATACAAAGGCTTTGGTAAAAGCCGTCGGTTATGAGTACGTAGCGTAAGCGTAGTACGAATATCCTTGACTATTTAGGAGGGAATAAAATGCCGGTAAATATACGTACATACAAAAATTCAATTCTTGCATCGGTCATTGCACTGCTTGCGTCAATCATCGACGCTCTGTTAAAGCTTTTGGGATTAGCGTGCATTGTCGGGCTTTGCTCTGAGAAAGGTTTTATCGTCGGCTTGCTTTTAGGCTTTATCTGTCTTGTAATATGTATTCTGATAGGCACATTTATCAAGTGGATAATATTTAAGCTGTGCGATCGGATCGCCATGCGCAAACTTATCAAGCAAAACAAAGAGTAAGGAAAGTGTAAAATAAATCAAAAAAATTTGGCTCTTTGTCAATAGTTGGGAGTAACACCAAATTTAGAGCGATCGACCACCTGTTATTCAGTATAGCAGGTGGTTTTATTTTGTTGCTGCTGTCTTCCGTAAAGCCGTTAGGATTTTCCGGTGACCGGGTAACGGAAAATGCTCAGAAGCTTATGCCCAGAAGTTTAAGCGGTTTTTTTGAAAAAAACTCCAGTATAAGGTCTATGGCGCTGTCAGGGTCCGCATTATCGTTTTCTACCCACCATTTCAACATAATAATAAAGAGCGTGCGGTATACTTCAAGCAGCAGCTTTTCGTCCATCATACTGTTTGCCATGCCGTGTGTCTGCGAAAGTATGACCGGAGTTATCTTGTCATAGAGCTTATGTACAAATACCTTATTGTTTTCATCGTTTATAAGCACAGAAAAGACCTCCTTTTCTTTTCTTATATTATTGAGAAGATTTATAACGGGCTTTCTCTGTTCATGTCCATTTAATTTATGAAGGGTCTCCATAGTGGACTCGGGATCAAGCACATCTATAAGCTCATTGCATATCTCGTCATAGAGAGCCTGCTTGGTCTCGTAGTGCATATAAAATGTTTTTCTGTTTATAAGGGCTCTGTCGGCTATGTCCGTAATAGTGACGTTGTTGTAGCCTTTTTCTTTTATAAGTTGAAGAAAAGCATCTTTTATAGCTTTCCTGCTTTTGACTATTCTCAGATCCGTTTTCATAAAATCACTCCTTTGCCATATCTATAAAATATAACAAAATCAAAAAAAATGCAATACCCTATACAGATAATCAACATTTTGTGTAAAAACGTTGCTTAAGCAATAAGCAGTATTTTATTGACCATTGAAATTGCAGAATGTATCAATTATATTATTTTATATGGGAAATCAAAGATATTTATATAAATAACGGGAGGCGTATTTATGAACAGAAAAATAACGGCGCTTATGCTGTGTGTGCCCTTTGTGCTCACAGGCTGCGGCAAAAAAGGTACTGATGAAGTACAGCAGGCCGCAAAGATAGTAAAAACACAGGCGGTATCGGAGCAAAGCGTTTCTACGGGCTACAGCTATATTGGCATAGTGAAGGCAAAGGATACGAAGAACTATTCCTTTTTGACAGGCGGCAAGATAGCCAAGATATATGTGGAAAAGGGTCAGCAGTTCAAGGCGGGAGATACCCTTGCAAGCCTTGATACCACCACTATGGAATACAATGCTTCCATAGGCGAGAACACAAAGGATCAGGCCGATGCCACTCTTCAAAAGACAATAAGCACCTATGATACGAATATTGCAAATGCAAGAAGCCAGATATCCACTCTCGATGAATCTATCGCTGCCGCACAAAAGGGCATAGATGCGGGAGAAAAGGGGATAGCCGCTCTTGAAAACGGATTAAAGGCCGAATGGGAGAACATAGAAGCGGGGCAGACTGCTCTCGATACTCTTAAGGAAGAGCTGGATGCCGCAAGAGAGATAAACGCCGTAGGCGGACTTTCAGACAAGGATCTGGATGCCGCCGAGAGCACATACAAGACAAAATCAGCGGAATTAGATGCGGCAAAGGCTACATATGAGGGAAATAAGGCGGAGCTTGAGAGCAAAAAAGCGGAGCTTGACAGCAAGAGAGCGGAGCTGGATACGGCAAAGGCTCAGAAAACACAGGCACAGAAAAGCCTTGACAATCTTATAACGAGCAAGGCAAAGGATGTAGAGGCAGCACAGGCAAGTGTAAAGAGCGCATCCGCCTCAAACGATATAGTAAAAAAGAATATAAACGACTCCACGCTTAAGGCGGACAGTGACGGCTATGTTATGGAGCTGCCTTATAAGGAAGGCGAAATAATTGCCGCAGGCTATCCCGTTGTGGTAGCAAAAAGCAAGGAGCTCATAGTGACCGTAGGCGCCTCCGACAGCGAGTACAAGAACATAAAGGCAGGCAGCAAGGCCGTTATAAACGGCGACAAAACAGGTACTGTCACGACCATAGCCCAGTATCCCGATGAAAAGACAAGGACATATGCCGTAGATATAGAGATAGACGGAGACTACACCATTGGCGAAACCGTTGACGTAAAGATAGTGACAGGTTCCGCAGGAGGCTGTTATGTGCCTATAGACGCCGTTTTTTCTGCTGACGGCGTAGACTATGTATATGCTGTGGATACAGATGGCAGAGTCCATAAAAAACAGGTGGTTCTAGGCGATTTCTCCGGAGATAAGGTAGAGGTACAGATAGATGACCCTACGGCCCTGGTCGTAACGGAAGGCGTTAAAAACCTGAGAGAAAATGACCTTGTAAAGACGGAGGCGTAATTATGGGCAGGAAATTTTTTGGCGGTCTTTTAGAGAGAAAATCACTTATTATAATGCTTATGCTCATGATATTCTGCGCCGGAGCATTTTCATACTACAAAATGCCAAAGCAGCATTTCCCAAAGGTAGTGCTGCCTGTGGCAACGGTCACGGTGGTATATCCGGGAGCAACGGCGGAGGATATGGAGCAGCTTGTGGCGGAAAAGGTGGAGCACGCTTGTATGGAGCTTGAGGGCTTTGACAAATGCGATACCACAGCAGGTGACAACTACTGTGTCACAAGCGTGAATTTAAGCATGGATCTTTCACAAGACGAAGTAGACGGAGAATTTGACGAGCTTAAGGACAAAATGGAAACATTAAAGGCAGACTTGCCCGCAGGTGTTTCTTCCATAACCGTAGACGACGATGTTATGGATACGGCAGGACTTATACTTGCCGTTACTGGAGAGGATATCTCCACAGACGAGCTTTCACAAAGAAGCAAAGAGATAAGCAACAAATTAAGGCTTATAGACGGTATCAGGAAGGTAAATATATACGGCGACGTGCCTTCACAGGTGAAAATAAAGGTAAATATAGATAAGCTCAACGATACCGACGTATCCTTGGCGGAGCTTGCCCAGCTTATAGAATATCATAACTCAACTCTTCCCGCAGGTTCGGTAAACGTAGAGGGCAATGACATAAATGTAAATACCTCGGGCAAGCTTGAAAGCTTAGAGGATATAAAGAATATAGTGGTCGCAGCAAATGACGACTATATAATAACAAGGCTTTCGGACATAGCCGATGTGACAATGGAAGTGCCCGATGATCAAGGCTACTATATATATAACGACAATCGTTCCACCGTGCTTGCCGTATATTTCCAGGAGGGGTTAAATGTAGTAAGCCTGGGCGATGAAATAAACAAGACCATAGATGATTACAATGCATCACTTCCTCAAGGTATTTCGGTAAACAAGATATTCCTGCAGCCCGATGATGTTCAGGATTCCATAAACGGCTTTGTGGTAAACCTTATAGAATCCATAGTGCTTGTTATTATAGTAATAATGATAGGTATGAATTTCAGGAATGCCCTTGTGGTTTCCTTTGCAATACCCCTTGCTATATTTGCAAGCTTTGTAAGCACATACATAATGGGCTTTGAGATACAGTTCGTTTCTCTTGCATCGCTTATAGTGGTGCTGGGTATGCTTGTGGACAATGCCGTAGTGGTAAGCGATGCCATACAGAAAAACATTGACGCAGGCATGGATAAGAAGGAGGCTGTTATAGAGGGTACATCCTCCATGGCGCTTCCCGTATTCGTATCTATGCTCACAGAGGTTTTGGCATTCAGCTCCATATTGACATTGCCGGGAGCCTATCATCAGATAGCCATAACCTTCCCTGTGGTCATAATAAGCTCTCTTATTGCATCATACCTTGTATCGATATGCGTGACTCCTGTTATGAGTTTCTTCTTCCTTGATAAGACAAGGGAGAGCAAAAGCGGTAAGGATCCGCTTTCCGTAAGGATATACAACTCACTTTTCAAGCACGCCTTCAAGCATAAGAAAACGACTTTGCTGTGCGCAGTCGCAGCATTGCTTATATTTGCGTCATCTGTATTTCTTCTGAATTTACAGATAGTGCCTATGGCGGGCAAGGACATAATCACGATAGATATACAGGGCAACAGTGAAGACAGTATAGAAAGAACAAGAGAAATAGTAAACAGCATTGAAGATATATTGGATGAACAGCCTGAAACACAGTATTATCTAAGCGGTGTGGGAACGCCTATACCACGTTATGATTATTCCATACTGCCAAAGGCAGGAGGAGATAATGTTGGAGATATACTTGTGAGAGCGGATTTTTCACAAAGCGACCGTTTCAAAAAGGCTGAGGATATGGTTGACTTCCTTCAGAATGAGCTCACTCAAAGGGTAGGGGGAGCTTCGATACTTGTAGACGAGCTTGGTATAATGTCTCTTAATTCCAAGCCTGTGGAGATGAAGATATATTCCGACAACACGGAAGATCTCAATACCGCTGCAGAAATGATAAACGATATACTGAGCAATATAGAGGGTACAAAGGGAGTAAGAAACAATAATGAATTGGCTACATATAATTATTATGTAGATATGGATTCCCTTAAGCTCAACACCTTGGGGCTTACGGAGGCGGAGGCTCAGAACGAACTGAACATCGCTCTTATGGGCAGAACGGTATCCGCCTTGAGAAAGGGCAGCAAGGAGTACGATATAGTGCTGGATACAAATGTGGATTCAAGAGAGCAGATAAAGGAATTAAAGGTGAAGTCCTCAATACAGGGGGAGAAATACAGCGTGTCACAATTTGCCGATGTATCCCTTAAGCCCGAAATAACATCCATATCGAGAATAGACGGCAGAAGAGGCCGTATAGTCGGCTGTTACAACGGCTTTGGCGTAAGCGATCTGGATATACAGCGTGAGCTTGAAAGCCGCATAGAGGAAATGAAGGACCAGTTCCCCGAAAGCGTTGAGATAGAAAAATCGGGAAAGAAGAAGATATTCTTTGAGGAAGTGCTGGCAAATATAGGTGTTGCCGCTTTGGTTGCCATTATTGTCATACTTATAATACTTCTCATACAATTCGGTTCCTTCAAGAAGGTAGGCATAGTGTTCATATCTGTTCCCTTCGGAATTTCCGCAGGCTTTGTCGCACTGCTGCTGACAGGCCAGCCCTTGAGCCTGTTTGCCCTTATAGGAGCCGTCAGCCTGCTGGGCTGTGTGCTTGCCAATGCCATAGTGCTTATAGACTGTATAACAAATGAGACAAACAGAGGCCTTTCTGTGGATGAGGCCTGCAGAGCCGCAGGCGGACAAAGGCTTCGTCCTATAATGATGAGTACGATGACCACAGTGCTGGGTCTTATGCCTCTTGCCTTGTTCGGCGATGAACTCTTTGTGCCTATGGCTGTGCTTATGCTTGTGGGATTATTGGTATCTATGATAGTTAATCTTGTGTTGGTGCCTTTGATATATTCCATTGCATATAAGGAGTAATAAGAGTATAGATTTTATACAAGCATCAAACAGGGTGCCGCAAAGCTGCGGCACCCTGTTTTTATTAAAATATATTCATACGATATCTGCCTTTAGGCAGCGGCATATCATTTGCCTTTCATTATTTCGGTAAGCGATGTGGCAAGGCCTGCGATGCCTTGTATATCCGAAGGTATTATTATCTTTGTGGCGCTGCCTTCGGATAATTTGCCAAGTGCGTCAAGGCTCTTGAGCGTAAGCACATTTTCATCGGCTCCCGCTTCCTTGAGCATCTTGATACCGTCTGCATTTGCCTGCTGTACTTTGCGAATAGCTTCTGCCTGACCTTCCGCCTCTCTTATCTTCCTCTCTTTTTCAGCTTCGGCATAGAGTATGGCAGCCTGTTTTTTGGCCTCGGCCTCAAGTATGGCGGACTCCTTTTTACCCTCCGCAACAAGAATGGTAGATTTCTTCTCGCCTTCGGCAATAAGAATTGCCTCTCTTCTTTCTCTTTCAGCCTTCATCTGCTTTTCCATAGATTCCTGAATTGCGGCGGGAGGCATTATGTTCTTGAGCTCTACTCTGTTTACCTTTATTCCCCAGGGATCTGTGGCAACGTCAAGAGAAAGACCCATTTGTGTATTTATCCTCTCTCTTGATGTGAGGGTCTCATCCAATTCCATATCGCCTATTATATTTCTCAATGTGGTGGATGTAAGGTTCTCTATAGCCATTATAGGGTTCTCAACGCCGTAGCAATAAAGCTTCGGATCCGTTATCTGGAAAAATACCACAGTGTCTATCTGCATTGTAACATTATCCTTTGTAATAACGGGCTGAGGCGGGAAATCAATTACTTGCTCTTTGAGATTTACATTCCTTGCAACTCTTTCAAAAAAAGGTATTTTAAAATAAAGTCCTGTTTGCCATGTGGTCTTGTATGCACCTAAAAATTCCACTACATAGGCTCTTGCCTGGGGAACTATCCTTATACATGAGCCTGCTGCCACAACGGCTATCACTACTATCAACAAAAGAAAAAATATCATTTTACATCCTCCCTAAATTTTTTCTACTATAAGCTTATTGCTTTTGGCTTCGGTTATTCTGACCAAAGAATCGGTCTCTATATCATTTCCGTCTGCGCTTTCCGCCATCCAAAATATATCGCCGACTTTTATACGTCCGCCCATTTTTGTTATTCTTTCTGTAACGACAGCCTTCTCGCCTATGAGCCTTGAAGTGCTGTTGATATTGTTTTTAACAGGCATAAAGCGTTTTAGAAACGGCCTGAGCGAGGCGAAGGATATTGCGGATACTGCCGCAAATATCAAAAACTGAACATATACATTGGCTGTTGCAAAGGATATTATAAATGCCGCAAAGGCTCCTAATGCAAGCCATATACACGTTAGTCCTACAGTGACCGCCTCCATTATGAGCATTATGGCCGATAATGCTATCCAAAATGCAGAACTCATTGCAACTCCTCCTTTTTTATTCGGATCGTGTTTTTGCGTTTGCCTGTGGCCGATAGCCTTTATCAAAGCCTTGTGACCATATTCTTTACTATCCTGCCAGCCGTGACCGCACATTCCCTAAAAAATCTTTCGTAATTTATATCGCTGCCTTCATCCGCATTGTCAGATATGGACCTTATTATAACAAAGGGTATCTTGTTGAGATAGCAGGCATGAGCTATCGCCGCTCCCTCCATCTCGCAGCAAAGGGGCTTGAACATAAGGTATATATTGTTTTTTTCTTCGGGATCGGATATAAAACGGTCGCCGCTGGCGATCCTTCCTACATAGGTCTTATGTCCCAATTCTCTGACAACATCATATGCAACAGATACAAGTGAGTTTTCGGATGGGAATATACTTGTTTCAAGCCCTGATATCACTCCGGGCTCATCACCTACGGCAGATGTATCAAAGTCATACTGCAAAGCGTCCGAAGAAATAACTATATCTCCTATACCCACATCCGGGCTTATTGCTCCGGCGACTCCTGTATTTATTACCATATCCACGGCAAAAAGATCCACAAGCACCTGCGTGCAAAGGGCGGCGTTTACCTTGCCTATGCCTGAGCGCACGAGCACTATGCTGTGTGAGCTTCCTTTAAGGGAACCTATGTAAAAATCCAGTCCTATTGCGTTTTTAGTAGTGAGTACGGTCATTTCCTCAAGGATATTGGTTATTTCCGCTTCCATTGCTCCTATAATGCCTATCGTCATAGCAAAACCCTCCGTTTATTCCACAGTAACACTCTTGGCAAGATTTCTCGGCTTATCTATATCCTCGCCTAAGCCCAGCGCCATATAGTAGGCGAAAAGCTGCTGAGGTATATTGGCAAGCACAGATGTAAGCATCCAGTGTGTTCTGGGAATATATATCACATCGTCTGCAACTTCTTCTATGCTGGTGTTGCCTTTCATGGCAATGGCGAGTACCTTTGCGCCTCTTGCCTTGACTTCTTTTATATTGCTTTTGGTCTTGTCGAAAAGAGATTCCTGAGTGACTACGCCTACCACAAGAGTTTCCTTTTCGATAAGTGCTATTGGGCCGTGCTTAAGTTCGCCTGCCGCATAGGGCTCCGAATGGAGATAGGCTATTTCCTTAAGCTTGAGAGAACCCTCCATGCCCACTACGTAGTCAAGACCTCTGCCGATGTAGAATACGTTCTTGGAGCCTATATATTTATTTACAAAGCCTCTTATTGCAGGTACTGCCTTGGTAAGTATATCATTTATCTGAGAAGGTATTTTATCCAAGGCGGACTTTATTTCGGCAAATTCTTTTTCGCTTATCTTTCCAAGCTCCTGAGCTATGTGCAAAGTAATGAGATACATTGCCGTTACCTGTGCGGAAAATGCCTTTGTGGAAGCAACGGCTATCTCAAAGCCCGCAAGGGTGTAGAGCACATCGTCTGCTTCTCTTGCTATCGAGCTGCCTACTGCATTTACTATTCCCAGCACTCTTGCGCCCTTTCCCTTTGCCAGCTTAAGAGCTGAAAGGGTATCGGCAGTCTCTCCCGACTGTGACACAACTATCACAAGGGTGTGCTCGTCTATGAGAGGATCCTTGTATCTGAATTCGCTTGCCACATCTGCATTGACAGGTATCCTTACTATCCTCTCCAAGAGGTATTTGCCTATAAGACCTGCATAGTATGCGGTACCGCAGGCTACGACATATATCTGATTTATATTCTCAAGCTCGGTCTTGCCAAGCTTTATTCCGTCAAGCACTATATGCTTTCCGTCATCTGAAAATCTGTGAGCGATATTGTCCTTTACTACCTTTGGCTGCTCATATATCTCCTTGAGCATAAAATGATCGTATCCGTTTTTCTGAGCCGCCTCCACGTTCCACTTATAAGTATATACGTCTTTTTTTATTTCGCTGCCGTTTATATCGAATATCTGTATGCTGTCTGCTTTTACAAGAGCAAGCTCCCTGTCGTCAAGTATATAAGCATCTCTTGTATATTCCAGTATAGCGGGGATATCGGATGCTATGAAATTTTCTCCCTCGCCTATTCCCACAATAAGGGGAGATTCTTTTCTTGCGGCTATTATCTGATCGGGATAATCCGTACAGAGTACGCCCAAGGCATAAGAGCCTTCTATTCTTTCAAGAGTGTGCCTTACGGCTTCCAGCAGGTCGCTGCAATCCTTGTAATAGTCATATATAAGGTTTGCGGCTGTTTCCGTATCGGTCTCGGATTCAAATTTATATCCTTTTTTCTCAAGCTCATCCTTGAGCTCCTGATAATTTTCTATTATACCGTTATGCACAACGGCTATTTTTTCGCCGTTGCTGAAATGGGGATGGGCATTTCTGTCCGAAGGTGCTCCGTGGGTAGCCCATCTTGTGTGGCCTATGCCCACCCTTCCCGAAACAGGATTGTTCAGGAGGAGCGTTCTTAAATTGTCTACCTTTCCCTTGGTCTTTCTTATGCCTATGCCGTCTTTTTGAAGCACAGCTACGCCCGCCGAGTCGTAGCCTCTGTATTCAAGGCTCTCAAGTCCGCTTATGAGTACGGGAACAGCATTGTGCCTGCCTATATATCCCACAATACCACACATATGTCATATCCTCCTTAGTTCAAAAGACCTTCTATAAGTCTTGCAAGCCTTTCGGCTTCCTTTTGTATAACAGTCTTATCTCTGCCCTCTATCATAACTCTTACGATAGGCTCTGTGCCTGATGGTCTTATAAGCACTCTGCCTTCTCCGCTGAATTTCTTCTCCAGCTTATCTATTTCCGAACGTATCGTCTCATTTTTGAGATAGTCGTTCTTTTTTCTGTTATCTACGCTGGCGTTTACAAGGCACTGGGGAAGCACTTCCATTATAGTCTTGGCTTCCTTTAGCGTCTGTCCGATCTTCTTGAGCGTGGTGAGAAGCTGTATAGCTGTAAGTATACCGTCGCCTGTGGTGTTATAGTCAAAGAATATTATGTGGCCTGACTGTTCGCCGCCGAAGCAGTCGCCGTTTTCAAGCAGATGCTCCAAAACGTATCTGTCGCCTACCTTGGTTCTTTCGATATATATGCCGTTTTTTTCACCCATTATGAAAAGGCCAAGATTACTCATGACAGTGGCAACTATAGTGTCGTTTTTGAGCCTGCCGCATTCCTTCATATATTTGCCGCAAATAGCCATGATAACATCGCCGTCTACAAGCTGTCCGTCACTGTCCACCGCAAGACAGCGGTCGCCGTCGCCGTCAAAGGCTATGCCTATGTCGCATTTGTTCTTTACCACAAATTCGGAAAGGCTCTCTATATGAGTGGAGCCGCAGTTCAAATTGATATTGGTGCCGTCAGGCTCCCTGTGTATGGCAAGCACCTCTGCGCCCAGTCCTTCAAGGGCAAGGGGAGCGGCCTTGTATGTAGCGCCGTTTGCACAGTCTATGGCTATTTTGATGCCGTCAAGCTTTATGTCCGTGGTAGACTGCACAAATTTTACATAGTCGTCTATAGCGGTATCGCTTACGGATCTTGATCCTACGCTGTCGCCGTACACTCTGGGTATCTCATCCCATTTGTCGGTCATATATTCCTCTATCTCGTCTTCTATATCGTCTCTTAATTTAAAGCCCTGGGAATTGAAAAATTTTATGCCGTTATCCTGCACAGGGTTGTGAGAAGCGCTTATAACAACGCCTGCGTCTGCCCTGTATTTTCTCACAAGGTAGGCTACCGCAGGAGTGGGGCATATACCCAAGCTTACAACATGGGCGCCTACGGAGCATATGCCGGAAATAAGCGCTGCCTCCAGCATATCACCGGAGATCCTTGTGTCCATTCCCACTATTATCTGAGCCTTATGATTCGTATGCTCGGTAAGGACATATGCGCCTGCTCTTCCCAGCCTGTATGCCAGCTCGGGAGTAAGTTCGATATTGGCTACGCCTCTTACACCGTCTGTTCCGAAAAATTTTCCCATCTATGATTCCTCCTGTATAGATACGTATTTTATTCCTTATAATCAATGTTATTATACCACTTAAGTCGCATAAGTACAAGAAAATTTTATTACGGCTCAAAGCCCTTGAAATAAGGACAAAAAAAGACACGGCTCTTTATAAGCCGTGCTTTTAATAAGGGAATTGGTTATGGATTAACCATTACACCATTATTATATTATCCGTGTAATTTTTTGTCAAAGTTTATGTTTCGACAAAAACTGCAGAATCTAATATCGAATTAACTAATAAATCTTTTTTATATGATATTGCTATGATATATATAAAATCTTTGTTTGACATAAAAACAATATTTTGGCGAAAAATGTCGCAATGTATACGCCCAAAGGCCATTGATATCCCCAACAAAAAAAGGGCTGCCGTATTATTGCGGCAGCTCCTTTTATGTAACGTTATTAAAGATCGGCACCCTTGTATTCTGACTTGCCGTATCCTAATATAAGAACGAATATGGGATAGAGGAATATAAGACCGATGGCAAAGCCTATGCCGTGACCGAAGGATCTTGAAAGCTTGACATAGCTTATGATCTGGATCACACAATATGCAATTGCAGCAATAAGCTCTATAACTGAAACGATCACACTTGTTGAACCGCCCTGAATAATGCCGGTAGCACCATAGATTATAGATACTACAAATATGATCCAAAACCACATAGGCTTCCATGTGATCTTATACTGTACATAACCGCTGTATATAGGTATGATACTCTTCCATCCGGGCTCGCCTGCCTTTGTAAATATCTTCCAAAAGGCTATTATCAGGAATATCCATAATACGATAAGAGCTGTAAGGATAATGCCGCCTAAGCCTAAGCCAAGTATCCCGCCTACTGCCGCACCGCCTACAGCTGCTTGTTCTTCCGCTGTAAGTAAAGCTGTTGTTGCCTCCATAGTAAATTCACTCCTTTTTTTAAAGTATATTTATATTTGATCTGTAAATATGACAGATCCCTTGAGTTAACAATACCACATTTGTAAAATTTTTTCAACAAAGTTACAGTATTGTCATATAACTCTTATATAATTGTAACATAATTTTTAAATTAATCAAAACCGTTTGTGCCGTATATTTTACCGTTTGCGCTGTTTTAATATTGAATGGGATGATCTTTTGTGTTAAAATAATATATATGATTTTTTAAAAAAGGTGATGAAATGGAAAATATACTTTATATCGATTCATGTGTGCGCAAGGGCTCCAGAACTGATATGCTGGCAAGGTATGTGCTTGAAAAGCTTGACGGAAAGATCCATGAGCTGCGCCTTGAGGATATGGCGCTGACTCCTCTTGACGGCGCTGCGCTTGACAAAAGGACTGCTCTTACAGACTCAGGGAATTTTTCAGACGATATGTTCATACCTGCAAGGCAGTTTGCCGCTGCCGATATAATTGTAATATCGGCGCCTTATTGGGATCTGTCATTTCCGTCTATGGTAAAGGTCTATTTTGAACATATAAATATTCTCGGCATTACTTTTGAATACAGTGAGAACGGAATACCTGTGAGCCTGTGCAAGGCCAAAAAGCTGATATATGTTTCGACTTCGGGAGGGCCTGTATACGGCAGCAATATGGGCTTTGACTATGTAAAGGCTCTTGCCGAAAGCTTTTACGGCATAAAGGATATACTTTATTTTGATGCACAGGGATTGGATATAGCAGGCAGTGATGTGGATGCCGCTATGGAAAATGCCAAGATAGATATAGACAAAAGTATGTGAAAAAAATAAGCTATCTGTATATGAATAAAAGCAATTATGCTGCAGCGAGGTGCAATATGGGATTCTTGCCTGTTACAAAAGAAGAAATGAATAAAAGAGGTTGGGAGCAGCCTGATTTTGTATATGTGTGCGGTGACGCTTATGTGGATCACCCATCCTTCGGTGCGGCAATAATCACCCGTATTTTGGAAAGCAGGGGCTATAAGGTGTGTATGCTGCCCCAGCCTGACTGGAAAAGCACAGAGGATATAATGCGGTTCGGCAAGCCGAGACTTGCCTTTCTTGTAAGCGGCGGCAATATAGACTCTATGGTAAATCACTATTCGGTAGCCAAAAGAAGAAGAGACAAGGATTTGTATTCTCCGGGCGGAGAGATAGGCCATAGACCCGACAGGGCAACGATAGTATATTGTCAGAAAATAAGAGAAGCCTACGGGAAGGATGTGGCTATACTTATAGGCGGCATAGAGGCAAGCCTGCGCAGGCTTTCTCATTATGACTACTGGGATAATAGGGTGCGCCGTTCCATACTTTTGGACTCACAGGCGGACATACTTATGTACGGCATGGGAGAGCATCAGATAACAGAATTGGCGGAAGCGCTTGACAGCGGCATAGAGGCAAAGGATATAACATTTGTAAGAGGCACGGTATACAAAACGAAGACGCTTGAAAACATATACGAAGAATATATAAAACTGCCGCCTTATGAGGAAAGCTCACAGAACAAGAGATTGTATGCCGAGGGCTTTCTCAAGCAGTATGAAAATACAGATGCTTTTACCGCCAAGATATTGGCGGAACCGTACAAAGACTGCTATGTGGTACAGAATAAGCCTGCCTTTCCCCTTACTCAGGATGAATTTGACATAAGCTACGGCTTGCCGTATATGCGGACATATCATCCTATGTATAATGAAAAGGGCGGCATACCTGCTGTCGCAGAGGTGAAATTCAGCATAATAAGCAACAGGGGCTGCTTCGGCAACTGTAATTTTTGTGCTCTTGCCTTTCACCAAGGAAGGATAGTGCAGGCAAGGAGCCATGAGTCTATACTCAAGGAGGCTGTGAAAATAACGGAAGACAAAGATTTTAAGGGATATATACATGACGTAGGCGGGCCTACGGCTAATTTCAGACAGCCTGCCTGTAAAAAACAGCTTACCCAAGGCGCCTGTAAAAACAGGCAGTGCCTTTTCCCCACACCCTGCAGGAATCTCGATGCGGATCACAAGGACTATGTGGCTCTTCTGAGAAAGCTGAGGAAATTGCCCAAGGTGAAAAAGGTGTTCGTGCGTTCGGGCATAAGATATGATTATCTTATGTATGACAATGACGAGACATTTTTCAGCGAGCTTTGCAAATACCACATAAGCGGTCAGCTAAAGGTTGCCCCGGAACATATTGTGCCAAGGGTACTGGATAAAATGGGAAAGCCCTCAAGAAAGGTGTACGACCGCTTTACAAAGAGGTTTTATGAAATAAACAAAAAATTGGGTAAGGAACAGTTTTTGGTGCCTTATCTTATGAGCTCGCATCCCGGCAGCGATCTGAAAGCGGCTGTGGAGCTTGCGGAATATTTAAGGGATATAGGACATACGCCCGAACAGGTGCAGGACTTTTATCCCACTCCAGGCACTCTTTCCACTTGTATGTTCTATACGGAGATGGATCCGCGCACCATGGAAAAGGTATATGTGCCTAAGACTCCTCACGAAAAGGCTATGCAAAGGGCGCTTATGCAGTACAGACTGCCCCAAAATTACGATCTTGTCCGTGAAGCTCTTGTAAAAGCAGGGCGCACGGATCTTATAGGATTTGACAGAAAATGCCTTATCAGGCCGAGAAGCATACAAAAAAATATAAATAAAACAAAAAAGAAAAAAACGATAAGAAATATACACGGCGGAAAAGGGTGAGAGCATGGATAATTACAAAAGACGTGTTCAGTATTACGAAACGGACAAAATGGCTATAGTATATCATGCCAATTACATAAAGTGGTATGAGGAAGCAAGAGTATATATTATGGAACAGATGGGCTACAGCTATAAGGAAATGGAAGATATGGGCATAATGATGCCTGTGCTTGGGGTTACCGCTCAGTATAAAAAGGGCGCTCAATACGGCGATACTGTGGATATAGCGGTTAGATTCACAAAGTTCAACGGTATAAAGATGTGCTTTGCCTATACCATGACAGATGCAAAAACAGGCGAGCTCAGAATGACGGGCACAAGCGAGCACTGTTTTGTGGACAGTAATTTCAAGCCCTGTAACATAAAGAAGAAATTCCCCAAGTTTTATGAGGATATGATGAGATATATGGAAGAACAGGAAGCATAAAGCAGAGGAAAAAACATTCTGCAAAAAGCAGACCTCGGTTTGGTAAAAAACGCCGCTGCATCAATATATCGCTGCAGCCGTATGTGACAATACCGACATGATGATATTGTCATACGGGATCTGAATTAAAAATTATTATAAGACAGGCAGCGGCATTTACACAAACTCGCAAAATATCATATTTGAAATATCGAATCCCCTTTCATTAAGCCTTACACGGTCGTTTTCGATCTCGATAAAAGGCTCGTATTTTTTAAACACACTGCCGTATTTTATAAGCATATCTTCATTGAATTCTTTCTTGAATCCCGATACTGACACACCTTCGTTCATTCTCATACCAAGGAACATATATTCAGCCATACAATCGGCTTTTGTAAGCTTTTCGCTTTCGGCAACGGAGGTGCCTTTTATATATGCCTGTATGCTTTCGGTGTTTTTTGTGCGCCGATCTCCTATAAGGCTTGCCGCACCTAAGCCGAAGCCCTTGTATTCTTTTCTTTGCCAGTAGGCACAGTTGTGTACGGAGCTAAAGCCTTCTTTTGCAAAGTTGGAGATCTCATACTGCCTATAGCCCTTTGAGCTTAAAAAGCTTATGGCGTCGTGATACATTTTTCTGTCTGTTTCATCATCGGGAAGGGCAAGCTCCATATTATAAAAGGGCGTGTTTTCTTCTACTATGAGAGAATATGCCGAAATATGCGCCGGCTTTAAGTCGGTGACATTCTCAAGAGTTTCCATCCACATTTCATATGTTTGACCGGGCAGCGAAAACATAATGTCGATATTTATATTTTCAAAGCCTGCCTTGATAACTTTTTCGTAGTTATTGAGAAACACTTCTCTTGTGTGTATCCTGCCCAGCTTTTTAAGAAGGCCGTTCTGCCACGCCTGTAGGCCTATGCTTATCCTGTTTATGCCATAGCTTCTGTATGCCTTCAATTTATGGGCAGTCAGGGTACCCGGGTTGGCTTCTATGGTTATTTCGGCATCCTTGTCTATATTGTATCTGCCAAGCGCCTCCATGACCTTGCCTATATATCCGCTGTCGGGGAAAGAGGGCGTACCTCCCCCTATAAAAATGCTTCTGACTTTTTCACAGTCAAAAGCATTTATTTCTCTTACAAGAGCATCAAAATATTCGTCTGTACATTCCGTATGAGTAAAGCTCAAAAAATCACAGTACAGGCATTTTCTCTTACAGAAGGGTATGTGTATATAAAGTGATGTCATCTCTTACTCCTCATCCAGCTTAAGCACGCTCATAAACGCTGCCTGAGGTACTTCTATGCTGCCTATCTGACGCATTCTCTTCTTACCCTCCTTTTGCTTTTCAAGAAGCTTTCTCTTTCTTGTTATATCGCCGCCGTAGCACTTGGCAAGCACGTCTTTGCGAACGGCGGATATAGTCTCTCTGGCTATTATTTTGTTGCCTATGGCAGCCTGTATCGGTATCTCGAACTGGTGTCTCGGTATTTCCTTTTTAAGCTTTTCCGCCATTTTCCTGCCCTTTTCCTGAGCGGAATCCTCATGGACTATAAAGCTTAGGGCGTCGACTATCTCTCTGTTTACAAGTATATCCAGCTTTACAAGGCGGCTCGGCTCATATCCTATGAGCTCATAATCAAATGACGCATAGCCTCTTGAACGGGATTTAAGCACATCGAAGAAGTCGTATATTATTTCGTTCAAGGGCAGCTTGTAGGTAAGCACGGCTCTTGTCTCCTCAATATATTCCATACCCTCGTATTCTCCGCGCCTTTGCTGACAAAGCTCCATTATAGTGCCTATATATTCGCTCGGCAGTATTATTTCTGCCCTTACTATAGGCTCTTCCATCTTGACTATAGTCGTTACATCGGGAAGATCCGTGGGATTTGAAAGCTCTATCTGCGTTCCGTCTGTAAGATATACCTTGTATATTACAGAGGGCGCCGTTGTTATAAGATCCAGATTATATTCTCTTTCAAGCCTTTCCTGGACTATTTCCAAATGGAGCAGGCCTAAAAATCCACATCTGAAGCCAAAGCCCAAAGCGACAGAGGTCTCAGCCTCAAACTTAAGGGCAGCGTCATTGAGCTGGAGCTTTTCAAGAGCGTCTCTTAAGTCGCCGTATTTTGAACCGTCGGCAGGGAATATGCCGCAGTATACCATTGAATTTACCTTCTTATAGCCGGGCAGCGCTTCCTTTACCGGGTCATCGGCGGTGGTTACGGTATCGCCTATGCGTGTATCTCTCACATTTTTTATGCTGGCTGTAAGATAACCGACATCGCC
Organism: uncultured Clostridia bacterium; assembly: GCA_947585865.1. Taxonomy (GTDB): domain Bacteria; phylum Bacillota; class Clostridia; order Lachnospirales; family CAG-274; genus CANPXH01. The sequence continues at coordinate 46,239 of CANPXH010000008.1, forward strand.
TGCCTTCAATTCCTCGACAGGCAGGAACTGACCGGGGCCGAACACGCCTACCTCAACGGTCTCAAAGACCTTGTTCGTAGCCATAAATTTTACTTTTGTACCCTTTTTAATGCTGCCGTCAAATATACGCATAAAAACTATAACGCCTTTGTAGCTGTCGTAAAAGCTGTCGAATATGAGTGCCTTGAGCGGTGCGTTCTCATCTCCGCTCGGCGCAGGTATATTGCTTATTATCTTGTTAAATACATCATCGATGCCTATATTTGCCTTGGCTGATATAAGAGGCGCCTCCGAGCAGTCAAGACCTATTATATCTTCTATTTCCGCCTTTACTCTTTCAGGCTCTGCGCTTGGCAGGTCGATCTTATTTATAACGGGCACTATCTCAAGATCGTTGTCAAGGGCAAGGTATACATTGGCCAATGTCTGAGCCTCCACACCCTGAGCCGCATCCACTACGAGAACAGCGCCGTCACAGGCTGCAAGGCTCCTGGATACTTCATAATTAAAGTCTACATGGCCGGGAGTATCTATAAGATTAAGCGTGTATTCCTCGCCGTCTTCCCCCTTGTGTATAAGACGGACTGCCTGTGCCTTTATGGTAATGCCTCTTTCTCTTTCAAGATCCATATTGTCCAGCACCTGCTCCTGCATCTCCCTTTCGGTAAGAAGGCCGGATTGCTGTATGAGCCTGTCCGCAAGAGTGGATTTGCCGTGATCTATATGAGCTATTATGCTGAAATTTCTTATCTTAGACTGTCTGTTACTCATAGCTTCTCCTTTGATATATCCATAAATAATTCTATAAATAACAGTATATCATAAAACAGACGCTTTTAAAAGTACTTTTGAAAAATGTAAATTATTTTATATAAAACTATTGACAAGTTATAGAATCGGTGTTACAATATATTCAAGATGAGGTGATGAAAATGAGTAAAAGCGTATACAGTATAGTTTTGAACGACGCCGTTGTGGAGGCTATCGACAATATGGCATACAGGCTTGGCACCAACCGTTCGGGTATGATAAACAGAATACTTGCGGAGAAGGTGTCGTACATCACGCCGGAGCAGAGGATAAGAAATATACTGGACAATGTGGAAAGGCTCATGGTCTCCCAAGACGTATTTCAGATAATGACCACACCGGGAGATTCTTCTCTTATGATAAAGAGTGCCTTTAAGTATAAATACAATCCAAGCGTAAAGTATTCGGTAGTGCTCAACAAAAGCGGCAACTTTGCCAAGGGCGAGCTGAGAGTGGCTTTCAGAACGCAGAACGCCATGCTCCTCAACGAGCTGAGCAATTTCATAAATATATGGAATGCTTTGGAAAAGAAATATCTCAAGAGAAAAATAAACTGTGTTTCGGGCAACGGCAAATATGTGAGAGAGCTTATGCTGCCCGAGGAGGATTATGACGAAGGTCAGATAGGGGAAATGATATCGGAATATATCACAGGTTTTGACAGGATAATGAAGCTGTATTTTTCCGGAGCGGATATATCCGAGCTGGAAAACAGCTATAAAGAATTTACAAACACGGCCAAGTACAAGATATGATCACGTTTAACAGAAAGCGCCTTAGCCGTTTATCATGACATTATAACAAATAGGATATGTTATTTATAATTATTACAGCAAAGGAGAGTTGTATATGAATATGAATAAATTTACGCAAAAATCATTAGAGGCGATACAGCTTGCTCAGACTCTTGCTGTGGAGCATGGCAATCAGCAGATAGAGCAGGAGCATATGCTCTATGCCACCATTACGCAGGAAGGCGGCATAACAGCCGAGCTTTTCAGAAAGATGGGTATAGATATAGGCAATTTCGGCCTTGCGGTGAAAAAGGCAATAGAAGGACTGCCTTCCGTATCGGGCACGGCAAGGGAACAGGGCAAGATATATGTTTCCTCAGACTTTGATATGGCTATGGCGCTGGCCGAAAAAAATGCCGAACAGATGGGCGATGAATATGTATCTGTTGAGCATATAGTAATGTCTCTTATAGAAAAGCCGGACTACAAGCTCAAGGAAATATTCAGAACATTCAATATTACAAAAGAGGAATTCCTTAAGGTGCTCAAGGAGCTGAGAGGAAATGCACGAGTGACCAACGACAATCCCGAAAGCACCTATGACGTGCTTAACAAATACGGCCAGGATCTTGTGGGTCTTGCCGAGAAGGGCAAGCTTGACCCGGTGATCGGCAGAGACAGCGAAATAAGGAACGTAATAAGGATACTCTCAAGAAAAACGAAGAACAATCCTGTGCTCATAGGCGAGCCGGGCGTCGGCAAGACCGCTATTGCGGAAGGTCTTGCTCTTCGTATAGTAAAGGGCGATGTTCCCGACAATATCAAAGACAGGCGTATTTTCTCGCTGGATATGGGCGCTCTTATAGCAGGGGCAAAGTACCAGGGCGAATTTGAGGAAAGGCTCAAGGCTGTGCTCCAGGAGATCAAAAAGAGCGAAGGCAGGATAATAATGTTTATCGATGAGCTCCACACCATAGTAGGCGCAGGCAAGAACAACGGCGCTATGGATGCAGGCAATCTTTTAAAGCCTATGCTTGCAAGGGGAGAGCTTCACTGTATCGGCGCAACCACTCTTGATGAGTACAGACAGTATATTGAAAAAGACGCCGCTCTCGAAAGACGTTTTCAGCCCGTTATGGTAGATGAGCCAAATGTTGAGGATACCATATCCATACTGAGAGGCCTCAAGGAAAGATATGAGGTGTTCCACGGCGTTAAGATACAGGATCAGGCACTTATAGCTGCGGCTACCCTTTCAAACAGGTATATAACCGACAGATTCCTTCCCGACAAGGCTATCGATCTTGTAGACGAGGCTTGCGCTACCATTAAGACAGAAATGAATTCTATGCCTACAGAGCTTGACGAGATATCCAGAAAGATAATGCAGCACGAGATAGAAGAGGCCGCTCTTAAAAAAGAGGATGATAAGCTTTCCGCTGAGCAGCTTGCAAATGTTCAGAAAGAACTGGCTGAGTACAGAGAACAATTTGCGGCTATGAAGGCACAGTGGGAAAACGAAATGTCCGATATAAACAAGGTGCAGGAGCTTCGCAAGAAAATAGAAGAGGTCACTGCCAATATAGAAAGAGCCGAAAGAAGCTACAATCTTAACGAGGCTGCCGAACTGAAATACGGAAAGCTTCCGGAATTGCAGAAGGCTCTTGCCGAAGAGGAACAGAAGGTAGATGAAAACAATCACTCCGCCGATAAGATAGTAAGGGATAAGGTTACGGAAGAAGAGATCGCCAAAATAATAGGCAGATGGACCGGCATACCCGTTTCAAAGCTTATGGAAGGAGAAAGACAGAAGCTTTTGGATCTCGATAAGATACTTCACAAGAGAGTTATAGGGCAGGATGAAGCTGTGGATAAAGTATGCGAGGCGATCATAAGATCAAGAGCAGGCATACAGGATCCCGACAGGCCTATAGGTTCATTCCTCTTCTTAGGTCCTACAGGCGTTGGCAAAACAGAGCTTGCAAAGGCTCTTGCCGAAGCGCTCTTTGACGATGAGAAGAATATTGTAAGGATAGATATGTCCGAATATATGGAGAAGTTCTCCGTGTCAAGACTTATAGGAGCGCCTCCGGGATATGTGGGCTATGAGGAAGGCGGTCAGCTTACGGAGGCTGTGAGAAGAAGACCTTATTCCGTAGTGCTCTTTGATGAGATAGAGAAGGCTCATCCCGATGTGTTCAATGTGCTTTTGCAGGTGCTTGACGACGGCCGTATAACAGATTCCCAAGGCAGGACAGTGGATTTTAAAAACACTATAATAATACTTACGTCAAACCTGGGTTCAAGCTATATATTAGACGGCATACAGCCAGACAATACCATAAGCCCAAAGGCAAGAGAACAGGTCGAAAAGCTTTTAAAGACCCAATTCAGACCCGAATTTTTAAACAGACTTGACGAGATAGTATTCTACAAACCTCTTGCCAAGAGCGAGATAGGCTCTATAGTGGATCTTATGCTTGAAGATCTTAACAAGAGGCTTGCTCATAAGAAGCTTTCGGTAGATGTAAGCGAAGGAGCAAGGGAATATATTATAGACAGCGGTTATGATCCTGTATACGGAGCACGTCCTCTTAAGAGATTTATACAAAGCAATGTGGAAACTCTTGTGGGCAGGATGATAATAGCAAATGATCTTGAGCCTGATTCCGTGATCACAATAGATTATGACGGAAACAAGCTTACGGCAAAGTAATCGACACGCTGAGGCCCGATCGTTTAAGATCGGGCCTTTTGGCTATGCAAAAAAGGCTATGCAAGACGGAAAAAAGTTCCGTATCCATATAACGGATATTTGCTCAAATACGGATATTGACATATTTGCAATATGATATATAATAAGAATGTAAGTTAAAGTTAAGTTTAAAATGTGGAGGGGATAATATGTATACCATAGGGGAAATGGCAAAAAAGCTGGGGATCGCTCCGTCAACACTGCGCTATTACGATAAAGAAGGTATAATGCCTTTTGTGAAGCGCACGGATGGGGGAATAAGGATGTTCGGAGATGAAGACTATGAATGGCTTCAGATCATAAGCTGTCTCAAAAAGGCGGGTATGTCTCTTAAGGACATAAAGGAATTTATATATATGACCATGAAGGGCGATGAAACTATAGAAGACAGGCTCAATTTGTTTTTAAAGCAAAGGGAGCTTATAGAAAAGCAGATAAAAGAACTTCAAGAAACCCTTGAAACCGTTAAATTCAAGTGCTGGTATTACGAAACGGCAAAAAAAGCAGGCTCTGTCGAGGCTGTCAAAAATATGGATGACAGCGAAATACCGCCTGAATTTTTACATATAGCAGAAAAGCTCAAGAATAAATAACATATGCCCCATTAATGGGGCATTTAGCGTGTCGATAAAATCGACACGCTTGAAAGAAATGCTTTTTGACATTTCTTTCAGTTAGCTACGGTAGGAACCAGCCGTGTTTTCCGCAATTTAGGCATAAATGCCTAAATTACAGAAAAGTTCCTGTCCTCGGAGGAAATGAATTCCTCCTGCGGATTAAAGTCTGCGACGCTTTTTTTAATAAGGCAATATTCTTATTATGACAACAGAGCCGTGATGCGGGCATAATGTCAAAGGCGCTGAGGCGCTTATGCCAATTCGGCCATAGCCTTGTCGATATCCTCTTTTTTAACGGTGCTTAGGGCGGAGATATATCCGCTGCCTGCTTTTTGAAGATACTCAAGAGCCTTTTCATTATTGCCCTTGCTTTTTTCTATAAGCCCCATATAATAAAGGCTTTCTGTCATAGATCCTCTGTAGCTCAAGGCCTTCATGAAATACTCCTCAGCCTTTTCAAAGTCGTTTTTAAAATAATGTATCTGACCCAGATTATCCCATGCGGGAGCATATTCGCCGTTGTCGTTAAGGGCTTTGTTCGTAAGCTCTTCCGCCTTGTCAAAGTCGTTTTTGAGCATATAGAAGTATGCAAGAGTGGTGAGGGTGTTGGGATTTATATAGGTGTATTTTTCCATAAGGGTCTCTATTGTCTCTATGGCTTTGTCAATATCCCCCAGTACCCAGTAGCAGCTTGATATGGCAAGGGGTATGAGCTTGTCAAAAAGAGCTTTTGTATTTATTTTTTCGGCTCTTTGGAATATGCCGAGAGCCTCCTCGGCATGTCCTTCATGAAGTGCGTCAAGGGCATAGTTATAAAGAGCTTTCACATTTCTAGTTTTCATTTTAACTGCTTTTGCGTAAAATATCTTTGCCTTGTCGGGCTTTCTTACAAAGTAATAAAAATTGCCTATCATGCCTATGAAATAGGCGTGGCAAACTATGGCGCTCACCACAAGGTATGCAAAAAATGCAGGTATGAGAGTCCATTCGCTTTTATCCATAAAAAATACAAGCACTATCCACGCCAGCATCATATATCCCAAAAACATATATCTCCAGTATTTTACAAGGTCTATTTTCTGTTCCTTTTTCATATCCTTCTTCTGCCTTTCTTTTGCACCGAGTATCCGAATTTTCCTATATATTTGCCAAGACCGTAATATTCGCCGTGAGCATAGCATATTGGTCTGCTTGCGGCAAAGTCAAATCTGCCCTTGTTATCCATATATTTTTCATCTGCCATAACTCCTACCACATCGGCGATAAACATATCGTGAACGCCAAGGGAAATGATTTTTTTGACCCTGCATTCTATGCTCAGAGGACTTTCGGCTATTATAGGGCAGTCCAAATGCGCCGCCTTTTCCTTGGTCAGTTTCATTTCTGCGAATTTATCGTGGTCTCTTCCGCTTTTCACGCCGCACCAGTCTGTGGCATAGGCAAGATTTTCGGTAGTAACGTTTATGACAAATTCTCCTCTTTCCTTTATAATATCGTGGGAATATCTTTCCTTCCTCACGGATATATATGTCATGGCGGGATCGGAATTGATGATACCTGTCCATGCTATCGTTATTATGTTGCTCTTTTCCATATCGCCGCAGCTTACCATTACTGCCGGTACGGGATAAAGTACGGTACCGGGTTTCCATATCTGCTTTGCCATCGTATCACCTCTTCACTAAGTATACACTAATATTTGGTGTTTTTCAATATTGATATTATCTCTTTAAGATGTTAAAATGTATATGATTATGGATTCTGAGAGGGATATTATGAACTTACCGCAGGAATATACGGAAAAAATGAAAAGGCTCTTGGGCAGTGAATACGATGATTATGTTGAAAGCTTTAATGAACCGAGGCTGTACGGACTGAGAGCCAACACTCTTAAAATATCAGCCGATGAGCTTAAAAGCAAACTGGATTGGCAGCTTGAAAATGTGCCGTGGTGCAGGGAGGGGTTTTATTACGATGGGGAAAATGTAAGACCCGCCAAGCATCCCTTTTACAATGCAGGGCTTTTCTACATACAGGAGCCTTCGGCCATGTCTGTGGGAGCCATGCTCCCCGTAAGCCCCGGAGACAGGGTCATAGATCTGTGTGCCGCACCGGGAGGCAAAAGCACTCAGGCGGCGGCAAAGCTTAAAGGAAAGGGCATTATCGTAAGCAACGATATAAGCGCCTCAAGATGTAAGGCTCTTTTAAAAAACATAGAATTGAGCGGCGTTTCCAACTGCATTATCACCAATGAAGACCCGTCAAGACTGGCGGAGCACTTTGAGGGATTTTTCAACAGGGTGATAGTAGATGCTCCGTGCAGCGGCGAAGGTATGTTCAGAAAAGACGAGTCTGCTGTCAGAAGCTGGGAGACACATAAGACAGAATTTTGCTGCGGCTTGCAGTGGGAAATACTTAAGGCTGCCGCAAGGCTTTTAAGCGCAGACGGCATCATTGCCTATTCCACCTGTACATTTGCGCCTGAAGAAGACGAGGGTATGATACAGGAATTCTTAAATGAAAACCCCGAATTTGAGATAATCGATTTTGACAAAAGCGGAGGCTTTACAGACGGACAGCCTCAGTGGGTAAAAGGCGGGGAGGAATTGAAGAAATGCGGCAGGCTTATGCCATACAAGGTAAAGGGCGAAGGGCATTTCCTATGCCTTTTGCACAAGAAAGGCGTTGACTGTTTTTCTCCGCCGCCTAAGGCCAAAACGGCGGATAACAAGCTGCTGAAGGATTACTTTGACTTTATGGAAAAATTTATGGCTATAGATATAAAGAACGATCTTGTGCTGCATAAAGAAAGTCTTTTTAAGGTACCCTATTGTCTTGAACTAAAGGGCTTAAGGGTAATGCGCAGCGGTCTGTATTTGGGCGAGTGCAAAAAGAACCGCTTTGAACCAAGCCAGGCATTTGCCATGACTCTTAAAAAAGAGGATGCAAAAATAAACATAGACTTCGGAGCCGATGATGAAGAGCTGAAAAGATATTTAAGAGGAGAAAGCTTTAATGTAGACTGCGGTGACGGATGGGCGCTGGTGTGCATAGAAGGTTATCCTTTGGGCTGGGGCAAGGTGCAAAAGGGTCGGTTAAAGAACAAGTATCTGCCAAGCTGGATGAGCTCATAAATTTTTGCCGTATCGCAAATATCATGATATGATTTTTTTTACGCAAAAAAATATCCCCGGCGTACGAATATATTCCGGGGATATTGGCAAAATTGCAATTATAAAAATGCCGCTGACGGGAGTCGAACCCGTATGGTATTACCGCACGATTTTGAGTCGTGTGCGTCTGCCAATTCCGCCACAGCGGCATATGATACGGCCTGTGTTTAAAAGTTTGTTTTATCGGTAAACACAGGGGCAAAAAAAGTTCCGATAAATATTTTAATATATGGATATGGATTTGTCAAGAAAAAAATCGAAGAAAGAGCAATGCCAAGGCAATCTGCCAAGCATATATATTTGAATGCAAAGAAAGGCTCAAAATACTTGTGAGCTCTTGTACGGCAAAGCGCAAAAAAATTTACTTGCAATACGACTTTAATATGAAGAGCCGAGACGCCATCGTCTCGGCTCATATTGTTAATTGCTGTTTATAGGCTGAGATTGAGTTTGAGTAGGAGTGGGGAGCATACTGCCGATACGTCTTGCAAAATCCACAAGGTTTTGTGTTTGCAGTATGACCTTGCCCGGTCCTTGCAATGTGGTTATGAAAAGTCCTTCTCCTCCCAAAAAAATGTTCTTAAAGCCCTTCACTCTTTCTATATCGTATGTAACGGAGGAATCAAAGGCGACCACATTACCTGTATCCACCTTGATCACCTCTCCCGGAGCAAGCTCCTTTTCAACGGCATCGCCGTCTATTTCCATCCACAGCGTTCCGCTGCCTTCAACTTTTTGCATTATAAATCCTTCGCCGCCGAAAAGACCTTTCATTATGCCCTTTCTCCATACGGTGGTGATCTGAACGCCGTCTTCCGCACATAAAAATGAGCCTTTTTGCAATATCATCCCGGAATGCTCTTCGGCATTTATCGCCATAATACTGCCCGGTGCTGTGGAAGAAAAGCATATAGAAGCATTTGAGCTTGCGCTGTATGTGACCATAAACATGGATTCGCCGCCAAACGCTCTTGCAAGTCCTTTTATAAATCCGCCTCTTGTGTTGGTATCCATGCTGATATTGTCGCTCATCCACGCCATACCGCCTGATTGAGTATAAACCGAATTGCCGGAAGAAAGCTCTATTTCAACTGCCGGCACGGTGGTTCCTATTATTTTGTATTGCATCATCCCGCCTCCTTACGTTATATTTGATTTAATTTTACATCTTTAGACATAAATTTTCAAGCTTTTGTTGAACAAGCCCTATACAAAATTTGCCGAAAGACCTATCAAAACAATAATATTCGGCTAAACAAGAAAAACAGCCCACGGGGAAGAGCTGTTTTTCCTGAAAATATAAATATAAATTGGGGGGAGGAAAATAACTAACAAAACATTAATTATTTTTCTAATAGTATTCTACAATAACAAAATTACTTTGTCAATACTTTTATGAATATTTTGTAAATTTCTTAATGAAATATTCATTATTTGACCTTTTTCTTATTTTCTGTTAAATAAATCGCAAAGATACTTTAAGTTTTTAGCTTGCTCATCATTAATATCGTATTCTGTAAATCTGAACTGCCAGTTGCCTCCCGCCATGCCGGGGGTATTCATTCTGTCCTCTGTGCCGCAGCCTATTACATCCTGTATGGGAATAATGGAATACTTTGCTGAGGAGGATATGGCATATCTTATAAGATCCCAATTTATATTTTCACCGCTTACATTAAGGGTGCGCCTTACAAAGTCCTTTGTATCGTCATAGCAGGATCTGTACCAGCCTATGGTAGTATCGTTGTCGTGAGTGCCTGTGTACACAACATAGTTGTCATGGTCGTAGTTATGGGGCAGATAAGGATTGTCGGGAGAGCCGAAGGCAAATTGAAGTATCTTCATACCGGGAAGCCCAAGCTTATCCCTTAATTCCAAAACCTCGGGATTAAGGTCGCCGAGATCCTCCGCAATGATATGAAGTGAGCCGAGCTTATTTCTGACAGCATCGAACATCTCCGCACCGGGTCCTTTTTTCCACTTGCCGTTGACTGCCGTCTTTTCACCGTTGGGTATTGACCAATAGCTTTCAAATGCCCTGAAGTGATCTATACGCACTATGTCTACGATCTCCAGTATTTTTTCCACTCTTTTTATCCACCAATCATAGCCCTGTTCCTTATGTTTTTTCCAGTTGTAAAGAGGGTTGCCCCAAAGCTGGCCGAATTCGCTGAAGTAATCCGGCGGAACTCCTGCCACCTGTGTCGGGAATCCCTTTGCATTTATGTGGAAAAGCTCCCTGTTTGCCCATGTGTCGGAACTGTCTCCTGCTACGAATATAGGTATGTCGCCTATTATCTCAATGCCTTTTTTATTGGCGTATTCCTTGACGCTTGCCCATTGGGAATAAAATTCAAATTGAAGGAATTTATAAAAATCCACATCGTCTTTTAAAAGCTTGCCGTATTCCTTGAGAGCTTCCGGTTTTCTCTCACGAAGAGCGGGAGGAAAGCTGTTCCAGCTTCCGCCGTAGAAGCAGTCCTTTACGGCGTCGGTGCTCATAAGCTTTGACGCAGCCTTGTAATATGCCTTGTATTCGGCGCTTTCGTAGGTGTTTTTTCTCTGCTTTATAAAGTGGTTTTTAAGCGCCATAAAAAGACTGTAGTCTTCAAGCCAAAATGAATTTTTCTTACAGAAATCATTGTATTTTCTTGTAAGGGAGGGTGAGTTCATAGACTTAAAGCCCTTAAAAGCTCTTCTGTAAATTTCATATTTATAGTCTATTACTTTTCCGTACTCTATTTTTCTTTCGTTAAAATGAGGAGCATAATCTATTTCCTCTTTGCCGATATAATTTTTTTCCGCAAGTATATCGGGGCTGATCATAAGGGGGTTGCCCGCAAATGTGGAAAAGCTCTGATACGGTGAGTCTCCGAAGCCTGTGTGTCCAAGGGGCAGTATCTGCCACAGGGTCTGACCGCCTTTTTCCATAAAATCTATAAATTTTTTACAATATGATCCCATATCGCCTATGCCGTATTTTGAGGGAAAGCTGATGGGATGAGCAAGTATGCCGCATTTTCTCATAAAAAACACTTCCTTTTTGAAAAATTTACCAATTTATATTCTGATTAAATGCACATAATAAATATGTAAAAAAATTAATTGCAACAAGGAGGACGCAGAAATGCTCAAAAGATTTTTATTTGTCACTCTTGTATGTCTTACATTTGCCCTTACGGGCTGTAGTTCCGATAATAATAATACCACAAACGGCGGCACCAATGCAAGCGAAACTACCACCGAAAGCTCAGGCAGTGATACAGGCTCATCAAATGACAATATGGGCGGCACCGGTACAGCCGATAATAACACAAATGGAACAGACAACGGTTCTACAGATTCCATGACAGGCTCAGACAATGGCGGCAACGTTATGACTCAGGGCAGTGAAATGGGCAATGCTATAGGCAATGCCGTTGAAGATGCAGGCAATGATATAGGTGAGGCAGTCGACGGCGTTACCAATGACATTACAGGCAATTCAACGGATAAAGGAAATGCCGGCAATAAAGGCACAAACTAACAGAGAGGAGTATTTTACTCCCCTTTTACATACAAATACAAATAAAAGAAATAAACGGAAATATCACCGCCGTGTAAATAGGGAGTGTCACAGCGGAAAATACCTCCGTTTTATCTCTTTGTTATAAAATGACAAGCCTTAGGCTCAATTGGATTATAAGACATAAAGCTTGCTTTAAGTCAATAGTCTGTATAAAAAAGGTTATTAAGATTATTTTAAGATATGACTCATATTCCCGCCTTATGAAATTCAATATCCGAAAATATTTTTGGCTTCCTTCATCTTATTTATTATCTCAACTCCAAAGGGGCAGTTTTGTTCACAGCGGCCGCATTCGACACATTCTCCCGCATGGTGTTCAAGGAGCCTATAGTGATCGGCTACCGTTTCGGGAACGGTATTCTGTGCCAATGAAAGATTAAGATATTTATTGACATCAGCTATATTTATGCCTGCGGTGCAGGGCGCACAATGGCCGCAGTACATACAGTTGCCGTGGAATTTGAATTTCTTCATGCCGGAAAGAACGCCGGAATAATCTCTTTCCTCCCTTGAGGCAGAGTAGTAGCCTGCCAGCTTTTCCATTTCCCTTTCGGAATGACAGCCTGCCATGACAGAAACAACGGCAGGTCTTGTAAGGCAGTATTCTATGCACTGATATTCATTGAAGGCAACGCCAAAGGGCGAAAGCTCGGCGCTGAGCATATCTCCTCCGCCGAAGGTCTTCATAACATCTATGGCAATGCCTTCCCTTTCGCAGCACTCATAAAGTGCGACCCTGTTGGGATCGGGATTGGCAAAGCCGTTTTTATAATTTTCCGGCTCGAACAGATCGTCTACATTTTCGCTTGGCGGCTGCATATCATAGGCAGCGTTCACGGAAAACATAAGCACATCTATAAGCCCTGTCTCGATGGCTTTTTTTGCTGCTTTGGGATTGTGTGAGCTCATTCCCAATGCTCTTATATATCCTTTTTCTTTAAGAGCCACACAGTATTTTATAAACTCTCCCGACAATATTTTATCCAAGTCGCTTTCGCTGTCTACATAGTGTATCATACCGATATCCAAATAATCTGTGCCAAGTCTTTTAAGCTGGTCGTCAAATGCCTTTTTTGTCTTTTCCGCATCTCTTGTTCTCAAATATTGTCCGTTTTCCCATGCTGAGCCTATATGGCCCTGCAGTACGATTTTATCCCTTCGGCCCTTTATTGCGGCGCCAAAGTTATCCCTGAAGCTTGGGTCTGATGTATACATATCTATAAAGTTGATGCCAAGCTCAAATGCCTTGTCCGTCATAGATCTGTATTCCGCAGGGCTCTTGCCCAAAAAACCTTCGCAGCCAAGAGCTATCTCGCTCACCTTTATATTGCCGCATCTTTTCAAATGTCTGTACTTCACTTGCATCTACCTCCCGTGTCTTATATTTGTATTTTAGCATTTAAAGAGCACTTTAAGTCAATACCGTTATGCAATTTCTGATTGACAATTTTACTTATAGCCTTTATTATATAATAAGGGAGAAGTATATTAAGACAGGAGGTCAGCCTATGAACAACAAAGAAAAAACAGGAAGGCTCGTTATGGCAGCATTCGTTTTTTTTCTTGCACTTGCTGTATTTATAACTCTTTTCATGCTTCCTGTGTTTGATATAAAGGATATACAGATAAACGGACTGGACAACCTGACTGCGGAGCAGGTGGAAAATATGCTTACATCCAAGCGAGGAGACAATATATTCCTTATGAACAAGTCAAAGTCCATAGACAATATATTGGAAAGCCATTATGTGGAATCCGTAAGCATAAACAGGATACTGCCTTCGACTGTCGTGGTGGATCTTAATGAATATAAGCTCAGAGGCTATGTTCCGTATATGGGCAGCTATCTTTATATAAACGAAAACGGGCTCATACTGGATATACAAAAAAAGACTACAAAGCAGCTTCCCGTTGTGGAAGGTCTTAAGTTCAATGACTTTACATTGGGCAAGACGCTTAAGGTAGACAATCCATCGGCCTTTGACACAATGGTAGAGTTTGCAAAGCTGTTTGAAAAGCATGAGCTTTTGGCAGACGTTATAAGGGTAGACGTAAGCGATGTGAGCAATATCCATTTGTACACAGGCAAGATAGATGTGGAGTTCGGCTCCTTTGACAATGCCAACAGAAAACTTTCGATGCTGAACGAAGTGCTCAAGCATCTTGATACAAACTATGCCGGCGTGCTCAATCTGACAGGCGCCAACCCTACGTTCAGATATATGACATAAGCAGTTATTTATGAATTTTTTATTATATTTAGCATAAATATTTTTAAATATTATTTTTTTACTTGAAAAAATCATCAAAAAATAGTACAATGTCTATAATAGTGTTTTTATGATTGCTTTTTTCCGAAATATAAATTACATAGGAGGTATAACTAATGATACTTAACGTAACAAACGAAAGCTCAGATGTTGCAAAGATCGTGGTTTTAGGCGTAGGCGGCGGCGGCTGCAATGCTGTCAACAGAATGCTTAGCTTAAATCCCGATTATATCGATTTTATTGCAGTTAATACAGATGCCACTGCTCTTGACAATTCACTTGCCAAGAGGAAAATAAAAATAGGCGCCAAGCTTACAAAGGGATTGGGCGCAGGCGGCAGACCTGAGATCGGCGCAAAAGCTGCCGAGGAGACGGCTCCCGAAATTTCTCAGGCTCTTGAAGGCGTTGATATGGTGTTTATCACCGCAGGCATGGGCGGCGGCACAGGTACAGGCGCCGCACCTATAGTTGCAAGAATAGCAAGAGAAATGGGCATACTTACCGTAGCAGTGGTCACAAAGCCATTTAAATTCGAGGGCCCCAAGAGAATGAGATATGCCAATGAGGGCATAGAGAATCTTCGTACAAACGTGGATACGCTTATCGTTATCCCCAATCAGAAGCTTATAGAAACGGCAGACAAGTCAACTACCATGAAGGATGCCTTCCTTATGGCGGACAATGTTCTTCAGCAGGGCGTTACAGGTATATCAGATCTTATTACAAAGCCCGGCGAGATCAATCTTGACTTTGCCGATGTATGCACGGTTATGCGTGATCAGGGCCTTGCACACTTCGGTATCGGCAGAAGCGACAATATCGAAGAGGCTGCTCAGAAGGCTGTCAGTTCACCGCTGCTTGAAACTTCCATCAAGGGTGCCAAGAGCGTTATCGTCAACTTTACAAGCGGCCCCGATCTTAATCTTCTTGAGGCAAGCGCTGCGGCAGATTCTATTTCAGACAGCCTTGACCCCAATGCGGAATTCATATTCGGTACTGCCATAAATGATAATCTGGAAGGAGAGGTCGTTGTTACAGTTATTGCAACAGGACTTGTGTCCGACGATCCGACACTTTCCAAGCCCCAGGCCGCAACGGTAGCCGAGCCTGAAAGCAGCACGCCTTCAAATACAGGCTCAGGCTTTTCAAGCAGGTTTTCTGCTCCGGTAATTGAAGATGATGAAGATGATACTCCGGCAACAGAGTTGAACATACCTACATTTCTTCGTAAGAGATAATAATACAATTTAAACAGGGCTGATTTTTTTCAGTCCTGTTTTATATTAAGGAGCGGTGTATATGATGAGAACAAGGCTTGCCGACAGGGAGCTTCCGCAGTACAGCATGGGCGAGGAAATATTCAATATGGTCAGTCACATAGTAGGCGGAGCGCTGAGCATAATGGCTCTTGTGCTTTGTATAATCGTAGCCGCACTGCACCATAACGGCTACGGAGTAATAGCATCCGTCATATATGGCATAACCATGATATGCCTTTATACTATGTCCAGTATATATCACGGACTTCATCAATGTACAGGCAAGAAAGTGATGCAGGTGATAGACCACTGCACTATATACTTTATGATAGCAGGCTCATATATGCCTGTTGTATTCTGCCAGATCAGGGAAGAAAGCGTGGTGCTCAGCTGGATAATATTTGCCATAGAATGGGGGCTTGTGGTGATAGCCACCACACTCACAGCCATAGATCTTAAAAAATACAGGGTGTTCTCTATGGTGTGCTATATAGGCATGGGCTGGATAATAATATTTTTTGTAAAGCTTTTGATAGAGACAATAGGTATGGCTGGCGTCATATGGTTTCTTATAGGCGGCATACTCTATACCATAGGCGCCGTTATATACGGCTTTAAGAGAAAATATGCCCACTGTATATTCCATGTTTTTGTAATACTTGGCAGCATAGCTCATTTCTTTGCCATTATTTTATATGTACTTTGATATATGATGTATATTTTTTATTGAAATACAAAAAATACTCCCAAACGATGAAAGGGAGTATTTTTATGTTGAAAAGAATAATATCAATTTTAACCGCAACTGTTCTTTTTGCATCGGCCGCTTATGCCGAGCCGCCTATGGTGGATGCCAGAAGCTATATACTTATGGAAGCCTCTACGGGTCAAGTGCTTTCAGAGGACAACTCCGAGGAACCCCTGCCTCCTGCCAGCGTTACAAAAATAATGACACTGCTTCTCATATATGACGCTGTTGAAAGCGGCAAGATAAAATGGGATGACACGGTGAGCATATCGGAACACGCAGCAAGCATGGGAGGTTCTCAAATATTTTTGGAGCCCAATGAGCAGCAGAGCGTAGAAACGCTTACCAAATCCATTGCGATAGCTTCGGCAAACGATGCGGCTGTTGCAATGGCTGAATATATAGGCGGCAGTGAAAGCGGCTTTGTCACACTTATGAACGAAAGGGCAAAGGAGCTTGGTATGAAAAATACCAACTTCGTAAATGCCTGCGGACTTGACACCGATAATCATGTGACGAGCGCAAAGGATATTGCCATAATGAGCAGGGAGCTTATCACAAAATATCCCGATGTTAAAAAATATACCACCACATGGCAGGATACCATTACTCACACTACCAAAAAGGGCACGACGGAATTCGGACTTACAAATACAAATAAGCTCATAAAATGGTACAATGACGCAACAGGACTTAAGACAGGTTCTACGGGCAAAGCTAAATTTTGTCTTTCCGGCACGGCGAAAAGAAACAATATGGAACTTATTGCGGTCGTGATGGCTGCTCCCGATCCCAAAAGCAGATTTCAAAGCGTAATGAAGATACTGGATTACGGCTTTGCCAATTATGAAATGAAAAAGGGCAAAGCCAAAGATGAAGAGGTTGGAAGCGTGCCTGTAAACAAGGGCATGGCGGAGAGCGTAAAGGCTATCGCCGAGAATGAAGTAAATGTTCTTGTAAGCAAAGGAAACAAAAGCGACATTACCTGTAATGTAGAGCTCGTGCAGGGAGTGAATGCCCCGGTAAAAAAGGGGGATATGCTTGGAGAAATAATATATTTCTCCGAAGGTAAAGAGGTGGGCAGGACCAATGCCGTTGCTGCCGAGGATGTAGAAAAAGCCGACCTTATCAAAAACCTGGGAAGGCTTGTCAGAAAATGGATAGAGTAAAAAACTCTTAAAATCAAGCCGCTTCAAATGATATGGCGCATATGCCGGCACTCTGTTTGCATTGCTCGTTTATGATAGACGGCTTGAGCTGTTTATACCAAGGCGCCTGTAAAGCAAAAGCGCCTTGGTATATTGCATATGGGTATAAAAATAGCGCTTTTGAGGAAATCAAGGGTGCTTTTTTAATGCAAATATGTTGACAAAAATGATTTCTTGGGATATAATAATAATGCAGGTAGAAATACGCTGTATACTTGTGATACCGAATTAGCGTTTAAGCGACATGTAATGTTGCCGGTCACAAGGGCCACCTACGGGTGGCTTTTTTAGGTGGTGTTGAATTGAACATATACATATATTCCGATGAATCGGGCGTATTTGACATGAATCATAATGATATTTTTGCTTTTGGCGGATTAATTATTCTTGGGCAGGACAGCAAGGAAGAATGGTCAAGAAGATATGCCAAGGCTGAAAAAGATCTTCGTATAAAGAAGCAAGTGGGCAGAGATTATGAATTGAAAGCTACTAAGATTAAAAACAGTGAAAAAAGCAAACTGTTCCGTTCGCTTAATAAATGGGCTCTATAATAAATGTTGGGGTGGAAAGAACCTCAACATTTATTTTTTTATAAAATATTAAAAAAAAGAGGACAAATATCCAAAAACACCTTATAATAAAGTGACCAAATAAATGTTATAAGTTTGGAGTTGTGATAAAACAAAAAACCGTTTTAAGTAAGATATTTGATAGTAAAAAAGATAAGCAAAGATATTTGGATTTTGCATATAAAATAGCAATAAAAAGGGCATTTGAAAGCTTGATAGATGAAAAGATTATTAAATCGAAAGATGTAGAAAGGTTATATTTTTATGTTGATGAGCATACTACAGCAACAAATGGTCGCTATGAATTAAAGGAAGCACTTGAACAAGAATTTAAGAATGGTACATATAATTATGAATATTCATGTTATTTTCCACCTATCTTTAATTCTTTAAAAGAAGTAAACCTTAACTTTTGCAATTCTCAAACAAAATTGTTGGTAAGGGCAGCAGATATTGTTGCAAACAGAATATATTATTTATATGGTAGTGATAAGTCTAAGCTTAACCAGATACAAAACTTAAATTTAATTGAACTACGACCTGAAATATTGATAAAGCACTTTTGAGGAAATCAAGGGTGCTTTTTTAGTGTTACCCCAACTATTGACAAAGAGCCATATTATTAAAAGCGGGGTGACCTAAAAAGAAGGTCACCCCGCTGTATTATATTTACAGATATGTTATTCAGTTCTTTTCTACACCGAGAGTGACAGTTTCGCCGTTTATATTCCATTCCTTGCTTATAGCGGTGTCGCCCTCGCAGATATCGTCTGCCAGCACGTCAGTGGATATTGCTTCTTTGTTTCGGCTGAATATTTCGGCTATTTTGCTGTTGCCCTTGTGGTATACCTTTATCCTGTCAAGGACTTCAAAGTCGGCTTCCTTTCTCATAGTCTGTATCTTGGAAACAAGCTCTCTTACAAAGCCCTCTTCGATAAGCTCAGGTGAAAGCTCCGTACAGAGCACAACGGTCGTAGACTTGTCGCTTTCGGCAACATAACCTTCGGCCTGCGCCGTTTCCGTGAGCACATCTTCTTCCCCAAGCTCTATATCCGTACCCTCAACGGTAAACTTTATAACGCCGTTTGTCTTAAGCTCGTTCATAAGGGCGTTGCCGTCACCGTTTCTCAGATACTCGCCTATGGCAGGCACAAGCTTGCCGTAACGTCTGCCCAGTGTTCTCAGCTGAGGCTTGAAGCTGTAGCTTGTGAACTTAGAAGCATCGTCAACAAATTCAAGATGCTTTACGTTCAATTCGTCAAGTATTATGTCATAATACTCTTCGTCAAGGTGCTTTTCCGCCTGTATATACATATTGCCTATAGGCTGTCTGTTCTTTATATTGGCAGTGTTTCTTGCGGCACGGCCGGCAACGACGGCAGAGAGCACAAGCTCCATATTTACCTCAAGCTTATCATCTATCATAGATACGTCAGCTTCGGGGAAATCGCAGAGATGCACTGATTCGGGAGTGTTTTTGTCTACATTTCTCACAAGGTTCTGATACATATTTTCAGCCATAAAAGGCGTGAAAGGCGCTGAAAGCTTAGCCATAGTCACAAGAACTGTGTATAATGTCATATAGGCGTTCACCTTGTCCTGAGGCATATCCTTGCCCCAGAAGCGCTCTCTTGAACGTCTTACATACCAGTTGGAAAGCTCGTCAACAAAATCCGCCATAGCTCTTGCGGACTCGGTTATCTTGTAGCTGTCAAGAGACTTGTCTACAAATTTAACAAGAGTGTTAAGTCTTGAAAGCACCCACTTATCCATAGGCGCAAGCTTGTCATATTCCAATTTATACTTTGTGGGATCGAAGTTATCTATATTTGCATAGAGCACGAAGAAAGCATATGTGTTCCACAATGTACCCATAAATTTCCTCTGATACTCGTTTACTGCCTTGTCGTCAAACCTATTGGGCAGCCATGGTGCGGAATTGGCATAGAAATACCATCTTACGGCGTCTGCGCCCTGGTTGTCAAGTACTGACCACGGGTCTACAACATTGCCCAAATGCTTGGACATCTTTCTGCCTTCTCTGTCCTGCACATGGCCTAAAACTATAACGTTCTTATAAGGGCTTTTGTCAAATATAAGAGTTGATATAGCCATAAGTGTGTAGAACCAGCCTCTTGTCTGATCGATAGCTTCCGAAATAAAGTCGGCAGGATAGTTTTCGTCAAATATTTCCTTGTTCTCAAAGGGATAGTGCCACTGAGCAAAGGGCATTGAACCTGAGTCGAACCAGCAGTCTATTACCTCGGAAACTCTGTGCATCTTGCCGCCGCACTTAGGACAGTTCAGCTCAACAGCATCGATATAAGGCTTGTGCAATTCTATATCATCGGGGCAGTTGTCGCTCATTTCCTTAAGCTCTGCAATAGAGCCTATGGCGTGCTTATGGCCGCATTTACATTCCCATATAGGCAGCGGAGTACCCCAGTATCTCTCCCTTGAAAGTCCCCAGTCAATAACATTTTCAAGGAAGTTGCCGAAACGGCCTGTCTTAATATTGTCGGGCATCCAGTTTACGGTGTTGTTATTTTTAAGAAGGTTATCCCTTACCTTTGTCATTTCTATGAACCATGTATCTCTTGCATAGTAGAGAAGAGGCGTATCACAGCGCCAGCAGAAGGGATAGTCATGCTCAAAGGGAATAGCCGCATAGAGCTTGCCGCTTTGTTCAAGACGCTTTAATATCTCTTTGTCGCCGTCTTTTACAAATACTCCCGCAAGGCCCTCGACCTCTTCCGTGAAGCGGCCCTGATCGTTTACAAGCTGTATAAAGGGCAGGTCAAAGCGTCTGCCTACACGGGCATCGTCTTCACCGAAAGCAGGTGCGATATGGACTATGCCCGTACCGTCTGTAAGAGTTACATAGTCATCTTCCGTTACGAAGAAGGCTCTTTTATCGGGCTTTGCATAGGGGAAAAGAGGCTCATAGTCCATGCCGACCAAGTCCTCGCCCTTGCAGGTCTCTATCACTTCGTATTCCTTTACTATATCGTCAAGAAGAGCCTCAGCCATAATATAGATACAGCCGTCGGCAGCCTTTACCTTGGAATAGTTTTCTCTCTTGTTTACACAAAGAGCAGTATTTGAAGGCAATGTCCATGGAGTAGTTGTCCAGGCAAGAAAATAGGTGTTGTCCTCGCCTATTACCTTGAACTTGGCGATACAGGATGTTTCCTTTACGTTCTTATAGCCCTGTGCCACCTCGTGTGATGAAAGGGCAGTGCCGCAGCGTGGGCAGTAGGGCACGATTTTATGACCCTTGTAGAGGAGTCCTTTTTCCCATATCTGCTTTAAAGCCCACCACTCGGATTCTATATAGTCGTTGTGATAGGTAACATAGGGATCGTCCATGTCCGCCCAAAAGCCGACTCTGTCGCTCATCTCTCTCCAAAGGCTTTCGTATACGAACACGGAATCCTTACATTTCTTTATAAAAGGCTCTACGCCGTAGTCTTCTATCTGAGGCTTGCCGCTTATGCCAAGCTGCTTTTCCACCTCTAGCTCCACAGGTAAGCCGTGAGTATCCCAGCCTGCCTTTCTCAGCACCTTATATCCCTTCATGGTCTTGTAGCGGGGAATAAGATCCTTTATAACTCTTGTTAAAATATGTCCTATATGGGGCTTGCCGTTGGCAGTTGGAGGACCGTCATAAAATGTGAATACGGGGCAGTTCTCTCTTGCCTTTATGGATTGACCGAAAATATCCTTTTCCTTCCAAAAGCTTAATATCTCTTTTTCTCTGTCTACGAAATTGAGATTTGTACTCACCTTGTCATACATTGGAAAATTCTCCTTTCAGAATTAATGAAAAAGCCGCCGTGTCCTACAGGACGCAGCAGCGTGGTACCACCTGAATTGATATTAGAAATATCCTCTCATTATCCCTTAACGCAGGAAACGTCACAGCCTACTTGCCTATATGGGCTTTCGGTGCGCCGCAGTCAAAGTGATCTTCACATAAATGCTCATCATCGGCTCTCACCTGCTCCGACTCTCTTTGGAATACACATAAATGCTACTCTCTTTGCTATAGCGTTTTAACAATCTATTACATTATAATATCATTTGACGGATTTGTAAAGCATTATTTTTACTTTTTAAGAGAAATATTGTCCTTATGACAAATTACATTAAAATACCGCTTAAACAAGGTCTAAGCGGTATGCGATAATCAAAAGCTGTTTGGCAGCCGCCCCATTCTACTGCATCTCTCGGGTTTCCCCTGTCAAGCCATCGGCGTGTGGACGGGGGCGAAATTTTCCGCCTCAAACAGCCTTTATTATTCTACTGTAATTATATTATATTTTTCATTTTTGTAAAGTATTATCTTGTTCCTTAAATACTTGTTCCATTTTCAGCTTTCCCGTGGGGCAAATTATCCAAGAGATATCATATGCTTTGTAAGATCCTCAAGCTCGTCTCTTTCCCTTATGAGGACAACATCGCCGTTTTCTCTTATGAGCACCTCGGCAGGGCGAAGCCTGTTGTTGTAGTTAGAGGACATTACATGGCCGTAGGCGCCTGCATCAAGTACGCCTATGGTATCGCCTACGTGCATTTCGGGAAGTATCCTGTGCTTTGCTATTATATCCCCTGATTCACAAATATTTCCTACAACGGTTATATCCTCGGTATTGCCGCTGTCGTTATATACCTCTATATCGTGGTGTGAATCGTACATAATAGGTCTTTGGAGCACATTAAAGCCTATGTCCGTGCCTGCATACTTGTCCTCGTGGTTATACTTTATGGCGTGTACCGTGCCTAAAAGCACAGAGCATTCAGCGGAAATATATCTGCCGGGCTCTACCTTAAATGTTATTTCCTTGCCGTATTCCGCCGCAAATTCCTTGAAAACCTCGTCAAGTCTTTTACCCAGGCTTTCAAGGTCAAGTCTTGGCTGGTCGTTTAATTTCTCATAGGGTATGCCAAAGCCGCCGCCAAGGTCAACAAATTCCAGATCGTCAAATTCCTTTGCTATATGGAGTATGGCTTTTACGCCTTCAACATACTTGTCGCCCTCCATAAAAAGGGAGCCTATGTGCTGATTGATGCCTACAAGCTTAAGCTCGTATTTTTTCAGTATCTCCTTGAACTGAGGTATATCCTCGGGATTGATGGCAAACTTTGTCTTTTTGCCTGCTGTCACTACCTTCTCGTGATGTCCTGCGCCTATGCCGCCGTTAAAGCGGGCAGCAACCTTGCCGCCCGGGTTTATCTGACCGAACTGCTCAAGCTGGGAAAGTGAGTCCACACTTACGGTCACGCCGTGGTCGATGGCATAGAGCATCTCCTCCTTGGAAACATTGTTGCTTATGTAAAATATCTGTTCGGGCTTAAATCCTGCCTTGAGTTCAACATATATTTCTCCCGGACTCATGGCATCCACATTAAGGCCTTCGCTGCGCACTATCTCCAAAAAAGCAAGATTGCTGTTTGCTTTTGCCGAATAGTTTATGCTGAAATGAGGATATTTTACAAGACCCTTTATATCCCTGCAGCGTTCTCTGAGTATCCTTTCGTTATATACATACAGGGGACTGCCGTATTTTGCAGTCAGGTCGGAGGGCTTGTTGCCCATAAAGAAGTTTACACTGTCGGTGACTTTTGTGTTTATCTTTCCCATTTTCAACTCTCCTTTAAGAATAGAATTTTTTGATATTGTCTATCCTTGCAGACATATTCATAAGCAGAAGGTCCGCAAGGGTAACTGCTGCCATGGCTTCCACCACGACGACAGCCCTGGGAACCACAATAGGATCGTGGCGCCCCATTATGACTACTTCCGTACTCTCCCCCGTATTTGTAATAGTCTTTTGTATTTTTGAAATGGAGGGCGTTGGCTTAAAGGCCGCTCTGAACACTATGTCAGCGCCGTCTGAGAAGCCTCCCAGCACACCGCCGGAATGATTGGTATGCTTTTTAATTTTGCTGCCCTTCATATAAAAACCGTCATTATTTACAGAACCTCTGGACAAGGCTGCGCCAAAGCCGTCTCCGAACTCTATGCCCTTTACTGCGCCTATGGACATTATGGCTTTTGCAACAGAGGCATCGAGCTTGTCGAACACAGGCTCGCCTATACCTATAGGCATACCCTTTATCCTGCATTCTATTATGCCGCCCATAGAGTCGCCGTCTTCCATGACCTTTTCCAAAAGGCGAGACGCCCTTTCGGCAGCGGCGCTGTCGGGCATATAAAGGGGATTGTTCTTGCATTCCTCAAGGCTTATCTTCTCTGCCTTGACATCGCCTATGGATAGCGTGTAGGCATTTACTTTGACTCCCAACTCGGAAAGCAGCTTTTTGGCTACGGCGCCTGCTGCGACTCTTGCTGCCGTCTCCCTGCCGGAGGAACGGCCGCCGCCTCTGTAGTCTCTAAAGCCGTATTTGCTGTCGAAGCCCATATCCGCATGGCCCGGCCTGTAAATGTTTTGTATATCGGAATAATCTCTTGAACGCTGATCCTGATTATAGAGCACGAGCGAAATGGGTGTGCCCGTGGTCTTGCCCTCGAATACGCCTGAAAGTATCTCTATTTCATCGCCTTCCTGCCGTTTTGTGCCGAAGCGTGTGGAGCCCGGTCTACGCCTGTCCATATCTTTTTGAATATCCTTTTCCTTAAGGGGGATACCGGCAGGACAGCCGTCTATGACTACTCCCAAGCCTTTTCCGTGGGATTCGCCCCATGTAGCTATTTTGAATATATTTCCGTAAACAGAGCCTGACATAATTATCACCTCAATTATACTTGAAAAAGCTGTCAGTTTTGTGTATACTTATATGTAGCAATAAAACATAAATGAAAATGTTATTTTTAATTTTATCATTTTTTTATACTTATTACAACATTTTTTTAGGTGATATTATGAAAAACTTAAAAAATTTAACCCCGCCTAAAATAATAGCGGCAGGATTTCTTATTATCATAGTTATCGGCACATTTTTGCTCACTCTGCCCATATCTTCTCAGGCAGGGAAAAGCACAAGCCTCATAGACGCTCTTTTTGTAGCCACATCAGCTACCTGCATCACAGGCCTTACGCCGGTGGTCACATCGGAGCACTGGTCGCTTTTCGGGCAGATAGTCATAATGCTGCTTTTTCAAACAGGCGGCTTGGGATTTATGACCTTTGTCACGCTTACTGTCATATTTTTAGGAAAAAAGATAACGCTTAGAGGCAGACTTGTTATAAAGGAATCCTACAACCTCAGTGACAATACGGGCTTTTCGGCCTTTATGATCTCACTTATAAAATTTACCCTTGTAACAGAAGGCATAGGCGCACTTGTGATGTGTCCTCAGTTCATAAAGGATTACGGGGCAGACAAAGGAGTATTCATGGGCATATTCCATTCGATATCCGCCTTTTGCAATGCGGGCTTTGATCTTATAGGCGACAGCTCGCTCATTCCCTATTCCGGTAATTATCTTATATGCGGCACTATAATGGCTCTTATAATAATAGGCGGTATAGGCTTCCCTGTGATAATCGATATGTACCTTATGTTCAAGAATCTGTTTATAAAGAAATTCAGGCTCATGACCTGCTGGAGGAATCTAAGGCTCCATTCCAGGATAGTGCTGAGCTTTACCGCTTTTCTCATAGTGGCAGGTGCCTTGTCCATATTTGCGGGAGAATATACAAATCCCCAAACCATAGGGAATATGACTCTTCCCCATAAAATATTGTCGAGCACGTTTCAGTCCGTCACTCTCAGAACGGCAGGCTACTGCTCAATATCCCAGTCGGGATTGCGCTACAGTTCAAAGCTCATATCCATAATACTTATGTTCATAGGCGGTTCGCCCGCTTCCACCGCAGGCGGTGCAAAGACGGCTACGGTCGCAGTAGTCCTTCTTGCGGTCATCACCATGATAAAGGGCGAGGACAATGTGACTGTGTTTAAAAGAAACATAACATTCCAGACTATAAGAAAGTCATTATCGGTGATCGTAATGATGCTTATGTTTGAGATAATCGCAGTGGTGATACTTTCGGTCACCGAGAGAAACTGCGGCTTGGCCTATACGGGAATAGATCTGTTCTACGAGGTATTTTCGGCCATGGGTACGGTAGGCGTTACCACAGGACTGACGCCTTATCTTTCCAATATGGGCAAGCTTGTCATAATAATATGTATGTATATAGGAAGAATAGGGCCTATCACAATGGCTATGATATTTATGGCCAACAGCAAAAAAAGCGAGATACATTATCCCGATGGCAATATATTGGTCGGTTAGGAGGAAAACGATATGGCAAACAATAAACAATTTGCAGTCATAGGACTGGGGCAATTCGGACAGTCTGTTGCAAAGACACTTATAGACAACGGCTGCGAGGTGCTTTGCTGTGACAAGAACCTTACTCTTGTAAACGACTTTGCGGCTTACGCCACAGACGTTATGCAGCTTGATGTTACAAACGACAACGCTATGCAAAGCGTAGGCTTTGAAAATTACGACTGTGTGGTGATAGCTATAAGCGATAATCTGGAGGCTACCATAATGGCTGCCATGCACGCCATAGAATCAGGCGTACATACGGTCATAGCAAAGGCAAAGAACGCACATCAGAAAATGGTGCTTGAAAAAATAGGCGTAACAAGAGTGGTTATGCCCGAGATAGACTCCGGCACAAAGCTTGCCATAAATCTTGTGCATACAAATATACTGGACTATCTTACATTTTCGGATAAGTTTGCAATAGCTCAGATAGCGGCAAGACGTGAGTGGTGGGATAAAAACCTTATAGAAAATAATTTCAGAGCAAAGCATGGCATAAGCATAATAGCCATAAAGAGGGGAAACGAATATATGGTATCTCCTTCTCCTCAGACGCTTATCAAAAAGGACGACACGCTTATAATAATAGGCGAGAACAATCAGTTAAAGGAACTGGACTAATGTATATTCAAAGCGAAGGCAACAGGATAATAAAGGAAATAAGCTCTCTCAGGCTTAGGAAAAACAGAGACAGGCTTGGCCTTTTTGTGCTGGAAGGAGAAAGACTTGTAAACGAGGCGAGAGGACATACAGAATATATTGTTGCCGCAGAGAGCTATGAGGGGAGCATTACCTCAAACTACACGATAAGTGACGGACTGTATTCAAAAATAAGCGATACCGTGAACCCGCAGGGCATAATGGCGGTGTGCCGCATAGAGGAACAGAAGCTTGAGGCAAAAAGCGAGGCTCCTCTTTATATACTTCTTGAGAACATACAGGATCCCGGAAATATGGGTACTATAATAAGAACCTGCGATGCAGCGGGAGCAGACGGCATATTTCTTTCAAAGGGCTGTGTTGATGTATACAACCCCAAGACGGTGCGTTCTACAATGGGTTCTCTTTTCCATTTGCCGATATACAGAGATGCCGACCTTACAGAGGTAATAAAAAAGCTTGACGTCACGACGGTAGCCGCTCATTTAAAAGGGGATAAAACACCTTACGATACAGATATGACAAAGGGCATTGCCATAATAATAGGAAACGAAGCCAACGGTATTTCGGATGAATTAAGCAAAAGGGCGGACCGCCTTGTGAAAATACCTATGCCCGGAAGAGCGGAAAGCATGAATGCATCCGTAGCTGCGGCAATTATGATATACGAGGCAGTAAGACAGAGAAGGTGAAAAAATGGACAGAATAAGCTGGGATGAATATTTTATGAGTATGGCTGAGCTTGCAAGCAGACGTTCCACCTGCCTGAGACGACAGGTAGGAGCCGTTATAGTAAAAGACAATCAGCTCCTTGCTACCGGCTACAACGGTGCGCCGAAGGGGTTGGACAACTGCTGCGACCTCAACGAATGTCTAAGGCAGAAGCTGGGCATACCCAGCGGAGAACGACACGAACTGTGCCGAGCGGTGCATGCGGAAAACAATGCCATAATACAGTGTGCCGTAAACGGCGTAAGCTGTAAAGGCGGCACTCTTTATGTGACCGCAAGCCCCTGTACCATGTGTACAAAGCAAATAATAAACGCAGGCATAGCAAGAGTCGTGGCAAAGGAGTATTACCCAGATGAAATGGGAAAGCAAATGATGCTTGAAAGCGGCATAAAATTTGAGATATTCGATAAGATATCAAAATAGCTCTATTTCTTGACAAAATATTAAGACCGATGCATATTACAGTATCTGCATCGGTCTTGTCAATTTTGTGCAAACAAGCGCTGCTTAGGATGTTCGTTTGTTATTTGTAATTTATGAACATAAGACCTGCAAGGCATATGGCTACACCGAGTATTTTGTTCCATGTAAGCGCCTCGTGATAGAAAAAATATCCTATTGCGATAAGAGCCGCCGCAAGGAAAACACTTTGGACTATAGCTGCCGTGCCTATCTGCCAGCCTGCCTTATAAGCATATATAAAGCCTACCTCAAGCCCCACGAGCACAAGGCCGAACACAAAGGGCACCCAATTCAGCTTGCCGTATTCTCTTATAAGGCTTGCATCCTTGTGCAGTATAAAAAACAATATGCCGCTTGCTGCCGCACCTACAATATAAGTTACGGTAAGAGAAGCCAAAGGATCTATGCCTTCGGGCTGAGATCTTGCGCATATATGGTATATAACATTTGAAAGTATCGCTAAGGCAATAGGCCATACATAAGAAAACATAATCTTCCTCCGAATAAAAATATATTTATACAAGACCGCAGATCATCTGTAGTCACAGTATTCACAATGATCATTGATCACCCCTATGCCCTGAAGGTATGAATAAATTATAACGGGGCCTGTGAACTTAAATCCTCTTTTTTTCATATCCTTGCTTATTTGTCTTGAAAGCTCGTTTTCGGCAGGCATATCCTTTGCATCGGCAAGGCGGTGATCTATGACCTTGCCTTCCGTAAAGCCCCATATGTATTTGTCGAAGCTGCCGAATTCCTCCTGCACGCTTATAAAGGCTTTGGCATTTGTAACAGCCGCCCTTATCTTGTTTTTGTTGCGTATAATACCCTTATCCTTCATAAGCTCTTCGATCTTTGCTTCGTTGTATGCGGCTACGATACTTGGCTCAAAGCCGTCAAAGGCTCTTCTGAAATTTTCTTCCTTGTTGAGTATAAGAGCCCAGCTCACGCCTGCCTGCATACCCTCCAGCACAAGCATGGCAAAAAGCTCATTATCATTATGCTCCGGCTTGCACCACCGTGTATCGTGATAAATAAGAAATTTATTCGAAGCATTTGCTTTATCAAAGCCAAAATCACATCTTCTTTTTTCCATATTACACCTCACATATTTTCACCAAAGCTTATGGCTAGGTATACATTTCTCGGCATCTGCCAAACATTCATATCCGATTTGAACAATACGCCTGCGCAGTATAGCTCCGACTTTCTTTTCCTTCGGAATACTGAACTTGATAATGCATATGTTTTCATTCCATTATAATTCCGACCGGCATTTTAATATAGATATGCCCTTTGCATATTCCGATTTAATTATATACAAAATACAGCAGATTTTCAATATGAACATATGCGCCAATATATATCCCGTAAAAATACTTTGCAAATTCTCATTTATCCGTTTTATGCTTTCCCTCGAATACCGATCATGAATTATTGCTTTGAGACTGCATAAAAACGGAGGAATGTATATAGGAAGGCGTGCAGACTGCGGCTTATTGCGTTCACAGGCAAAAAGACAGCTTCCCTTGCGGTAAAGCTTTTTTTGAAATATTTCATTATCGTTCTTGATTTATTTCAAGGCTTTGGTATAATTGATACAAGACGGTATATACTGTCAAATAAAACTATGAAAAGAGGTAATTTTATGAGAAAAAAGCTGGATATCACTGAGGGCATATTTCCTATGCCCGTGCTTATGGTAGCCACATACAATGAAGACGGCAGCGTAAATGTTATGAACGCAGCATGGGGCACAATGCAGGAGAGGGGAAATGTTGCCCTTAATCTGACGGAAAGCCATAAAACGGTAAAGAATATAAAGGCAAGGGGCGCTTTTACCGTAAGCATTGCCGATGCCGACCATATGGTCGAAGCTGATTATTTCGGCATAGAGTCAGGCAACAGTGTTGCGGATAAGTTTGAGCACAGCGGACTTACCGCAGGTAAGGCTGAAAAAGTGGATGCTCCCGTAATAAACGAATTTCCGATTTGTTTGGAATGTGAGTTCATAGAGTATCAAGACGGTAAATACGGCTGCGGCGTCATAGGCAAGGTAGTCAATGTCACAGCAGATGAAAAGGTGTTCAAAAACGGCAATATAGATATGTCATTGGTAAACGCCATTGCCTTCGATCCCTATACCCACGGATATTACAAAGTGACCGAAAGGGTAGGCGAGGCCTTTAAAGACGGTGCAAAGCTGAAATAATAGCTTATCCGTTTTCGGCAGGGTATCACATGTCATCGTTTTTTTAAAGAGCATCGTATATGCAAAATAAAAAACTCCTCACCCTGTATTGCGGTGAGGAGTTTTTATATTGTTATATAAAAAGCTGATCGTCTTTTTGTACCGAACAAGCCTTTTTGATAGCCAGGGCAGCGGCGGAGACCATTATTTTATTGACGCTTCTGGCTTTCTGAGGACATATTGCCACACAACGCATACACGAGATACATTTTTTGCCGTCTGCTGTCGCAGGAGATGCTTTATTTATTGCCTGCACAGGGCAAGCCTCGGCGCAGACGCCGCATTTTGTACAGGAGCTGTCGGCCTTTGGCACAAGACCGACTTTTCCCGCCTTTTTGTAAGGTCTGTTTCCCGGTATATTTGGTTTTGTCAAATGGTTGGATCTTATCTTTTTTTCCACTCTTTCGGCAAAATCGGCAAGATGCTCTCTGTCGGTATCATCGGGGCGGCCATGTGCATATTGATGCATTATGGAGTGTTCCGCAACGGCGGCAACTGCGGCAATGACACGAAAGCCGCATTCCTCCGCAGCATCCGCCATTTGTATGAGAGTATCTTCGTAATCACGATTTCCGTATACTGCCATAACTATACATTTGGCGGAGCCTCCGTTTATTTGTTTAAGCCTTTCTACAGCAATATGAGGAGCAAGTCCTCCGAATGACGGCATAGCTATAAGCACTATGTCGTCACTGCTGAATACATACCTTGACCGATCTTCATCGGCAGCAGACAAATCGATGGTCTCAACGTCTGTTTGGTTTTGAGTAAACGCCCTTGCGGTCTTTTCCGTTCCTCCCGTAGGGCTGAATATTATCTGTGCGTATTTCATATATATCTCCCCCGTTGTTGTACTGCGTTAAAATATCGTCTGTCATATATTTTGGAAAAATGCTTGCCGCCTGTATATTGCTCAGCCCTCCGTTACCTTGCCTGTAGTCATATCGATAGAATAGGTATCCGTATTTTCGGTATCGCTTTCATAAAGAGACTGTGTATATGTATTCGTTACTTTGGCGATATTGTCGTTTATCGCCACGTAAACGCCGTTGTAATAGCTGTAGGGCACGCCGAAAAGCTTAACGGAAGGATCGTCGTACAATTTCTTTGCGGCATCCTCATAGTCGGCAATAAAGCTGTCCACAGCCTTTACCGCAGAATTATATATTTGAGTGTTAAGGCTCGGTATAAAATCTTCCGTTTCGGTGAACACGGGATATTCGGCAGTTGCCGTAATATAATTGCTGCCGTCTTCGGCTTTTCTTTCAACGGTATAGGTTTCTATGGTATATCTCTGCTCGTCGGAAACGCTCATCATTGCGGCAAGGGCATCATTATCCGCAGCCACGCCGTCTATGATGCTGTATGTCGGATAAAAGAAAAGCTCTCCGTCTATAAGGTATTGTAATGAGAAAAGTCCTGACTCGTTGTATCTTATATTGCAGGTAATGGTGGCAAGCTTTTTATCTCCCGTGTAATTGTTAAGAGTATCGTCTACCGCCTTTGATATATCGTTGTATATATTTTCGTTGAGCTTGTTTGCCATAGTGTAGTCGGATTTGACTATAGGATATTCATAGTCTATTGAAAAGCCTGTGTCCATATTTGTGCCTCCGGCATATCCCATTTCGTATTCAACGGATGCAGGAGCTTCGGAAACAGCGGGAGTTTGTATATTGACCGTTTTCGTTTCGGCATCCCAGCCGACCTGTGCGCCTATGCTTTCGGCAATAACTCTCAAGGGCACCATTGTCCTTCCGTTTATTATCTGTGCGGGAACATCTCCGTCAACTGAAGCGGCATCACCCAATACTACCTTGGAACTGCCTATGGTAATGCCTGCCGTTATCTGTCCGTATGTGGCCTCACACAGCTTGATATCCTCGAACCATTTTACCTCAGCGCCCATTTTTTCAAAGACTGCTCTGAAAGGCACAAGAGTCCTGCCGTCTTGTATAACAGGCCCTTGATCGCTGCCAAAGTCCAAGGCTTCGCCGTTTACAATAACATTTATGCTGTCGGCGGCAAAGGAGCCTGTGGCAGGCAATGTCAAAGCAAATGCCAATATAAATGCAAAAAATTTTTTCATGGTGATTTCCTCCTTGTTTTATATTTGATACTATTATATCATAATCTATGGAAAATTTGTATGTAATTTATGACTATATATTTGCTGTTTGTGACAAATTTACATCATCGGAATATGCGCAGATGATGATACGGCGCTTTTATGTCGGCTCGTTTGCGGCTGTTGATAATATTGTCGTATGTTGACAAAAATGGGTATAAATGATATAATTACTTATCGTCAGACAGTGTATGATCCGTTCTCGGACTTAAGTTTTTTTACAAGCTGAAGAGCACAGAAATTTTTACGGAATGGATTTCTGTGCTTTTTATATTTTTTTTGAATGATGTTTTAAAATAAAACGGCGGCGGATACTGTGTCTCATTGCTGCCGTGTAAACAAAAAGAGGAATAAGGAGGCAAATAATATGCGATGTCCAAATTGCGGAAAAACGATACAGCGGGTAGATGCCGCTTTTTGTCCTAACTGTGGAATTCAGCTCAAGAACAAGATCGAAGATGAAGTAAAGGAAGATAAAAAAGAATCTGCCGATGAACGATCTGCAAGTGAGGGTCGGCCAAAGGAGGAAGTCCGTCAATATCGCCCTGAGCCATCGGCGTCTGCCAAAGCTATGCCTAACAAGTCAGGCAGCAGCAAAACTATAATGACAGTTATGATCACCGCAGCAGCTGTGATCGGCGTTTTTGTATTGCTTATGCTGGCCTTTAATATGGGAAAGCTGTCGAATACGGAAAAAGACAGCACAAGCACTGTTTCTTCCGATGGATCAAAGAGTGAAAGCGGCAATGGGAATGAAAAAAATCAAGCGGTGACAGAAGCGCCTGTTGAAACGACCACCGAGGCAAAAGAGAGCACATATGAGATATTCTTTGGCGATCTTACATGGCAGGAGGCAAAAGCGGCGTGTGAGAGCAAGGGCGGACATCTTGTTACATTTGACACGGATGACGAATGGGAACAAATACTTGGCATGATAAATAAATATGACAGCAAATATGTTTATTACATAGGAGCCGAAAGAGATCTCAGCAGTAATGATTATTACTGGATAGACAGACACGGCGATCATTACGGCACATCTATAAACAGCGACCCCAAATGGCTCAGCGGAGAGCCTTCGTTATATGACAGCGCATCGGGTCTGCAAGAAGACTGTACAAATATTCTCTATCACAGCAATTCGGGAAGATGGGTGTGGAACGACATACCTAATGATTATCTGTCCGTATCCGCTTATAAAAAGGGAAGAGTGGGATATATCTGTGAATATGACTGATAAACCGAGGTGGCATCAATGAATGACGAGCGTAAAAGCGAAGACAATAAAAATGTGAAAAGCAGTAAACATACGGGCAAGGGCAAGAACGGCAATGCCCGCAAGGGCTATGAAGGCGGCCCACGTACAAGGCGTATGGCAAGGAGAAAAAAGCCGTGGTATAAAAATAAGAAATACATATCCATTATGGCAGCGGTATTGATACTGGCGGCGTTTGCCGCAGTAT
This sequence comes from uncultured Clostridia bacterium, assembly GCA_947585865.1. Taxonomy (GTDB): domain Bacteria; phylum Bacillota; class Clostridia; order Lachnospirales; family CAG-274; genus CANPXH01. The sequence goes on from CANPXH010000008.1 coordinate 79,957, forward strand.
TCGGAGGGATTTACCTTTTGCATACGCCAAGCAGCGTTACCGAAAATACGGAAAAGGAGCAGGAGACCGAGCAAGGCACATTAAATACAGATGACTCTGCGGCTTCGACCTCTGCCGCAGGCGAAACCAAAGCTGCCCCAAAAGACAACAATACCGTCAAGGAAGATAAGGACACGGCCAAAGAGGACAACAAGGCGGCAAAAGAGGCTGAAAAAATATTAAAAACCATGACTCTTGAAGAGAAGATAAATCAGATGTTTTTTATAACACCTGAAGCGCTTACAAATGTAGGCAATGTTATTGCCGCAGGAGAACAGACCAAAAATTCTCTTGAGAAGCATCCCGTAGGCGGTATAATATATTTTTCTCCCAACTTCACAGATGAAGCGCAGGCAAAGGAAATGATAGCCAATACCCAGAAATTCGGCCGTGAGGTATGCAAGGTTCCGCTGTTTATAGGCGTTGACGAAGAGGGAGGAACGGTGGCAAGGCTTGCCAACAGCGAGGGCATAAATGTTCCCAAGGTCGGCACAATGGCTGAGATAGGCGCTTCGGGAAATGCAGATGCGGCATATAATGCAGGCAGTACAATAGGAAAATATCTTAAGGAATACGGCTTCAATATAGATTTTGCCCCCGTTGCGGATGTGCTTACAAATGAACTCAATCAGGTGGTCAAGGACAGAAGCTTCGGAAACGATCCCAATGTTGTTTCCCAAATGGCTTTGCAGGTATCAAAGGGCTTAAATGACAATGGAATATCCTCATGCTACAAGCATTTTCCCGGCCACGGCGCAACAAAAGACGATACCCACGAGGGCTTTGCCTATACGAACAAAAACTATGACGAGCTTATGGCAAGCGAAATGGTGCCCTTTGTGCAAGCAATAAAAAACGGTGCGGATATGATAATGGTAGGACATTTTTCTCTGCCAAACGTTACAGGCGACAATACCTGCGCATCCATATCCCCTGTTATAATAAACGATATATTGAAGACAAGACTGGGCTACAAGGGTCTTGTCATCACGGACTCCCTTGCAATGGGCGCTCTTACGGATATTTACACCTCCGATGTGATAGCGGTCAGGGCAATAAAGGCAGGCGTGGACATATTGCTTATGCCGCAGGACTTTGAGCTTGCGTATAACGGAGTGCTCAACGCAGTAAGATCCGGAGAGATAAGCGAGGAAAGAATAGACAGCTCCGTGCTTAAGATAATAGAAAAGAAGCTCAGGCTCTGATATTAAAATAATATCCCAAGCCTTGCGGCAGTACCGAGGATATGGCTTTTATCGTAAAAGCAAATGTACTCATATGTATGGGGTGATCTTTATGATAGTTACCGTAACGATAAATCCGGCAATAGATAGGACAATAGAGGTAGACAGCCTTAAAAGGGGAAGCCTCAATATAATAAAGAGAACGGTGTATGATGCAGGCGGGAAGGGCATAAACGTATCAAAGACGATAAAAGCTCTCGGCGGGAAAAGCATAGCCGCAGGCTTTTTAGGCGGCAGCGGCGGCAGTATGATACAAAAGGCTCTTGACGGACTTGGCATAGCCTCCGACTTTGTTTGGATAGACGGAGAGACCAGAACAAATACAAAGATAACAGAGAATGACGGATCGCTTACGGAGCTGAACGAAAAGGGTCCGTTTATACCACAGCACAAGGTCGGGGAGCTTATGGAAAAGCTTGGAGCGCTTGCAGGAAAGGATACCGTTTTCGTGCTTTCGGGAAGCGTGCCCGCAGGCGTGGACAAGAGCATATATGCCGATATAACAAAAATGGCACACAGCAAAGGCAGTATCGTTTTGGCGGATACATCGGGAGAGCCTTTAAGCTTGGCGCTTTCCCAAGCGCCTGAGATAATAAAGCCCAACAGCTCCGAGTTGGAGGAGTATATCGGTATAAAAGGAGCATCGGAGGAAGAGCTTATATCTGCTGCCGATAAGCTCATATCCACGGGAATAAAGACGGTAGCCTTGTCAATGGGAGAAAAGGGCGCTGTAATAATTACTGATGAGAAAAGGGCAAAATGTCCTGCCCTTGATATAAAGGTGAGTTCTGCGGTAGGCGCAGGAGACGCAATGGTTGCAGCGCTTGCCTATGCCTATGAAAACAAGTTCTCATTTGAGGATACCGTAAGGATGTGTATGGCAGCATCGGCAGGCGCAGCCGCTACAGCAGGCACAAAGCCGCCTGAAAGAAGTTTCGTGGAGGAGCTTAGAAAGCAAGTCAAAATATTGTATATATAACACTATATAAATATAAGGACAGTCGGCTGCATAGGCCTGGCTGTCCTTATTTATACAAAGCCGTGTTAGGTCACAGCCTTGTTTTTCTTACTCTTATGCGTATGCGTACGTAGCGAAAGCGCAGTACGAATATCCTTGACTATTCATATACAGTATCTCCTTCCATATGGATGTTTACGATATCGTCAAGGGGTATCTCGGCGCTGCTTGTTATGATGATACGCTTTATTACATCCACTTTTTTTATATGCTCCGATATAGTTTCGTATTTTCCGCCGTCTTTTCTTTCATCGGGCTTAAAATACGTTATCTCGGCGATGGGCATATCCTTGATATTATCCATAATAAATCGAAGCCTGCTGTTTAGCATTGCTTTTGTCTGTTCATCCGGCTCTCTTTTCCTTTCGGTGAGCCTGGCTGTTTCCGCCACGGCGTCGCTGTGTCCTGTGAGAGCGGCAAAGGGCGAGAATTGTGCCGCCCTGTCGTTCATAGACATATGGGGTCTTGTATTTGATCGATGATGCGGCATATTTATTATATCGTCATATTTTCCCATAGCCTTGCCTCCTTATGCTAAGCCTTGTGTCCGCCTATTTGAGAATTCCTTTTCATTGCGGTGGCGTCATCCTGCAGGCTCATACCTTTTAACACAGCGTTTTTGCCGTATTTTTTCTTTATGCCTATTACTGCCTTTTGTACCCTTTTTTCTTTTTCAAGTTCTTTCTCTTGGGCTTGTCTCTTTTTTTCAAGGGCATCGTAGTCTGTAAAAAGATCAAGCTGTTCATATTCTTGTTTGTGCGCCGCCGAGTCTTCTCTCAGTATATGATTTGCCGTAATATTTATCCTTCTCACAAGGAGATCTCTGTTCATTATACGGTCGTAAAGCTGTAATGCCGCTTTTTCTATAATTTTTGAAGAGGATGTGTATGCGCTTATATTTTCCGTGCCGTGAGCGTGCTTCGGCACTTTTCTGCCGTATCGATCGGTGGTGATCGCACCCTTATATTTCCTGCGTATATCGGGATCGGTAAGACACTGTATGTCATATCCCACAGTGATAACTATTTGATCTGTCACAAGACCCTTTTCCACCAGATCCAGCACAAGCAGATCTGTCATTTCCCGGACTATAAGGCGGGCTTGCTCAAATGTGTAGGGCTTTTGGAGGACCTGCCCGGAGCTTACGCTGTTGTTTTCCGGCCTGTAGGCCTTTATATCGGCTATGGTACAGGGCTCCCAGCCCCAAGCGTGATCTATGAGGAGTTCCGCATTTATACCGAAGAGCTTGTAGAGAAGCTCTTCATTATTTATTGAGCATTTTGCCACATCTCCCATTGTGAACATACCGTTGGCATTGAGCTTATTGGCATAGCCCTTGCCTATTCGCCAAAAGTCCGTAAGCGGAGTATGCTCCCAAAGCCTGCGGCGATAAGTCATTTCATCAAGCTCGGCTATCCTCACGCCGTCTTTGTCGGCAGGTATATGCTTGGCATCTATATCCATAGCGACCTTAGCCAGATACAGATTTGTGCCTATGCCTGCAGTTGCGGTTATGCCTGTGGTTTTGAGCACATCTCTTATTATGGTCATGGCAAAGTCATGAGCGGTGAGCCCTGCCGCCTTAAGATATTTTGTAGCGTCTATGAATACTTCGTCTATGGAGTAGGATATAATGTCTTCAGGCGCAACATACTTTAAATATATGCCGAATATTTTGGTGCTGTATCCCATATAGTAGGCCATTCTGGGAGGGGCGGTTATATATGAGAGCTTAAGGGAGCTGTCATATGCCAATTCGTCGGCGATATAGGATGTGCCTGTAAATTTGCCGCAGCTTTGCAGCCTTTGTATATTTATTTCCTTTACTCTTTGCACCACTTCAAAAAGTCTTGCTCTTCCGGGTATGCCATATGCTTTGAGCGTTGGTGATACGGCAAGGCATATTGTCTTTTCCGTTCTGCTCTCGTCTGCCACCACAAGATTGGTATTCAAGGGATCGAGACCTCTTTCCACACATTCCACGGAAGCATAGAATGATTTAAGATCTATTGCTATATAATATGCCATTGTTTTCACCTCCCTGTATAGATTATATCAGAATATATTATTTTTTTCAACGACAGCAGATATTCATATGTGATTGAAATATGTTTCCTGTTTTGGTATAATTTATAAGGGTGATATTATGGACAGGCAAAACATTTTCGGATATGCCAAAAAGAAATACGGCTCAAAGCCCGAATATCTGTGGAAGAGCTATCCGTCATACGCAGTGCTCAGGCACAGCCAAAACAACAAATGGTATGCCGTTGTTATGAATGTATCCGGGAGCAGGCTGGGTCTTGATTTTGACGAAGAGGCGGATATTATGAACGTAAAGGCCGATGCCCTTATGATAGGCTCATTGCGTAGCTTAAAGGGCATATTGCCGGGATATCATATGAATAAGAACAACTGGATATCAGTATTGCTTGACGGCAGCGTTGACGAGGATATGATATACGCTTTGCTTGATGAGAGCTATAAACTTACCGGGAGAAAGAGATAATGGAAAATAAAAAAATTGCGGGGCATTTATCCGTGCTGTTTACCATTGTAATATGGGGAACAACATTTATATCCACAAAGGTACTGCTGGCACATCTCAGGCCTGTGGAAATATTGTTCATACGCTTTATAATAGGACTCACGGCGCTTTATGCAGTGTGTCCGAAGCGGCTAAGATCCGCCGGTATAAAGCAGGAGGCGGTGTTTGCGGCGGCAGGACTGTGCGGCATCACGTTATATTATCTTTTTGAAAACATCGCTCTGACATACACAATGGCTTCAAATGTAGGGGTAATGGTGTCGATAGCACCTTTTTTCACCGCCATACTGACCCATATATTCATAAAGAATGAAGAACGGCTCAAAATAAATTTTTTCATAGGCTTTGCCATTGCAATGGCAGGTATATTTATGATAAGCTTCAACGGCTCAAGCCTTGAGATAAGCCCAAAGGGAGATATACTGGCGCTGCTGGCCGCTTTGGTATGGGGCTTTTATTCGGTCATTTCCAAGAAAATAAGCTCCTACGGCTATAATACCATACTCACCACAAGGCGTATATTTATATACGGCACGTTATTTATGCTTCCCGCACTGCTGTTTACCGACTTTACGCCAAGCCTTAGCATTTTGCTGAGACCTGTATGCTTTTTGAATATAGTATATTTGGGTCTTGTGGCTTCGGCTTTGTGCTTTGTGACGTGGAACTTTTCGGTCAGAGTGCTGGGGCCTGTGCGCACAAGCGTATACATATATGTACAGCCTGCCATAACGATTGCCGCATCAGCTCTTATATTGAAGGAGCCTGTGACAATGCTTTCTGTCGTAGGCACCGTTTTGACAATAGGAGGTCTGTTTATTTCGGAATACACCAAAAAGGGCGGTAATGGCAATAAAACATACCATACCATATGATATAATACCAAGAAGCCAAAATATAAACATAGCATGGAGGTATAGGTATGGCATCGGCATTTGTCAAGACAAATAAGAAACTCTTGTGTTTTTGCCGGATAAGCTTTTTATAATACAGAAAAAACATCTGCCTTTTACAGCGGCTTTGCCGTAATAAAAGTCTGTACATATTTATAATAAATACATTTGGGAGAACAGCTATGGAAAACAAAGACATATTATGCTCTGCAAGCTTTTACAAGCAGGGATATTTTTTAAACGACAAATTTGCAAGACTGCCCGAAGAGGTAAAGAAAGAGCTTAGGGTAATAACCGTGTGTCTTGCGGAAAAGACAAGAGGCATAGCCATTATAGGCTTCTACAAGGAAACGGCCGACGTATTTATAGAAGTGAGTTCGCAGCCCGATGATTTTTTGTATGACGAGATAGGAGCAAAAATGGAGGTAGGCTATGTGGAAAAAGAAAATGAGGAGCTTTTCCGCTCTCTTTCACTTTGGTACAGAACATTTATAAAGGGTGAATTTAATGAAAATAGGTGACGTCACACTTGAAAACAACGTATTCCTTGCGCCTATGGCAGGCATAACGGACAAGGTGTTCAGAACGCTTTGCAGAGAAATGGGCTGCGGACTTGCATATTCGGAAATGGTAAGTGCAAAAGGGATGCACTATAACAGCAAAAACACGGCTGAGCTTTTGGCTGTCGACCCAAATGAAAGACCCTGTGCAGTGCAGATATTCGGTCACGAGCCGGATATAATGGCGGAAATGGCAAGGCGCCTTAATGACTATGAGGACATAGATATTATAGATATAAATATGGGCTGCCCCGCCCCCAAGATAGTCAAGAACGGCGAAGGTTCTGCGCTTATGCTTGACAGCGGTCTTGCAGGCAGTATCATATATGCTGTTGCTTCGGCTTCCCATAAGCCCGTTACGGTGAAGCTACGCAAAGGATTTGACGACGATCATTTAAATGCTCTTGAAATGGCAAAGATCGCAGAGAAAAACGGCGCTGCCGCAATAACGATACACGGCAGAACAAGGGAGCAGTATTATTCAGGCAAGGCCGACTGGAACATTATTAAGGCTGTAAAGGAAAGCGTAAATATCCCCGTTATAGGCAACGGCGATATCTTCACGCCCTTGGATGCGGAAAAAATGCTTGGATATACAGGCTGCGACGCCGTTATGATAGGAAGGGGAGCACAGGGAAATCCCTTCTTATTCAAGAGGACTGTTCACTATCTTGAAACAGGCGAGCTCCTTCCCGAGCCTACGTGGGAGGAAAGGCTTGATATGGCGGAGCGGCATATGGATATGCTTGCGGATCATAAGGGCGAGGTCATTGGCATAAGAGAAATGCGCAAGCACATGGGCTGGTATATAAAGGGTCTGCCCCACAGCGCCGAAATGCGGGTGAAGATAAATGCTGCTTCGGATAGGGAAACTATGCGTGGCTTGATCGAATATATGCGCAATATCATACGAGCATAACAGCAAGCCGGGGATGATAGCCCTTGCAAGCTATAAAATGATTTTAATATTTAACGGATATCTTCAATAAAATGAGGCCGCCGCATTTGATATATGCGTCGGCCCCATTTTTAATTGCTGTTATTACCTATGCAGAGTAAATGACTGTCCTGACATACCCTCTGTCGGTGTTTTAAGACCGATAGCGTATGAAGTATTAAGTGTCAAATTTGTATTATCCATAGCATTATAGCAAGTAACTGTCATGCATGGTTTTTCATATGATCTCATAATTCATTACCTCCTATAATTACTTTGCTTCAAGAACGATATTGTTAGCATCATCAGTCTTTGGAATAAGTGAATAAACCTTAGAATTTGATGACTTATACTGTACCCAAGGTACAAGCACAACAGCTTCACCCGGACTAAGAGCATAGAATGTCTGTACATATACCTGCTTAAATTGACTATCAGCCGTAATATCGGCATTACCATCACCGTCTGTATCAACGGACGCATTTACAATATCCTCAAATTTAATTTCACCATCGGGTGTCTTGTTTCCTACTTCACCGTCATTTAATATTGATCCTGCGTTTACATGATTGCCACCTTCAGGCACCTTGCTTTCATAACTGTCATACTTTTCCTTTGTATATACGTCAAAGCCTACAGCTTCAATATTTGCAAGCTCGGACTCGGCAGATGCCTGGTCTGTTGCATCTGTAAGATGTATAGTACCTATTACTCTGAATATATGATCTGTCGGATTGGCGTTGGCAGCTTGTATCTTGTCATAAAGATCTTTGTTTGAACTCTGGAGTGCTGATGCTGCTCCCATATCCGTTTTTGTATTTGCACTCTCAGCGTCAACACTGGTATTGTCAAATATATTGTTAGGATTATATATTCTTATTGACTTGATGTATGTTCTGCCTGTTAATTTTTGTTTACTTCCTTCGCCTATTACAGTTTTATCCATACTACTCTTTATAGTATATGTTTCTCCTGCTTTAACTTCAAAAGATTGCTTTGTTATAGAGCCCTTTTTACTTCCTTCAATATCTTGAGTTTCAATAGGTTGCTCCGGAGATGATTCGGCAAACACCTGTATTGGATCGCCGCTTCTGTCTACTACAGCCTGTATTTTTTCGCCATCTTTTCCTACAACTGTATCGGCTACTTTGAACTTAACAAATGTATTGGTAGCGCTTTCATAACCATCCTTATTAAGGATACCAAATTCGTTACAAGTATCTATATCTGCCTTTTGTCCTCCAAATTCTGTAAGAACGTCATTGAATATATTTGAACAGTAGGAATTGGAAATATAGTCATCCATGCCTGCCGGTTCAAATCTGTATTCCATAACATTTTCTCTTGCATCCTTGCCGCCGCAAACCTTCTTTTTGTCTTCACCGAAGCCATACTGACCAAAGCCTGTTTCTTTACTTGGAGTACCCTTCATATTTTTATGAGTTATATCCAATGCAGCAATTTTTTCTTCTGCTTTGAACTGAACACCATACTCGCCCTTACCAAGCTCTTTAACATTGCTTGGAACAGTATATATAAAGAATCTGTTGTCTTTACCGCCGTTGAAGAACTTTATATCGTCCTTATATGCAAATGTAAGGTTTCCTGTGTCCGTATCAACTGCACCGTTTCTTCTTGAAAGCCATTGATATGTATTTCTTGAAGTACCTGAGATCTTGAACTGTGTACCCGGAGTTACATCTTCAAATAAAGCAGAGTCTGTTTTATCCTTTATAGTCTTAGCGCTTCCGTCAGCTTTGCCGTCAGCTGTAAGCTTTGTAATGCTTATATTTGTATCTGCGGCTGCGCCTGTCTTGTCGAAGTCAAACTTAACATTTACATTGTAGGATGTTTCTATTTTGATACCTGTGAATGACTGAGGAGTATCGGCAGAACCGCTGTCCTTTACGGTAATTGTACTAGGTGTTACTACACAGCCTTCAGCAGTAAGTGTGTATGTACCTGCCGCAAGAGTGTTCGTAAGCTGCTTTTCGCTGAAAGCGCCTGTTGAATCGATATTCACAGTCTCAATAAGCTGAGTGCCTTTCATTACCTTAAGGTCTACGCTGCCTTCAGTGTTGTTGGTACCTGAAAGCTTAACAGGATATTTTGTTGCGGAAGTTGCTTCAATTGTTATGTCGCCTATTTCGTAATCTCTGTCGGTTGCGGAAACGCCTGTTATACCCTTTATTTCTGCAATGGCAGGCATATTTGTAACATCTGTTGCCTTTGCCTCTTCACCATCTATGTGTAATGTTATAGTTTTTTCTGTATAATCAAATGTTATATCATAATTGTGATCTGTATTGATCGCAAGCTTGTTACTGCTTCCCTTTTGTATTTCCCACTTGGTTTCGTGGTAATCATATAATTGCTTGGATCCGCTTACGCCGTTAGGAATAGCAAGCGCATATCTGTTTCCCTTCGGTGCTGTATCCTGTTTATTGGAATAGTCGTCATTTACAGTATTATTGCTTGTTCTTATAGCTGCAACCGTCTTGCCTTCACTATCTCTGAAATCCAAAAGTGACCACTTTGAACCGTCATTATTTGTCAGCTTAAGAGTACCTGAGAACTTTACTGTGCCGCTTGAAACTCCATCTGCATCGGTATTTGTGAGAGGCATTATCATTTCAACTGAATAAGCATTTGCATCATGAAGTTTAGCCTTGCCGTCTGCTATCTCTACATGAAGCTCATCTGAATCATAATTTGCGTAAGCGCCTGTATATTTAGGATCTCTCTTTTCCTCTGTAACAAGACGTCCTGAAGTTCCTTCCTGTGCCTTGAAGGCATACTTTGAAGCTTCGGGAGTCACAGTAGCGGGAGCTGCTGCTTTATAGAACTCTATGCTGTATATTCTCACATCATCGTCTGTTTCGCTTGCACCTGCGTTATATATACCATAGTATCCGCCGGGAGTAAGATTTTCTACATCAAATGTATACATCTTACCCTCTGCGCTGCCGTCTTTATCGGCAGGAATAGTTTCAGGAGTAACAAATTCATAAGGATGGTCTGCAAAGCTTGAACCTGTTCTTAAGCCTATCTTTGAAGGATTTGCTGAATCGGTTGAGCTTGAACACATTATTCTTATGCTCAGGTTAGATGATGCTCCGTCTGCTACATGGAATCTCAGACTGCTGTCTGCCGCAGAGTTGTCAACCATAGTCTTAAGCTCAAGAGCGGCAACATTGCTTCTTTCGCCGTCTGTATCCATGTGCTCGCTTCTTATAAGAGCAAAGTCGCCATGTTGACCCTGATTTCCGTGTACCTCAAAATAGTTTGCAATAACTGCGCCGTCAGCTATATATGCCTCGTCAACATCATCATTTACCTTAAGACCTGCCGTAAGGTCAATTTTCTGACCTATAACACTATCATCAATGTCCTCACGTACATCAGGAGTAAATGTACCCTTTAATGCAGTTGTGCTTGAATCTATCTTTATTTCTGTCTTATCTTCTCCAACAGGTGTAGGCTCTGTCATTTCAACTGTACCGCCTGCAATAGTTACATAATATGTATCCTCAGGAAGCCATATCTTACCGCCTGTCTCAGAAGCAGGAACCTGTTTAGGATGCTTGGTGACAGGATCTGCCGTAACCGTACCTACTCCATCTCCCTGTTCATCTAAGTAGATAGTATGTACAGAATCACCATGTACCTCACAGTCAAGACGTACATACTTTAATTTACCTTCTAATCCATCGAAGTGGATGTCTGAGGGGTTAAAGCCTTTGGTCTTGATGAAATCTGACATCATAGGTGTGTATTTGTATGTAGTACCTTCCAATTCACCTGTAATGTGTACTCTGTTAGGATTAACAACATAGTCATTATCACTATATGTAAGCCAGTTATCGCTTTGTGTTCTGTTTTCATCTAAAAGACCTATTTTGCTTTGCATTTCAGAAGCAACATCAGAATCGGCAAAATCAAGCTGCCAACCGGTAGCAGTAGATTCTTCTTTGTCCGGTATATATTCTATAGCAAGTATAGCAATATTACTTGAACTAAAGTTAATTACTGCATCTTTTAATGTTTTTTCTTCTGCAGTCGGATCATAATATGCTAATTTAAGAGTGATACATTCATACTCTGTTTGTGATAAAGCTGAAGAATTAGAATGTGTAGCGGAAGCCGTGCCTGATTTAAGCTCCTGTTCTACAGTTACTTTTTTATTACTGCCTCTTGCATTTACATATACATTTAATGTACCCGGCTTTGAAGGAGTAAAGCTTATATCCCAAGCACCACTCTGAACTATAGCCTCTGTAGCAAATTTATCATTATTATTTGTTACTTTTTCTTCAGTTATAGTGTTGTAAATAATTTGTCTTGTTTTTTTTGAATAAACGCCTGTTTTTATACCTGCTTGAGTTGCATTATCACTCAAAACCGGATCAATCTTAGCACTAGAACTTGTGCTTTTACCACTTGCAAAATCGTCTGCTGTAAAATAAAAAGCACCTGTAACCGGATCATAACTTGATGGATCCGCCGCACTAACGCTCACAACATTTACCATTACGAGTGAACTGAAAAGCATAACGAATGCCAGAACAGAACTCATAATTCTTTTGAAATCTAA
>CANPXH010000009.1 GCA_947585865.1 uncultured Clostridia bacterium
TTAGATTTCAAAAGAATTATGAGTTCTGTTCTGGCATTCGTTATGCTTTTCAGTTCACTCGTAATGGTAAATGTTGTTAGTGTAAGTGCGGAAACAACAACATCAATATTTATAGCAGATAATTATCCAACTGCTGCAAAAAACACAGAATTTACCGGTGTATTTAACTTCAAACTTTCCAGCAAAATGCAAACAAGTGACACTCCTGTTGGTGAAGGTAAATATACCCATTATGTAAAAGCTGCATCTAGTGATGTAATTAACATCATGGTGGAAGGCGATGCAGAATTAACAGTTGTAAGCAATACGACAGGTAAGTCTCCTATTGTAGATGGAGTAGTATTAGCTGATCAAAGATTCTCCGCAGATAAGAATTATAAAGAAACTTTTACACTTAAATCTAAAGAAGACAACAAACACACACTTCAATTTAAAGACGGAAGCGGTAGTATCTTCTACATGGAAGTTAAGCAAACAGGTAGTGTAAAGCCACCAACACCCACAACCATAACATGGACAGTTGACAAAAGCGGTGTAACAGGCGGTAAGCTCACAGGTAATGCAACAGTTACACAGATAGAGAACTCAAGCTACGGTATTTTAAGCTATGACGGTACAGACTATTCTGTTATGCCAAAGGCAAGATTTATAAAGGCAGCAGTAGAAGGTGATGTAACAAGTCCAAGTGAAAATCAGTATAAACTGACGATCACCGACAGTAACATCGAAAATTATTTCATTGAAAACATTAACTTGCCTTTAGAGAATTTCAAAATAACAAACGGCGCCAACAGAACACTTCATCTGCTTTGTACAGATCATGATACGGTTCACTCCGTAAGGCTTGATGATAAAGAGCCTGCCAATGCAAAGGGTCTGCTTGAGGCAGGAGATAACGGCGGTTATACCGTACCTGAAGGTGCAGTTAATATTCCGCTACACGAGGGTACATTTGAGGTTTCTATTGCCGGCGGTACTGTAACAGGCGAAAAGCTCACAGATGGCAGCGGAGAATATAAAACCGTTACTATTAATAGTGCAAGTGATACTATAGAGGGTACATTCAACGAAACAAAGCCCGTAGCTATAGGCAGTAAAGTAGAAAAGACTAATTTTGATCAGCTCAGAGTTACATCAAATGCAAAGGCTGAACGTCTTGTTGGCGGTACTGTACTTGACCTTAATGCAGGCAATCATTTCTTTGTAGTAGCTGATCATGCGCTGCCAAGAAGTGAGCAGGTGTTTGCTTTAAGCTCTAACAGTCTGGAAGGCTCAAGTGCTTACAAAATGATAGCCGCTGTTATTAGATGTAATACAGAAGAGTATAGCAAGAATGACGGTATAGGCTTTACATTGGCAAAAAGCGAAGATCCTACATTACGCTATAACGTGACATTCTATTGTACGGCAGTTGAAGACCCTAAGTCAGAAGGCACTAAAGCAACTATAGGTCTTAAGGAAATTGATCCGTCAACATATGCTATGAAAGCTGATCTTGGTACTATAGATACAGTAAAATACAGCGAAAGCCTTACAGAATGGCAGCCTGTTGTATTCCCTGACCTTGAACCGGGCAAGACATATTGTGTATATAATCCCGGAAATGAAAATGAAAACGGCAACATAAGAGTATTTGCTGCCGAGGCTGAAAGCTATCAAAAGCAGGAAGTATCAAGCGATTGGTATTATAACTGGACTGATGAATCAGGCGATACAGAAGGTACAAATATTACTCGTGTCGGTGAACCAAAAGAATCAACAGCAGAAATTGATGGAAATAGTTACACAAAGGGACTTGAAATAAGTAATGATAGCAATTCTATTTCCTTTACAACTGTTGCAAAAGGCACATTAACGCTCCACATGACAGGAGGAAAGACTGTAAAAATTACCAATGATACAGATGGTACAGATGCAAAACCTCAAAGTGGGAATAATGGTATTTTGAGTTATTCTTTAGAGGCAAATAAAAAATATACTATAACCAAGAATGGAACAAACACCTACATCTACTACATCGAGGTATCAGATCAGGGTCCTGCTGAGCCCGCAGCCAAGTACCCTGTAACATTAAATGGCAATAACAGCACAGCAGGAGATGTTACTGTTGAAGTCAAAAAGGGTTCTGCGACTGTGGACACATTCCAAGCAAATTCAGGTGCATTCAGCCACGAGATCGCAGGCGGTCTTGAAGCAGGCGAGTACACTCTTTCAGCGACAGGTTATAAGTTTGAACCAAGCACATTTACTGTTGCAGAGGGTGGAAATACAGGCACAGACAGCATAGTTATATCCGAATCTCAGACTGTCGAATTCCCGATAAAGGTCAACGGCGCTGACAGTGAAGTAAAGATAACGGTAGACGGCAGAGAGCTTACATTCGATTCAAACAACAGCTATACGCAGAATATCAGCAAAGAGGTAGGAGATGACATTACCATAGCAATGAACAGTGATGTTGCAAACAAGATAACAAAGTGGTCATCTAACTTCGATACCAATACTTATGCAAATAAGAAATTTACCGAAACCGTTGACAGAACAGGCTTTACATTCACATATAATAAAGATGCTCTTAAGACAAAAGACAGCAAGAGCTATGGTACAAGTGATACAGCGCTTGGATATGGCAATTATGGCTATGGTGATACAAAGGGCAAGCAGAACGGAGCAAAGCAGGCAGAGGATACAGCAGAGCTTAATAATGTATGCGGTGTTGTCACTCTTGAAGACTATATGACAGGCTACAGTGATACAGATCAAAGGCTTATAATGAATGAAGATACTACTACAGGCGTTAAGTTCAAAGCAGAAGGCGACGGTACTGTTGTTATTGACTACAGTGCAAATGCTGACGCTGATGTTAAGGTAACCGTAAACAGCCGCTCTACTAATCTTGAAACAGTTAAAGGCTCAACAAAACATAAGTTTGCTGTTAAGGCAAATGATATGGTTGAGATACACAGCAAGGGCAGCGGTCTTGAAAGATCAGTCCAAGTAAAATCAATAAGATATCAGACTGACGGCAATGTATTGAGGCTTAATGATAACGCAGTAAGTTCTGTGGATATCAATTCTCTCAGTGTTGCAACTCAGTCAGCACTTTCAGGAGATACAGATACATCATCAACTGTATTTGCAAGAATTATAGGTACATTTAATTCAAATGATATTGAACCAAGTACCGTAGACGGTGTTGGCATTATGGTAGTACCTGAAGCCGATATTACAGCTAAGCTTAGCGCCGGCACTACTTTATCAGCATATTATGACGGTCTTTCATCAGGAAATGAAGGTATTGACTTATATGAAAATGAAGCTCTTTATGACGGTGTATATGACGGTGTAAATGATGATCAGCAGATCTCAGGTTCTGCACTTAACGACAATATTTACTATATGTTAAGACATATAAATATTGAGCCGGGTAACTACTACTTATTCCCTTATACTAAGGTAAACGGCATAGCTGAATTTGATATTGCTGAGCCTATTACCAGTGCTGATACCATACAGTCTTATTTGAAAACATTTGCTAAATAAGGGAGGCGCATAATATGAATAAAAAATATAATAAGCCCGAAATGGCAGTTATTTCTTATACCAGCACAGATGTAACATCAATTGATCTTATGAGGTCAGCTATAATTACACCTGCAACTAAAACAACTCATACATTTGATGTATATGTATATAAGCTGAACAGCTAAAAAGTCAATAGGGGCAAACTTGTAAAAACAGCCGAGGCAGATGCCTCGGCTGTTTTGATTGAATAAAATTACCGCACGGGCATTATTTAAAATCCCGAACTTTTAAGTAATTTAACATTTAATGTCATTTCGTTTCCGTTCCTTATGAGCTTAACGGAAACGCTTTGGTTTACCTTGCAGGCCTTCACTGCCGCTGTAAGCTGATCGGTAGTAAATATAGGCTGATCGTTGAAGCTTGTAATAAGATCGCCTGACTGTATGCCTGCGGCTTCGGCGCTTCCGCCGGGTATTATCTCCTGCACAAGCACACCTGCCTGAGGCAAGCCGTACTGCTTGGCGATATCATCTGTGATGCTTGTGATATATACGCCAAGTGCGGGAGCATCGGTGTTGTTCATAAGCTGCTCTATAATAGGCTTTGCAACATTTGAAGCTATGCTGTAGCCTATGCCTTCTATTTGATTCATGGAAATTTTGGCTGTATTTATGCCTATGACCTGTCCTTTGCTGTTTACAAGAGCGCCGCCGCTGTTGCCGGGATTGATAGCAGCATCGGTCTGTATAACGGTGAGCTTCCTGCCTTGTATATTTACGTCCTTAGCCTGTGAGCTGAGGATACCTCTTGTGGCTGTGTTGCCCTGACCCAAGGCGTTGCCTATGGCAATTACCGTTTCGCCTACCTCGGTCTTGTCTGAATCACCGAATTGGGCTACCTGCACGTTGGTCACACCGGCATTTTTAAGATCGTTCAAAGAGACCTTTATGACTGCAAGATCGGCATTTGCATCCTTGCCCACAAGAGATGCCGCTACCAGATCGCATTCGTTAAGGGATATGCTTACGCTGTTTGCGCCTGATATAACGTGGTTATTCGTAGCTATATAAGCATATTCGCTGTCTTTGTAGAATACTATACCGGAGCCTGCGCCCTCGCTTTGATAAGGCTGATAGAAAAAGTCAACGCCCTGTGTAAGAGAGGTGATACACGCTATAGACGGCTTTACCTGCTTTATTATATTTACGGTGTTTGCAGAGGATTCATCCATTGTAGCGGTAATATCACCGTCTATATCCGTTGATATACCGTCTGCTTCCTTTTCCGCAGTGACAGCCGCTTCTTTCTTATTTATGATATAGTTTGCCGCCGGAATGCCTATGCCTGCCGTGATGCCTATTATGCCGCAGCATACAACGCATAATACTGTATTTCTGAAATAATGCTTCTTTTTCATATACAAAATCCTCCTTAGAATTGTTCGTTAAGATTTAACAAAGTTGCCTTAACGGACATTTCCTGATCTATATTTCTGAGCACGGTAAGTGTGATCTGATCGCCTGACTTGTGCTTGCTTATTTGTGCGGAAAGCTCTTCCACGGTTGTTATGGCAGTGCCGTCGATAGAGGTTATGATATCGCTTACCTGCAAGCCTGCCTTCTCTGCTGCCGAACCGCTTTCGACCTTGCCTATAAATACACCCTTTTGCTCGATGCCGTATATCCTTTGGAAGTTTTCATCGATCGTGTAGCCTGATATACCCAAATAAGGCTTGTCAACAGTTCCGCTTTTCATAAGTGAATTTATGACATCCGTGGCTGTGGATATGGGGATAGCATAGCCTGTACCTTCAACGCTGTTGTCATAGCTTGAATATTTGGCTGTGTTTATGCCTATCACTTCGCCGTTTGTATTTACAAGGGCGCCGCCGCTGTTGCCCGGATTGATGGCTGCATCCGTTTGAAGCATGGTAAGCTTTTTGCCGTCTATGTTTATTGTCTTATTGGCTGCGCTTATTATACCGAGTGTAGCGGTCTTGCCTCTTCCCAAAGCGTTGCCTATGGCTATAACGTTTTCGCCCACCAGCATATTGTCGGAGTTTCCGAAGGTTGCGGCCTTTATATCCGTGACGCCTGCTTTTTCAAGATCGGCTTTGCTCACATATATTACCGCAAGATCGGATGTGGCATCCTTGCCCACAAGCTTTGCGCTTATCTGCTCCGTGCCGGTAACGGATACGGAAACGGTAGTGGCGTCTTCCACAACATGGTTGTTCGTAACGATATATACCTTGTCGCCGTCTACCTTATATATTATACCTGAGCCTGAGCCTTCGCTTTCATAGGTCTGGCCGAACCAGCCGCCTGTGACCTGAGCCTTTATATTTATGTTGACAACGGAATTCTTGACCGACTTGACTGTCTCGGCAATACTGCTGCCGGAAGGCGCCAGATCGCTTTGCGCAACGGGCTGAGCCTCGTCGCTGAGATCGTCAAATGAAAATTTTCCGTTTACAGCATTTTCAACTGTGTTTGTAATAGCTCTTGAGGCATTGAGACCTACGCCGAAGAAATATCCCATAGATGCTCCGCCTAATATTACGGCAGCCAATCCAGCTACTATGCTTTTCTTATAGCTGTATTTTTTCTTTTCGGGCTCGGCATTTACCGGGGCAGGAGCCTCCTGCCGAACAAAGCTTGTGTCTTCGGCGCTTTCGTTTATGATGCTCTCTTCTTTTGCATCATCCTCTGCTGTGTCTTCTCCCATATCGCCGTAAACGATATTTGTATCTACCGAACCTTCTTCTGTATTATCAATATTTTTTTCTTCATTATTCAACATACAAAAAACCTCCTTTGTTGGTCGATAAGATAATTGTATCATATTTTAAAATAAAAGTGTTAAAAATTTGTGAACAATGCAAAGCAAAATGATTTTTAATCCTCGTTTAATATTTGCTTAATTTTTCCTTAATTTTGGCATAATTATTTTTTAATAAACATAATTGCTCCGCTGTTTTCATAAAATATTTTATCTGCAGTGGGGGTATTTTATGAAGATATTTTTAGATCCGGGTCACGGCGGAAACAATCCGGGAGCAAGAGGACCCAACGGCATAAGAGAAGCCGATGTGAATTTGGATATAGCCTTGAGAACGGGAAGACTTTTGCAAAGCGAGGGCTACAGCGTAAGATTTTCGAGAGTGGGCGATCAAAGCGTATCGCTGCAAAGAAGAGCGGAGCTGGCAAACGAATGGGGCGCAGACTATTTTGTGAGCATACACTGCAATTCAAATGTCAATCCGATATATATGGGAACGGAGACCTTCTATTACAGAGAGGGCTCCGTATCGGAGCGCTTTGCTCTCAGGGTGAATTCATCCTTGGTGGCTGAGACAGAAACTCCAAACAGGGGCATATCTCAGGCGAACTTTGCTGTGCTAAGGCTTACGGATATGCCTGCCATACTTGTGGAAGTGGCTTTCATAAGCAATCCAGAAGAGGCGGCTCTTCTGGCAACGCCTTCCTTCAGGCAAAAGTGCGCCATAGGCATATCAAGAGGCATAATCTCTTTTACTCAGTAGAGGCATATTGTTTTTGCCTTGCGTTCATTGTGCAAAACAAAAAGCTTACATTATCTGCAGCAATATAAAAGGAAGTGCAAGCTGAGCACTTCCTTTATGTTTTGAATGTGTTATCTATACAAGTGACGCCATTTCTATAAGAAGCTTTCTTGTGTCCTCAAAGCTCAAGCAGGGATCTGTGATAGACTTGCCGTAAACGTGGTGTTCGGCGTCGCAGGATTGATTTCCGCCTTCGATATAGCTTTCTATCATAACGCCCTTTACGAGCTTTTTAAGTCTGTCGCTGCAATTTCTGGAATGCAGCACGTCTTTCACTATCCTGGGCTGTTCCTCATGTCTCTTTTGAGAATTGGAATGATTTGCATCAACTATTATGGCAGGGTTCTTATAATTTCCTTTGTCATACATATCTGCCGCAAGCATAAGATCTTCATAGTGATAGTTTTGAAGATGAGAGCCCCTCTTGTTTACGGAGCCTCTCATAATGCAGTGAGCAAGAGGATTGCCGCTGGTCTGCACTTCATAGCCGTTATATATAAAGTCGGTCGGCTGCTGAGCCGCTCTTACTGAATTAAACATAACGGAAAGATCGCCGCTCATGGGGTTCTTCATACCTACGGGGCAGTCGATACCGCTGGATGTAAGTCTGTGCTGCTGGTTCTCAACACTTCTTGCACCTATTGCTATGTAGGATAATATATCCTCTACATAAGGCAGATTGGATGGATAGAGCATTTCATCGGCTATAGGCAGGCTTGTTTCCTCTATGACTCTTAAATACATTCTTCTTGTGGCCCTTATACCCTCTGACATATCAGGCGCAGCATTGGGATCAGGCTGATGAAGCATACCCTTATATCCCTCGCCTGTTGTTCTGGGCTTGCCTGTATAGACCCTAAGTATTATTTCAAGCTTGTCCTTGACCACTTCGTTTACTTCGGCAAGCTTTTTGGCATAATCACATACAGGATCCTCCGCATCGGCTGAGCATGGCCCCACTATGACTATAAATCTGTCATCCCTGCCCTCGAATATGGCTCTTATCCTTTTGTCATTTTCTTCTTTTATTGCTTTCAATTCATCGGAAAAAGGCGTCACGGCTCTTATTTCATCCGGGGTCGCCATCTTTCTCAAATTTTTATAACTCATAATAATTCCCTCCAAAATAAACGATACTATAACTATATATTTTTTTTTGAGATAAGTCAAGCCTTTTATTTCAATTGAATAAAAGTATTTTGTTCAATTGAATAAAAGTATTTTGTTCAATTGAATAAAAGTATTTGTATATATTGACAATTGAAAGAATCGGGAATATTTATTATAATTATTTAAAATGGCTTTTTGTAGGCAAATTACAGCAGAAAAGAGAAATCGGTCATGACAGACTCAAAGACAAACAGCAGGCTGATACCTATTGTATTGGTCATACTCATAGTTATAGTAAGCATAATATACATATATATTTTACAGCTCCAGCAGGTAGTAAACAACAATACAATGTCCAGTATGCAGGAAATATCATCCCATGATCTTCAAAGCATACAGTCATATTTGGACTACGGCTGGACAGAGCTTGAAAATATTTCCGAAAGGACTAAGCTCAGCAATGTTTCAACAAGGGATATGCTTATGGAGCATTTGTACAGAGAGGCATATACGGCTACATTCAACAATTTGTTTATACTGGACAGTCAGGGCAGACTTTATAAAGACGATCATACTGTGGTGGAGCCCGGCGCTCACGATCTGAACAGGTTCATACCCAAAAACGACAGCGGAAGGCTCGTGGTGAGATATGATTATAAAGAAGGCAGTGAGGGCGGCGAAAGAGATGTGATACTCTATTCCGTCACGCTGGATGATTATAATGTAGACGGAACGGATTACGTATGCCTTATAGGCGTAAGAGATGTTGATTTCATAAGAGGAAAAATAAAGATAGACAGCTTCAACGGCGAAGGCTACAGCAGCATAATAGATTCGGAAGGCAATTTCATAGTGAATATAGAAATGGAGCAGCGCATAGCAAAGAGGGAAAATTTCTTCGATATGCTGGCCAGCGGCAGGATATGGGGAGATATGAGCGTTGAGGATATCGTCAATCGGACATCCTTTGACAAGGCGTATTTTTTCAGATATACAAATTCCCGCAATGAAGGTATGGTCGTAAACATACAAAGAGTGGAAGGCACCTACTGGTATTTTCTTATGGAAGTGCCTAACAAGGTGTTTTACGACGGCAGCCGTACATTTATATACATGAGCCTTGCGATGCTCGTTATAGTCATACTCATAATATGCGGCGCAATGCTGCTGTTCGATATATTTTCAAGAAGAGTGGTGGAGGCAAACGCACAGGCAAATGCCAAAAGCGAATTTCTCTCCAATATGAGCCATGAGATAAGAACGCCTCTTAACGGCATAATAGGCTTTAACCACCTTATGAAAATGAATATAAACGAAAAGGAAAAGCTTAAGGATTATCTTGAGAAATCTTCAAGCACGGCAGATTATCTCCTGTCGCTTGTAAACGATATACTGGATGTGAGCAAGCTCCAGGCAGGCAAGATAGACCTTATGGAAAGACCTGTAAATCTCGATCGCCTTATCGAGGATATAAAGACTATGCAAAAAGACAATATAAGCTCAAGAGGCGTTGAGTTCAAGGTGAACAAGGATATAAGGTTTCCTTATATAATAGGCGATGATATAAGGCTTAAGCAAATACTTATGAATATAGTAGGAAATGCTGCCAAGTTCACTCCCTCGGGAGGAACCATCACTGTTGATGTGAGACAGGAAAAAGCAGACGGTCACGCCGTTGTAAATACCATAACGGTAGAGGATACAGGCGTGGGCATGAGCGAAGAATTTCTGGGTCATATATTCGAGACATTTGCTCAGGAGAGGAACAAAAACTTTGAAAGCGTAAAGGGAACAGGCTTGGGTATGCCTATATCAAAGCTCCTAATAGAGGCTATGGGAGGCAATATATACGTTGAGAGTCGGCTTGACAAAGGAAGCAGGTTTACCGTTGTACTGACATCCCAAATATCCGATAAGGCGCCTGAAGAAGTATCCTCAAAGGCTCACGAGATACTTTCCGACAAGGAAAGAACTATAAATATACTTGTTGCCGAGGACAACAAGATGAATGCCGAGATACTTGTGGAGATACTTAAGGCGGCAGGCTTTAATGTATATCTTGCTTCAAACGGCGAAGAAGCGGTGGATATATTCAAGGAATCCGATGAAGGCTCTATAGACGTTATACTAATGGATATGCAAATGGCTGTAATGGACGGATGCACGGCTACAAAGACCATAAGAGCCCTGGACAGGGAGGATGCGGATACCGTTATTATTTACGCCTGCACCGCCAATACATTTAAAGACGACAGAGACAAGGCTTTGGAAAGCGGTATGAACGACTTCCTTACAAAGCCTATAGACGTAAATGTTTTGCTGAAAAAACTGGGAAGAAAATGATATGCGGTATTTGTGAAGCACGGCCTGTGCGACAATGCCGGAACGGCCGCTTTGTATAATAAGTCTAAATTTGTCTTTGTATTTTATAGATTTTTGGCAAAAATTTTCAATATGGTATTGTAATTTTGCGGTATATTTGTTATAATGATATAAAATATGCTGTAAATAGCAAATGAAAGGGGTAATATTATGGCAAAAAATATTATTGTTGGTCAGTCAGGCGGTCCTACCTCCGTCATCAATTCAAGCTTGGCAGGCGTTTTCAAGACAGCCAAGGAGCTTGGCGCAGATAAGATCTACGGTATGAGAAACGGTATAGAAGGCCTTCTTAATGAGCAGTATATAGATATGACTGATTACATTAAGAACGATATGGATGTGGAGATATTAAAGAGAACTCCTTCTGCTTTCTTAGGCTCATGCAGATTCAAGCTCCCTACGGTAGACAAGAGCCCTGAGACATATGACAAGATCATAGCCATATTGAGGAAAATGGATATACAGCATTTCTTCTATATCGGCGGAAACGACTCTATGGATACTATAAAGCAGCTGAGCGCATATGCTAAGGATAAGAACATCACAGACATTACATTTATGGGTGTTCCCAAGACTATAGACAACGACCTTGCCGTTACGGATCATACTCCGGGCTACGGCTCAGCGGCAAAGTATATCGGCTCTACTCTCAAAGAGATCATAAGAGATGCTCTTGTTCAGCCTATCAATATTGTGACAATAGTTGAGATAATGGGCAGAAATGCAGGATGGCTCGCAGCAGCCGCAGCTCTTGCAAAGGGCGATGACTGCGAAGGCGTAGATCTTATTTATCTTCCGGAGCTGTCTTTTGATATAGACAAATTCCTTGCCAAGATCGAGGAGATCGGCAAGACCAAGAAGCAAATAGTCGTAGCTGTATCCGAGGGTATAAAAGACGCCAACGGCACTTATATCTGCGAGGCTGCCGCTCAGGGCGAGCTTATGGTAGACAGCTTTGGCCACAAGGCATTGAGCGGTACCGCTACTGCTCTTTCAAGACTTGTTGCCAACAAGTTCGGCTGCAAGACAAGACCTATAGAGTTCAGCACCATACAGAGATGCGCAAGCCATATCGGTTCTCTTACAGACGTCAATGAAGCCTTCCTTATAGGCGGCCAGGCTGTAAAGGCTGCATTTGACGGCGAGACGGGTAAGGTAGGTATATACAACAGAATATCCAACAAGCCTTATCTTATGAACACGAGCATTTATGATGTAAATGCAATTGCCAATGTTGAAAAGACCGTTCCAAAGGAATGGATAATAAACGACGGCACATATCTTTCACAGGATGCCATCGACTACATGAAGCCTCTTATACAGGGTGAGATATTACCGTATATGGTAGATGGTCTTCCGAGACACATTAAGTTGTAATACTTTTCAAGAACGTAAATACAAAGGGGCAGCCGACCATACGGCTGCCCTTTAATAAGGGCGGGGGTTTCAATTGAAAACACTGAGATTTTTCCGTGAGGTCAGCGACAGAGTGCTTAAAAACGACCTTATGACTTACGCCAATTCTCTTTCGTTCCGACTGGTATTGGCAATATTTCCCTTGATAATATCCGTGCTGACGTTGTTCGGTTTTTTTAATCTGCCTACGGACAGCATAATAAACACTATCGTAAGAGTTATGCCCGGCGAGGTGGGTCATATGATATCCGCCTTTGTGGGTGAAGTCATAGGAGAAAAAAGAGTGAGCCTCTTTTCCACAAGCTTGCTCGTTGCCATATATACCGCATCCACAGGCTTTTATACTATGCTCAAGGGCATATGCCAGTCCTATGGCAAAAGCCTTGAGGGCGATTATATAAAGCTGAGACTCTTAAGCGTTTTGCTCATGTTTATATTTATAATAAGCATTGTGGCAACATTGTATCTTGTCATTTTCGGCGATGCGATAAACAATGCGCTTATCCATTTTAAAATAATAAAGCGCATACCCCACATTTTTGACGGTATGCCCATAAATGCAGCGTATATGGCGGTTATGTTCGTGTTTCTCGTTGTGCTGTATAAGTCGGCTATAGGCGTAAGGACAAAGCTGAGATATATATTTCCGGGCATATGCTTCACAATAGGCGGCTGGCTTATCGTTTCAAAGCTTTTCAATATCTATATAAATAACTTTTCAAGATATTCGGTAATATACGGAAGTATCGGTACGCTGTTCGTGTTTGCTCTGTGGCTGTATCTTCTTTCCTGTGTGATACTCATAGGCTCTCAGATAAATGAGGTGTATACCGACAAGCCCTTTATGTATGAGCTTATAAAGGGCAAGAAACCCAAAATAAAAAATGAAGATGCCAAATAAAACGGGACCTCTCAAACAATATGGAGACAGTCCCGTTTTTAACGTATATATTTTTATGCAGATATATAGGGATAAACGCCTGCGAAAGCTTAAATTTATCCATATCATCTTGCGGTATTGAATATAGTCGTTATATATATTTCCTTGAATTTGAATTTGCTTTTGACGGCTCTGAGCCCGTTAAGCGCAGATTTATAGTCCTTGTAAAAGCCGAATACGGTAGGGCCGCTGCCGCTCATCATGCTGCCTATGGCTTCATTTTCAAGCATTTCTTTTTTGACGTCGGCTATGATAGGATAGTTGCTCACAGTGACGCTTTCCAAAACATTGCACATATTTTGGCATATGCCTTCCAGAGCCTTGGCTTTTATCAATTCTATGATTTTTTTATTATCCGGTCTTTTTTCAACATTATTTATGTCAAAGGCTCCGAAGACCGTAGCCGTGGATACGTTTATGGGAGGCTTTGCCACAAGCACCGTACAGTCGGGGAAGGGCGGGAGAGGCGTAAGTATCTCGCCTATGCCTTCGGCAAGAGCCGTGCCTCTCAATATACAGTAGGGCACATCTGCTCCCAGCTTTTTGCCTATAGCCATAAGCTCCTTGTTATCAATATTCAGGGAAAATAGATTCCTTATGCCTATAAGCGTGGCGGCGCAGTCGGAGCTTCCTCCGGCCATACCTGCGGCAACGGGTATGTTTTTGGAAAGGTCTATGCTTATGCCTTCATGGATACGGTACTTTTCCCTCATCATGGCGGCGGCTCTGTATACCAGATTTCTTTCGTCACAGGGCAGCCAGCTCAGGTTCGATCTCATTTCCACCGTGCCTGTATCGGTCTTTTTGATATACAGGTTGTCGCACAGGTTTATTGTCTGCATTATCATAGACAGGTCGTGATATCCGTCGTCTCTTTTCCCCAGCACATCAAGTGTGATATTTATTTTGGCTCTTGCGTTAAGTTTAATGGAATTCATCATGCAGGCTCCTTTTTCATTTTATAATTTAAGTATAGCTTTTTAAATGCCTGCAGTCAAATGATTTTTAAAATAAAAAGTTGAAATATGCTAACATCTATGATATTATAAAATAAAGAAAGTTTGGATTTTTATTAATGAGGAGGAAAATAATGAGCTATAAAAAGGAATTCATAAAATTCATGTGTGATGCAGGCGTGCTCACGTTCGGCGAATTCACGCTGAAAAGCGGAAGAAAGGCACCCTATTTCATAAACACGGGCAATTACAAGACAGGCGAGCATATTGCAAAGCTTGGCGATTTTTACGCAAAGTGTATTGAAGAAAACAACGTAGACGCCAATGTATTCTTCGGCCCGGCATATAAGGGCATACCTCTTGCCGTAGCCGCTGCCATATCATTATACAATAACACGGGCAGATCGGTAAACTACTGCTTCAACAGAAAAGAAGCCAAGGATCACGGCGAAGGCGGCGTCATAGTGGGTCATAAGCTTCGGGCAAATGATAAGGTGGCCGTTATAGAAGACGTTATTACGGCGGGCACCGCCATAAGGGAGACCCTTCCCATACTTAAAGCCGCTGCCGATGTGGATGTAAGCTGCGTCATCATTTCCGTTGACAGAATGGAAAAGGGCAAGGGCGACAAGTCCGCCGTGCAGGAAGTGTATGATGAATTCGGCATAAAGGTATATCCCATAGTTACCGTAAACGATATAATAGAATGCATCGAAGACGGTACCATAGAGGGCGGACAATATTTGGAGGCCATGAAGGAATACAGAAAAAATTATGGCATTGAAATATAAATGTAATAATTGTTATATAATGGTATTTGATTAATTGCCAAATATCTGATATACTAGACCTATAAGGGGCAGGAAATATAAACCTGTTAAATTTAAAGAAAGGTGTGAAATCTATGAAGAGAGTTGTGAGCTTATTTATCGCAATGACAATGATAATTTCGGCTGTGTGCTTTCCCGTAAGCGCAAATGCCGCAACTGAGTATGTGACGGTCTATCTTAACGAAAAGGCTATAGACTTTCCGACAACGGATGCAAGACCTCAGATCTTCAGCAACAGGACATATGTGCCTGTAAGAAAGACCTGTGAGGCGCTTGGTCTTTCTATCGACTGGAATTCCAAAACGGAGACAATGACATTTAACAGAGACAATATAGTCATTTCTCACACGATGCGTTCGGCTATAGTATATGTAAACGGTGAGGCTGTCAGGTTCGACACTCCGTCTATAAACAGAAACAACAGAACGCTTATGCCTATAAGGATGCTTGCAGAGAGCATAGGCGCTACCGTTACATGGGATAACCCTACAAGAAGCGTACATATCACCACAAATGAAACTACTGTCGTTACGCCTTCTGCTCCTAACGCAAGCGGCGTTGCAGTGAATACGCTTACAGTGGACAAGTCAGTTGTAAACAACGGCGATAAGATCACATTTACCGCAGTTGCAAATGCAGCTACCGAGAAAATCAGATTTATGAACCTTACTGCCAACAACGAGCTTGGAGAGGCTACGGAATATGTTGCAAACAACGACGGTACAAGAACATTTATATTTGAGCATACCTGTGTAAATGACACAAATTCTCAGCTCATACTTAATGTACAGGCTGTTCCCGGCTCAGCCTCCGCATATACGGACTCAGCTTCAGCAATGAAGTCAGCGGGCGTTATAATCTCTACAGAAAAATCATCCTCCGAAAGCAGCAAGGGCAACGGAGACTATAAGTCAGAATATATGGTAAGCTGCAAGGTGCTCAATCCTAAGGTACAGACAGACAGCTATGCCAAGATAAGAGTAAAGACTACAGATGATGTAAAAAGAGTCAAGATAACAAATATGTCAAACAAGAGAGACATTGAGATCGAAGACTACGATGAAGACGATGATGACAACAGGACATTTGAAGGCAAGGTCGAAATGACCAAAGAAGGAGAGTACGAGCTTAGGGTATACCTTTATGTTTCAAAGGATAAGGAATATGAGGATGTATACGAAACTCTTAATGTAGACGTAGACGATGACTACGATGATGAAGAAGAGGAATATGATGAGCTTGAAATAATAGACCTTTGGACAAACAACAGCTATGCCTATAAGGGATATGAAACTACATTGTATGTAAAGACATCTACAGATGTTGACTATCTTGAGCTTTTAAGAGAAGGGGAATCAAGAGGCAACGGCCTTACACGTTCCGCCAAGACAAGCAAAACTTCAGGCTATTATTATTGGGAATTCCCGTTTACAGTAAAGCATAAGGGCGAAGAAAAGTATACGCTCGTTGCATATAATGACGATGAAGATTATGTGACCGATTCTTTCAGACTTGAAGGCATCACCTTTGATGAAGACGATCCTATCGTCGTAAATGTTGAGCAGAAGGATTCAACTATCACGGAGGGCGAAGACGTAAATATCAGGATCATATGTTCATCAGGCACGGACAGGATCAGGATAACAAAGGGCACAAGCAATGAAGTGTTCTCAGAGGACGTAGGCAAATCCGGCTCAAGCTCCACAAAGACAGTAAACGCTACATTTGAAGTGAGCGATATAGATGCGGATTACTATATCACGCCTTATAGCGATGACAGCCCAGGCGAAAGATTTAAATTCAAGATGGCAGGAGATGTTTACAGCAAGATAGAAGTCATCGATTTTGACTTTGACGATGACAGCACTATAAGAGAAGGCGATATGGTAGATATGACGGTCACCACTTCAAATTCCTGCGAGAGACTTTGGGTAGAACAAAGAGAAGACAGAGTTTCAGCTATATACAGAAATCCCACAAGAGAAAAGGGCAGCACTTATATATGGGAGATACAGTTCTCACCTATAGACAGCGGCAGAAAGACTTATACTATAGTTGCCGAAGGTGAAAACAAGGATCAGCAGGATACGGAAGACTTCTCAATAAGCGTAAAGAGCAGCTAAACAGACAACAACGGGCTTTTGCAGTTTTGCAAAAGCCTGTTTTTTAGGAGGGAATATATGCTTCATATATTATGCGGAGAGGGAAAAGGCAAAACCACCTCGGCTGTGGGTATGGCCGTGAGAGCGGCAGGCAGAGGGAAAAGGGTAGCTTTTGTCCAGTTTTTAAAGGGCATAGAAACAGGCGAGATCAATATACTCAGGTCTGTTGAAAACATAGATGTGGTACGCTGCGACAAGGCAAGCTCCTTTGACTATAAAAACAT
Source organism: uncultured Clostridia bacterium (assembly GCA_947585865.1). Lineage (GTDB taxonomy): Bacteria > Bacillota > Clostridia > Lachnospirales > CAG-274 > CANPXH01. The sequence goes on from CANPXH010000009.1 coordinate 17,129, forward strand.
ACCCGATATATGCAATATACATAACGATATGCTCAGGGAAATAAATATACACGATCATGACATGGTGATACTGGATGAGATTGCCGCTGCGTATAACCACGGCTATGTGGACAGGGCCGCGGCGGATAAGTTCATATCGGATTTCCCAAAGGACAAGGAGCTTGTGCTTACGGGAAGAGATCCCTGCAAGGACTGGATAGAGCAGGCGGACTATGTAAGCGAAATAAAAAAAATAAAGCATCCCTATGACAGGGGAATAAAGGCAAGGGAGGGCATTGAGCTGTGATAAAGGCTATGGTATTCGATCTTGACGGCACACTTATAAATTCCCTGGAGGATATTGCATATTCGGTGAACCAAACTCTACGTGAGCTTGGATACAAAGAAAGAAGCATAGAGGAGATAAGGAGCTTTGTGGGGAACGGCGCCGATATGCTTATAAGAAGGGCGCTGCCCAAGGAAGGGCAAAAGGATACAGAAAGGGCATTTAAAATATACAGAGGCTATTATAAGCAAAACCTCTGCACAAGAACATCAGCCTATGAAGGCATACACGAGCTTTTGGCAAATCTCAAGAGCAGAGGCATAATGATAGCCGTGGTCACAAATAAAAACGATGACGACTCCAAATATATAGTAGATAAGATATTCGGAAACAAGGTAGATGCCGTTGTGGGAGCCGATATGAGCAAACGAAAGAAAAAGCCTGATCCCGAGCCTGTTATGCTTGCTCTTTCCATGCTGGGCGCAGATAAGGATGAGGCTTACTATATCGGTGACTCGGAAACGGATATAAAGACTGCGGAAAATTCCGAAATGAAGTGCATAGGGTGCAGCTGGGGATACAGAGACAGAAGCGTATTGGAATGCTGCGATATCATTGCAGACAAGCCCGAAGACATATTGAAAGCATTGGAAAAATAAAACCTGTTTCGGTGATGCCGTTATTCGCCGAAGCAGGTTTTTATATGACGGGGTCAATCTCTGTTTTTTTCACCTCGGAGGGATAGCGTAAGCACTGCCGCCATTACAAGAAATATGCCTATGCCGTCGGGAAGAGCAAAGGGCACGGAAAAAAACAGTACCGATACGACAGCGGATACAAGGGGCTCAAGAGCACTCAGCACTATTGCAGGCGTTGCGCCTATTTTCCCGACTCCCGCAAGGAAAAGACCGAAAGCGGCTACGGAGCCGAACACAAGTATGAACAATATGTATCCCATTTCCGCAAGGCTCTGTATTTTATAAGGCTCCGCAAGACCTGTGAGCATAAGCGCCAATGCGGAGATAAGGGAGGCAAAGCCAAGCAGATACATGGATCCGTATTTTTTTATAAATCCTACAGGTTCTATTGTGTAGAAGGCATAGGACATAGCGCTTGTTATGCCGAAAAATATTGCCTTGGGAGATATGGCAAGGCTGCCGGGATTGCCGTGTGTGGATATGAGGAATATGCCTGCCACAGCCATTATCACACACAGTATATCGATAAGACTCGGCAGCCTCCTTTTTATAAATGCCATAGCTATCAGCACGAACACCGGGGCGGCATATTGGAGCACCGTGCCTGTTGCGGCATTGGAATATCTTATTGCTTCGTAGTATGAAAATTGCACATAAGTGCCGCCTATGAGAGCAAAGAGCAGAAGCGTAAGTACATCCTTTTTATCCTTAAAGCATCGGAAAGGATCCGTTTTCCTTTTTATAAGGGATATCGGCAGGAACACCGCCGCCATGGCGGTCATTCTGAGAAATACCACAAAAAGCGAAGGTATATCGGATATCTTATACAGCTCCTGAGCCGCTATGCCGCCAAGCCCCCAGCATATTGCGGCTATTGTCACCATTATACAGCCCTTTTTGTTTTCGGACACAAGAAACCTCTCCTTTTGTCATAATTATATAAATGTTATCATTTTTATATACGGTTTTCAAGTATCGTATATGTAAAAATTTAATAATTTTTTTGCCATTTTAATGTTGATTATTGACTTTATATTACAGTCGTGTTACAATCAAATTAGGCAAAATGCTATGTATAAATTATAAAAACGAAAGGTGGTTTATTCAAAATGAATGATGTATTAAAGAAATTAAGCGCAATAGGTATAGTTCCTGTTGTAGTTATCAACGATGCAGATAAGGCCGTGCCTTTGGCAAAGGCTTTGGTAGAAGGCGGTATCCCCTGTGCGGAGGTCACTTTCAGAACAGCAGCTGCGGAAGAGGCTATAAAGAGAATGGCTGAGGCTGTTCCCGAATTGATAGTAGGCGCAGGCACAGTGCTCACAAAGGATCAGGCCGACAGAGCTATTGCAGCAGGTTCTCAGTTCCTTGTAAGCCCCGGTTTAGACCCTGAGATCGTTAGCTATTGCAACGAAAAGGGATATCTTATCACTCCCGGCACAGCTAATCCAAGCGACCTTAACCATGCAGTAAACCTTGGCCTTGAAGTAGTTAAGTTCTTCCCGGCAGAAGCTGCAGGCGGTCTTAAGATGATAAAGAGCATGGCTGCCGCTTATACAGGACTTAAGTTTATGCCTACAGGCGGTATCAATGCAGCTAACTTAAACAGCTACCTTGAGTACGAGAAGATCATATGCTGCGGCGGCAGCTGGATGGTTCCCGGCAAGCTTATTGACGAGGGCAAGTTTGACGAGATAGTTACACTTTGTAAGGAAGCTGTTTCAACTATGCTTGGTCTTGAAATGGTACACGTTGGCATCAATACTCCCGATGAGGCTGCTGCCATGGCTATTGCAGAAAGATTCAACAAGCTTTTCAACTTCCCGATCAAGAACGGCAATTCAGCTGTTTTCGCATCAAGCGGCATCGAGGTAAGAAAGCAAATGTTCTTAGGCAAGAACGGTCATATCGCTATTGCTACCAACTATATGGACAGAGCTATCAACTACATCGAAGCTATGGGCGGAGAGTTCGACTACAGCACTGCTGTTGTTAAGAACGGCAAGACTACCGCTATATACTTAAAGGAAGAGTTCGGCGGCTTTGCTGTACACTTAGTTCAGAAATAACCAATCCCATACGTGAATTTTGGCTGCCGCATTGCGGCAGCCTTTTTATGTGCGTTACGATCTCAATATAACATATCCATATTCCTCGCATATCCTGTTTATGCATTTTATGTAAAAGCATGTAAAAAAATGAAGATGATAATTTCAATATAGGTATTGCAAATATTTGTCAAATATGGGAAAATATATGTATACTTATAACCAAAGAGGCAAAAACATGGATCTATCAATTATAATAGTCAACTATAATACAAAGGCGCTTACGGAGCAGACGGTGCGTTCTGTCATAGACACCACATCGGCTATAGATTATGAGATAATAGTAGTTGACAATTCATCTAAAGAAAAAGAATATTTTGATATGAGCGATCATCGTGTCAAGGTCCTGAGCGGAATTGAAAACAAGGGCTTTGGCCATGCCTGCAACATAGGCACGAACGTGGCTATAGGAAGATATATACTCTATCTGAATTCGGATGTCATTATGCAAAGCGGAACGCTGAGGGGAGCGGTGGAGTATATGGACAGCCACAGAGACATAGGCTGTTTGGGCATAAGGACTATACTTAAAGACGGTACCTTCGATCACGGCTGCAAGAGAGGCTTCCCCACTCCCTTCAACAGTCTCTGCTATGTTTTGGGGCTGCACAGGCTGTTTCCCAAGGTGAAGAGATTCGGCGGCTATACGCTTAACTACCTCAGCAATGATGAGACCAACGATGTGGACAGCATAAGCGGCGCCTTTATGCTAATACCCAAGTCCGTGCTGAACAAGGTAGGGCTTTTCGATGAAAGCATATTCATGTATGGCGAGGATATAGACCTTTGCTACAGAATAAAGCAGGCAGGCTACAGGATAGTGTATTACGCCGATGTATGGATGATACACCTTAAAGGACAAAGCGGGCTGCATACCAAAAGTCCTGTTGTTATAAAGCATTTCCATGATGGCATAAAGCGTTTTTACGATATGTATTACAAGGAAAAACATAATTTTATCGTTACGTTTCTTATGCACAGCGCAATAAATATAAGATATGTGATCACACTTGTGAGGGCTAAGCTCACAAGATAGAAAGAGTGATGGTATGAGTATAGATATTCTTATGGCTGTCTATAACGGTGAAAAATACATAGGAGAGCAGATAGAAAGCATATTGGCTCAGACCCGAAAAGACTGGCGGCTTATGATATGCGACGACTGTTCACAAGACGGCACGGCAAAAATAATAAAAAAATACAGCTCCGCCCACAGGGATAAGATATTCCTGTATGAAAACGAAAAAAATTCGGGCTCCTCAAAAGCTAATTTTTTTAAGCTTTTTAAAATGTCCCATGCGGATCATATATTTACGTGCGACCAAGACGATATATGGAAAAGCGACAAGATAGAAAAGACGCTCGAAGCATTTGGAGATGAAGATATCCCAACGCTTGTACATACGGATCTTACGGTGGTCGATGCAAATAAAAAAGTGATAAGCGGCTCCATGATAAGGTCTCAGCACATAGATATAAAAAGAGACAAGCTTAATGAACTGATCGTGCAGAATATTGTGACAGGCTGTACAATGGCTGTAAATAAAAAGCTTGCCGCCATACTTAAGGAGCCTGATGTCATACCCGTACACGATTGGTGGATAGCCGCAACAGCCTCCATATACGGACAGATAAAGTATATAGACGAGCCTACCGTCTATTACAGGCAGCATGACGATAACCAATGCGGTGCGCAGGATATGTACAGCACAGAATATCTTGCAGGCAGATTCAGGGATAAGAACAGATCCAAATATATGCTGGAGCTTGGCTATATAATGGCGGAGGAGCTTTTGGATAAATACGATATACCATCTGAATATGTACCTATGCTGAAGGAATATTCGGCTATGCCCGGAAAGGGCAAGGCCGAAAAGATAAAGACGCTTTTAAGATACAATATATGGAAAAGCGGCATAACAAGAAAGCTTGGACAGCTTTATTTCCTGTAGGAGGCAACTATGAGTTCAATGAAGGCGGCCGTTGTTAAGAAGATAATACGCTACGGCAGGGAAAGGGGATTGTTATCTCTTGCTGTAAAGCTCAGAGAAAGAGCAGGCTATAAGCTTGCGGCTCTGAGATATGTAAAAGACAATGCTCTTACCCAAGAGGAAATAGAAAAACAGAAAAATACGGTATACGACAGAGATACTCTCATAAGCATATGCGTTCCCCTCTACAATACCAAAAGGGAATACCTTGAAGAAATGCTTAAATCCGTTATCGGGCAGACCTATCCTTGCTGGGAGCTTTGCATTGCAGACGGAAGCACGGCGGAATATACATATATCGAGGCTATGATCAAGGGCATAGGCGACAGAAGGATAAAATATAAGAAGCTGAACGGCAACAAGGGCATAGTTGAAAACAGCAATGAAGCCTGCGCCATGGCATCGGGGGAATATATCGCTCTTTTGGATCACGACGATGTGCTTGCGGCAGATGCTCTTTATCATGTAAAAAAGGAGATCGACAATGGCTCGGATTATATATATACCGATGAGGCCAGCTTTTCAAGATCTGTAAAAGATCCGGACATAATACATTTCAAGCCGGATTATTCTGTTTTTGACCTAAGGGGAAATAATTACATATGCCATCTTTCCGTATTCAAGAAAACTCTTTTTGAAGCAGTCGGCGGTTTCAGACAGGGCTATGACGGAAGCCAGGATCACGATCTTATTCTGAGACTGTGCGAAAGGGCAAAAAAAATAACGCATATACCCAAGGTGCTTTATTTTTGGCGCATACATCCCGACTCTGTGGCTATGGACATAAGCGCCAAGCCATATTGCCTTACCACGGGCATAAGAGCGGTGGAAAGCCATTTGGAGAGAATGAAGATAAAGGCCGAGGTCACAAATGCCGCAGAAAACGCCTCTGTGTACAGGGTAAGGTACAAAACTTGCGTAAAGCCTGCCGTTATAAACAATATAGAAAATATAAAAGGCGTAGAGAACGAATACATAATAGTGGCGGACAGAAACATAACCGTGGGTGCCGAAGCGCTAAGAGAAATGTGCGGTATCCTCCAGCTTGAAGGCGTTGGCATGGTAGGGGGAATGGTCATTCAAAAAGGCAGGATAAAATATGCCACCCTTAAGATACGCAACAAAAAGACGATATCGGAATATGAGGGTATGCCTTCCGTAAGCGAGGGATATATGAAGAGACTTAAGTATGCACAGGCGGCGGAGGCTCTGCCTTGTAAATTTTTCGGCATACGCCGTTCGGTGCTTGAGGGAATGGGATATTTTGACGAGAGCCTGTGGGAAGACGACAAAACTGTAGATATGTGCCGCAGGCTTAAAAAATACGGCTATGAAATAGTGTTTGATCCCTATGCCGTAGGCGAAATAAGGAGGTGAGCGTATTGCCGGATAAAATATTGATATTCAATGTATTAAGCGGGGTATTCGGCATAGGCGCTCTTATAATACCTGTGCTTTCAAGCATACAAGGGCAAAACTGCGGCAGCAGACCTATAGCAGTAAGTCTCAGCGCCTATATACTTGCGCTGGTATTTCAGATATTTGATATAGGCGAAAGAGTAAAGCTGCAGGATTGGACAGCTCTTGCCGATACGATGGAGTGGGTCTCTTTTACGGCGGCGCTTTTTGCTTTGATAATCATCTTGCTAAATATAATACTGCTTCGTATAAAAAGCTGAGGATGTCGTACAGGCATCCTTTTTATATTTTAAATTCGGTCAAAACGGCCGCCTCCCATAGAGGCGGTATGTTTCAAATATCATAGATATTGCAGCGTGTCGATAAAATCGACACGCTTGAAAGAAATGCTTTTTGACATTTCTTTCAGTTAGCTGCGGTCGGAACCAGCCGTGTTTTCTGCAATTTAGGCATTTATGCCTAAATTACAGAAAAGTTCCTGTCCTCGGAGGAAGTGAATTCCTCCTGCGGATTAAAGTCTGCGACGCTTTTTTGTAGGCTGTTCTTTATTTTAATTCATATTTACTCTCAACATATTTTTTTCGACAGTCTAAAATATCATAGATATTGCTCTTTTAACTTAATAAAGTCAAGTTAAGATTTCATTAAATTTTCTTGACCATTTGTTAAAATAATGTTATAATTTTAACAATAGGATGAATAGGTGCTGTTTGCGGCAAATAGCGGATATATGGGCACTCAAGAGCCTATAGAGTATTTCGGGTGCGGCAATCCCCTATATCCTTTAAAAATATAAGAAAGGAGCACTTTATGAAATCCAAAACAAATTTATTCAAAAAAGTAGGTGCCGGTATTCTGGCATCAGCTCTCTTATTTCAAAGCGCAGTTGTTCCTGCTGCCGACATAGAAATAGATTCTGTTATAGATGCGGACACAGGATCTTTGGAGAGCGTTTCGGATGTAAGCACATTTGGAGTCAGTATGAATCTCGATCTTCCTGCGGCAGGTGACAATTTCCATGTCGAGCTTAAGGATGAAGAGGACACCAATGCAAATTACAGCACTGATATTATCACAAACACACATGGTACCGAGGCATCGGGCGTTATAACCAATGTTCCCGTAGATACAGCTACGGGCGAGAAGAGCTATACGCTTGTTATCACGGCTCCCGGCTATGCCACATATACTCAGCCCGGCGTTGCCATACATAAGGGAATGACGACCAAGGTCGAGATAAACAACAGTAAGCAGAAAAACGATCTTCTGGGCCCAGACTCCGCTGCAAAGCACGCCGTTATGGCGATAGGTGATGTGAACGCAGACGGCAAGGTCGATGAAAATGACGAGCAGGCAATGATAAAGGTCATAAACAGCAATACGACAGACAGTAATATAGCTGTTACCTTCGACCTTAATAACGACGGCAATATAAATGTAGCGGATCTTGCATACATCACCCATAACAAAGGCGAAAATGTAGACGCCGTTCCGCTCAATATAATCTCTGCTGAAAACATACAGCCCGAGATAGCCGACAATACCGTTGTAAAAGACGGAAATGTAAACGATCTTATACAGAGCCAGGGCAATGCCGTTCAGCTTGCGCCTGCAAACGATGAAGAGATTTCCGACACAAACCCTGTTGAGGTATCTCTCAATATAAATGATGCCGCTCCGGAGGAATCAAAGCAGGCGGCAGGTATCGTAATTAAGCCTCCCGCAGGCTCTGAAAACCGTATTACAAAAGGTACCGTACAGGTAGAAGGCGTTGACCTTGAAACAGGCGAAGAGGTCGTGAGAGAGGTAGAGGTAAAGGATACTTCCGCTTCACAGCCTGTGCAGGCAGCCATACTTCCTATATTTGCCGATCTTTTTGCTTCACCCGACAGTATCGCCACAGTAGAAAGTGACGGTACGGTAGTTGTGAACATAGGCAAGCAAATAGCTATAAAGAAGGTAACTATAAAGGTTACCGGCTCCAGCACAAAGCTTGTGGATATAGCAGAGGTGGAGTTTGTAAACAATATGGAGAGCAGGATACCCGAGCCTGAGCTCAACATTCCCGAAATAACGGAAATGAAGCAGACGGAGGCAGGCCTTTATCCTAAATTTACCGTAAGCTGGACTGCTCAAAACAATGTTGACGGCTATGATATAAACGTAAGCCAGGGCTCATCCCAGCAGACGTTCCATACAAATAAGACTACCATGACGGTACAGTCTTTAAACAGCGGAGACCTTAAGCAGTACGTTCCGTACACCGTTCGTGTCTGCGCTACCAGCGGCGACTGGAAGAGCAAGTGGTCAGAGTCAAAAACCATTGAAATGGATTCAATGAAAAATCTGCCGCCTAAGACAGAGAATGCAAAAGCGGAAGCAAAGGTAGAATCTATACTTGTTACATGGAAGGCTACCATGCACAGCCAGTGGTACAGCGTGCATTACAGAGAAGAGGGAACACAGGAATATACCGTGGCCGATAATATTACAGGCACCTCCCACACTATACTCAATCTTAAGGCAGGAGTTACATATGAGATATATGTAATAGGTCACAACAACTATGGCTCAGGCTCCGAATATGAGCTTTTAAAGGCTGAGCCCAAGGCGTCAAACGATGTGGCTATGCCTATGCGTAAGCTTATAAACAAGCCAAAGGGCAGAGGCGAGCTCATGTCTCATATAAAGAGCGTTGAATTTACGGAAAAGGAAGGGGAAAATATACTCTACGGAGATATAAATGCCCCTGTGGACAATAATCAGGATACATATGCTTATGTAAGAGAGTGGGATACGGGATATACATACAGTAACTATGCCAACCCCATAATCACTCTTGACGATAAGTATACTATAGATACTATCCGCTTTACACCAAGCGGAAGCCAGCCCCATATATATTCCGTTGCTGCCATAAGATATAAAGACGACAATGGCGCTTGGCAGAGAGTGAATGCCAATCTTTCACTCAGAGCGGATGCAGAAAACAACAGATATTATACATTGATCGCAGATCATCCCGTTACATCGGATACATATCAGCTTCTTATACAGATAGCGGGAGGCAGCCGCCCCATCACCATAGCCGAGATGAGGTTCTATGAGTATGAGGATATTGCCACCAGAATAAATAATATGTATGCAGATGATATGCATATACAGCTCAATGAAAATGTTACGGAGGATATGATAAACGGCTTTAGGAAGGAGCTTGATGAAAAAGACGATGAAAGCGGCGAGCTTCATCCCGAAAGAGATAATCTCCTCATAGAGCTTGATTATGCTCAGCAGCTTCTTGAAACAAAAGGTCTTAATGATATCATCCATATAGATACCAAGGTTTCTGCCAAGCTTGACAACGGCTTCGACGATTTTGCAATGCCTCTTACAGACCTGCAGCCTATAGGCGTTGCTGCGGAAACGGGCAAAGAGCTTGTTATATATTTAGGCTCTGCTACCGATGCAAGAAACACAAACACAAGCCTTAAGCTCGTAGCCACTCAGATGCACAATGATTCTTCATTTGGCTGGTCTAAGGATATAACAACGCTTAAGGCAGGCCGTAATGTTATCAAGATACCTACATTGGGCACATATGCCGAGCGTGAGAACGGCGGTTCGCTTTATGTACAGTGGACAGGTATAAATAACCGTGACTACACATTAAGAGTAAGCGGCGGCACAAAGATACCTATGCTTAATGTAGCAGGAGTAACAGGCGCAGACAGAACAGAGGCTATTGAAAAATATGTCGATGAACTTTCAGCACACGTTTCAGGTCTTGAAAATGAGCATAATAAAAATCATACTCCCGAAAAGAAGTATGATGAAAGAAATTGCGTTGCCAACTTAACGGAAATAGTTATGGACAATATGATGTATTCCGTACCTGCTTCTCAGATACTTAAGGGAATAGAAAACGGCGGCGCAGCTAAGCTTGAAAAGTCCATTGAGGCTATGGAACAGCAGGTAGATCTGTTCTATCAGTACAAGGGTCTTAATAAAAAAGAAAACTATAACGATGAAGGCAAGCTTGTATTCACAAGCACCAACAGATATCCTATGCAGAGACTGAACATACGTTATCATGCTATGTTTGCGGGAGCATTTATGTATGCGAGCGGCAAGCACATAGGCATTGAGTACGACAGTGTTCCGGAGCTTGCTTCCCTTACTCCTTTCAAGGCTGATGAAAAGGGCAACAAGACAGAAGGTCAGCTTTCAGGCTGGGGTATCGCCCATGAGATGGGTCACGTTATAAATAACAGAAACTATGTTGTGGCGGAGGTCACCAACAATTTCTTCTCACTTCTTGCAACTCAGTCTATCGACAGAATAAAGTATGACGATGTATATGATGCCGTAACACGAGGCAGCATAGGTGCCGTGCCTAAGGGTCAGACACTGGGTATGTATTGGCAGCTTCATTCTTACTACGATGATTACTATGATTACAAGATGTTTGACAATATAGATGATCAGCTTGCAAACAACTTCTTTGCACGTATGGATGCATACAGCAGGAATACAGCTCTTGCCCCGGATCCAAACGGCAAAGCGGCGGAGGATGTTCCTGCCGAGGGTGAGGAAGAGGAAAGCTCTTCAATACCTCTTGTAATGACAAAGAGCACAAGCGATAATCTTATAAGGCTTGCTTCAGCGGCTGCAAAGAAGAGTCTTATACCGTTCTTTGAAGCATGGGGCTTCACATACGGATCCGATACGGCAGCATACGTATCTCAGTTCCCGACAGAGACCAAGAAGATACAATACTTCAACAATGATGCAAGAGAATATAAGCTTTCAGGCGGCGAGCCTATGGCAAAGGACACAGCTGTCACTGCCGAAATGGTAACGCCTCATGAAGACAGTGTCGTTAATTCACAGAAGATAGAATTCAAGCTTGGCAGCAACGGCGGAAATGCTATGCTGGGCTATGAGATAATTAGAAACGACGTTCCCGTGGCATTTGTAACTGCAGATAAAACTTCATACACAGATGTAATAACCACAGGAAATAATATGGTCTATGAATATAAGGTAATAGGCTATGACAAGCTTCTCAACACCACCGACGCCGTTGAGCTGGCACCCGTTAAGGTAAAGCATGACGGTACGATAGGAAGAGACAACTGGTCTATAGAGACCAATATGAAGTCTGACGATGATAAGCTTGTAAAGGCGACAGGAGACAGCGAATACTGTGAGGACACTTACATATCAGCCATATCTTCAATAATAGGTCAGGGCGATAGTGCAGGCTACACAGGAAATGCCGTAAAGGATGAAGAAGGCAATATCGCAAACGCCGAGTTTACTATAAACCTTGGCGATAACGAACAGGTAACTGCCATCAAGTACAACGGCGCTGCCGCTAAGTTTGCGGTATATGTAAGCGAAGACAATTCCAACTGGACTAAGGCTAAGGATATTGACTACGACGGAGAAGGAGAACAGAAATTCTACTTCAACAATCCCGATGAGCCGGGATATATGTATATTTACAACGCAGCTTCCGTGAAGATAGTATATGAAAGCACTTCAGCTACTGTAAGCGATGTAAATATATTAGGCCCCACAAGCGATAACGTTGAGCTCGTGCCTTTGGGTATAGGCAGACTTAATAAAGCTTATACATATGACGACTCAGATCCTTCAAAATACACTATCCCCGAAGGCTCCGTAATATTTACGGGTCAGTATAAGGGCAGCCCTGCATACAATGTAGTCAAGCTCTTAGAGGGCGAGAAGAGAAATGAAAAGACTATAGTAGACGGATATCAGATAATACTTGCCGAGCCGCCGCAAAACGGTGAATTAGGTGATGTATCAGACGGTATTTGGATCTATTGGATAGAGCCTAAGGATATAGAAGCGGGTCAGACAATACCTAAGGTGATAAGTGCCGAGCTCTACAGAGTAGACGATGCTCATACTCTTGACGGCGAGCGTATGGTAAGTAATACTCTCAATGTTACGGTGCCCGATACACTTCAGCCTATTGAGATAAATGCCGATCCGAATACAGGTGCAGAGACGGTATCCGAGACAGGCGCAGCAGAGGATATCAACTATTCCGATTCTGTAAAGGCAGGCAGCGAAAGCTCAGAGCTTATGGCAGGTACGGAAGAAAGCACAGAGCCTCCTTATGATGAACCTGCAGAGCCTTATGAGCATGGCTTTGTATTTAAAAAGTCAGAGGATGACAGAAGGGCATCAATGGAGCTTCAGCTTGCAAAAGAGGATATAAACACCATAGCGTTCCAGACCGAATTCAACATAAGCGATCCTGCATCCGATGTTAAATTTGAATGGTCTGATATAATAAAGGAAAAGGTAGCTCTTGGCGACAGCCTTCTCCAATACACCTATGAAAACGGCAAGCTTAACTTATATGTTATTGCGGATTGCAGTATCCTTGATGAGGAGGGTAAATTAGAGGTAGGTAATATCAGCTTTGATTCCGATGATGAAACCAAGGATGTTCTCATTACCGTTGAGCAGAAGCAGACGGTAAGCGTTCACAGTGACTTTAAGGCTGTGTACTGGGATCAGCTAAACGGTATGGCTACTCTTAAGGCAGGCGTTGACGTTACTACCTCAACAGAGGATACGACCCAACCAACTACCGAAAATGTTACAAATAAGCCTACCTCAACAGAGGATACGACCCAACCAACTACCGAAAATGTTACCAATAAGCCTACCGAGTCTGAAAACAAGAACTTAAAGGCTGAACCTATAGGCGCAAATGCCATTAACTTTGTGGCAGGCGTTGACTCAATTCACTATGAAGCTGTAGGTTTCATATTCGAGGCTAACGGCAAGAAGGTCGAAAAAGAGACCAATATTGTCTATACTTCAATATTTAAGTCTATTGTTAAATTAGACGATCTTGAAAATGCTGAGTTTATGTATGCATTTACGATAACCGATATAGGCGATTTGGATGCACCTATCAAGGTAACGCCTTATAAAGTTAAGGACGGAAAGAAGATAGAGTCAGAGCCGGTCGTTTATACCTATAATTCATTAAAGTAAGGAGGTGCCAATATGAGATCATATTTTAAACCAAGCATCGATATCCATTTATTCAGCGTTCAGGATGTGATAACAGCCAGCGGCACCACACCCGAACTTATAAACAAAGGCGAAAACGGTGAGCCTATGACAGGAAGCTTCGGCTCTATGTTTGGCGACAAATAAGCCTTATAATTGAGTTATGATGTAAGAGGCTGTTCAATTGCCGACAAAACGGCAGTTTGAACAGCCTCTTTTTACATTAAGGCAAAGGCATAGGAGCCTTTGCTTTCAGCGTTTCGATAAAGTCGACACGCTTGAAATAAATGCTTGTGTTTCCTTCGGTTAAATTTAGGAGCACATGAGCTTTTATTTAAAAATACGAGATCGGATACGGTAAGTGTCTTTAAAAGCCGCCTTTATTTGGCTTCTTTACAGTATATACGGCAGTGCTGTCAGTGGTATTTCATAAATTGCCCCGTAGGCTGTCTTAAAAAGGGCGGCAGCGTTATACTACAGTGCTGCCAGCTTTTCTATAGATACATAAAGCTGAGATATCTGGTACCATGTAGCAAGATCCACGACTCCCGTCTGAGGCAGATTGAATATTTTCTGAAAAGCCCTTACCGCTTCGGCAGTGCTTTCCCCATATGAGCCGTCGACTCTCAGCTTAGGTATTGCCGAATATGTGTTTGCAATGGAATTAAGCTGCCTTTGTATCGTTCTTACATCATTGCCGTAGGAGCCTATATTAAGGTTAGTACCGGGAAAGCTGGAGGGTACGCCCTGAACCTTGTCTGCGGTCTCGATATATATGTCATCACCGTAAAAATATCGCAAGATCTGTATTGTACTGTAGCCTTGTTCGGCCAGATCGGCACTTCCCCACTGAGTCATCCAGCCCGGACAGCTTACCTTTCTTCCGTCACAGTATTGAGCAAACAGCGGCTGCACCTGTCCTTCACGTTTAATATAGTTTGTAAACATTTCGTCTACGACACGGCTTATATCCTCATATATAGTTCTGCCATAGCTGAAGCTTTGGTCATATCTGGTAGAGTTTGTGATGGTGAAATTGTAGCCTCTGTTTCTGTACCATTCCGTGAATACCCTGTTCAGCACAAAGGATTGTATTGCCAGCACATTGGCTCTTATGGCGGCATCCGGCCATGTGGAATATATCTCGCTGGAGGCTACGTTTTTGATGTAGTCCTTGTAGGGAACATAGTAGTTTTGCCCGTTTGAGCCGGGTACTCCGTCATGCACAACGATATACTCCGGGATCACGACACGATCCAATACGACAAAGCCTGTTTCTTCGGGCACAGGCTTGACCTCGGCCTCGGGTTCCTTAGGCTCATAATCTCCCCACAGCACCGGGGGCGGCACATTGATAACGGTTTCTCCGTCACCCTTATCCATATATACCCTTTGCAATGCAATAGCGTCTGCGAATATCTGTGCGCCTATTATACGCACGGTGTTGTAGCCGTCCGCCGTTATTGCGATATCATATGTGCTGTAGGGCTGAGGCTCGTTTTCTTCAAGAGAGTATTCGAGAGGCGGCGCTTCAAGTTCCATCTCAACAGTCTGACCGGAAGCATCGGTGAACACCTCATACAATATTTCTTCGCCGCTTTGTACAACAACTCTTGCCCCAACCACAGGCTCAGCAATAGTTGCGTCATATAATTCAACCTGTAATGTACCTATTGCCATAGCATACCTCCAAAATAAATACAGTTTATTCTATGCTATATATTGATTTTTAATGAAAAATGGGTTAAAATTAATAAATAGATACACATATGATATTGTATAACGGAGGAATGTTATGGAAAAATGGCTGGGACTTGACAGTAAATTTTACAAATGGGGAACGCTGCTGGCAGACCTTATTATATTAACGGTGCTTTGGCTCATATGCAGTCTGCCCATTATCACAATGGGAGCGGCGACAACTGCCCTTTACTATGTTACCACACGTCAGCTTTCAAACAGGGAAGGCTATGTTACAAGGGATTTTTTCAAGAGCTTCAAAAAAAATTTTCTACAGGCAACACTGGTCGAAATAATTTTAGGCATAATGACAGCGGCGCTTTTTGTAAACATACTTATGCTTGACCGCTCAACGGCGCTGGGTTCCATATTGTTTCCCATTCAGTTCGTTATCCTTTATGAGCTGAGTATAGTTACGATATATATATATCCCATACTCTCACGTTTTGAATTCAAGACGGTGCAGCTTTTCAAGACGGCCTTCTTTATGGCAAACAGGCATCTCATGACTACGATCACGTGCTTTGTTCTCTTTGCGGCAGCTATCTTGATAGTGTTTAAGTATTACATACTTATATTTGTATGTGCGGGATTTTATGCAATATTAACATCTCTTATGTTTATGAACTTGTTTAGGAAATATATTCCCGAAATGGATAAAGACGATTTTGAAGATATGCGTTAAAAATGGAGAGAGCGGTATATGAAAAAAGCAATTGGTTCCAGGATAGATCTGAACGATATGTCAGATCCCGATGTTGCGGAATTCAGAAGATATATAGATGAATTTTTTGACAGGAAGAATGTCAAAAGACTTGAAAACTTTTATCAGCATTTTAGAACATCAAGACTGCAGCACAGCGTAAATGTGGCATATTACAGCTTTAAGATAGCAAAAAAAATAGGCGCCGATCCCAAGTCAGCCACAAGAGCAGGGCTTTTGCACGATCTGTACTGGTATGACTGGCATAAGATGGGGCTGCCGCAGCTCCATGCCTTCTTGCATCCACGCCTTGCTTTAAGGAATGCGGAAAGACTTGCCGAGGATCTGAGCGAGAGAGAAGCAGACGCCATATTGAAGCATATGTGGCCGCTTTGCCTTGGATTTCCAAAATATAAGGAATCCCTTGCCGTTACATTGGCGGATAAATATGCCGCCGCCCTTGAGGTCACTACGCAATGGGGAAAGTATTTTGGCGAAAGTTCAATGAAGAAAGCAAGAGGCTCAGTAAAAAAAGTCAAATCGGTCATTACGGAGAGACGAAAAAAATGATCGTTTCCTGTTGACAAAAATTACCAAATTTGTTAATATAATTCTATAGAGATAAATTTTGGCACGGAGGAATAGTTATGAAGTCAACAGGTATAGTAAGAAAAGTAGATCAGCTCGGAAGGATGGTACTTCCCAGCGAATTGAGAGAAAGCTTTAATATAAAAGACGGCGATGCCCTTGAAATATTTACGTCAAACGATATGATAGTGCTTAAGAAATATATGCCGTCGGATATATTTACAGGAGACATGGAAGACCTTATAGAATACAGAGGCAAAAAGGTCTCCAAAAACACAGTAAGAGAGCTTGCCAAGATAGCAGGCTTCAGACTGGAGGAAACATCAGCCACGCAAAGGGAAAACAGCTTTGAGCTGGAGGATATATTCTGATATAAGGCAGGTGCATAAAATGGGTTTGAGAGTCGGACTTGGGTATGATGTACACAAGCTTACGGAAAACAGAGCGCTTATACTCGGCGGAGTGGAGATCCCTTATGAAAAAGGACTTTTGGGTCATTCGGATGCGGATGTGCTCATACACGCTATAATGGATTCCCTTTTGGGTGCTGCCAAAATGGGAGATATAGGCAAGCTTTTTCCGGACACGGATCCGCAGTATAAGGGTATATCAAGCCTTAAGCTGCTTAAATTTGTTAAGGAAAAAATGGATGAGAAGGGTATAAGGGTCATAAATATCGATTCCATAATCGTAGCTCAAAGGCCAAAGATGCGCCCTTATATAGATCAAATGGAAAAAAATTTAGCCGAAGCTTTGGATATGGATGTGGACAGCATAAATGTAAAGGCGACCACTGAGGAGGAGCTTGGCTTTACAGGCAGCGGCGAAGGTATTTCATCAAAGGCCGTTTGTCTTATTGAATTTTAGGGGTCGTCGCAATATTGCGATACCCTTTTAAATTGTTGTGTTTTATAGGAGAAACGTATTATGAAAAAGTCTTATGAAATAGATATGTGCAATGGCCCCTTGCTGGGAAAGATATTTCTTTTTGCAATACCTCTTATGCTGTCTAGCATACTCCAGCTCTTGTTCAATGCGGCGGATATCATAGTTGTGGGAAGGTTCACGGGAAGCACTGCTCTTGCGGCAGTTGGCTCTACAAGTTCCCTTATTAATCTTCTTGTCAATCTTTTTATAGGTGTGTCTGTCGGCGCCAATGTACTTGTGGCAAGGTTTTATGGGGCAAAGGATGAGGAAAACATACAGCAGACCATACATACGGCAGTGCTTACTGCATTGGCAGGCGGTATTGTCCTTATTTTCCTGGGCGTGCTTATTGCAAAGCCTATGCTTACTCTTATGGGTACACCTGACAATGTACTTGATCAGGCGGCACTTTATATGAGAATATACTTCTGCGGTATGCCTGCTTTTATGCTCTATAATTTCGGCGCAGCTATATTAAGAGCTATAGGCGATACCAAAAGACCCTTGTATTTTCTTATACTTGCGGGAATAGTCAATGTCATACTGAATCTGTTTTTTGTAATAGTCTGCCATATGGGAGTGGCAGGCGTAGCTCTTGCAACTATTATATCCCAGACTATTTCTGCAGCGCTTATTATAAGGTGCCTTATTAAAAATGACGGTATTTGCAGACTTTATCTCTCAAAGCTGAGAATACATAAGAGCAAGCTTATATTTATGCTGAGAATAGGTGTTCCCGCAGGCTTGCAGGGCGTTATTTTCAATGTGTCAAACGTACTTATACAGTCATCAATCAATTCTTTCGGTTCTGTTATAATGGCTGGCAATACGGCTGCAAGCAATATTGAAGGCTTTGTCTATGTTTCCATGAACGCTCTTCATCAGACTGCCTTAAGCTTCACAGGTCAGAATATGGGCGCAGGCAAGTACAAAAGGATCGACAAGCTGCTTATGGAATGTGTCGTTATTGTTTCCATAATAGGTCTTTTAATGGGTAATGGCGCATATCTTATGGGCGATCGCCTTTTGGGTATATATTCCTCAGACCCTGAGGTAATACAGTATGGTCTTATAAGGCTTTCCATAATAGCCTCTACATATTTCCTCTGCGGCGCTATGGACGTATTTGCCGGAGCAATAAGAGGAATGGGCTATTCCATACTGCCTATGACAGTATCTCTTATAGGAGCCTGCGCTTTCAGAGTTGTGTGGATATTTACTATTTTCAGGTGGCACCATACGCTTATGAGCCTCTATATATCATATCCCATTTCATGGGCGCTTACGGCTCTTGTACATTTTATGTGTTATTTGATAGTGCGGAAAAGAGAATTCTCAAAAGCATAAAGGACTGCTTTCGCAGTCCTTTAATAATTGTTGTTTCCATATTCTATACCCATATCCGTTATGGCTATACGTGCCTTTTTATCCCCAAGGGAAAGTATTTCCAAATATCCCCTTTCCTCAAGAAGCTTTATGGCGCCTTTCTTTATTTCCGCTATATGGGAATTTTCTGTTTTGTATTGATAGGAATAAACATCCCCGCCCATTACATAGGACTGATAAAGCCTGGACAATATCTCGTTTTCGTATTTATCCATATTTTCACCTCTTTACATAACACAAATCGGTTCTTTTTTCAAACAGCTTGTATACTGTGACCGAAAGCAATACCGTAAGTATATCTGCGGCAAACTGCGACCATACTATACCATTCATACCTATTAAAAGATCGAGCAAAAAAAGCATGGGTATATTAAAAGCCAGCCAACGCATTACGCCGAGGAAAAGGGCATATCCGCCTTTGCCGAAGCTGTTGAAAAGATATACGTGGAAAAAGCTTAAAAACATAAGCGGCGTGGCCAAACAGCGCACACGCAAAAAGCCTGTGCCCAAAGCCACAGTTTGAGCATCGTTTATAAATATGTTCATTATCTGCCCCGCAAATATCTCATATAGCGTAACGCTTATTATGGCAAATATTATTCCAAGCATACAAGAATAATTCTTGACTTCGTTCATACGCCTGAGATTTTTGGATGAATAGTTATAGGCGACTATAGGCATCATACCCTGGCAAATACCTATGCCGACATTAAGAGGCAGCCGTTCTACTTTAAGCACTATACCTACGGCGGCAAGAGCAACGTCACCGTAGTTTGCCATGAGCCTGTCTATAACGATATAGTCCATATCAAAAAGGAATGTGGCTATGGCGGAGGGCAGACCCACACAAAATATGCTGGCGATGCTTTCCCTTCTCGGAAGCCTTGAAGGAGGGCAAAGCCTAAGCACCGAATCCTGTCTCATCCTTATAAGAACAGCTATAAAGTAGCCGCAGGAAATACAGTTGGAAAGGCAGGTCGCCATACCTGCGCCCATTATTTCTTTCCCTGCTGGGAAAAGCACGAACATAAACAGAGGATCAAGGGCAATGTTTATGATACCGCCCATGGTTATACCAAAGCCTGCTTTTCCGGATTCCCCCGCACTTCTCAGATGCGTTGAAAGTATATTTGAAAGCACTGTGGGTATACCGCCTAAGACTATTACACAAAAGGCATATTCGGAAGCATATGTATATGTTTGATCGCCTGCGCCCAAAAGCAGCATAAGCGGCTTTTCAAAGAGCAGCACTATGACGGAAAAGATAGCTGCCACGGACACACCCAAATATATGCTGAAGCTGTATACTTTTTTTACCTCATCCGTATCCTTCTTGCCCAATAGACGGGATACGAGAGTACCTCCGCCTACGCCTGCCAGACCGGCTATGGATATCAGAATGTTGAATATAGGCAGTATAAGAGATACTCCCGCTACCATATAGGGGTCGTTGGTGCGGCCTATAAAAAATGTATCCGCCATGTTGTACACAAGCACTATCAACTGACCTATTATGGTAGGTATAGCCATTGTATATACGGCCTTAGATACAGGCATATCCTCAAATACCGCTGTGTTTTTATAAGACATTTGTACTACGCTCTTTTCTTATTTTTATTTTTCGTAAATTGTATAGTTTAAGCTATGTTCATTCACAGACCGTTTCTGCATGCTATATAACAAAGATAACATATTAAACGACAAAATACAAGTAGGTTAATTTATAAATAATAATAAAATAGAAAGAATAAACATTTCTACACATTTTACATAAATTTAAAGCTGCGAAAAATTAATTGACCCGAAATGTTAAAAATGCTAATATAAATAATAATGAGTATAAAATGTGCTGGCAAGGAGTAACATTTTCCCGTGACCAGGTCACGGGAAAATGTTAGAATTGCATTGGTTTGAAAGCGAACAAAAAGGGCGTGTTAGAATGAAGGTAAAATATGAATTTGAGAAATAAGGATGTGGTTTTATGAAGGTTAAATATAAAGGAGAATCAGACCCCGTTTCTCTGATAAATGGTAAAATTTATGAATGCCTTGGTGAAGAAAACGGATTACTTAGGGTTATAGATGAAGAAGGTTATGATGAAAACGAGGAAATACAAGGATATTTATATGAAAAAGAGATTTTTGAAATAGTCGAAGAGTAATAAAAGCACTTTTGAATAAATCAATAGATTTTCCCGTGACCAGGTCACGGGAAAATTTAGGTCACAGGAAAATTTAATTTAATAGCAGTATAAGCGATATAATGTTGCAATAGCTTGTTCCCTTGTATAATTCATTAAAGGCGAAAATTTACCACTACCTGTTCCTGCCATAATATATGTGTTTCCGCTTTTTATAGAGGTAACAGAATAGATTGCACTCTTAGCCCAATCAGCAAAAGAGCTTTCATCATCAAATTGGGTTGCATCGTTGCTTATTTTAGCACCTAAAAGATCAGCTAAGTTATTAAGCATAACGGCAGCTTCCTGACGGGTAATATTGTCATTGGGAATAAATTTATTATTGCCTTTGCCTGCAACAATTTTAAGATTATATGCTGCTGTTACATAGGTATTGTCAATATCTGTAAATGGACTTTCTGTATTTTCATCAAAAGTATAATCAGTTTTTGCCATATAAGTCTTAACAGCAAGTTTGCAGAACTCCTGTCTTGTTATATTTCTTGTGTATTCTGATTGTATTTCGTTAGGAACAATACCTGCCGCTATAGCTTTTTCTATGCTTTCTTTAGCCCATGCGCTGGCACCATTGTCTTTCTCCGCTCCGGCAAATAATTCTTCCTTGGTGTCATATTTGTTACCATATAGATCATAATATTTTGTAGTGCTGCCTTCCCATACATTTTCAATGTATATAGTTCCGTTTTCTTCTTTTACATACATATTTCCGTATTGCGGTGCTATTATTACATCTAAATTGGAATTGAGTACACCCTCGACAATATCGGAATGTCCCATAACACTGTTGACTATAAGGGTATTTCCTAGCTGTGTATTGGGATTTACTTTGACATATTTCGGTGTAAGAGCATTTCCTTCGTCATCAATAATGATACAGGAGTGTTCGCCCGGTATATTGGCATCGGGATATTGGTCATATATTCTTCTTCCAACCATACCATTTATAGGTGTAACAAACACAGGACCTTCCTCTGTTTCCAATAGCTTATTGTCTTCGCCATAGGTTTCTATGCTGCCGTTAAGATACAGCTTTGTCATTTTTTTAGTGCTGTAATGTGCTATTCTAAAATATTTTTCCTCAAATATTTCATTAAGGTTTTCATCCAAAAGCCCATATAGTCTTGGGTATTTATCACTACTTCTGACTTTTATTCTTCCTTCCATATTATCTATTTCAAAGTATCCCTTATCCTTTAATACACTGCCTTCTGAATTGCATATGTAATAAAGTCCATCGTTGTGCTTCTGATAATAATAATCACCAAACAATAATTTTATTTCATCGTCTACGGCAATGGGCTTAAAGTTCTCTGATAAATATGTGATTTCGTCTGTATTGCTGCTTTTACAGCGGAGCTTTCCATCATCATATGTTACAGATTCATATGTGCCGTAGGGTATAACCAAATTTAGATTATCGTCATATACTCCGATTTTGTTTTCCTGATTCTTAACAATTATGCAGTTTCTATATGATCTTATATTTTTAAAGCTATCGTTTATAAGTTTATTACCATCTTTATCACATATATAATAATACTTTTGCTCATAATTAGCGTCATCACTTACAGTAAGCATATAATAATTCGTATCTTCAAGAGGTGTTATAAAAAGAGGCTGTGATATTTTATTGAAATTGCCGTCATAATAGTCTGTAATATTCTCTTCTCTGTTATAGCAGATGTAAGAATCCGTGTCCTCATCATATAATATCTGCTCATATATTTTTGGAGTTATTTCATTCAGTTCCATATCCATAAGTCCGTAAAGCTCTTCTTCCACGTTGTTGGCAGCTTTAATAGCATTTCCGATTTTTTCGACCATTGTGCACGGACCATACTCAATTTTTTCCCCGTCATCATTTTCATATTCTATCATCTGTGTTTCGCTGTTAAAGTGATATTTTGTACCCTTTACATCGTAGCTGGCAAAAACAGTATTACTTATAAGCATGCATAAAGCCAATGTTAAAAATGTTTTTTTCATGCTTTCTTTCTCTCCTTTTTTGTTTAATATTATATTTGCTTTTTTGAATAAATTCAAAGGGACAGTAATAAATTCCTCGTTTAAATGTACGTAAATTAACATTAAAAATTTAAATTACTTTTCTAAAAATATTTCACCATTTCTAACTTCCATAGCAAGTTCAACATATTTGTATCCATCAGAAGTATTTATAACAACTTTTATCTGCTCGTTATCTAATAAATCGTATGTAATTCTCAAATTAGAAGGATATTTAGTATTTATACTTATTAAATCATTTTTATATTGTTTTAGTGATGTTTTATAATTTGCTCTAATATAATCCTCTAATTCATTAATATTGTAATTCATTAAATTTACATCTTCTATTGAGTAATCTTTTAATTCTGTTTCAGTTATACTTCTTATTATATTATGACCATAAAATGTTTTGTTTTTAGGTAAATCTGTTTCATCTGTTAATAAAAAATTATTATCTAAAATCTTTGAAAAAAGTTCAGTATCAAGTTCTATATTGTTTACGCAATAATTGTCACTTATTTTATAACCCAAATCTTTAAGTACGCCTACTTTTATAAATATTGTTTTATCAATAACTTTTGAGTAATAAGTATTATTGTTCTTTTTTAGATTAAAATTATCTTCATTTATAAAATTAATTCTTCGAAGTCCCTTAATAAATTCTATAGTTTTATCATCTTTGCTTATTAATTTAAAACCAAGGTTATTAAGAGTATCGTTTAATGGAACATATGTATTATTTATTTGAGGATTTATGTCTTTTTGTGCAAAACATATATTAGAATTAATTATTATTACAAAAACAAATAACCATATAACGGTAAAAGTCCAAACAAATCCTTTCTTTTTAACATGGTCTTTTAATATATCTTCCACTCTAAAATAAACCTCCTTTTTACTTTTGCCAAAGTTTGATATTAACATTTGTTTATCATTAACACCTAAGGAAATTACATATAAAATTGAATCAGCATATTTTTTTCTGTACTCCTTATTTTTATTTCTTGACACATGATAATCACATACCCTTTCCATTTCTTTATCCGCTATAAAACATAAAATCCAGACAAATGGATTAATCCAATATAAACATTGTAATAATAATCTAAATCTTTGAAACCATAAATCATAGTATTTATAATGCATAAGTTCATGTTTAATTATATAATACAAATATTTTTCAGCTTTACTTATATTATAAGGCAATAAAATAGTTGGACGAAAACAATTTATTAAAATAGGTGAAACAATAAAATATGAATATCTTATATTAATTTTACGTTTAATTTTTTGTTCTTTTTTTATTTTTTCTAATATTGAAAGTATATATATGTCATTTACTTTATGACTAAAACGAAAGGCCTTAAAGTGAAACTTTAAATAACTAATTATTTGAAATAAAAAATACAATATTGAACCTAATATCCAAATAAAATTAAATATATACTCCCATGAATAGCTTTTTGCTTCTACACTATAATTAGTAGATATATTACCGAAATTTGTCAAAGGTAAATATTTTTGTGTTTCTATGAAAATATTATCTAATATGTTATTATTGGTAAATATTTCGCTATTTATAAAAAATAAATCATTATAGAATTGAAACGGTATTATCAATACTACAAAAATTACGTTTATAATAAAATATTTAGTTGTAGCCAAATATCTTTTTCCAAATAAAGATAACATAATAAGAAAAATGATTATTATTGGAGTAAATAAAATATTATTTAATCCATAATATTCTAAAAGCATAATTACTCATCATCCTCTATCATTTTACGAATCTCATCTATTTCTTGTTTAGTTATTTTATTATTTGAAATAAGTGATGCGAACAATTTTATTGGAGATTTTTGATAAAAAAATTCTAAAAAATCCATAGTTTCTTTATTACGATAATCTTCAAGTGATATTAATGGAGTATAAAAATTAAGTCTGCCTAATTTTTTTACTTCAATAAAACCTTTATCTTCTAATCTTTTAATATATGACTGCAATAATTGAACGCTTTTGTTTGAATCTAATTCTTTCATAATTTGAGTTGTACTAACTTCTTTTCCAAGTTTCCAAATAATTAACATTATTTCTAATTCAGAATCTGGAAGACGATATTTTCTTTTCATAAAGTGCCACCTCATATTTTATTAATCAAATGTATGTTATACAATCATTTGATTTATATGTTTATAATATCACGTATATAATAATTATGTCAATAGTTTTTTATAATTTTCATAAAAATTAATAAAAAATATTTTATATCTAATTTTTTAAATACGAATAATACTTTAAAATTTTGTCTTTGTGTTATAATTCGTATTTTTGACTAATTTCTCTATAATTTCGCTCTTTTTTATAAATTTTTTATTGTTTTTGCTTTATAAGTTTTTAGAGAAAACTTTTCGACTATTTTTTCTCCTAATTCTTTATTTGCTGTAATTTTCTTGTGACCTGGTCACGGGAAAATTTGTAAACTAAAAGCTGTGCAAAAATAATTGACCCGAAATGTTAAAAATGCTAATATAAATAATAATGAATATAAAATGTGCCGGCAAGGAGGATAAGTTTTGTGAAAAGAAAAGCCTTAGTCTTGATATTTACTGCCGTATTTTTTGTACATACCGCAGCGGCATCCGAAGTGACTGTAATGATAAATGGCAAAGATATTAATGCCTATAACGGTATCGAACCATATATAGAAAATGACATAGCTATGATACCTATACGTGCTGTCGCCAAAAATATGGGTGCTGAGGTCTTATGGAACAGAGAAACACGGGAGGTTTCGGTGAATGATGATATTGTTTTTCAAATAGACAAGCAATATGCCTATATAAACAATGAGCCTGTGAAACTTGATATGCCTGCTGTTATAGTTGACGGGTATACCTATGTTCCGCTGCGTTTTGTTTCGGAAAATATGGGTGCAAAGGTTGAATGGAATGGTGAGAAAGACATAATAAATATCTGTGCGGATAAAAGCCCTGTTAATAATGCGACAATTTCTTCGGGAACTATATCCGAAAATGCAGGTAATTCAAACACGGTGCCTGCAGCTTCCGATGAAAATTATTTTGGCGGCAGGAAGTGGAGTGCCATAGCGGAAAAATATAAAAACGATGCGTCTGTCGATAAGCTCATTTTTGTTAAATACAAAGGCGATTGGGATGCAGATGTAATAATGTATACAAAAGATGCCGATAATGCGCACGGCTGGACAAAAGTGGCAAGCAGCAGTGCTTATGTCGGAAAAGATGGCATTGGCGAAGCCTCGGAATATGTTTCTGTTACACCTGAAGGTGACTTTGGTATAACAGCGGCATTTGGTATAAAGGAAAATCCCGGTACACAATTAAATTATATTGATGTGACCGATAGTATATATGCCTGCGGTGACAGAGAATATTACAATAAGATAATCGATACATCCAAGCTCGACCATAAATGTAGCGGCGAACATATGATAGAGTATGTCCCCGAATATAATTACGGTCTTGTATTAGGCTACAACAATGATGGCATATATGGAAAGGGATCAGCGTTTTTTCTGCACTGTAAAGGAAAAAAACCATACACAGGCGGCTGCATTGCCGTTGATGAAGATACTATGATACAAATGCTTAAATATGCAAATTCAGACACAAGGATATGTATTTATAACGAATAACTTTATTAAATTTTCCCGTGACCAGGTCACGGGAAAATTCCAGGTCACGGGAAAATTCCAAAGATAACATATTTAACAGCAAAATATAAGCAGGGAGAATAGTAAAGTTATGTAACTA
Source organism: uncultured Clostridia bacterium (assembly GCA_947585865.1). GTDB lineage: Bacteria > Bacillota > Clostridia > Lachnospirales > CAG-274 > CANPXH01. Next base: position 44,014 of record CANPXH010000009.1, read on the forward strand.
TCCCCCTTGAGTTGCTTATAAACCTTTTGGCAAAATATATTTAAACCTGTGAATTTATACTTCATATTTAAATTTACTTAAAATTCCCATTGCATTTCAAAGATTATGGTATTATAATAAATATAGGATAAAGTACCGAATTAAATATTTAAAATGATAGCTATAAGGAGGTTTTATAATATGTTCACTGCTACTGTAGCCACAGATCTGAAAGCAAATCTTAAGCATTACATTGAAAGGGCGCTTTCGGGTGACAGCATTATAATTACAAGGCCAAAACAGAAAAATGTAGTAATGATAAGCGAAAGCGAATATAATGAACTTTTGAGATTAAAGAACAATGCAGAATATATTTACAAGCTTAGCCGTTCCATTGAACAGGCTAAGCAAGGCAAAGTTATTTCTAAATCTATGGAAGAATTAGAGGCTATGGAAAATGAGTAGACCGCAATTTACCGAACAAGCATGGGAAGAATATTTATATTGGCAAAATCAGGATAAGAAAACCCTTAAAAAGATAAATCAGCTCATTGCCGATATAATGAGAAACGGAGCATTGAATGGCATTGGCAAGCCGGAACAGATGAAGGGCGATTTTCAAAAATATTTTTCAAGACGCATAAACGAAAAAGACAGGCTTGTTTATACTATTCTCGAAAATGGAGTCATAGAAATATATTCATGCAGGGGTCACTATAAGGACAAATAATTATAACCTTTTAAATTGTTTCGCAGCCGTTAGTAAGTACTACCGGTTGCATTTTTTTATACACACATTTTCCCGTGACCGGGTCATGTACCCATTTTATTATAGAGAAAAATATCCTTGTTCACAGTATTGATTTAACAAAAAAGTAATATAATCCTTCTCTCCAAACAGACGCATACTGTTTGGGTTACCGCACTGTTTTACGATCTCGTTAAGTGGTATTTTGCGGCGTACAGTTTGCGCAACACTTCTTTCGTTCAAATAATTCTGAATAATTTCCTCCGGACTGCTTTCTTTCAGATTGCCTAAACACCAATAAGGCGCAGGGGTAGTGATATTCGGATACACGTTATATGCACTGTCAATAAAAAACACCGGATCATCCTCAACATAGCTTCTTGTTGAGGTATCTTTTATGTACTTATTATACAGATTTTGCTCTGTTTGACCAAATATGTCGTTTAAATTATTTGTGTGAAAATACTTTAGCGTGTATTCTGAGAGTAAGGGCGGAATATTTTTTAAATCGTCCTGTGTGATACGCACATCGTACAGCTTTGCGTTTTCGCCGTCACATGAGCCTTGATGTACAAAGCAGGCAAATTCTCCTCCGAAGTCTATACAGCGTTCAGACAGACGGTTTTCAAGCATAAGTTTTTCGATTAAGGGCAGTTCGTCAATGTTGTTTTTATTTACAAAGACTTGAATACGGGGAGAAATTTTATTCTCTATTAAAATATCAATTGCCTGTAAAATTTCCCAATATGCTCCCTTTCTGCCCATATAATAGTCGGTCGTTGCTTCTCCGCCAAAAAGTGTGAGCTGTGCTTTTGTCATACACAGAGAAACGAGCCATTTGACGTAATTATTGTCTCTGACAATGCGCCATACGCTGATAAGTTCATAATGCGGTGTAATTTTATCTGATAATTGCTTTCGCAGCTCCCAAAGTTCTTTGTAGTTGTCATTGAAATCAGGCTCTCGGTACCAATCGAATATTTCAAATTCATAGGCATACGGCTTAAACTTTGCGGCAATCATTTCTAAATCACCAACTGCCATGTGTCCGTTAGGCGAATGTCCTACCCAACAATGCCTGCAGCGGTTAGGACAACCGTACATATCTAATGCCAATGTCAGTTTTTTTAATTTAATTTCTATAATAATCACATGCCTTTTTAAATAATAATGATTTGTAATATTGAATTTCTGCAAATCATATGAATATTTTCCTGTTAATCTGCTAAAACATTTATATTTTGTTTAGTCAGCAGGCACACAGTTTCAACGTGATATGTCATAGGGAACATATCCACAGGCTGTACCTTGTCGAGGTTATAGTTACCGTTTGAGCAAAGTATTTTAAGGTCTCTTGAAAGGGTAGCGCTGTCGCAGCTTACATAAACGATCTTTTGGGGCTCCATTCTGAGCATAAGCTCAAGGAGACTTTTATCGCAGCCCTTACGGGGCGGGTCTACCACCATAACATTAGGTGTCACGCCTTTTTCATTATACAACAAAGGCACGACATCCTCGGCCTTGCCTGTATAGAATTCGGCATTGTCTATATTGTTGAGCTTAGCATTTTCTTTGGCGTTTTCGACAGCCGCTTCTATTATCTCGACGCCGTATACCTTCTTTGCCTGCCGGGCAAGGAAAAGGGATATCGAGCCTATGCCGCAGTAGGCATCTATTACCGTTTCGTTTCCCTTAAGATCGGCAAATTCCAGCGCCTTTGAATAGAGCTTATATGTTTGGGCGGGATTTACCTGAAAAAAGGAAAGGGCGGATATTTTAAATTTAAGATCGCCTATGCTGTCTGTTATATAGTCGCTGCCCCATATTGTTTCGCATTTATCACCCATAATGACATTTGATCTGAGTGTGTTGTGGTTTATAACTATAGATCTGATATTTTTGATATTATCAAGTGAGGAGATCAGTTCTTTTTTATATTTGAAGCTGTTGCTGTTTACCACAAGGCAAACCATTATCTCTCCCGTAAAGCGCCCCTCTCTTATAAGTATGTGTCTTACAAGACCCTTGCCTGTTTCTTCGTTATAAGCGGATACATTGTTTCTTTCCATAAAGCTTTTTATTGCATCCAGTATTTTTTTATTTGCCCGACTTCCTATAAGGCAGTTGTCACATACCGTGATATTGTGGCTGCCAAGAGAATAGAAGCCTATATCTATGGTGCTTTTGCTGCGGGAGACGGGATATTGCGCCTTATTTCTGTAATGCCACGGTTCATCCATACCTATAACAGGCGGCACGCAGGCGCTTTCAAATCCGCCTATCCTTATGAGGTCTTGCTTTACTTTGTTTTGCTTGAGCTTGAGCTGCTCTTGATATTCAAGGTGCTGCAAAGTACATCCTCCGCATCTTCCCGCTGCGCTGCAGGGCGGAACTATCCTGTGGGGAGACGGCTTTATGATCTCAAGCGCCTTGCCATAGCCGTAGCTTTTATTTGCCTTTACAACAAGCGTCTTTACTTCTTCGCCGGGAAGAGTGTTTTTGACAAAAAGGGTATAGCCGTCTGCTTTGCCTATACCTTCGCCGTGATCGCCTATATCTGTGATCGTAATGTTATGGATATCATTTTTTTTAACAGTCATTATCAATACTCAGTCTTTCTTATATTTCTTGCAAGTATCTTATTGTAGCCTGCCCATGAGCCGTTCAGATCGCTGCCTTCGATGGTGGTCTCGATCATTTTTACCTTTGCGTCTGTATCGTCTGCGCAGTGGAGAAGATAGGCTTCCAGTGTCCTTGGCAGCTTGGGTGAGCCATATTCATATTCGCCGTGGTGAGCCAAAATATTGTGCTGTATAAGCGAACGGAGCTTATGAGGGAATCCTTCTATTTTATCGGCTTCCTTCCCTATGAATTCAACTCCCATCACTATGTGGCCTATGAGCTCACCGTCATCTGTATAGTCCACATTGGGGAAATCGGAAAGCTCTTTAAGCTTTGCGATGTCGTGGAGCAGAGCGGAGGCAATGAGCACATCTCTGTTCACGCTCTTATAATGTGAAGCAAAGAAATCGCATATTTCGGTTACGGATATGGTATGTTCTATAAGTCCGCCCATATAGTTGTGGTGCATTGCCTTTGCTGCCGTATGCTTTTTAAATGCGGCGGCAATGTCCTCGTTTTTAACAAAAATATTTGTGAGAAGCTTATTTATGTAAGGCTCTTCAACGGAGTCTATAAAGCTTATAAGCTTTTTGAAGAGATCGTCTACATTCTTTTCGGTCGTAGGGATATAATCCGCTTCGTCATATTCTCCCTCCCGGGCTCTCCTTATTTTTTTTATATTAAGCTGCAGATCGTTATTAAAGGTCTGAACGGTTGCATCTATCTTTATAAAATCTCCTTCGTCAAAAGCCTGTATGTCTCTTGTGATATCCCATACCTTGCCGTTTATGACGCCGGTCTTGTCGGCAAGCGTAAGCGAAAGATAGTTCTTGCCGGTCTTGGCTGATTTGTTGCTTTGCCTTTGCTTGCACAGATAAAAGTCTATCACTCTTTCGTTGTCCTTTAGCTCTTTTATATATCTCATATATTGCCCTCCGATCATTGCTTATGCTTAAATTCTATCACAAAATATGAAAATAGCAAACAATTTTAATTATTTTTTAATTTTCTTTTTATTTTAATTTAAAAATATGATATTATCATAATTGAAGAATAAAGAAGGGAGAAGAAATATATGAAAAGAAAAATAGCCTTGATAATAACGGCGGCTCTGCTCATAACGGGCTGCAACATAACATCTGCCGATACGGGTACCGCTGTGAGAGTGGATCTGAGCGGCGTAAAGGAAAGCACGTATAATATAACAAAGGGCGGCACATATACGCTTACGGGCAGCTATAAGGGTATGATAAATGTAGATACAAAAGACAGCGTGAAGCTTGTGCTCGATAATGTCAATATCGAAAACGGCACAGGCCCTGCAATATATGGTGAAGATTGCAGTAAGCTCATAATAGAAACGGCGGAAGGCACAGAGAATACATTTGCAGACGGCAGTGAATATACTTCCGACGGCAAGGGATGTATATTTTCCAATGACGATATAGTGCTTCAAGGAAGCGGCGTGCTCAATGTAAATGGGGCTTACGACCACGGCATAATATCCGATGACGGTGTGGAAATAGAAGGCGGCAGCATAAATATAAATTCGGTCGGCGATGGTATCCATGCCAATAATGACATTACACTTAAGAACGGAAATATGACCGTTACATCAAAGCAAGACGGTATGCAAGCCGAAAAGAACGTAAATATAGAAGGCGGCAGTATAAAGATAACGGCTGTGGGAGAAGCAGCCGAAAGTACGGATAACGATCCCATGGATAGGGGAAGGATGCCCTTTGACGGCGAAAGACCTATGGGCGAGAGACCTCAAATGAACGGGCAGATGCCTAAAATGCCAAACGGCGAAATGCCTGAAGAGTTCAGGGAACACAGAAAAGATATGGCCGCAATGAATGAAGCTGCCGCAGAAATCACAACGTCAGCCAAGGAGCCAAAAGAAAATACGACATTGAGCGAGGCTCAAACAGAGACTACCACCGAATACCCCAGCAGCAAGGGCATAAAGGCCGATGGGGATATAACAATAAAGGGCGGCAGTATAGATATAAGCTCAAATGACCATTGCATAAAGTCAGCAAACATAACGACTGTGGAAAACGGCAGCTTAGTTCTCGGCTCATCTAAAGGCAAGGGAATAAAAGCAGAGGGAGATCTGTTTATAAACGGCGGCGATATGACTATAACGGCAAAGGATGAAGGTTTAGAATCAAAAGCGATAGCCACAATAAACGGCGGCAGCATAAATATAAAAAGCGAGGATGACGGCATAAATGCAGGCGGCGGCTCAGGCTCAATGAAAATGGGCAATGTGGAAGATGCCGATGAACATCAAGTTATAATAAACGGCGGCAGCGTACACATAGACGCCGAAGGAGACGGCATAGACTCTAACGGCAACCTTAGCATAAACGGCGGCACAGTCAATATAGACGGTCCATCGAACATGGGAAACGGCGCCCTTGACTACGGGGCTAAGGGCAGCATAAACGGAGGAAATGTCATAGCCTTGGGCAGCGCAGGTATGGTTCAGTGTGCCGAAGAAGGAAAGCAGAATGTATTCAATATCACCTTTGACGAAACACAGGCAGCGAAAACGACTGTGGAGGTAAAGGACAGCAAGGGAAACACCATAGGAAATATCGTGTCCGCAAAGCAGTTCCAAAATATGGTATTTTCATCCGATAATATAAAGGTCGGCGAAGCATACACCGTATATACAAACGGTAGCGCCGCCGCAAAGATCACAGCCGTAAAGGGAGTCACCTCTTACGGAAACAGCGGTAAGGGCTTTGGCAGAGGCGGGTCAAGGCCGAATATGGATAATATGGCAAAATAGCCGTTACAAAAGTCAATACTTTTACATATGAATGAAGTGTCGTAAATGAAAAATTTACGGCACTCTTTTTTTATCATAAGTTAAAGAGCTTGGACATATATATTATTTATACATATGATCAAAGGTGAGACCATGAAAAACATATACGATAATCTTAAAAAATACATGAATGAAGGTCTGTACAAGGCGCTGCTGAAAAACGACTATATGGAAAAGGCCTGTGAGATAAGGCTGCGTGCCGACAAAGCAGTGCTCATAAGGCTTAGAAACAAAGAGGTGTGTACGGATCATGTGATAAGCCGAAAGGAGCTTTGGGAAACATTTTGCAGAATAGTGGAATACTCTCCTTATGCCTACAAGGAAGAGCTTATAAACGGCTATGTCACAATAGAGAGAGGCTGGAGAGTAGGCGTGTGCGGCACTGTGATAGAAGAAAACGGCACAGTAAAAAATATAAAGGATATATCTTCTCTCAATATAAGGATAGCCAGAGAGATAAAGGGATGCAGCGATGAAATAGATATAGACAGGGGAAACGTAATAATAATATCTCCTCCCGCCTGCGGCAAGACCACATTGCTCAGAGATATGATAAGGCGCTGGAGCAATAACGGAAGGACAATAGCGGTAATAGACGAAAGAAATGAATTGAGCGGTACATACAGGGGCGTTGCCGCTCTGGATCTTGGCACACGCACAGACGTTATAGTAAATTCTTCCAAGTTAAACGGCTTTAACATAGCTCTGAGAGCACTGGCTCCCGATGTGATAGCGGTAGATGAGATAGGTAGCGAAAGTGATTTTACGGCGGTAAGACAGGCTATGGTATCGGGAGTGGATGTAATATGCACCGTTCATTCCTCGGATCTGAACGAACTCAGGAACAGACGGCATTTTTCCGAAGTAATAAAAGAAAAGCTTTTTGACCGCTATATAGTGCTTAAAAAGAATTTTGGCAAAAGCAGCATAGACAAGATATACAACAAGGAGATGATAAACATATGGCAGGAAAAATAATAGGAGGGATAATGATAATAGCGGCCTGCATGGGCTTTGGCTACAGGCTGTCGATCAAGCACGTACTGAGGAAAGAGGAGCTTACGACAGTGAGAGATACGCTGAGCAATATACTCTCAAATTTGGAATATGGCAGGATGACATTTGAAGAAGCTTTGGCGGAAACGGTACGGGATGAAGGGGCAAAAGAGATATTTTCGCCTGCGCTCATATCACTGAAAAACGGCAACAGCATAAAGACCGCATGGAAATTTGCCCTTGAAAGCTGCTGCAGGGATACATATATGACCGATGGGGATATAGAAAGCATAATAAGGATGGGCGAGGGATTTTCATCGGGAGATCTTCTTTTGCAGAAGACATACGCAGACAATCTCATAAAATATATTGATAAAGAGATAGAGGGCATAAGCGGCAGGATGGCCGACAACAGTAAGCTGTGCAGAAGCGTGAGCATCACGATAGGCATATTTATAGTGGTGCTTTTGATATAGGAGGCTTGCTATGGACATAAATATAGTTTTTAAAATAGCGGCGGTGGGCATACTTGTGTCGGTGATAAATCAAGTGCTTTCAAGAGCAGGCAGAGATGAACAAGCCATGCTCACCACCCTTGCGGGACTTGTGGTAGTGCTGTATTGGGTGATACAGTACATAAGCGATCTGTTTGACAGAGTACAGACTCTTTTCAGATTTTAGGAGTGATAGCGTGGAGATAGGAAAGATCGCCGCTCTTGGTATAATAGGCGCCGCTTTGGCTGTGATACTCAGAGAAGAAAGACGCTCTTATGCCATGCTTACCGCCATAATGACCTGTATACTTATATTCGTTTTTATATTGCCGTATATGGCGGAGATAATAGAAAAGGTCAGAGAAATAGGCGGGGATCTGAATATATACAGCGAGTATATAGCGGTCATGATAAAGGCGCTGGCAATAGCATATGTGTCTATGTTTACGTCACAGCTTTGCCGTGATTTCGGACAAAACAGCATAGGCGATAAGATAGAACTGGGCGGAAAGGTGATAATATTGATAAATGCCGTATCGGTAATAGACGATGTGGCGGATAAGATAATGAGGTTTATACAATGAAATACATACTTACGCTTTTTATTGTCCTTTTTATGTGTGTAAGCGTTTACGGCAATGAACAAAACGATATTTTGGATCGTCTCGATATGCAGGATGTGGAAAACTCCGTTGATGAAAGCACCGATCTTTCGTTCAGGGAATTGCTCGATGCCGTGCTTTCGGGCGAAGACGTGATCTCGCTTATAAAAAGGGATATAAAAGACATTGCAAAAAAGCAGCTTGAAAGGTGCGGAAGCGGTATAAAAAGCGTGATAGCGGCAGGTATAATATGCGCCTTGATAAATATGATATCCCAGGATATAAACGACCGCTCGGTATCCGAGCTTATAAATTTGACCGGGCAGGTGATAATACTGGGTATAGCATCCGTCAGCCTCAAGACTTCCATAAGCCTGCTGAGGGATTGCATACAAAGCATCACGAATGTAATAAACAGCGCACTGCCTCTCATAATAACAGTCACTGCCCTAAGCGGCAGAGGCGTATCCGCAGGAGGCGGTATACTTGCAATGGGAACGGCAATGGTCGCCTCGGGCATAGATGCCGTTGTTATACCGCTGCTTATAATGGGAACGATGCTCAGGATAGTAAATGTTATTTCGGACAAAGAGATACTGGACAGACTTTCCGAGCTTTTTATGAACGTTACCTCGGCAGCCCTTAAAATATGTGCCTATGCCTTTGTTTTCATAATGGGCATAGAGAGAATAAGCGGAGGAGCGATAGGCAGAAGCGCAGGCTCTGTGTTTAAATCCGCAATAAAAATGATACCCGTGGTGGGAGATATAGTAGGGGGAGCCGGAGACATAGCGGCGACCGCAGTGCTTGCAGTGGGGAATGCCGTAGGCATAGTGCTGGTGATAGTGCTGATAACTATAAGCAGCATACCCATTATAGAAATAGGCATAGCCGCTTTTGTGTACAAGCTCACGGCAGCGCTTATGGAGCCTGTCTGCGACAAGAGCACGATAGCGGTCATAGACACTGTGGGAGAAGCTGATCTGAAGATAATGGCGGCATTGTTTGTGGTAAACGCCATGTTTGTAATGTCCGTTGCGATACTTTTGTGTGCGGTGAGGTAGGCAGATATGGAAGGGATAAAGGAATATGCGGGAAAAATAGTTATATACATAGTGCTCACAAGCTATGTGGGAGTGCTGTTTCCGAACAACAGCTACAGAAAATACATAAGGCTCGTTATGGGAGCCGTGCTTGTGGCCGTTGTTCTTAAGCCGCTGGAAATATTTTTTGCATAGGATGGTGATATATTGGATATCGTAAGATCGTTGAAGGACAGGAAAAGTATAGCTTACATAGGGATAATCTTAGCCGTGGGCATATTTCTTATGAGCGGCAAGGGAAAGACGACAGTAAGAACGGAACCGACCAAACAGCAGGATATAAGTCATAGGCTGGAAAAAATACTTTCGGAGGTAGAGGGAGCGGGAGATGTAAAGGTGCTTATAAGCTACAGCAGCTCCGGGGAGAAGATACTTGCATATGACAGCGAGGAGGAAAAAAGAGCCGAGGACGGCAGAGACGAGACCAATATAAAAAGCCGTGTCGTATATGACGGCAGCAGGGCTCCCTTTGTGCTGGCGGAATATATGCCCGAAGCGGAGGGAGTCATAATAGCGGCTCAGGGAGCGGATGACGAGAATGTAAAAAATCAGTTAATAAAAGGAACAATGGCATTATTGGGCATCGATGAGCATAAAATAGAAGTATTAAAGATGAAATAGGAGGTCAATATGTTTACTATTAAAAAAAATCAGGTCATCATTTCGGCACTTGTGGTGATGATCGCCGCAGCAGGTTATCTGAATTACATAGACTCAACGGGAAATGTCAGCGAGGTAATGGTGACCGATGAAGGAGATCTTGCCCTTACGGAAGACGTAGCCTTTACAGACGAGGATGTGGCAATTGCTTCGGAAAGCGAGGAAACTACGGCAAACGCTGCCGAGGGCGGCAAGGATGAAAAGGGCAAAAAGACAGATGAGGCGGCAAATCCCGATGCGGGAGAGGCAGTGTTTGTCAATTCGTCAAATGACTCTTCGTATTTTGTACAGGCAAAGCTGGATAGAGAGCAGTCTCGTTCAAAGCAAAAGGATATGCTGAATGAAATGCTCAATAACGAAAAAATAGACGATGAAAAGAAAAACGAAGTGACCACGGCTATGCTGCAAATACAGCAGAGAATAGAAAAGGAGACAGCCGCAGAGTCTATGATAAAGGCAAAGGGCTTCGGAGACGTTTATGTGAGGATAGATGACGATACCGTAGACGTAGTGGTGGATAAGGGCGAACTGACAGATGCCGAAATAGCTCAGATAGAAGATATAGTGAAAAGAAAAACAGGCGTATCGGCAGATAAAATAAGAATAACTCCCCTTAAGGGAAAATGATTTCAGAGGGTGCTGCATCAATGCGGCACTCTTTTTTAAATTATCATAGCATCATCTTATTTTTTGCCTTGCAATCCTTGGCGGCAATAAAGCGGCGGGAGCATAAAAAGTCAATATCTGACAATACATCCGAGGCTTTTTTAGTGTATTCCTTAAGTAAATATTAAGTTTATCGGCATATGGAAAAAAATCATAAAAAACTATTGACATCACTGATAATAAGGAGTACAATCAAAAAGGTTAGAATTCTAAGTTTATTGTGAGGCGAAATAAATGAAGGATCTGAATATCAATATGGGTATCACTCCTCTGCTCTATCAGGCATCGCATAAGTGCATGATGATGCAAAACGAGATATTGAAAAAATTTAATATATCCGTTATGCAGGCTGCAATACTTGCCATTATACGCTTTGTTGAAGACGGTACAGTCAATCAAAGAACTCTCAGCAGGGAAATGGGCGTAAAAGAATCATCGGTCTCCAGCATGATAAATACAATGATAAAAAACGATCTTATCATCAGAGAACAGAGCAAGACAGACGCCAGAAGCAAGCTGCTGCGTCTGGGAGAAAGAGGCAGAGAGATAACGGAGTTCATAGAGAACTCGGCTCAGGATGTTGAAAATGAACTTTACGGTCATTTGACCGAGGAGGAAAAAAGCTCACTGGTAAGCATTCTAAAAAAGCTGATATGATCCATGAGCGAAAGCAAGCCGATATCAGGCAGCAATAAATTTGTTCAATATTAAATTATATATATACGGGAGGTTATGTATGAAAAAGTATTTGAGATTTACGACAGCGGCATTATGTATTGCAATGCTTTCAGGATGCGGCGGGCCAAAGGGCGATATGCCAAATGAAGAACAGGAAACAAAGGTGACGAGCGTGGAGATCGCCAACCCTACCGTCAGCACCGTTAAAGACGAATATACATATTCGGGTACCATAGAAGCGGCGGAAACAGTTGATGTATCCGCAAAGGTACAGGGCACTGTTGCGGCTACATATTTCAATGTAGGCGATACGGTTACAAAGGGTGCGGTGCTCTATAAAATAGACGATAAGGACTATCAGACTGCTCTTAAGAGCGCTCAGGCTTCTCTTAATTCAGCCAATGCAGGCGTGCAGTCAGCCAAGACCGGCGTAGCTACGGCTAACGGCGCCGCAATGAAGGCTCAGCTTGAAAGTGCCAAAAATGCCATTACAAATGCGCAGACCAATCTTACAAATGCAAAAAAATCGGTAGAAGACGCAGAAATAGCAGTAACGAATGCAAAGACAAATTATGACAAGGCCAAAAATGACTATGACATAAATAAGCAGTTGTATGATGTGGGCGGACTTCCCGAGGATACTCTCAATACATATAAAATAGCCTTGGACACAGCCGCAAATTCTCTTACGACAGCCAATAATGCAAAGGACAAGGCGGACCTTGGCGTAAAGAGTGCGGAAGATGCCCTTAGCCAGGCAAATACATCTTACAACATACTTGCAAATGAGACTACGGCGGAAAATGCAAAGAAGGCAAACGATGCCCTTAACACTGCTCTTGCCGCTCAAAAGTCAGCAACGGTAGCTGTGGAGAACGCACAGCAGCAGATATCCTATTGTACGGTCACAAGCCCTATAAGCGGCACTGTCCTCAGGAAAAATGTAACTGCGGGAGCTATGGCGGCAGGTGCAGGCTATCAGATAGTGGATCTTTCCTCTCTTAAGGTACAGGTAAACGTATCCGAGCAGATAGCCGCAAGCGTGCATATAGGCGATGAGGTAACCATAAACATACCGTCTATGGAGGAGAACAATGAGTTCTCAGGCTCCATTACGGAAATACCGCCGGGAGCAAATGCCGACGGCACATATACAGTTAAGATAAATATACCCAATACCACAGGCGCCATTAAAGCCGGAATGTTTGCAGAGGTGCACTTTGCCAAGTCTACAAGCAGCGATGCCTTTGTGCTTCCGAGAGATGCAGTGCTTGACAATAATGGAGAAGAATATTATATATTCGTTGCAGAGAACGGAAACACCGCTGTCAGAAGACCTGTAACGGTAGGTATAGACACAGGCGATACCATAGAGGTGATATCAGGCGTTGAAGCTACGGACAAGGTGATCGTAAAGGGTCAGACCTATCTTGCAGACGGCGATGCCATAAATATAGTATCGGACAACGGCGTTGACGTAGAGCCTGTGACCGAAGCCGCTACAGTCAATAACGAGGCTCCTGCCGAAGGCAAGGAGGCTAAGAAATGATAAAGACCTGTATTAAAAGAAAAGTTACGGTGATAATGGTAACTCTTGTTGTGTTCCTCGGCGGCTTTATAGCCTACAACAATTTGGAGCTTGCCATGACTCCCAATGTGGATCTTCCCGTTGCACTTGTTATGTGTAATTATGTAGGCGCCGCTCCCGAAGAAATGGAGGAGCTCGTTACAAAGCCTATAGAAGAACAGCTTGCTACCATAACAGGCGTTGACACTATTACATCTCAGTCCTCTTCGGGCAATTCAATAGTGGTAATACAGTTTGTAGACGGCACGGATATAGACGTTGCCACCAACGATATGAGAGACAGACTTGACAGAGTACGCTCTATGCTCCCCGATGATGCTACGGATCCTTCCATAATGAAGATGGATATGAATGCCCAAAGCATTATGGTAGGCGTCACAAGTAGCAAGTATGATGTGGATACCCTTTATAATCTCCTTGATGATAACGTATCTTCCATGTTTGAAAAAATAGACGGCGTTTCATCCGTATCACTCAGCGGCGGTACCGATAAGGAAGTCAGGATAATAGTTGATCAAAACAAGATGCAGAATTACGGTATCACCATAAATACCATTTCTGCCGCTCTTTCAGCGGAGAATACAAATATGCCTTCCGGATCTCTTAAGCAGGGCTCTACCGAAATAGCTCTGAGGACAGAGGGCGAATTCAATTCGCTGGAAGATATAAAGAATACATTCATTACCACAAAGACGGGCAACAACGTTATGATAAAGGATGTTGCCGAAGTAAAGGAAATGAAGAAAGACGAAAGCTCCAAGTCTCTTATAAACGGCAAGGAGGGATGTATGTATTCCCTTTCCAAGCAGAGCGATGCCAACATAGTTACAGTGAGCAAGAATATTGCCAAGACTATGGAGGATGTGAAAAAGCAGTACCCCGACTTTGAATTGACTATGCTCACAAATACGGCGGATTACATAGAGCTTGGTATAAACAATATGGTAAGCACAGCTTTTCAGGCTGCATTTATAGCCATATTCGTTCTTCTTATAATATTGAGAAGCGTGAGGATGTCTCTTATAATAGGCGTATCTATCCCCACATCTATATTTGCCACATTTGCCCTTATGTATTTAAACGGTATGTCTCTTAATATGATGTCGTTGGGCGGCGTGGTCATAGCTATAGGTATGCTTGTGGATAACTCCGTAGTTGTACTTGAAAATATATTCAAGAAAAAATCCGAAGGCTTGGGCGCCTTTGAGTCGGCATACTACGGCTCATCGGAGGTCTCAATGGCAATTACGGCATCTACGCTCACAACTGTTGCCGTTTTCCTTCCGCTTACGTTTATGCCCGGTACCATGGGCGATATTATGAAGGAGATATCATATACCGTTTGTTTTGCCCTTACGGCATCACTTGTTACGGCTCTTACATTTGTGCCTATGGCCTCAGCGGTGCTTATGCGCTATGAGGAAAGCAAAGGCCATAAGGAAGGCGGCATAATAGATAAGCTTGACAACGGAGTGGGCGCATTCTTGGATAAAATGGATTCGGGATATGCCAAGCTCATAACAATGTGTCTTAACCACAGGATAAGAAGTGTTTTCATAATAATAGCTGTATTTATAGCATCGCTTTTCTGTGTGCCTTTGGTAGGTTCTGACCTTATGGCCACCACAGATGAGGGCGCCATAAGCATTACTGCCACTCTTCCCAACGGTACGGATTATGAGACCTGTGAGGCTATGCTCAATACTCTCCTTGACAGGATAGGAGATGTGCCCGAAACGGAAATGATGTACGCCACAGTAGGCGGCGGCATGATGGGTCTCAGCTCAAGCACATCCGTTTCTCTGTATTACGATGTAGGCGATAAGGAAGACAGAACACGTTCCAGCGAAGAGATAGCCGATGATATAGAGAGCAGACTTCAGAATATAGCAGGCTGCGAAATAGAGGTAAGCGACAGCGGTATGTCTATGGGCTCCCTTGCGGGCAGCGGCTTTAACGTACAGATAAAGGGCGATGACAACGACACATTAAAGGAAATAAGCAATGAACTTGTGGTCGAGCTTTCAAAAATACCAAATGCCGCAAATGTAGAGTCATCTCTTGACGACGCTTCCTCAGAGGCAAGCATTGTGATAAACAGAGCCAAGGCGGCTCAGTACGGCCTTAATACAAGAGCGATAGCTTCAGCCATAAGTGCGGCAAATTCAGGCTCCGTAGCAACAGAGTACAAGACAGACGGTACGGAGATCGACGTTAGGATAATGTATCCCGATGATGATATAGAATACATAAAAGATCTTAACAACCTTACCGTCACCACACCTACAGGCACGACCATACCTCTTACGGAGGTAGCTTCTGTGGAAATGGGCGAAAGCGCACTTACTATAACGAGAGAAAATCAGCAGAAATATATTGAGCTTACAGGCGAGATAAAGGGTCTTGACGGCTCCGCTCAAAGAGAACAGGTACAAAAGGTGCTTGACAGCTACGTATTCCCCGAAGGCTACACATATGAATTCAGCGGAATGATGGAAATGATGGAGGATACGTTCAAGGATCTGTTTACTTGTATAGTAGTGGCTATATTGCTTGTATATATGGTAATGGCGTCACAGTTTGAATCCTTTGTGTATCCGTTTATAATAATGTTCTCAATGCCTATGTCCATTACAGGCGGTATATTGGGCCTTCTTATCACAGGCAACAGCCTTACGGCTTCGGCATATATGGGACTTATAATGCTTGTAGGTATGGTCGTTAACAATGGTATCGTGCTTGTGGATCATACTAATCAGCTTCTTGAAAATGACGAAGAAATGGGAGTAAACGAGGCGCTTGCAGAGGCAGGCCGTGACAGACTTAGACCTATACTTATGACTACGCTCACAACGGTAATAGGTATGCTTCCGGTGGCTTTGGCCATAGGTTCGGGCATGGAAACAAACCAAAGCCTGGGTATAGTTATAGTATTCGGTCTTACGATAGGTACACTTATAACACTTTTGTTCATACCTCTTCTTTATTCCGGCATAAATTCTGTAAAGAACAAATTCAGGAAAAAACACAGAAGAAAGGTATCACAAAAGGATGAGGACAAGAGAGCAAGACGAGAGGCAAAAAAAGCCTTTAAGAAAGGAGCAGTGACTAATGAATAAGAAAAGGATTTTATGTGTCGCCATGGCGGCTGCAGTCGTTACATCATCATCTCCCGTATATGCCGACAAGCTTTCTTCCATAGGAAGCTCCAAAGACGGTGAAGTGAGGATAATAGGCACTACATACAGCGATGATGCTGATGACGGCGCTGTGACCGATCTTACGGTAGAACAGGCTGTTGAAAAGGCTATTGCATACAGCAGAACATTGAAAAATTTAGATGAAAGCATAGAGATAGCCGAAATAGATGAAATGGTAACACGCTATGCATGGCAGAGCTCTTTGGACTCTACGTCAACGGTATCATATTCCATCGCTTTAAAGAATCTGAGAAACAGCCTTAAAAATTATGATGCGGATAAAGAGGTGGAAAAAAACAAGATAGAGTACAATATAAAGCAGCTTTTCTACGGACTTAAGGATGCACAAAGAAGCATAGAGCTTTATGACGAGGGCATAGACCTCAGCAGCAGACAGCTTGAGATATATAAGGTAATGCTCAAGGTAGGCAAGCTGAGCCAAGTGGAATATGATGCCCAGGTCACATCTCATGAAAATCTTGTGGCAAGCAAGCTCGCTCTTGAAAACTCTATGTCAGCGGCTTACAGAACACTTAACCAGCTTATGGGTGAAAATGTAAACAATAAATACAATATCATAATAGAGGATAAGGAATTTACCCCGGTAAGCTCACAGCTTGATCTTGATATCACCATAGCAAGAGCTCTCAGTTCAAATCAGACTGTCAAGAAGCTGGAAGACACTGTGGATATTGCAAAGTACACATCCGACACATACGGATACAGAGGCAGCACAGGCGTGACCACAAGCGATAAGGAATCCATCGATTCTCAGTACAATCAGGCTTCAAGAGGACTTGGGGACACAAAGACAGCCCTTACATCCTCCATTAAAACAGTGTATGAAAATATTAAAAATACCGAGAGCACATACGCTCAGAATACGGCAAAGCTCAGGAATATGGAGGAACAGCTCCTTGTGAAGGAGACTCAGCTCAAGCTTGGCAAGATAACTCAGATAGAGCTTGACCAGTTCAAGTATTCTATGGAGCAGCTTAAGGCACAGCAGGAATCTGCAGTTCGTTCCTATGATCTGCTTGTTATGCAGTTTAACAATTCAAACCTTATAATGTAAAAAATTATTGAAAAACCTCCCGATATAATGTATACTTAAGGTAAATATAAGACAATATCTTATTATACATAAGCGGGAGGTTTTTATGTGGAGGAAAATAATGGGAACAGCGCTTGTACTGTGTATACTAAGCGGCTGTATATCGGTCAGAGAAACAATGGATACCAAAAACGGCAGCGGCTCTGCGGTCACGGAAACGGCTCCTGCCGAATACACTGAGGATATGACAGAAGGCTCTTCTTCCGACAAGGGCGTAGATATAGATGCCCGCATTGAAAAGGAGGATAATATGATTAGAATGATTATATCTCCCGAATACTTTGGAATAAATGAAACCGAAGATGCCATAAAGCGGCAGGTAAGGAACTGGGGCGCCAATGACATAAGCATAGATGAGCAAACAGGCTATGTTTCCGCCATTATGTCACAGAGCAGCTACGATGCGTTTGTGCTTTCGCTGAGGGATCAGGTAATAGATACCGTAAATAAAATAAAGACCGATAAGGAAAAATATCCTTCCATAACAGATATACAATACAGCGTGGATTTGAGCCGATTTGAAATAAGATGTCTCGATACGATCACCTATGAAAAATCCATTGCGGCATTGGAGCTATATATGGCCAGCGCCTCATATCAGGTGCTGAGCGGCATACCTCAGGAAGAGGCAGTCGTGGACATATATTTTATAGATAATGTCACAGATGAGGTCATCGAGATAATAAATACATCGGATCTGGTAGGCAAATAGATAATACCATCCCCAAAAGGAGGATCATATGAAAAGAGTTATGGCTTTGTTCTTGGCCCTTGCATTTATGGCAGCGCCTATATATGCAGCAAACAAGACCGAAGAAAAAGTGCATTTTATAGATGTGGGTCAGGCAGACTGCACGCTTGTGGAAAGCAACGGATCGTATATGCTCATAGACGGCGGCGAGGAAGACGATGCGGAGACTATAAAGCAGTATCTCAGAGATAACGGTGTGGACACTCTGACATATATAATAGCTACTCATCCTCATGCCGACCATATAGGCAGTTTGGATGACGTTATAAATTCCGTGCCTACGAAAAATGTTATAATGCCAAGAGTATCCGCTTCTACCTATTGCTTTGAAAATATGGCAAGGGCAATAGCAGGGAGCAAGGCGGCGGTTATAGAACCGATAGTGGGTTCGACATACAGCCTAGGGGATTTTAAGTTTACAATAATAGGACCCAAGAGATATGCTGCAGACAATCACAACAACAATTCCGTAGCGATAAAGCTTGTAAACGGCAGCGATCGCTTTGTGTTTACGGGAGACGCCGAGATAGAAGAGGAAACGGATATCGTAGATTCGGGCATAGATATTTCGGCAGATGTGCTGAAGATAGGACATCACGGCAGCCGTAATTCAACGAGCACGGCATTTTTGGAAAAGGTGGCTCCCAAGTATGCCGTTATATCTGTAGGCAAAGACAACAGCTACGGCCACCCAAGCGATACTATCATAGATAAGCTCAATAGCAAAAAAATACAAATATACAGAACGGATACAAACGGCACTGTGACCGCCGTGAGCACAGGCAAGGGCATTACATTTACGATGGGAGGTTCTGCCAGGCAAGATAAGGAAATTGGCGGAGCTGATCAAAAAGCTGCTGAAACTTATATACTGAACAAGCACAGTATGAAATTTCACAAGACCACCTGCATATACGGAAAGAAAACAAGCCCGGCTAATAAGGTGATATATACGGGATATTCAAATACCCTTGTGTCTTTAGGCTACAGTCCGTGCAAGGTATGTCAACCGTAAGGCGGTGCAATATGGAGATATATTACATAGACAGAATAGAAAATGACATTATAGTATGCCAAGGCGAAAGCGGCAGCATCGAACTGAAAAAGAGCGATCTGCCAAAGGGCAGGGAAGGCGACTGCGTAGTGTTTGACGGCAGCACCTATACCATAGACAATGAAAGGACACAAAAACGGCGTGAGGAAATGGATGAGCTTTTGAACAGCTTATTCAAATGATACGGCAAATGTTCCGTATACAGCCGCTCTATTCAACTGAAATAAATGCAAGCATTTTTCAAGCGTGTTGATTTTATCGACACGCAAAGAAGCTGTCACATTATTGTGACAGCTTCTTTGCATTAACTAAAAAAGCTTTTTATAACACACACGTCTGAGAAGCAGAAGCGTGTCATAGTCTGATCCATAAAATATCGGTATGGATAAGAAGCGTGTCATAGTCTGATCCGCAAAATATCGGTATGGATAAGAAGCGTGTCATAGTCTGATCCGTAAAATATCGGTATGGATAATATCGATATTATTCAACATCCTGGAGAGCGTCAAAGTCCTCTTCTCCCGTTCTTACCTTTACGACTCTTTCAACACCGTATACAAATATCTTGCCGTCTCCGATGTGACCTGTGTAAAGAGTTTTCTTTGCCGCATCTATTATCTTGTCAACAGGTATCTTGCTTACGACCACTTCGACCTTTACCTTAGGAAGAAGGGTAGCATCCACTTCGACGCCACGATATTTTCTGCCGGTACCCTTTTGTATACCGCAGCCCATTACCTGTGTGACGGTCATACCCGTTACGCCCAGCTCATTCATAGCCTTTCTCAGGCTGTCGTACTTGTCAAGCTTTGCAATTATAACGACCTTGTGTATACCTGTAGGTGAAACAGGGCCTGTTTCCACTGTAACGGCAGCATTTCTCATAGCCTCTGAAGCTGCTTCGTAGTCCGGCTGACCAAGACTTGTGTTTTCGTTTACATCCATTACCATAGTGTTTGAAATATCCATAAGTGAGAATCCTGCATATGCAGACGGTAAACCGTGCTCAGTGGCATCAAGACCCATGATCTCTTCCTCATCTGTAACTCTTAAGCCTACGAGAGCTTTTATTACAAGAAATGCTATAGTGATAGTGACTGCTGTCCAAGCTGCTGTTGAAAGCACACCTAAGCACTGGAGTCCTAACTGATGGAATCCGCCGCCGTAGAAAAGGCCTTCTCCTGCGATCTGGTTAGCACCGAAGGCAGTGCCGTCGCCGATACCTCTGGCAAAGGCGGGAGCTGTTTCGGTAGCAAAGAGACCGACTGCAAGTGTGCCCCAAATACCGTTTAAGCAGTGAACGGCAACGGCGCCTACAGGGTCGTCTATACGAAGCTTGTTGTCAAGGAACCATACGCCGAATACTACGAGCAAGCCTGCAACGGCACCTATTATAATTGAACCGAAGGCATCGCATACGTCACAAGGAGCTGTTATGGCAACAAGACCTGCAAGTGAAGCATTCAGACACATTGAAACATCGGGCTTGCCGTATTTTATCCATGTGAATACCATACATACCACAGTTGCAACAGAAGGTGCGATAGTAGTTGTTAAGAAAATTGAACCGAGCTCTGAAATGGATGTAGCGGCTGCGCCGTTGAAACCATACCAGCCAAGCCACAGTATGAATACACCTAAACAGCCTATAGGAAGGTTGTGACCCGGAAAAGCATTTACTTTGGTGATCTTTCCTGTGCTGTCCTTTACGAATTTACCGATACGGGGGCCAAGTATAGCAGCGCCTATAAGGGCTGAGATACCGCCTACCATATGGATACAGTTAGAACCTGCAAAATCATGGAAGCCCATTTTTGCAAGCCAGCCGCCGCCCCATGTCCAGTGAGCCTCGATAGGATATATCACTGCTGAGATAACGCCTGAATATATACAGTAGGACAAAAATTTAGTTCTTTCTGCCATAGCGCCTGAAACTATAGTAGCTGTAGTGGCGCAAAATACAAGATTGAATACAAAGTTTGAAAAGTCAAACTCCGCAAAGTTTGTGAAGATATCAAAGCCCGGCTTACCGATTATGCCAAGCATATCTTCGCCCAATAACAGGCTGAAGCCTATTAATACAAACATAACAGTACCAATACAGAAGTCCATAAGGTTCTTCATAAGGATGTTGCCTGAGTTCTTCGCTCTCGTAAAGCCCGCCTCGACCATTGCAAAGCCTGCCTGCATCCAAAAAACCAGTGCGGCGCCTATAAGGAACCAAACACCAAAGACCTCGCTGTTTAAAGCACTTAAAATTTCTTCCGTCATAATTATTCCTCCCTATAAATAAAAATAGCGACACTGCGAAACTCCGTCACGAAGCCTCGTTGCATCGCTTTTTTACAAATAGTAAAGGTGCTGTGGATATCCCGGGTCGATCCATAGCACCTTTGCTTGCAATTAGTATAGCACTTTGACTTTTGAATGTCAATCTTGCAATTTTAACAATTATAAATTGCATTTCAATTAAATTTTGTGTAATCTGCATATTAAAATATATATCAATTTGCAATTCACAATATATCATCCTGCATTTATATTGATATTACCAACTCTCCCATATCAACACCGTGCCATATAATTATTATGCGGAGATATTACTTTATACTCTCGGTCATCCTTATGAGCTCATCCTTTGAAACACAGTTTTTTGTATGTATGCTTACGGATACGTTATCCTCTGTTTCAAAGTCGGCACTCCTGCCGTCGTTGATAATGGTCCTTCTGCCGTTCAGCATCATTTCTTCAAGCTCTCCGTCTGTGCTCATCTCAAATGCAGTTTCATCATTGAGCAGCCTTTCCATAATGGTTATTTCTTCTCCCTTATCGTTTGTGTACTCCAATGTTATGTAATAGCCGCTTATGCTTCCGTCATCATTTTTGTAAGCATAAGCTCTGTTAAATGAAAAGCCTTGGGGAACATATTCGGGATATTTGATATCGAATTCCACCATGGATCTTGCTTCTTCAATGGTGCTTCGGCTTTCCGTTGCAGCATTTTTTTCATCTGCGGATATAACGTCTGTTCCGAGGGCATCGTAAAATATCTGCTGCACCTGCTCCTGTGTAAGACGGCTGCCGTCTTTGTCATACATATTTTTAATATCCCCATCGGTGATCGCTGTGATCACTTGGCCGTTTTCGTCATAAAGCTTACCGATAACCTCCTTCGGCAGATCGTGGCTAGCATTGGGATCCAGCTGTATAAACAAATTGTGGCCTGTGGTAAAGGAGCGTATTATTTTTTCAATATGTCCTTCGGAAGCGGCTACTCCCGTGGCAACTGCAAGGACAGCAGCCGCACTTAATATAACAGCCTTCTTTTTGATACCTGTTCTTCTGTTTTTTGATATTGTCATTTTTTGCACATCCTCCTCTGTAATGCATTCTTCTTCATAAATACTGAGATCGATATGAGCATCGTTGAGATAATCATATTGGTTTTTCATAACCTGTCACAACCTTTCCCGGCAAACAAACTGCGTAATTTCTTCCGCCCTCTTGAAAGACGGTTGTATATATATCCCGTGCTTTTATTATGCGAGGCCGCTATTTCCTCAATGGGGATATCCAGTATATACCGCTTTTTGAATATTTCTTTGTCTTCAGGCGATAAATTGCTCAGAAGGGAGTTTATCTCTTCCTCCGTTTCGCTTTTCATAAGCTCAGCCGCAGCCTTCCTGTCGGCAATATCATAATCTATATTGCCTTGCATAAGCTCTCGGCAATATCTTCTTTTGTAGTCTATGGCTCTGTATTTGGCTACAGCGCCTATCCAGTTTTTGAGGGTGCTTTTTTTGGCGTCAAAGCGGTCTATGTTCTGCCATATTTTAAGAAGAACGTCATTTATACAGTCCTCCTGCCACATAGATATATCCCTCAGATGATAGTGAACTATGGCTTTTATGAGGCCGCCGTATGTCCTGACAAGCTCCTCGAAGGCATCTTCATTGCCGTCGGATATGAGCCCGGCAAGCCTTTCATCGTTTAAGTCCATAAATTTCACCTGCCTTTTGTTTGTCCTGTGAAGCGCTTCATTATATATTACGAGTATAAACTATATTTTCTATCGATAAAAGTAAAATTTTTTATGTATTATAAAAAACCTATTTCACGATACCCATATCGCAAAATAGGTTTTTTTGATCTATCTGTAGCCTTCCAGATCTACGCTGTCCACTATGTTTTTCATTTCCTTTTCGCTGAAGTTTTCAAATACAAGCGAGTATTCATAATCTCCTATGTGAGTGGTATATATATTGGCTGTGCCGCTCTCTCCGGTTTCCGAAAGGGTATCGAATTTATAGCCCTTTTCAGAGGTATAGCTGTCAAGGGTGCCCGGATCGATATCACCTGAGGTTACGGAGGTTTCGCCCTCGTTAAGCTTTTCATAGCCTATAGTTATGCCGAAGCACTTACCTTTATTGCCGTATACGATGTACATATCCCTTCTGTTGTCATTTAATATACAGCCTGATATTTCGCTGATCTCAAGCTCAGGCATAATTTTTGGCAGAGCAGCCCTTATGCCTAATTCCTTTTCGGCATCCTTTATTGTATCATAGTTTACCGTATCGGCAACGATTACGTTTCCGTTTTTGATATCCTTATCGGTTATCTCTGTTTTGGCAATATTCTCCAGCTCCTCTTTGTCAATATCACCATTTCCCGCTACCTGAATATACTTGTTTCCAAAAGCGGCGGAATAGTGTTTCACAAGAACGGTACCGCTCACAGCGGCGCAGCTTAATATCACGGCTGCCGCTATGATCCCTGCCTTGCCTATTTTAAATCTCTTCATAGCTTTATTCTCCTTATTCTCTTTGATTATGGAATAAGCAAAGTTCTCCGGCATATTGGGAACATCGGGAGTCGACTCCAAAAGTCTTTCGACCTCATCCATATCTCCCTCGTCAATAGCCTTGTCCAATGCCATCCTCAGTT
Source organism: uncultured Clostridia bacterium (assembly GCA_947585865.1). GTDB lineage: Bacteria > Bacillota > Clostridia > Lachnospirales > CAG-274 > CANPXH01. The sequence goes on from CANPXH010000009.1 coordinate 68,058, forward strand.
CTGTATCTTTCATAAAAGAACCTCCTGTTTCATAAGCGCTTACACCTATATATGACGCTTTTGTGTCAATGTAACTAAAATTTTTCCTCGGCAAGCCTTCTGACAAGCTCCTTTATTTCCTTTCTCAGCCGTACATAGCGCATACGCAGCGCCGTATATTCTATACCCATATCCGAAGCTATCTTCTCCATAGGGGTTTTATCTATATAGTAGAGCTTGTAGAGCATGTATTTTTCGCTGCTCAGCTGAGAAAGAATGTCTGTTATATATTCGTATTCATTTATATTGCTGTCTAATGTTTTTTCGATTGTGTCGGACTCATCGCTCATCTCATAGTCCTCATTTATTTCACGCATTATTTTTATATAAAGCTTTCTTTTATATTCTTTAATAATATTTTTGGCAGTCTGAAATATAAAGCCCCCGGGATTTGGGTGCTTTTCGTCAAGCTTCTTGTATACGGTCACAAAGGTCTCTTGAACTATGTCGGCGGCAGCATCTTCATTCTTTACGCAAAAGAGTATGTATTTAAACACCTTTTTGTAATATTGGCCGCACAGATCTTCAAAATACTTGTCCTTCATATGATCACCTCATATATATATGACGGTTTTGTGTTTATGTAACAAAAAAAGTGCCGTGCGGCACTTTCAGAGCAGAAGGAGTCTTTCAAGCTCATCCTTGTTAAATTCATAATCCTTGTTGCAGAAATGACAGTGCAGGGTAGCCTTGCCGTCTTCTTCTATTATTTTGGCGATCTCCTTTTTGCCTATGGCAATAAGAGCCTTTTCCACCTTTTCTTTAGAGCAGCCGCATACATACTCAACAGGGATCTTGTCCAGTATTTTAGGCTCAAAGCCGCCTACAAGCTCGTTTAATATATCTGCGGTGGTCATACCCTTTTCAAGCATAGCAGTCACAGGCTCTATATTTTTTAGCTTTTCTTCAAGGAAGGTTATTATCTCATCATCAGCCTCGGGCATCATTTGTATCACAAAACCGCCTGCCGCCTTTATGCTGTAATCTCTGTCCACAAGTACGCCAAGGGCAACTGCCGAAGGCGTCTGCTCGGACTTTGCAAAGTAATAGGTCATATCCTCGGCTATCTCTCCGGATACAAGAGGTATATTTCCCACATAGGGTTCCTTAAGCCCCATATCCTTTATAACGGTAAGCGTGCCAAAACCAAGTGCGGCCTGTACGTCAAGCTTTCCGTTGGGCTTAAGAGGTATGTCCACAACAGGTTCATTTACATAGCCCTTTACCTCGGATGCGGAATTGGATGTAACGGTAAGTCCGCCTCCCGGTCCGTCTCCCTTTATCTGTATAGTTACCATATCCTTTTCGGACTTGAGCATAGAACCCATTATTGCCACAATGGTAAGGGCTCTGCCTAAAGCGGCTGACATAACAGGTGATGTTTTATGGTACTCAAAGGCCTGCTGCACCGTCTGTCTCGTATCGGCTACGAATAATCTGACTGCGCCGTTTGCTGCCGTTGCTCTTAAAATATGATCCTTCATTTTTATTTCTCCTTTTCTTTTGCCACAAAAAACGCTCTTTGACTTTTCTCTGTAGGCTTACGGAAGGTAAGCTCTTCATACACGGCTTGGAATTCAAGCCCTGCCTTTTCCAAAAGCTCCTTTATCTTATTGATCTCGTAGCCTTTTTCGTAATGGAATTCCTCGTGTCTTGTATACAATCCCGTTGCGTTGTCCTTTATAAAAAAGTTTGTGTAGAATTCATTTATATTTTCGTTTTCGTCATAATAATTTTCCCAAGTGTATGCAGAGTTTTCCGTAGTTTCGCAAAAGCTGTTGTCTCCCAGTATTTCTCTGAACTTGTATATGGTGTTGATATCGAAAACAAAAAGTCCTTTTGGCTCCAAATAATTGTTCACAAGCTTGAATACACGAAGCAATTCATCTTCCTGCGTAATGTAATTTATGCTGTCGCAAAGGGATACTACCGCATCTACTGTGCCGTAAAGTTCAAAATCTCTCATATCCTGATTCAGATAGAGTATGTTAAGCTCCGGCGTTGTCTTTTCCCTGGCCTTTGCAAGCATATTTTCGGATATGTCTATGCCTATCATATCAAAGCCGTTTTGAGCAAGGCGCTGGGTCATATTGCCTGTGCCGCAGCCCAATTCGGCTATTATATTCGTGTTGTTTATCAAGCCGTGTTTTTGGAAGATCTTTTTTAAATACTCTGTCCATCGGTCGTAGGGCGTATCCTCCATGAATATGTCATAGACCTCCGCAAAGCTTTCGTATGCTGACATAATGATTCACCTATCTTTTAAATATCCATAGCTTCAATACCGCAAGCACCTCTCTCAAATAACAGGGCAGAAGCGACATAGGTGCGGTAGATGCACTGTAGGAGCGCACATTTAGCCCGTTCAGCCTTGCAAGCCTCCCTGCTCTGTACGCATGGAAATTGTTTGTTATGTATACGACTCTGTAGTCGTTGCCAAGCTTTTTATCCAGTATTTCCTTTGAATACTTAAAGTTTTCATAAGTCGATGTCGCCTTATCCTCGATGATAATGTTCTTGGCGGGGATGCCCTTTTCGGTCATATAGTTATACATCGCCTGTGCTTCGGAAATATCCTCTTGAGAGCCTTGCCCTCCGCTCAACACGATAAGAGCCTTGTTATTGTTATTATAGTAATCTATCCCTTTATCCATACGCCGAACAAGAGAATCGGTAGGCGTCGTGCCGTTTACGCCGCAGCCCAACACGATCACGGCTTCCTCGGTGTAGTCCGCCTTGTCGGCATGGGGTATCAATGAGATAAGGGCTATCATTATGATGAAGAATATTGACGTGATGATAAGAAATACTTTGCATATCCTTATGACCATGTTGTCCGGAACATGGAACCACAATGCCATTGAAAGCCCCATTATCAAAGCAAGCAGACTTCCCGATGCAAAATTGGTCATCAAACAGGACAAAAGCATATATACTATAATAAAGATACCTGTTATTGTAACTGCTTTTTTCATACAACTCACCTTATAGAAGTATACAATAATAAACGTTCAAAGACAAGTGTTTTGTCGTATTTGTCATATTTTTTTACGTTTTAAAAGGACAGTGATATTATGTTAAGGCTTGCTCTTGCAGGCAATCCCAACTGCGGAAAGACAACACTTTTTAATGTGCTTACAGACAGCAGAGAACATACGGGCAACCGCATAGGGGTGACGGTGGATATTAAAAGCGGCATATGCAATATCGGCAAGACACCCGTATTAATAACAGATCTTCCCGGCGTATACTCGCTTTATCCCTATTCTCAGGAGGAGATGATCGCCTGCGAGCATATACTTAAGGACAAGCCCGACTGTATCATAAATATTTTAGACCCTATGAATCTTGAGAGAAATATGTATCTCACGACTCAGCTTACGGAAACGGGAGTGCCTGTTGTTTTGGCTCTTAATATGATGGATGAGGCAGAGAAAAAAGGATACCGCATCGATATCAAAAAAATGGAAGCCCTTATGGATATACCTGTCGTAGCCATATCTGCGCTTAAGAAAAGGGGCATAAGCGAGCTTATTGAAAGGGCGGCCGAGGCGGCAAAAAAGGGCAGAGGCAAATACCGCTTAAGGCTCGATGACGACGAGGAGGCATATGAGAAGGAAGCCGACAGGCGCTACAAATACATAGAAAATGTACTTTCACAATGCGTGCACGAAAAGAGATATCGTTCAACTGTAAGCGATGGTATAGACAAAATAGTTACCAACAGATTTATGGCATTTCCCATATTTTTTACGATAATGTATATTATATTTTCCGTTACCTTCGGCAGCGTGGGCAGGGGCTTGAGCAACGGCATGGATATACTTATAAATGACAAGATAGCCGAAATGATAAAGCATATGCTTGCAGCAATGGATACCGATGTATTTCTGACATCTCTTGTCATTGACGGGATATTAAAGGGCATAGGTATGGTAATAGTGTTTTTGCCTCAAATAGTTCTTTTGTTTTTGTTTATGTCGATACTTGAGGATACGGGCTATATGGCAAGAGCTTCCTTTATAACAGACAGGCTTTTGCGATGCTTTGGGTTGTCGGGCAAAAGCTTTGTGCCTATGCTTATGGGCTTTGGCTGCTCCGTGCCTGCGATCATGGCAAGCCGTACATTAAAGAGCGAAAAAGAAAGAAGACTTACCGTAATGCTCATACCCTTTATGCCCTGCGGCGCAAGAATGGCTGTGTTTGCGGCATTCGGCAGCGCAATATTCGGGGATGAGGCATCGGGGTTGACCGTTATTTTGTATGTCATAGGCATAGGGGCGGCTCTTCTTAGCGGCATATTATTCAGCGCGTTGGTGAAAGACGGGGATGTAAGCTGCATAGCCGAGCTTCCGCCCTACAGATTTCCTTCGCTAGAAAATGTTCTTATCAATATGTGGGAAAGAGCGGAGGATTTTTTGAAAAAGGTGTTTACCACTTTGTTGATCGTATCGGTCATAATATGGTTTTTGCAGCGCTTTGATATAAGACTGCATATGGTAAAGGACAATTCACAAAGCATATTTGCATATATGGGCAGGGCGATAGCTCCTTTGTTCGCACCCTGCGGCTTCGGAGACTGGAGAAATGCCGCAGCTCTCATAACGGGATTGGGAGCAAAGGAAGCGGTCATCTCAACTCTTGGGATACTTTACGGCAGCACTTCTTTGTCACAGCATTTTACAAAGCTCTCCGCTTTTTCATATCTTGTGTTCATACTCCTTTATATGCCCTGCGCCGCTGCATTTACCGCCTCATATAAGGAGATGAAAAGCATAGGCCGAGCCGTATTTGCAGCACTTTATCAGACAGGCTTGGCATGGCTCGTCTCCGCCGCCGTATATAATATAGGTATGCTTTTTTGTTGACAGTGTCGGTATATTATGGTAAAATGAAATAAATCAACAGTGATGACGAAGTAAATGTTGCATTAAGTCACACAAAGGGGTACACCACCTTGAAAGGGCGTAGGCTTTGTTTCAAAGCTGAATTTGCGGTGCGATCCTTTGTGTGTTTTTTTATGAAAGGGGAACATATGGCTAAAATAAACGGAAAGGAAATTACAGAAGCAGCAGGCGGACCTCTCAGCCGTTATCTGGATGAGAAGGGCTATAAGAGAACATACATTGCCGTTGAGGTAAATGGCGGCATACTTCCCAAAACAGAATATGACAGCTATATCATAAATGATGAGGATGTTATTGAGATAGTGAATTTTGTAGGCGGTGGCTGATATGACAAACAGTGAGTTTATAAATGCACTCATCCGGCGTCACGGCAAAGATATATATGATAGGCTTATAAGCTCCAAGGTAGCTGTGGCAGGCCTTGGCGGCCTTGGTTCAAATGTAGCCCTTGCCCTTGCAAGAGCAGGTGTGGGCGAAATGTTTTTGGTAGACTTCGATACTGTGGATATTACAAATCTTAACAGACAGCAGTACGACATATCCGACATAGGCAAGGCCAAAACAACAGCCCTTGCAAAGAAGATAAGATCTGTCAATCCCATAGTCAGGATAAGGCATAAAAAAATAAGGGTGACCGAAAAAAATGCCGTTGAGCTTTTTAGAGGATATGAGCTTGTGTGCGAATGCTTTGACAAAGCGGAAAACAAGGCTATGCTCATAAATACGCTGCTTACATCGGACATCGGCTCCGTAGTCGTATCCGCATCGGGTATGGCGGGCTGCGGCACGGGCAACACAATACAAAGCCGAAAAATAAACGATCGTTTCTACATATGCGGCGATATGGTATCCGGCATAGAAGAGGGTATGGCGCTTATGGCGCCGAGAGTTGGGATATGCGCTATGCACCAGGCCAATACGGCACTGAGATTATTATTGGGTGAAAAGGAGATATAAAATGAATGACAAATTAGTGATAGCAGGACATGAATTCGATTCAAGGTTCATACTTGGTTCGGGCAAGTATTCACTGGAGCTTATAAAAGCGGCAGTGGAAAATGCGGGAGCACAGATAATAACTCTTGCGCTCAGGCGTGCAAATTCAGACGCCGACAATATACTGGATTACATACCGAAGGGAGTTACGCTTTTGCCGAACACATCAGGCGCAAGAAATGCCGAAGAAGCTGTGAGGATAGCAAGACTTTCAAGAGAGGTAGGCTGCGGAGACTTTGTAAAGATAGAGGTAATACATGATTCCAAGTATCTTCTGCCGGATAATTACGAAACCATAAAGGCAACGGAGATATTGGCAAAGGAAGGGTTTATAGTAATGCCCTATATGTACCCGGATCTGAATGCCGCAAGAGACCTTGTAAATGCAGGTGCGGCTTCAATAATGCCTCTTGGGGCTCCCATAGGCTCCAACAAGGGAATATGCACAAAGGATTTTATAAAGATACTTATTGAGGAGATAGATCTGCCTATCATAGTCGATGCCGGTATAGGCAAGCCGTCACAGGCTTGCGAGGCTATGGAAATGGGAGCTGCCGCAGTTATGGCCAATACGGCGATCGCCACGGCAGGAGACATACCTGCAATGGCGGAGGCTTTCAAGAAGGCTATCGAAGCAGGAAGAACGGCATATCTTTCAGGCATGGGCAGAGTCATAGAAAAGGCAAGCGCATCATCACCCTTGACGGGATTTTTACAGGACTAAAGAGGTATATAAAATGGAACAAAAAAGGATAGATCATATGACATATCTTCCCGATATGGAAGATATAGGTTCAGAAATACAGGATAAGGTGATCGAGGCAAGAAATGCCTATGATCCCGATAAATACACGGCGGCAGACGTTACCGAGGCGTTAAGGAAAGACGAGCTCACTATATATGATCTCGGTGCTCTTCTTTCCCCTGCGGCAGGAAGCTTCTTAGAGGAAATGGCAAAGAGAGCTATGGCAGAGACCAGAAAGCACTTTGGCAACAGCATAAATATGTTCACGCCCCTTTACATAGCTAACTATTGTGAGAACTATTGCATTTACTGCGGCTTCAATTCCCACAACAAAATAAACAGAGCAAAGCTCAACGAAGGGGAGATCGAACAGGAAATGAAAGCGATTGCCGATACGGGGCTTGAGGAAGTGCTCATACTCACAGGGGAAAGCAGAAAAATGTCGGATGTGGGATATATAGGTATGGCTTGCAGGCTTGCAAGAAAATACTTTAAAGTAGTAGGGCTTGAGGTGTATCCCATGAACACGGATGAATACAGATATCTGCATGAGTGCGGCGCAGATTATGTAACGGTATTTCAGGAGACATATAATTCCGACAAATATGAAAAGCTTCATTTGGAAGGACACAAGAGGATATTCCCCTACAGATTAAATGCTCAGGAGAGAGCAATAAGAGGAGGTATGAGAGGCGTGGGCTTTGCCGCTCTTTTAGGTCTTGATGACTTTAGAAAGGATGCCTTTGCCACAGCAATACATGCACATCTCATACAGAAAAAATATCCTCATGCGGACATAGCCTTTTCCTGCCCAAGATTAAGACCTATTATAAACAATGACAAGATCGATCCCAAAGACGTACATGAGCCTCAGCTTTTGCAGGTAATATGCGCCTACAGGATATTTATGCCCTTTGCGAGCATTACTATATCCACAAGAGAATGTCAGCGTTTCAGAGACAACATTATAAAAATAGCAGCAACGAAAATTTCGGCAGGCGTTGATGTAGGCATAGGCGGTCATACCGAGAACGGTTCGCATAAAGGCGACGAGCAGTTCGAGATATCCGACGGCAGGAATGTAGACGAGGTATACAAAGCCATTAAGGAGCAGGGCTTGCAGCCTGTGATGAGCGAGTATATATATGTATAGGATAGCTATAACGAACAGAAAGCTGACAGATGATATTTTAAGGCAAATAGAAATACTTCAAAGATCGGATTATAAGTATATCATACTGCGTGAAAAGGATATGCCCTTGAACGAATATATTGCCCTTGCAAAAAAGGCCATTGACATAAGCGACAAGATCATACTTCATACCTTCATAGACGCAGCGTTTGCACTGGATCACAAAAGGATACATCTGCCCTTCGGTCTGTTCAGGGATAATATTGCCGTGGTGAAGGATATGGATATAAAGGGCGTTTCCGCTCACAGTATAGAAGAGGTCCTTTATTGCGAAAAAAACGGCGCAGACTATGTTACATACAGCCATATATTTCCTACCGACTGCAAAAAGGGTGTTGAGCCCAAAGGACTTAAGGCTCTTGAAAATGTATGCAGCGAAGTGAATATACCTGTGTACGCTCTCGGCGGCATAAACGAACAAAATGCTCAAAGCTGCATCGATGTTGGCGCAAAGGGAGTGTGTATGATGTCTCAGGCTATGAAGCTTATATTATAAATTTAAAAAGCCGCTGTGCAATACAGCGGCTCAGCGTGTCGACAAAGTCGACACGCTTGAAAGAAATGCTTTTTGGCATTTCTTTCAGTTATCTAAAGAAGGTTATAATGTATTTTGTTAAATATACCTTAACTGATGCATCATTATGTTAAAGGGGGGTGTAAAAAATAACTAATAAACTTTAATATTTTCAAAAATTGTCTAAAAATTTCTATCACTAAAATAATGTGTGGATTTGTATAAATCTATTAAAGAATAGACTGTACTTATTTTTATGTTCTTGCTTTTTATACAAAGTTTACAATCAACAGCCACGCATTATAATAAACAAAGGAGAGATGTTATGAAAAAAATATTACTTACATTGACAATGTGTTTACTTATGAGCACAGCGGTTTTTGCCAGCTATGAGGTGAAAGGTACAAAGTATTACTACAACAGCGATACCCATATGCTTGAATATGAAGATGAAAATGGTAAAATGAAAGAATACGGTCCTTGTATCAGTGTATCTCGTGTCGGTAATGCCATCATGGCTGCCACTAGTTTGGATGATATGCTCTATGGTCTTATGGATATGGATTTGAATGAAATTACACCGAGAGAATACACAGAAATTTACTATGATGAGGAAACAGACACTTATCAATGTGATAACAGATTTGAAAATACTGTTACCTTCTATGACGGTAATTTCAACGAAATATCACAACCTGATAATCTTGTTCCAATAGAAGGTTCTGACTATTATATCCATACAGAAATAGTGGGAACCAATCCTAATAAATGGCCTCGTTATATATGTGATAAAAAAGGTAACAGGCTTTTAGATGAGGATTTCAGATACATTAAAGCTTATAACAATACCATAATAGCTATGAATAGTGACAGGAAGTATTGTGTACTGAACAGCAGTCTTGAAACAGTAATACCTTATGGAAAATATGAATACATAGGATTTAAAGACGGAAAACTCCACTGCATCAACGGCTTTGGTGATGACAGAGAAGATACATATTATTCTACAGACTTAAAACCTGTTGATGCCGAAAAAGAAATAAAGCCCCTTTTTGATGATTATTACTATCAAAAGCATGATGACGGTCTTTACTATATATGTGATACCGAGGGCAATATATTAAAGGACAAGGGTTATTGTGAAATAGACGATATAGAAGGCAAGATAATAGTCAGAAGCAGCGACAAATATCCAAGACTTTACGGTATGCTTGATGAAAATCTTGAAGAGGTATTTGACGAAAAATATTTCCTTGTATCCTACAACAGTGAAAAGGGAATATATAATGCTCACCTCAACGGCAGTATCGAAAAATATGACAAAGATAAAAATCTGATTGAAACCTTGGAGGGATATACTTATTTAACTCCCGTAAAGGGCATGGAGGGCATATTTATATATGATACCCTCCCTGCCAACAAGGGAGCGGAAATAAGCGTAAGCGTTATAGATGGCAAGGGCAATATGCTTACAAAGCATAAATATGTATCAATAAATCCCGAAGCACAGCCCGGCAATACACTTATTGCCAAAGGCTCAAAGGGCGAAACCGTTCTCAACTCCGATATGCAGAATATAATGCCTGAGCAATATGGCAATATGTATGTAAAGGAAGAAAAGGGGGTTGTATATATTGAAAATATATGGAAAGGCAATCCCACAAAGTATTTTGACCTTGATGGAAATGAATACAGCACTAAGGAAGAGGCTATGAAAATAGCTGTATCCGATAAAGAAAATACAGACTCAAGCGCTTGGGATAAGGATACCATAGAAAAAGCCGTATCAGCAGGTATCGTGCCTAAGGAGTTACAGTCGGATTACACAAAGAATATAATAAGGAAAGAATTTTGCAAGCTTGCGGTCATGGCTTATTCGGCAAAGACAGGCTATAATGTAAAGACAAATACGGAAAGCCCCTTTACCGATGTATCCGATGACTATGTAACGGCAGCTTATGAGCTTAAGATCGCCGCCGGAAAGGGTAACAACAAATTTGCACCAAATGATTACATAACAAGGCAGGAGGCTGCGGTCATGCTTGGTAATCTGGCGGATATAATGGGTATTGCAAATATCGACAGGGCAGATAAATTTGCCGATGAAGGCTCTTTTTCCGACTGGGCAAAGGAAGCAATATATTCCGTATCTTCCGCAGGGATAATGGCGGGAACAGGCAATAATAACTTTTCGCCTTTGTCAAATTATACAAGGGAGCAAGCTGTTGCGGCTGTTTATCGTATGTATCTTTATTGAGCGTTTACAGTGCCTTGGCAGTAGCCGTTTTATATAGGCAGTATAATGTAAAAATGTTTTGGATGCTTTCAGGCGGCAATATGCCGCCTGAAAGCATACTATGGAAAAAGCGAAAAGCACAAAAAATACGGCAAAAAACCTTAAAAACTTGTTGACAAGAAGGGATAATTATGGTAAAATAAATTTTGCTGCCGACGAAATAGATCAGGCGGTAAACACAGCAAAAAAAGTTGAAAAAAGGAATAAAAAAGTCCTTGACAAAAGAGTATAGCTGTGATAAACTATTAAAGCTGTCACTGAAAGACAGCAGATAAAATGGACATTGAAAACTGAATAACTTGAAAGAAAACAATACTCAAACCCAAGAAATTCTTTTGAATTGAATCGGAAAGATTTATTCGAATTGCACCGAAAGATTTATCGGTCACTCGTTAGAGTGACTTTCGGCAAAGCCGAAAGTGCTGACAGGGCATAGCCCTGCTTTTGCGTAAGCAAAAGTTCTGATTTAGCTCCTAAAAGAGTAAATTAAGGAAGAAGTTGGACACAACTATAAAAATGCAAAAAAAGCTAGTGAGTAAATCACTGAGCGCAAA
>CANPXH010000010.1 GCA_947585865.1 uncultured Clostridia bacterium
GCACGGAAAGACTTATCCGACGGCCGAAGGCCGGCTTTCGGCGAAGCCGAAAGTGCTGAACGTTTTTGGTACTTTTTTCGCAAAAAAGTACATAAAATTTGCTTACTTTTTAAAGTAAGATAAATAAAATTTATAAAAATGTTAGACACATACAAAAACAAAGAAAAGAACTTTGCCATAAGTGATAATAAAAATAAGCAATAAACATTCTATTGTTTATATAGAACAACAAAGCTGAAAGGGCAAAATGTTTTTGGTACTTTTTTCAAAAAGTACAAATTTCCTTGCTTTAAAAAGCAAAAGATACAGGAGACAATATGTACGACACAATCATAATCGGCGGAGGCCCGGCAGGAGCGGCGGCAGGAATATGTCTTGCAGACAAGGGGAAAAACGTGTGTATAATAGACAAAAGCACATTTCCGAGACAAAAAACTTGCGGCGGGCTTTTGACCGTAAAAACACTTGAGCTTATGGAGAACAGTCCTATAGGAAAAATGGACAGTTCTCTTGTGCTAAACGGAATAAACAGAGTAAGCCTTGAAAATAAGGGAAATAAAATTGCCGAAATGCGCTGCAAAAATGACTTTTATCTTGTGGACAGGCTTTCCTTTGACAACAGCCTTATTGAAAAATACAAGGCAAAAGGCGGCAATATAATAGAAGGGAAAGCCGTTGCGAAAATAAATGATAAAGGCGTTGTATTAAACGACGGCACCGAAATTGAATGCAGATTTATAATAGGCGCTGACGGCTGCCGTGGCATCACTCAAAAATATGTAAAGAGAAAGCCGGTTTCCTGTGCCTTTGGCATAGAAGCCGAGATCCCTATAAAATATGTAGACTCCTCCGCTGTTTTGCTGGAGGTCGGTTATTTCAAAGACGGATACCTGTGGCACTTCCCAAAGGGGGAATATGCCACGGTGGGCTTTGCCTTTACCTATGACAAGGGTACAGATTACGTGGGTCTGCTAAAGGCTCACCTTAAAAGGCTGGGTGTTACTGAGGATGTAAAGCTGAAAGGCGCTTTTCTGCCCTACGGTATGGGCAGCAGGACTGTTACCAACGGCAAGGATATACTGCTTGCGGGAGATGCCGCAGGCTTTATAGACGCAGTTACGGGAGAGGGCACATATTATGCTGTGCTTTCGGGGATTATGGCGGCGGAGAGCCTTATGAGCAGCGACCCCGTAAGGACTTATGAAAAAAAGACTGCCCCCATTATTTCATCCGTAGAAAAAAGCTGTGCTCTTGTCGGCAAATTTTATGGCAGCAGAGACGGCATATTAAATAAGCTTAAGGGTAAGACCCGCTTTTTAAGCTGGTTCTGTGATGTGCAGGTAAGCCGCAACATATATGATTTCTCGCTTGGCAAATTAAGCGCCGCCTATATGAAGTATAAGCTGTTCGGCAAAGGGATATAAATATTTACGCAAAAGCTTCGGTCTCACGGCTGTATGAGAACGGAGCTTTATTTTTGCCGATAAGCAAATTTCAAAAAGCCCATTTCACAAACGCCTTTCTTTCCTATGGCATTGGCATATTACAAGGGCCGTCAGTCCTTCGGCTTTGCCCAAAACACAGTCAGATCAAAAAAAGAGCGATCTCACCGCCTTGGATGAGATGCTCTTTAAACATTTATTTATTTTCTTTTTTAGCCTTTTTGGCAGCGGCCTTTTCTTCTTTTTCCTTTTGTTTTTTAGCCTTTTTGATAGTCTTCAGTTCTTCTGCGGATTTCATTCCTATCATATTGACTATATACATACCTGCCATTTCTATCTTAACGCTTTTCTTAACAGGCAGCGCATTATATACGGATTTGTCCGCCATAAGCGTAACGATCTGAGGGCCTATCTTTACTCTCACAAAATTCATCTTTATGAATTTGCCCCACTTGGGTATCTGAGCCAAAACAGCTTTAGGCATAGACTCTATGTTCGTTATCCTGTCACGTTTCTTATCTATAATATAGGCCGTCTGGAGCATTTTGTTCTGCTCTATCATATCATTTTGCTCATTCAGCTTTTTGTAAGCCTTTTTATTGAGAAAATATAGTATACAGACAATGACCGCTATAATCAAAACTATAAGCAAGAACCAATCGGCAAAACCCATTGAGTGCACTTGTCATTCCTCCTTTCAACTCTTTTGTTACATTTAATTTTAACGTTATTGACAGGAATTGTCAAGTAGAGTTATACTTAAAACGTAAAAGAAATGAGGTGACATTATGCCAAGACTTACAAAAAAAATAAAGGAAAAGGTAAATAATGTGCTTGCTCTTTTGGATGAGCATTATCCCACCGAGGACAAGTGCTATCTCCATTATGAAAAACCTTATGAACTGCTTATAGCCACCATGCTTTCCGCTCAGTGTACGGATGACAGGGTGAATATCGTCACAAAGGATCTGTTTAAAAAATACAAAAGCATTGAGGACTTTGCTTCCGCTGATCTTAAGGAGCTTGAAGAGGATATACATTCCACCGGATTTTATCACAACAAGGCAAAAAATATCATCGCCGCCTGCCGTCAGCTGCTGACGGAGCACAATGGCGAATTGCCCTCCGATATAAATGAGCTTACCGCTCTTGCCGGCGTGGGCAGAAAGACTGCCAATGTAGTGCGCACACATATTTTCCATATACCAAGCATAGTTGTGGATACTCATGTAAAGAGGATAAGCAACAAGCTTGGGCTGGTAAATTGCGATGACCCCGTTAAGATAGAATTTGAGCTTATGAAAATATTCCCACAGGATCACTGGGGAAGATACAACACACAGGTCATAGCTCACGGCAGGAGCATATGCAAGGCAAGAAGGCCCGACTGCGAAAATTGCTTTTTGGCACAGGACTGCGACAGCTATATTAAAAAATGAATAAATACTATGTGACCGTGGAATAATTGACTTATAATATTCAATTGTGAGGTCAATATGAAAATAATACCCTATATCATAGGCGCTGCCACAGGATTGGCAAACGGATTCTTCGGGGCAGGCGGAGGCAGCCTGCTTGTGCCTGCCATGGAAAGATATATGAACGTGGAGGAGCATAAGGCTCATGCCACGGCGATAGCCGTGATACTGCCCTTGTCCGTGATAAGCGCCTTTTTGTATATAAGAAAGGTGAATATAGATATTTCCCTTTTGCTTTGGGTACTGCCCGGCGGCATTGCGGGAGGCTATGCGGGAGCAAGGCTTTTGGGTAAAATACCGAAAAAATGGCTGCACATTATATTCGGCGGCTTTATGATAGCGGCGGCGGTGAGGATGGTCATATGATACTTATAGCGGTAGGCTTTGCATCGGGTATAATAAGCGGCATGGGTATTGGCGGAGGCACGGTGCTCATACCTGCTCTTACCATACTCATGGGCGTGGATCAAAAAACGGCTCAGGCCGTGAATCTCATATATTTTGTGCCTACGGCGGTCATTGCCCTTGCGGATCATTTTAAAAACGGCCGTGTGGAAAAGGGCACTGCAATCAAAGTGGCTGTGCCCGGCCTTATATTTGCGGGCATAGGTGCATTTATAGCCATGGGTACGGATCCAAGCGTGCTGAGAAAATGCTTCGGATATTTTTTGGGCATAATGGGATGTATGGAAATATATAAGGGAATCAAGCATAAGTAAAGTTTATGCCCTCAGGCGGGCAAAGCTCGATCAGCAACTTTGCTTCGCAAAGCAAGCCGCATTACTTTCTTGCGGTTGCATACTTGCGGATTAAAGCCTGCGACGCTTTTTTGCAGGCTTTTTACTTTGATAATTTATATTTTGGGTCAATTTTTCTTGACACGCTGAGGTGAGATATGGTATATCTCACTTCTTTTTATATATTCGGCATATTGATAACACGGAAAGCCCTTTGCGGAGGGCGGTGGTATTTTACGCTTGAAAGGCTGCTTTGTATAATAAAAGCAGCCTTTTTATTGATATTAAAATATTTTTTATAAAGTCTGTCATGCAAAAAATGAAATGACAAGGGCTACCGCAAATCCCGAAGCGCCTACGATAGTTTCCATTACTGTCCAGGACTTGAGCGTTGTCTTTTCATCTATTTGCAGCAGCGACTTAACAAGCCAAAAGCCTGAGTCGTTAAAGTGTGAACATACTGTAGCGCCGCCTGCCACCGCTGCCGTACAGCACGCAAGGTAGAGAGGAGAGAGCTCGCCTATGCCGGGGATAGCCGCCACTATGCCTGCCGCCATAGTCATGGCTACGGTGGATGAGCCTACGGAAAGCCTTACAAGCACAGCTATTATAAATGCGACCACTACCATAGGCAGACCGCCGCTTGATACTGCGTTTCCTATAACGTCGCCTAAGCCTGAGGACTGTAGCATATACTTGAGCACACCACCGCAGGCAGTTACAAGAAGTATCATACCCGTAGGCTCAAGTGACTTTGACATGACCTTTTCAAGCTCTTCTCTTGTATAGCCGTGTCTTATGCCAAGTATTATCATAGCCACTATTGTTGCTATTGAAAGCGCTACAAAAGGCTCGCCTAAGAATGTAAGTATAGGCATTATTGCTGACTCGGGCGCAACAACATTTGCTATAGTCTTTATAACGATAAGTATAATAGGTATAAATATAATTCCTACAACTGCGCCGAAGCCGGGAAGCTTGCTTTCCTCGTATTCGGGAGTTTCAGCTACATTTGACGGTATAGGCACAAATATCTTGTTGCCTATGAATGAGCCGAATACAGGACCTGCCAGGATCATGGCTACAATACCGCAGACAAGACCTACAACTATTACATAGCTTAGGTCAACGCCTAAAAGACTGGCTACAAGTATGGGACCCGGAGTAGGAGGTATAAATGCGTGGCCTACTGCAAGACCTGCCAAAAGTGGTATTACATAGTAAAGGGATGACCTCTTTGTGCTCTTTGCAAGAGAAAGGGCAAGAGGTATAAGTATTATAAGGCCTGCGTCGAAGAATACGGGCATAGCTATTACAAGACCTGTTATGCCTAAAGCCCATGCCGCCTTTTTTTCGCCAAACCATTTTACAAGTGTTGAGGCTATCCTCTGCGCTCCGCCGGAGATCTCCAGTATGGCTCCGAACATTGAGCCAAGACCGATAAGCAGGGCTATACTTTTTAATGTAGAGCCTATACCTTCGCCTACGGAGTCGATTATAGTCTGGATATCCATACCTGAGAGAAAGCCTATTACACAGGCTGCTATAAGTATGGAAAGCATAGCGTGAAGCTTAACTGCGATTATAAGTATGAGCAGGACCGCAAGGCCTGCAAGAGCGGCAAATACGAGCCTGCCTGTGGAAGCCGTTGCGGCTAACAGTGTTAAGTTATACATGGTTTGACCTCCTAGTATCATTATTTCAACAGCCGTTCTCAAGTGATGCTATCATCTGAGAACTGAGCTTATTTTTCGATCCTTTTTGTATTTATTCCATATAGCCGCCCTTCATAGGTGAAACGGCGTGCTCGGAAAATATCTTCAGTACGCCCGATGTGTATTTAGGCTCCTTTGGCTGCCATTTGGCTTTTCTTTCTTCAAGTATCCTGTCTACTTCCTCGGCAGGGAGTCTTTCTCCCTTTACGCCTATTATCCTCAGTATCCTGTTTTTAATGTCTATCTCTATAAGATCGTCTTCCTCCACAAGAGCGATAGGGCCGCCTTCCGCTGCTTCGGGAGAAATGTGGCCTATGGCGGGACCCTTTGAAGCTCCCGAAAATCTGCCGTCGGTAAGGAGAGCGATAGACCTGCCAAGCTCTTCATCGGAGGATATGGCTTCTGTGGTGTAGAACATTTCGGGCATACCGCTGCCCTTGGGGCCTTCATATCTTATTATCACAGCATCTCCCGGCTTTATATCTCTGTGGAGCACCGCCGCAATGGCATCCTCCTCACGGTCAAAAGGCTTGGCCTTCAATACGGCATAGTGCATTTCCTTGGGTACTGCGCTGTGCTTTACAACGGAGCCTTCGGGAGCAAGGTTTCCCTTTAATATGGCGATAGTTCCATTCTTGCCTATAGGGTCATTGATGCTCCTTATAATATCCGTTCGCTTAAGTCCTGTTTTTGCAAGGAGCTCGTCACATCTTTCGTAGTATCCGTTATTCTTCACATCCTCAAGATTTTCGCCGAGAGTCTTGCCTGTCACAGTCATAACGTCAAGATCCAAATATTCTTTTATCTCTTCCATTATTCTCGGCACGCCTCCCGCATAATAGAAATATTCGGCAGGCCATCTTCCCGCAGGCCTGATATCCAGAAGGTAACTTGCGTCGGCGTGTATCCTGTCAAATGTATCCGCATCTATATAGTAGCCGAATTCATGAGCTATTGCAGGGATGTGGAGCAGCGAATTTGTGGAGCCGGATATTGCGGCGTGTATTTTTATGGCGTTTTCAAAGGATGACATAGTTACGATATCCTTTGCGGTAATGCCCTTTGTTGCAAGGGCGGCAGCCTTCACTCCCGCTTCGTACGCCATTTTTTTAAGATCATCGCAGGTGGCGGGAAGAAGTGCGCTGCCCGGTATCATAAGGCCGAGAGCCTCTGCCATTATCTGCATTGTAGAGGCTGTACCCATAAATGAACAGGCTCCGCAGCTGGGACAGGCGTTGTGCTTGTAATAGGTAAGCTTTTCATCTGTTATCTCGCCTCTCTGCTGCATTGCCGAATAGGCGCCTATCTGCTCAAGTGTAAGCAGATCGGGACCTGCCTCCATAACACCGCCCGTTACCATAACGGAGGGAATGTTTATCCTGCCTATTGCCATAAGATGGGCAGGCACTCCCTTATCGCAGCTTGTTACAAATACGCCGCTGTCAAAGGTAGTCGCGTTGGCATGAATCTCAATGAGATTGCATATGGCATCTCTTGAAACAAGGGAATAGTTAATGCCGTCGTGACCCTGTGACATACCGTCGCATATGTCGGTGGCAAAGTATCTTGCCGCCTTGGCGCCGCTGTCGTTTATACCCTTTACGGCAGCCTCTACAAGACCGAGAAGATGGGCGCTTCCGGGATGAGAGTCACCGAAGGTACTTTCAACAATGACCTGGGGCTTTGAAAGGTCATTTACCTTCCAGCCCATGCCTAATTTGAGAGGGTCCATTTCGGGAGCTAGTCCTCTCACCTTCTGACTGTTTAACATAAAATTACCTCCTTGTTATATAAAATAGATAATATAATTAAATTTTACCAAAATACATCAGATGTCCTGCTTAATTTAATAATAATACATCAGATGTATATAGTCAATATACAATTAAATTTTCGCTGTTTAGCACAAAAATACGCTTATACATCATATGAAACAGCATATCTATTTATGCACTTTGGGCAAAAACTATTGAATATTTGACGATATGAAAAAATTCCTTGATCTTAATAATAAAGTGATTTTAAAAGTAGTATATCCATATTTGCTGTTGAATATTGAATAATATTTTGGTATAAAATAGCGTTATAGACAATTATTAAATAGGCATAGTGCAATAATTGAGTTGACAAAAATTTTTATCGAATGTATAATAATATTGCAATCTTGAGTTGCAAACAATGAAAAAACTGTATAGTTCTTTGAATTGGAGGTGGTTTTATGGCAACAAAGAGTATGTTGAAGGATGTCGAGATAAAGGATAAGAAATTTGGACAGGATTTTTCGTCCGCTCTTGAGGTTGCATTAAGAAAAGCCGAAAGCGATCAGGGCTATGAACCAATGAAAAGAGAGCACAGAGAATTATCCGGAGAAGAAATCAAAGATTTTTTGAACTTGTAGGCATTATGATCAACTTAGAAATAAATTCCGAATTAATATCTATTAACTTAAAAGATTTAATTGAGCAGTTAGGAGAGGATAAAACAAAGGATATCCTCTCCTCTTTTGAATGTCCGATGAATATGGATGTACAGAATTTTCTGAGGTATAAAGCAATACCATTTTCAAAACAGGGAATTTCTGCCACACATTTGATATATTGTTATTCCAATTCTGAAAAATGGGGAACATATAAAGAGTTGGTAGGCTATTATACTATTACGACCAAAAATTTAGTGTTACATAAAAAGGCTGTTACAAATACTATATGGAAAAAAGCCTTAAAATTTTGCAACAATGCCCCTAAGGACAATAAATGTATTTTAGCTGCGCCGTTGATCGGGCAATTGGGTAAAAACTTTGCAAATGGCAATGATGCGTTAATTAAGGGCAGCGAGTTACTGGAGTTAGCGTTAAATAAAATAAAGCAGATACAGAATGAAATAGGCGGCAAATTTACATATTTAGAATGTGAAGATAATGAAAAGTTAATAAGCTTTTATGAAGAAAATGGATTTACTGTGTTTGGAAAAAGGCAATTGGACAGAGATGAAACTGATATAAAAGGAGAACATCTTATACAGCTTCTTAAATATATTAAGTAATAAGCGGCATTTTAATTATAACAATGGTATTGATATTTCATTTTTTATTGTTTTGTTCCTGCTTTTTACCTATTATACAATGTGCTGTAAAAATAATTTGTAAAAAATTGAAAATTCAGTTAAAAATTTATAAAAAAAATTAAAAAAAGGCTTGCATTTAAGCCAAAAATATGGTAATATATTCGTGTTGTGACATTAAGAGCGTGGATGCAGAAGGTTGCTGTAACACTGATAAACACATAGGTTTTACAGGTTTTTTCTGCGGAGCAATGTCCAGGTCAAGACACCGGGCGACAAGGTCACTGTGCGAATATGTTTGTGGGTTTCATCATGGCAGTATATGCCAAAGAGTTGCAGGTATGAAACACACGGATGAGTGTACAGTCACCACTTGTCGTGCTAAGTTTTTAAAAGTACGAAAAGGAGGCGACTTTTTTTATGGCTAATCAGAAGATTAGAATCAGTCTTAAGTCATTCGATCACAAGCTGATCGATCAGTCCGCTGCTCAGATAATAGAGACAGCTAAGAAAACAGGTGCTAAAATAAGCGGCCCTATACCGCTTCCCACTAAGAAGGAAGTTGTGACCATTCTTAGAGCGGTACACATGTATAAGGACTCAAGAGAGCAGTTCGAGCTGAGAACACACAAGAGACTTATCGACATATTGCAGCCTACGGGCAAAACTGCCGATGCATTGTCAAGACTTGACTTACCGGCAGGCGTTGATATTACATTGAAGGTAATGTGATAATTGAGACTGAACACAAAAAAAGCGAAAAATTATCGGTTTATATAAGAAGAAAGCCTTATGTAGACCTAGAATGATCATCTGTGAAGGATGATCCGCTGTAGAGTTTATTAGGAGGTAAAGCAATGAAGAAAGCAATTGTTGCCAAGAAAATTGGTATGACACAGATCTTCACCGAAGCAGGTCTGCTCGTTCCCGTTACGGTACTGGAAGCAGGCCCATGTGTGGTAACACAGATAAAGACAGCCGAAAACGATGGCTATTATGCTGTACAGATAGGTTTCGGCGATGTAAAGGCCGATAAGGTCAATAAGCCTATGAAGGGTCATTTTGACAAGGCTAAGGCGGATCCCAAGAAGGTACTTAAGGAATTCAGACTTGATTCCGCAGAGGGTATCGATATCGGTTCAGAGATCAAGGCCGACATATTTGCAGTTGGCGACAAGGTGGATGTATCAGGTGTTTCAAAGGGCAAGGGTTATCAGGGCCCTATCAAGAGACACGGCCAGCACAGAGGTCCCATGGCTCACGGTTCAAAGTTCCACAGAGCAGTAGGCTCCATGTCTTCCGCAACTACTCCCGGTAAGGTAAAGAAGGGTAAGAAGATGGCAGGACATATGGGCAGCGTTAATGTAACTGTTCAGAATCTTGAGATCGTCAGAGCAGACGCAGAGAAGAACTTACTTCTTGTAAAGGGCGCAGTTCCCGGAAGCAAGGGCTCTGTAGTAGTAATAAAGGATAGCGTAAAGGCTTAATTAATCTTTACGAAAGGAGGAAGACCTAATGGCAAATGTAAAAGTGTTCAACATGAGCGGAAGCGAAGTTGGTACTATAGATTTAAATGACAATATCTTTGCGGTAGAGGTAAACACTCACGTTATGCACCAGGCAGTTGTTCAGTATCTTGCCAATCAGAGACAGGGTACTCAAAGCGCTTTGACCCGTGCGGAAGTTCGCGGCGGCGGCAGAAAGCCCTGGAGACAGAAGGGTACAGGCAGAGCAAGACAGGGCTCTATCCGTTCACCTCAGTGGACAGGAGGCGGCGTTGTATTTGCACCGAAGCCGAGAGATTATTCCTTTAAGCTCAACAAGAAGGTAAAAAGACTTGCTCTTAAGTCAGCCCTGAGCACAAAGGTAAATGAAAACAAACTTATTGTAGTAGATAAGATCACCGTAAATGCCAAGACAAAGGAAATGGCTAAGGTCATGGACAGCTTAAAGGCAGGCAAGGCTCTCATTGTTCTGGAAGACGGCAATGACAATGCAGTACTTGCAGCAAGAAATATCCCTACGGTAAAGACTGCTTCAGTAGGTACTATAAATGTATACGACATTTTAAAGTATGACGCACTGGTAGTTACGCAAGACGCCGTTAAGAAGATCGAGGAGGTGTACGCATAATGGCAGATATCAAGTATTATGACGTTATATTAAAGCCTGTTATCACAGAGAAGACTATGAACGATATGGCTGATAAGAAGTACGCTTTTTATGTACACCCGCAGGCTACCAAAATACAGATAAAGGATGCTGTTGAGAAAATGTTTGACGGAGCTAAGGTAGCTAAGGTAAATACTATGAACATCGTAGGCAAGCTTAAGAGAAGAGGTTATACCTTCGGCAGAACAAACGCCAAAAAGAAGGCTATAGTGCAGCTTACGGCAGACAGCAAGGAAATAGAGATATTCCAGGGAATGTAAGCTTTCTGGAGAAAAAAACAGAGCTTGCTCATGTTTTTTTCAAAGAAAGCTTAACGATATGTTTTTGATACTGACGTGAAACGTCAGTAACTGCGTAAGCAGTAAATACGAAGTATTTAATCAAAAACATAGAGGTGCGGAACGAAAGGCTATGCCGATATATCAAAAACCGTAGAGGTGCGGAACGAAAAGCTATGCCAACATTCAACAAAACCACACAGGTGCGGAACGAAAGGCTAAGCCGATATATCAAAAACCGTAGAGGTGCGGAACGAAAAGCTATGCCAACATTCAACAAAACCACACAGGTGCGAAACGAAAGGCTAAGCTGCTATTCAACAAAACCACACAATGCGGAACGAAAGGCTATGCCGATATATCAAAAAACCGCACAGATGCGGTACGCAAAGCGAAGAATATAAAAATCCGCACACCCGACAGACAAAAATAAGGTATAGACACGAAGACGTGTTTGCAAATATTTGGAAAAGGAGTGTAAAAAAATGGGTATAAAGAGATTTAAGCCTTATACACCTTCAAGAAGACAGATGACAGTATCTGACTTCGCTGAAATTACAAAATCAACTCCCGAAAAGAGCCTTGTAGTTCATATCAAGACTACCGCAGGCAGAAATAATCAGGGTAAGATAACCGTTCGTCACATAGGCGGCGGCGCTAAGAAGAAGTACAGAATAATAGACTTCAAGAGAAATAAAGACGGTATCCCCGCAAAGGTCACCGCTATAGAGTACGATCCTAACAGAACAGCCAATATTGCGCTGGTATGCTATGCCGACGGCGAGAAGAGATATATACTTGCTCCCAACGGCTTAAAGGTAGGAGACACTATTATGAGCGGCTCCGAAGCGGAAGTAAGAGTGGGAAATGCACTTGCTATGAAGGACATACCCGTAGGTGCCGAGATACACAATATCGAAATGGTACCCGGTGCAGGCGGACAGCTTGTGCGTTCAGCAGGTAATGTTGCTCAGCTTATGGCTAAGGAAGGCAAGTATGCAACAGTAAGATTACCATCCGGCGAAATGAGATTATTACCTATCAACTGTAAAGCTACTATCGGCCAGGTAGGAAATTCCGACCACGAGCTTATCAACATCGGTAAGGCAGGCAAGAAGCGTCACATGGGCATCAGACCTACTGTAAGAGGTTCTGTTATGAACCCCAACGACCATCCTCACGGCGGCGGCGAGGGCAGAGCTCCCGTTGGACGTCCGGCACCTTGTACTCCATGGGGCAAGCCGGCTCTCGGTCTTAAGACCAGAAAGAAGCATAAGGCTAGCAACAAGTATATAATTCGTGGCAGAAATAAATAATAGGAGGCCTAAATAATGAGTAGATCACTTAAAAAGGGTCCGTTCTGTGACGACCACCTTATGAAGAAGGTTGTAGCTCAGAATGAGGCTAATACAAAAAATGTTATAAAGACTTGGTCACGCCGTTCTACTATCTTCCCGGAGATGATAGGTCATACTATTGCAGTACATGACGGCAGAAAGCATGTTCCCGTATATATCACAGAGGACATGGTAGGCCATAAGCTGGGTGAATTTGCTTTGACCAGAACTTACAGAGGTCACGGTAAGGACGCTGAAAAGAAGTCAAAGGTTAAATAATTACGTTTCTGAAAGGAGGTTACCTTAATGTCAAAGGGACACAGAAGCCAGATCAAAAGGGAAAGAAACGAAAACAACAAGGACAGAAGAGCTCAGGCTCATGCTAAATATGTAAGAGTTTCCGACACCAAGGCTAGGATTGTTTTAGACCAGATCAAGGGCAAGAGCATAGGCGAGGCTATGGCAATACTTGCTTACTCACCGAGATATGCTGCTGAAGTAATAGAAAAGGTTTTAAAATCTGCTGTTGCCAATGCAGAAAATAACCTTGAATTAGATGTAAATGATTTATATGTTGCAGATGTAGTAGCCAACCAGGGACCGACTCTCAAGAGGATCCGCCCAAGGGCTCAGGGCAGAGCTTACAGAATAAATAAGAAGACTGCTCACATTTCAATATATTTAGATGAAAAGAAATAAGGAGGGCAACCATGGGTCAGAAAGTAAATCCACATGGATTAAGAGTCGGCATCATCAAGGATTGGGAATCTACATGGTATGCAGACAAGAAGGACTATGCTAATTTCTTAGTAGAGGACAATAAGCTTAGAAATTATATAAAGACAAGATTAGCTAACTCAGGCGTTTCCAAGATCGCCATAGAGAGAACAAACGAAAGGGTAAAAATAACTATCCATACTTCAAAGCCCGGTATCATAATCGGTAAGAGCGGCGCTTCAATACAGGAGCTCAGTAACGACTTACAGAAGATGACAGACAAGAAGGTACTGGTAAATGTAGAAGAGATAAGAAGACCCGAACTGGATTCTCAGTTGGTAGCCGAGGATATAGCTAAGCAGCTTGAAAACCGTGTAACCTTCAGAAGAGCTATGAAGAAGGCTATGCAGACAACTATGAAGTTTGGTGCCAAGGGTATAAAGACTGCCTGCAGCGGCCGTCTCGGCGGTGCTGAAATGGCACGTTCAGAAAGCTATCACGATGGTACTATTCCTCTTCAGACCTTAAGAGCAGATATAGATTACGGTTTTGCCGAGGCAAACACCACATACGGAAAGATCGGCGTTAAGGTATGGATATACAAGGGCGAGGTACTTCCTGAGAAGGAAACAAAGAAAGGAAGTGTTCAGTAATGTTAATGCCTAAAAGAGTTAAAAGACGTAAGCAGTTCAGAGGCCGTATGACAGGCAAGGCTTTAAGAGGCAACAAAATAACTTACGGTGAATACGGTATTGTGGCAATGGAGCCAAGCTGGATCACTTCCAGACAGATAGAGGCAGCCAGAGTTGCAATGACAAGATATATTAAAAGAGGCGGTAAGGTTTGGATAAAGATATTCCCCGACAAGCCTATCACAGAGAAGCCTGCCGAAACAAGAATGGGTTCCGGTAAAGGTTCTCCCGAATATTGGGTAGCGGTAGTTAAGCCCGGTCGTGTTATGTTCGAGATCGCAGGCGTAACAGAGGATATCGCAAAGGAAGCTTTGAGACTTGCTATATACAAGCTGCCCATCAAGTGTAAGATTGTATCACGCGCTGATTTGGAAAAGGAGTGTGACAATTAATGAAAGCTACAGAATACGTTGCAGAGTTAAAGAACAAGTCTGTTGACGAGCTTAACAATGAATTGGTCGAGGCAAAGAAGGAGCTTTTCAATTTAAGATTCCAAAACGCCACAAACCAGTTAAGCAACACAGCAAGGATCACTCTTGTCCGCAAGAACATAGCAAGGATCCAGACTGTTATCACACAGAAGAAGAACGCTCTTTAATAGTTATATAGTGGAAGGAGGACATTTCAGTGGAAAGAAATCTTCGTAAAACAAGAATAGGAAGAGTTATAAGCGATAAGATGGATAAGACTATCGTTGTAGCTGTTGAAAATAATGTAAGACATCCATTATATAATAAGATCGTGAAGACTACCTACAAGCTGAAGGCGCACGATGAGAATAATGAGTGTCAGATTGGTGACAGAGTAAGAGTTATGGAGACCAGGCCTTTATCAAAGGACAAGAGATGGAGACTGGTCGAGATCGTAGAAAAGGTTAAGTAATTCCTAAAGGAGGAAATCGACAATGATTCAACAGGAAAGCAGACTTGTTGTTGCTGATAACTCAGGTGCTAAGGAATTATTATGTATCAGAGTGTTAGGCGGTTCAACAAGAAGATATGCCAATATAGGCGACGTTATAGTTGCGACTGTTAAAGACGCAACACCCGGCGGCGTTGTTAAGAAGGGTGAGGTCGTAAGAGCCGTAGTTGTAAGGACTAAGAAGGGCGCTTCAAGACCTGACGGCTCATACATCAAGTTTGACGAGAATGCAGCTGTTATAATAAAGGAAGACAAGAACCCCAGAGGTACACGTATTTTCGGACCTGTGGCAAGAGAGCTCAGAGAGAAGCAGTATATGAAGATATTGTCTCTTGCTCCTGAAGTATTATAATAGGAGGTCGTGTCAGCATGAAGATAAAAAGAGGCGATAAGGTCCAAGTTATCGCAGGCAAGGATAAAGGCAAGGAAGGCAAGGTACTTGTTGTAGATAGGAAGAACAATAAGGTCATCGTAGAGGGTGCCAACAAGGTGAAAAAGCACGTTAAGCCAAGCCCGGCACATCCTCAGAGCGGTATCATAGAGCAGGAAGCTCCTATCGATGCTTCTAACGTTATGTTAGTTTACGCAGGTAAGCCGACCAGAATCGGTTACAAGGTAGAAGACGGTGTTAAGCAGAGAATTGCCAAATCGACCGGCGAAGTAATCGATTGATTCTGAAAAGGAGGACTATTCGTGAACGCATTCAGAGAGTATTATGAAAAGGAAGTAGTACCTGCAATGCAGGCTAAATTTTCCTACAAGAATATAATGGAAGTTCCAAAGCTTGAAAAGATCGTTATAAATATGGGTCTTGGCGAAGCTAAGGAAAACACTAAGGCAATAGATTCTGCCGTATCAGATATGTCTATCATATCAGGCCAGAAGCCTATTGTAACAAAGGCTAAGAAGTCAATTGCTGCCTTCAAGCTTCGTGCAGGTATGCCGATAGGCTGCAAGGTCACATTAAGAGGCGAAAAGATGTACAGCTTTGCAAGCAAGCTCATAAACATCTCTCTTCCCCGTGTACGTGACTTCAGAGGCGTAAGCGCCGAATCATTTGACGGAAGAGGAAACTATACCTTAGGTCTTAAGGAGCAGCTTATGTTCCCTGAGATACAGTATGATAAGATCGACAAGATAAGAGGTATGGATATCGTATTCGTGACCACGGCTAAGACCGACGAGGAAGCAAGAGAGCTCCTCAGATTATTCGGTATGCCATTCAGAAAGTAAGGGAGGCAAGGAGATCATGGCTAAAACATCAATGAAGATAAAGCAGGCAAGAAAACCTAAGTTTTCAACTCAGAGCTATACTCGCTGCAGAATTTGCGGAAGACCCCATGCTTATTTGAGAAAGTTTGGTATCTGCAGAATTTGCTTCCGTGAATTAGCTTACAAGGGTGAGATCCCCGGTGTTAAAAAGGCAAGCTGGTAATTTGAAAGGAGGTTTTTTAAATGTCAATGAGTGATCCTATCGCAGATATGCTCACAAGAATAAGAAATGCAAACACTGCTAAGCATGACACTGTAGATGTACCTTCCAGTAAAATGAAAGAGGCTATTGCCAAGATACTTACAGACGAAGGATATATTGCAGGCTATGAGATTATAGAAGACGGCGTAAAGAAGACTATGAAGATAACACTTAAGTACGGTGTTGACAAGAATGAAAAGGTCATCTCCGGCATAAAGAGGATCTCTAAGCCGGGTCTTAGAGTTTACGCCAATACAGATGAGTTACCAAGAGTTTTGGGCGGAATAGGTACAGCCATTGTTTCCACAAACAAGGGCATCATTACCGACAAGGAAGCCAGAAAGCTCGGCGTTGGCGGCGAAGTTATCGCCTATGTATGGTAATAGAAGGAGGTAAATTATATGTCACGTATAGGTAAATTACCTGTTGCTATTCCGGCTGGCGTTGAGGTTAAGCTTGAGGATGGTAACGTAATTACGGTAAAAGGACCTAAGGGCACGCTCACACGCAAGCTTGTGGATGAAATGACAGTTGAGGTGGGAGCAGCCGAGGTCACTGTAACAAGACCGAACGATCTGAAGAGAAATAAGCAGCTTCACGGCTTGACAAGAACGCTTATAAACAATATGGTAGAGGGCGTTACAAAGGGCTATTCAAAGCAGCTTGAGATAAACGGCGTCGGCTACAGAGCAGCTAAGTCAGGCAACAAGCTTACACTGACTTTGGGTTATTCACACCCTGTTGAGATGATCGATCCCGAGGGTATTGAAACTAAGGTTGACGGCAACAAGATAACAGTATCCGGCATAGATAAGGAAAAGGTCGGTCAGTTTGCGGCTGAGATCAGAACAAAGAGACCTCCTGAGCCTTATAAGGGCAAGGGTATCAAGTATACGACCGAGCAAATCAGACGTAAAGTCGGCAAGACAGGTAAGAAATAATAAAGGAGTGAGCGTCAATGATTAGAAAGCCATCACGTGCCGATGCCAGAATGAAGCGTCATTACAGACTTCGCAACAACATCTCAGGCACGGCAGAAAGACCGAGATTGGCAGTATTCAGATCAAATATGCACATATATGCGCAGATCATAGATGATACAGTTGGCAATACACTTTGTGCTGCATCTACAGTTGAGAAGGACATCAAGGCTAAGCTTGAAAAGACCAATGACGTAGAGGCAGCAAAGGTCGTAGGCGAGGCTGTAGCTAAGAAGGCAATTGAAAAGGGTATCACCGAGGTGGTATTCGACAGAGGCGGATTTGTATATCATGGTAAGATACAGGCGTTAGCCGATGCTGCCAGAGAAGCAGGTCTCAAGTTCTAAGTAGGAGGGAAAGACGTGAGAAATAAAATCGATGCAAGTACTCTTGATCTCAAGGACAAGGTCGTGACCATCAAGAGAGTAACAAAGGTTGTTAAGGGCGGTCGTACTTTCCGTTTTGCTGCTTTGGTAGTAGTAGGCGATGAAAATGGTCATGTCGGCGTCGGCTTAGGCAAGGCTATGGAAATCCCCGATGCTATCCGCAAGGGTAAGGACGATGCGACCAAGCACCTTATATATGTTGAAAGAAATGAAAACAACAGTATTTATCACGAGATCTACGGTAAGTTCGGAAGCTCAAGCGTTCTTCTTAAGCCTGCTCCGGAAGGTACAGGCGTTATTGCGGGCGGTCCTGCAAGAGCCGTTATAGAATTGGCAGGTATCAAGAATATCAGAACAAAGTCTTTAGGCTCAAGAAACAAGAAAAACGTTGTTAACGCTACACTTGAAGGACTTGCTGCAGCTACTTCTCCCGAGAAGGCAGCAAGACTTCGTGGCAAGACTGTGGAAGAAATAATGGGCTAAGGGAGGATACTTAAAATGTTAAAGATAACTTTGGTTAAGTCTACAATAGGTGCTATCCCTAAGCACAGGAAGACTGTACAGGCTCTTGGCTTGAGAAAGCCGGGCAATACTGTTGAGCAGCAGGACAATGCTGCTATTAGAGGTATGATAGATCAGGTAAGACATCTGGTCAAGGTAGAAGAAATCTGATTAAGGAGGTGTATCCAATGTTATTAAGTGATTTAAGACCTGCCGAAGGCTCAAGATCCGACAAGTTCAGAACAGGCAGAGGTCATGGCTCAGGCAATGGCAAAACAGCCGGCAAAGGACACAAGGGTCAGAACGCACGTTCAGGCGGCGGCGTAAGACCGGGCTTCGAGGGCGGTCAGATGCCTCTTTACAGAAGAATTCCCAAGAGAGGTTTCAAGTGTATAAATACTAAGGACATTGTTGCCATAAACATCAGTCTTTTAAATGACAGATTTGAAGATGGTGAGGTCGTTGATGCTCAGGCATTGATGAATAAGGGTATAATAAGCCATGTAAGAGACGGTGTAAAGGTTTTGGGCAACGGTGAGCTCAGCAAGAAGCTTACTGTTCAGGTAAACTATTTCAGCGCTTCAGCTAAGGAGAAGATCGAGGCTGCCGGCGGAAAAGCTGAGGTGATTTAATTGTTAAGCGTATTAAGAAATGCTTTTGCAGTTAAGGAGATACGTACTAAAATACTTTATATGCTTTTAGTGCTCTTTTTAGTAAGGATCGGTACTCACCTTCCGATCCCCGGTCTTGATGTAAACGCTCTTGCAAATACAGACACCACCAATACCTTGTATTCTCTCATTACGGGAGGCAATTACGGTACAGTATTTGCTATGGGTATCGGACCATATATCAACGCCTCCATCATTATGCAGCTTTTAACGGTTGCTATACCCAAGCTGGAGGAAATAAGCAAAGACGGAGAGGAAGGCAGAAAGAAGATATCACAGTATACAAGAATATCTGCCGTTCTCCTTTCAATACTTCAGGGCTCAGGTCAGATATATACTGTTCATACAGCCTTTGTTCATCCTAACTGGTTCGTATACATCGTTGGCCTTATTACAATGGTCACAGGTACGATATTCATAATGTGGTTAGGTGAAAAGCTTACTGATGTAGGTATAGGCAACGGTGCTTCATTCATAATCTTTGCCAATATCCTTCAGAATCTCGATGACGGTATAAAGGCTCTTGCCGTTATGGCACAGGGCCGTTCAATGGGCTGGCTCATTATAATAGTAATACTTGTGGTTTTGGCACTTGCTATGGCATTTGTTATTTTCGTACAAGACGGCGAAAGAAGGATACCTGTCCAGTATTCAAAGAAGCTGGTAGGCAACAGATATTTAGGCGGACAGAGCTCATATATTCCTATCAAGGTAAATATTGCAGGCGTTATGTCCATAATCTTTGCCATATCACTTTTGCAGTTCCCACAGACTATAAATCAGCTTATACAGAGCAATATTTTAGGCAGGATAAGCAGATGGCTTTCATTTGATTACTTTATAAAGGGTGTGCTTCCCTTTGGTACCATATTGTATGTTATTCTTATATTCTGTTTCACATTCTTCTACACATCATTCTCATTCAACCCTGTAGAGGTCGCAGAGAATATGAAGAAGAGCGGCGGCTTTATCCCCGGCATAAGACCCGGCAAGCCTACCTCAGATTATATTCAGACTATAGTTGACAGAGTTTCACTTATAGGCGCTATAGCTTATGCGCTCATAGCTCTTTTGCCTATAGTTTTGGAATGGGTAACAGGTATGAATATGGGCTTTGGAGGAACTACTCTCCTTATCGTATCAGGTGTTGCTCTTGAGCTTGTAAAACAGCTTCAGACACAGCTTATAATGCGTCATTATAAGGGATTTTTAAATGATTGATCCATAGGCCGTGCCTATGTGTGATAAGAAGGTTGAAATATGCTATGTCTGAAATGCTCATGCATTTCAGATAAGCATATTTACAAAGGGGGATATGAAATGAAATTAGTTCTTATAGGCTGCCCCGGCGCAGGAAAGGGCACACAGGCTAAGATGCTTTCCAAGAAATTTGACATAGCTCATATTTCCACAGGCGATCTCTTAAGAGAGCAGATGAAAAAGGGCACCGAGCTTGGTAAAAGGGTCAGCGAGATAATGAATACAGGCGGTCTTGTATCCGATGATATAGTATCCGCAATGCTTGCGGATAGGATAAAAGAAGATGACTGCAAAAAGGGATACATACTTGACGGTTATCCCAGAAACGTAGCTCAGGCACAGGGTCTTGACGATATAACAGGCCCACTCGACAAGGTCATATGTTACGAAGTGGCAGATGATGTTATAGTGGATCGTATGACAGGCAGAAGAAGCTGCCCCGAATGTGGCAGGATGTATCATATTGCATACAATCCGCCTAAGATCCAAAATAAATGCGATGAATGCGGCGCTGAGCTAATACAAAGAAAGGATGACAATGAGGAAACTGTTTTAAACAGACTCAAGGTCTATCATGAGACCACTGCTCCCGTTATAGACTATTACAGGAACAGAGGTATTTTAATGACAGTCAGCGGCGTTGGTGATATTGAAGAGATCTTCAATAAGGTTGCCTCTGCTCTTGAGGGAATAAACTAATGTCCATAACGATCAAAAAGGAAGTACATATAGAGGCAATGCGTTTGGCGGGCAGAATAACCGGGGAGACACTCAATCTTCTTGAAAAGGAAATAAGGCCCGGCATTACCACTGCACAGCTTGATAAAATAGCAGAGGATTATATAAGG
The DNA here is from genome assembly GCA_947585865.1 of uncultured Clostridia bacterium. Taxonomy (GTDB): domain Bacteria; phylum Bacillota; class Clostridia; order Lachnospirales; family CAG-274; genus CANPXH01. The sequence continues at coordinate 20,670 of CANPXH010000010.1, forward strand.
TCAAGAGGTGCGGTCCCTTCGTTTAAAGGTCTATATGGTTATCCCGCCTCAATATGCGCCTCAGTCAATAATGAAGTGATACACGGCATTCCGAATGGCAGAGTCCTTGAGGAAGGCGATATGATAAGCATTGACACGGGAGCATATATAAAAGGCTTTCACGGCGATGCGGCAAGGACATTTGCCGTAGGCAGCATATCTGCCGAAAGGCAGAAGCTTATTGATGTCACAAGGGAAAGCTTTTTCAGAGGTATAGAATATGCAAAAGAAGGTAATCATTTATCTGAGATATCCTCGGCCATACAGGATTATGCTGAGGCCAATGGATTCTCTATAGTGCGTGATTACGTTGGGCATGGCATCGGAAGAGAAATGCACGAGGATCCCGAAGTACCCAATTACAGAAGGGGAAAATTGGGTCCAAGGCTCATAAAGGGCATGACGATAGCTGTTGAGCCTATGCTTACCATAGGCAGCTTTAGAGTAAAGACTTTGAAAAACGGCTGGACTGTGGTGACAAAGGATGGCAGCGATTCCGCCCATTATGAAAATACGGTTCTCATTACTGATGGTGAGCCTGAGCTTTTTACCTTAGTGTAGCCGATGTACGGCTTGTGTTTGGGGTGAAGGAATAATGTATTCAAGTGACCGGTCAAAGGGTCAGATAGTTTTTTCAAAAAGCGGCCGTGACAAAGGAATGGCATTTATAGTCTGCGACTATGACGAAGACTATGTGTTTTTGGCAGACGGCAGGCTGAGGAAGCTTGAAAGACCCAAGAAGAAGAAAATGATCCACATTCAGATCACTCACGATGTAGATGAGGATATAAAAAACAAACTGGAAAACGGAGAACATATTTTGGATTCCGACATAAGAAAAGCTTTGGCAAAGTATAATAACAGAATGTAACAGATTGTGAAGGAGGTAGAGAGCCTTGGCAAAGGACGATGTAATTGAAGTAGAAGGCACTGTCCTTGATAAGCTTCCAAACGCTATGTTCCGGGTAGAACTGGACAACGGACATAATATTATTGCTCATATCTCAGGTAAGCTAAGAAAGAACTTTATAAGGATAATACCGGGCGACAGAGTCAAGCTTGAAATGTCACCCTACGACCTTACAAAGGGCAGGATCACCTGGAGAGGCAAATGAGAAAGGAGAATATACAATGAAAGTTAGACCATCTGTTAAGCCAATGTGCGAAAAGTGCAGAGTAATAAAGAGAAAGGGCGCTATCAGAGTTATCTGCGATAATCCTAAGCATAAGCAGAGACAGGGCTGATATCCCTTGGAGAAATATGGAAATGGCAAGGTTCACGCCTTGCCTTTTCTTAGTTATTAGGTTTGAATAGTTGCTTTAAAAAGCAGCACAAACTTTTATTTGTCAAACTTTTTTGTTTGTCTTACTTTAAAAAGTAAGCAAATTTATATGTACTTTTTTGCGAAAAAAGTACCAAAAACATTCAGTGCTTTTTGCTTTGGAAATCCCATATTTTTTATATAAACTTTATTTATCTTACTTTAAAAAGTAGACAAATTTATATGTACTTTTTTACGAAAAAAGTACCAAAAACGTGGGAACCTTCCGATGGTTCCCACACCCTCCGAACGGCTTTTGGGGTACGAAATTATCTTATTGCATACCTTCTGACCCCAAAAGAATCGGGCTCCCACTTAGCCACGTTGCGGCTGTGGGAGGTGAGACTTCACATAAATATTAGCTTTTCAAATTGAAAAGCCTTAAGACTTGGACAGGCAGTATCTTTTAGTGGCACGACTGATTTCAGACTCATAATTTTTATTTGTCTTATTTTCTAAAGTAAGATAAAGTTCATATCTGTTTTATAAGTAACTTCACTGAGAAGTTTCTCCTTCTGCCGACCGCAATCAGCACTTTTGCCTTTGGCAAAAGCCACTCTAGCGAGTGGCCGATAAATCTTTCGGTGCAATAGTGGTCAGGCAGAAGCCCTGCATCTTTTGGGGTCAAAAGTTACAGAATAAGATAACTTTGAGCCCCAAAAGCCGTTTAAGGGGCTGGTCGTATCACTTCGTGATACTGCTCGCCTAAGCAACCAAGGTGTGGGGAGAATCGGAACTCCCCATTGCACGGAAAGACTTATCCGACGGCCGTAGGCCGGCTTTCGGCGAAGCCGAAAGTGCTGAGTGTTTTTGGTACTTTTTTCGCAAAAAAGTACAAATAAATTTGCTTACTTTCTAAAGTAAGACAAATAAAAATTTATATTATGAATAGAGATACCAAATGAATACAAAATTTACTTGAAACTTCTCCTCCCACAGCCGCAACGTGGCTAAGTGGGAGCCCTGCTTCTTTTGGGGTCAAAAGTTACAGAATAAGATAACTTCGAGCCCCAAAAGCCGTTTAAGGGGTGTGGGGAGAATCGGAACTCCCCACGTTTTTGGTACTTTTTTCGCAAAAAAGTACAAATAAATTTGCTTACTTTTTAAAGTAAGATAAAATTCATAATATTCTTGAAGGAAAAAAGGCTGCAATAAAATATTGAACAAAACGCAGAATTGTTTACAAAAAATTTACAATAAAAATGTTGCTTTAGCAACCAAAGTATGGTATACTTTATCCTTGGTAACTATTCATTTAATGGCTGAATTTATATGGTTTCAGAGGGTTCAGAGCCCTTGCAGGCCTCAAGTACCGTTCCGAGACGCGGCTGCCCCGGAATACGCATTTCAAAGCCTTAGATCGAATATTATACCGAGAAAACTATTAAATATATCTTAATGAAAGAGGTGTAATTGAATGGCTCGTATCGCAGGTGTAGATTTACCCAGAGAAAAGCGTATCGAAATTGGTCTTACTTATGTATATGGTATCGGAAGGTCAAGTTCTCAGAGGATATTATCCGAAGCAGGCGTTGACCCGGACACCAGAGTAAGAGACCTTACAGATGATGAGGTAGCAAAGATAAGAGATATAATTGCTGAATCTCAGACTGTTGAGGGTGATTTAAGAAGAGAAACTGCTCTTAATATCAAGCGTCTTGTTGAGATCGGATGCTACAGAGGTATTCGTCACAGAAAGGGTCTTCCCGTAAGAGGACAGAAGACAAAGACAAACGCAAGAACTAGAAAAGGTCCCAGAAGAACTGTTGCGAATAAGAAGAAATAATCAATTATTGATATTGATTTAAGGAGGTTAATCAAATGGCTAAGAAGACAGTTAGAAAAGCCGGAGGCCGCAGACGTCGTGACAGGAGAGTTGTGGAACGTGGTCAGGCTCATATACAGTCAACTTTTAATAATACTATTGTAACTATTACAGATGCTGCCGGCAATGCTCTTTCATGGGCAAGCGCAGGCGAATTAGGCTTCAGAGGTTCAAAGAAGTCTACTCCATATGCTGCTCAGATGGCAGCGGAGAAGGCAGCAGGCGCTGCAAAGGACTATGGTTTAAAGACCGTAGAAGTATTTGTAAAGGGTCCGGGCAGCGGCAGAGAAGCTGCTATCAGAGCGTTACAGGCTGCCGGCCTTGACGTAACTCTTATCAAAGACGTAACTCCCGTTCCTCATAACGGATGCAGACCGCCTAAGAGAAGAAGAGTATAATTCGATTTATTTGAATAAGAAAAGGGATATACCCGTCTTTTCAAATATGATCGGCGATATGCTTTTGTGTTCGTAGGGATATGAATATATCCTACAGGCGGCAAAACAAAAGCATAGAGTTCTGTTGACTATTTGTTTGATTATATAAATGGAGGTACTATTTAATGGCTAGAGAGATCGGTCCTATCATTAAAAGATGCAGATACTTAGGCATAGAGCCAAGCGTTCTCGGTTCATCCAAGAAGATGGGCAGACGTAAGAGAAATATGCGTAAGTTAAGTGAATACGGTGTTCAGTTAAAGGAAAAGCAGAAGGTAAAGTTCATTTACGGCGTGCTTGAAAAGCAGTTCAGAAACTTATACGAAAGAGCTGACAAGATGGCAGGTATCACAGGTGAGAATTTACTTATGCTTCTTGAAATGAGACTTGACAGCGTTGTATACAGATTAGGCTACGGCCGTACAAGAAAGGAAGCAAGACAGGTCGTAAGACACAATCTTGTTACAGTTAACGGCAAGAAGGCTAACATCCCTTCTATTACATTAAAGGTCGGAGATGTTATTGAAATTAAGGAAAGTAAGAAAGACCTTCAGAGATTTAAGGACATACTTGAGGTCACTTCCACTCGTATCGTTCCTGAATGGTTATCTGCTGACCATGATAGTCTTAAGGGAAGCATCAATGCTCTTCCTAAGAGAGAACAAATGGATTTACCTGTAAACGAAACACTTATTGTCGAGTTGTATTCTAAGTAATAAATTCTTTATAGACATTGTGGTAAATATTTTGATAACTATTGAGGAGGTTGGGTTGAGTGTTTGAGTTTGAAAAACCTCGTATTGAAATTACTGAAAAAAATGATAAATATGGTTGCTTTGTTGTTGAGCCCTTAGAGAGAGGATATGGCACAACTCTCGGTAACTCACTGAGAAGAATACTTCTTTCTTCTCTGCCCGGCGCTGCTGTAAGCAATGTGAAGATAGACGGAGTCCTTCACGAATTCAGTACAATTCCGGGTGTCAAAGAGGATGTTACCGATATCATATTAAATCTCAAAAACCTTGCCATCAAGGTCAATAGCGAAAGCTCTGAGCCTAAAATCGCTTATATAGACGCATCAGGCGATTGCGAGGTCAAGGCAAGCGATATCAGGATAGATTCCGATATCGAGATCCTTAACCCAGATCTGCACATCGCTACGTTAAGCGGCGGTTCAGACAGCAAGCTTTTTATGGAGATCACGATCACAAAGGGTCGTGGCTATGTTGAGGCTGCTAAGAACAAGAGAGCTGACCAACCCCTTAGGATGATCCCTGTAGACTCACTTTACACTCCCGTAAGAAGAGTGAACTTTAAAGTAGAGGATACAAGAGTAGGTCAGATCACAGACTATGACAAGCTTACATTTGAGGTGTGGACCGACGGTACTATTTCACCGGACGACGCTGTGAGCTTAGGTGCAAAGATATTAAATGAGCATCTTAATTTGTTTGTAGATCTTTCCGACAGCGCTAAAAATACTGAAATTCTTGTTGAGAAAGAGACAGGCACAAAGGAAAAGGTCCTTGAGCAGACTATTGAGGAGCTTGACCTTACCGTGCGTTCATACAACTGCCTTAAGAGAGCAGGTATACACACTGTTGAGGATCTGACAAGAAAGACGGAAGACGATATGATGAAAGTACGTAATCTTGGACGTAAGTCTCTTGAGGAAGTGCTTAATAAGCTGGCTGAGCTTGGTTTAAGCTTAAGTCCCAATGAAGATTGATAAGGAGGATTAGCAATGGCTGCATATAGAAAGCTTGGTCGTACTTCAAGCCAAAGAAAGGCTTTGCTGCGTAACCAGGTAACTAATTTATTATATCATGGCAAGATAAAGACTACCGAAGCTAAGGCTAAGGAAATAAGAAGCATTGCTGAAAAGTTGATAACTGCCGCAATAAAGGAAAGAGATAACTTCGAGGAGGTAAAGGTAACTTCCAAGAAGGGCAATGAGACTATAGAGAAGACTATCAAGAAAGACGCTCCCGGCAGACTTAATGCCAGAAGAAAGATAAACAGCGTTCTTTATCCTGTGGTAGAGGTTCCTGCCGACGGCAAAAAGAAGAGAAAAAATACTGTTGTTGTAAATATGGCTAATAAGCTTTTTGAAGAGATCGCTCCCAAGTACGCTGACAGAAACGGCGGCTATACAAGGATAGTAAAGCTTGGCACAAGACGCGGCGACGGAGCAATGGAAGTTATCATAGAGCTTGTTTGATCAATCAAGATGCTGCTTGCTTTTAAGCGGCATCTTTTTTGTGTCCAATAATGGAGGGTATATAAATAGGGCTGACCTTATCCCAAAGGGAAGGCTTGTGTTTGCATTCGTGATCCTGCGTTATTTTATGATATCTATGTGATTTTTACATTTTTATTTCATTTCTCCAATACTATGGAAATTTATATTTTTTAGGTGTATATTATAAGCATAAGGGTCTAAAATATAGGAGAAATGATATGAACAGGTTTTTTAAGAACAATCATAATCTGACAAAGAGCTTGTACGCCTTGGCAGTTGTAATAATAGCGATAATTTTCTACAGATGCACGGAAAATATACAGATATCCAACATACTTCCCGTGGCGATAGATGTGATATATCCCTTTATAGGAGGCGCCATAATAGCTTATTTGCTCAACTGCGGCACAAGGTTTATAGAAAACAATATCCTTGTGAGGTTTAAATACTTTCAAAGCAGCGATCCCAAGATACGCAAGCGTATGAGGCTCATATCCATATCTGTCGCAGCGGTGCTGCTGCTGGGCATCATTGCAGCCATAATTTCATATATAATACCCGAGATAATATCAAGTGCTCAAAACGTAATAAACTTTGTTGTGAAGATAGACTATAATGCTCTTCACGATTTTCTCAACTCCATATTGAGAAAATACAATATAGATATCGGCGTGTCTGCATATCGTTCTCTTTTAGACGCTCTTGACAATTTCATATCAAAGGTCGTGGATTCTCTAAAGTATGTGCCGAATATGGTATTATCCCTTGTTACGCATACCATAAGCCTTGCGTCATCTATAGTGAATGTAATAATAAGCATTATGGTCGCTTTTTATATACTTATCGATAAAGAAGAGATAGTAGACATCTCTCAGAAGGTGCTCTATACCGTATTGCCCGAGAAGGCTTATAACATAACGGCACTGTATATAAACCAGATGAACAAAACGTTCAACCACTTCTTTGTGGGAAAGGCAGTGGACTCCACTATTATAGGAATAATATTCTTTATAGGTGCGGTGATAATGAATCTGCCCTATCCTCTGCTTTTTTCTCTTGTTATAGGCATCACCAATATGATACCTTATTTCGGCCCGTTTATAGGCGCTGTGCCCGTAGTTGCCCTTACTGTGCTCGTAGCTCCCATAAAGGCTATATGGACACTTATATTCATACTTGTGCTCCAGCAGTTTGACGGCGTTATATTAGGCCCCAGAATATTGGGAGAATCTATAGGCCTCAAGCCCATAGGCGTTATATTTGCCATTATTGTGGGCGGGGCTATAGCAGGGCCACTCGGTATGTTTTTCGGTGTTCCCATATTTGCTTGTATAACGGATTTCCTCTTTGAGCTTATAAACAGAAGCTACGACAGGAAAACTCTTACCAAGGAGGCGGAATAAATGCTATCTCCAAAAAGAGGCAACGGCTTCATATTTTTCCTTATAATATTCCAGTCCGCGCTTACTGTATTGCTGGGGTTTGCCGTTATATTTCTGGACAGATATGTATACGTGGATGAAAAAATATTGGACAGCTATTTGATATTTGTGCAGGACATATTTTATTTCCTTGTTCCCGTAACGATATACTTCATTTTTACAAAAAGCCGGCCGGGCGATGTGATACCCCACAACAGACTTTCGGCTAAAAATATTTTGTTCATATTGGCGCTTACGCTTTTTTTCTCGCCTATAGTATCGGCTATATCTTCCATAACGGCGCTCTTTGCGCCTACGGATGTAAACAACGATATACTGGATATATTGAGCACCACGCCTTTTATCGTTTCCGTAATATCCATGGCAATTATGCCGGCTATTTTTGAAGAGCTTGTTTTCAGAGGAATACTTCTTTCCAATTACAAAAATACCGGGCTAATAAAGGCGGCGTTTGCCTCCGCTCTTTTTTTCGGCTTGATACACGGCAATGTATACCAAATGATATATGCCATAGCGGCAGGCGTATTTTTTGCCGTTCTTGTGGCATATACAAATTCTATATTTGCTTCTGTTCTGTCACATTTTCTCTTTAACGGCGTGCAGGTGGTCATGACGGAGATCGCACTGAACTTTTCGGAGGCTGCCGATATGATAAATAACACGCCTACGCTGCAGGAAAATCTGACCATGATAGTTATGGATATATTCCTTACGGTCATTACGCTGCCGTTTCTTATACTTATCTTCAGGAAATTTACAGAGTATAATAAGCATAATGCCTTGGACTACAGATATTCCATAAAAGAAAAGCCGCTGAATGCCCTTAGCATAAACATAGAAGACGGCGAAAATAAGATAACGGATGTTTACTTTGTTCTTTCCGTAATAGTTTCACTGATGATAATAGCAGTTTCATTTTTGATATAACGGAAAAACAAAGCTTATATATTTGTGAAATAATGTTTGAAAACTTCCTTTCAAGGTCTTCGGAAAGGAAGTTTTATTGTTTGGGAAATATATGTGTTTTGAAACTTTTTGACCTTAAAAATATTGAAAAAAGCGGAGCATTGTAGTATATTTAAAATAGAAAACCACAAGAAAGGCTGATATATATGAAAAAAAGTGCGGGCGTAATAGCCATTGCTTCAAACGAGCTTGTACTTAAGATAGGAGAAAAGGCTCAAAAGGCCGTGAAGGTAATAGAAAGCGTAAGGTATCCCCTTGCCCTTGGCAGAGATACGTTCCATACAGGCAGCATATCCTTTGAGAGCCTTGACAGGGCAATAGAAATAATAAACGGTTTTTTGGACATATGCAGGGATTACGGCGTGTCACAGGTAAGATATGTTGCCACAACGGCTGTAAGAGAGTCTGAAAACAGGGATTATATTCTGGATCAGATAAGGATACGGACAGGCATAGCTTTCGATGTTATAGACGAAAGCCGTGAAAAAATATCGGTAAATAAAATGATGCTTTCTCTCCTTGAAAAGGAGCAAAAGGAATCCTCGCTCATAGTTCAGCTGGGTTCGGGAAATATAAGCATATTTGTGGTAAAAGACGGCAGCGTTATAGGTACTCAGAATATAAAGATAGGCGCTTTGAGAATATCCGAGCTTTTTGAGGATTATATAGACAAGGTGTCGGATTATGTCCAGGTGGTAAAGGAATATCTCAGACCCTTTAACGACAGCATAGACGCCTTTGTGACCGAAAAGCCCGTAAATTTTATAATAAGCGGAAGCGAAACAGATACGATATGCCATATGTGCAATGCCAAGCTCAAAAAAAATACGGGCATAATACCGAGGGAAAGCTTTACGGCTTTGTATAAGTCCATAAAAAATAAAACTCCCGAAATGATATCCGAGGAATATGATATTTCCGAAGATGAGGCTGAGACTCTTATGACAGCCATAATAATACTTTCACGCCTTATAAAAAACACAAATGCCAAAAGTATGGTATCCTATACCTATACCATTGCGGATTCCGTGCTTTTTGAGGAACTGCAGCAGGATATCTCCGCAAAGCTGACCAAGGAGTATTACAGCTTTGCCGTAAGCTCGGCAATGAATCTTGCCGCAAAATATCAGTGCAATGCAGACCATATAAACAGAGTGAGCGAAACGGCTCTTATGATATTCGACAGAATGAAAAAGCACCATGGTCTGGGCTATCGTGAGAGAGTGCTTTTGCACATTGCCGTAATACTTCAGGATATAGGAAAAATAGTAGGCACCAAAAATCATGGCGATATCGCCTATCATATGATACGCAATTTGGACATTGCAGGCATTGACGAAGAGGAAAAGGAAATACTTGCCGCTGTAGTATATTATCACGGCACTACCATACCGAATATGTCGCAGCCTGTGTATGCGGAGCTTGATGCGTCTGTGAGAGTCCTTGTGTCAAAGCTTTGCGCCATACTTAAGCTTGCAAACGCCGTGCATACGAGCCATGAGCCTAAGTTTGAAAAGGTAAGCGTAAAGCTGAGCGGCAGCGAGCTTATAATAACCGCCTATACCTACAGGAGTATAGACCTTGAAAAATGGGCGTTCAATATAAGGTGCAGACTCTTTGAAGCTGTATACGGCATTAAGGCGATGCTGCACAAAAGGAGTGTTATGTAATGATGGATATTAAGGATAAAAAATATTATTACAACAGAGAACTCAGCTGGCTGGAATTCAACACGAGGGTGCTCGAAGAGGCTACGGATAAGACAAATCCCGTTGCCGAACGCTGTAAATTTCTTGCCATAACCGCTTCCAATATGGATGAGTATTTTATGGTGAGAGTAGCAGGTCTCAAGCAGCAGATATTTTCAGGCTCCAATAAAAAGGATCCGTCAGGCATGACTGCCGATGAGCAGGTGCAGGCAATATCCCTAAAGGTCCACGACATAGTGCATAAGCAGTATAACTGCCTTAACAGACAGCTTATGCCTGAGCTTGCGGCGCACAATGTCAGATTCCTGAAATACGGCGAGCTCAGCAAGGAGCAGAGGGAGTATACAAAAATATATTTCAATACCACGCTTTACCCTATACTTACTCCTCTTGCCATAGACAACAGCAGGCCGCTGCCTCTTTTGGCCAACAAGACCCTTAATCTCATAGTGGAGATAGAGGGCGAGGAGGATACATTTGCCGTAGTGCAGATACCAAATGTGGTAGACAGGATAGTAAAGCTGCCCTCCGAAGAGGGAAGCTGCGCCATATTTTTGGAGGATATAGTTGCGGCACATATAGGAAAGCTTTTTACAGGCAGCAATGTGATATCCGCAGGCTGCTTCAGGATAACGAGAGATGCGGATCTTGAAATAGACGAAGAGGAAAGCCGTGACCTTCTTGTGGAAATAGAAAACTCCATAAAGCAAAGGAAATGGGGAGCTCCCGTGCGTTTGGAAATAGATAAAAGCATTTCCGATCCGTCTTACAAATTCCTTAAAAAGCAGTTGGAGCTGGATGAAAGGGATATCTATAAGATAAACGGCCCTATCGATCTTACGGTGCTTTTTTCTGTGGGGGTACTTTCAGATGATCCGGATCTTTTTGACGAGCCTATGCCTCCCATACCCGTTCCCGAATTCAAGGATAGGGATATATATGAAGCCATAAGGGAAAAGGATATACTTGTGCATCATCCCTACCAAAGCTTTGACCCTGTTGTGGATCTTGTAAGGATATCCGCAGAGGATGAAAATGTGCTTGCAATAAAGCAAACGCTTTACAGGGTATCGGGAAATTCACCTATAATAAGTTCACTTATAAGGGCTGCCGAAAACGGCAAGCAGGTGACGGTGCTTGTGGAGTTAAAGGCACGCTTTGATGAGGAAAACAATATAAACTGGGCAAAGAAGCTTGAAAAAGCAGGCTGTCATGTAATATACGGTCTTGTGGGGCTTAAGACTCACTGTAAGCTTTGCCTTGTGGTAAGACGTGAAGAAGAAGGTATCATACGCTACTGCCATTTGGGTACCGGCAACTACAACGACAAGACTGCCAAGCTCTATACGGATATGGGAATATTTACGTGCAGCGAAGCTATTGCCTCGGATATATCGGCGCTTTTCAACTGCCTTACAGGATATTCAAAGGCTATAGAGTGGAACAAGATAGCGGCTGCTCCTACCGATCTGAGAGAAATGTTTATGAAGAATATAGAGCGTGAGGAAAAAAATGCCCTTGAAGGAAAGCCCGCCCGTATAATCGCCAAAATGAATTCTCTTGTAGATACGGGAATAATAAGGGCGCTGTATAAGGCAAGCATTGCAGGCGTCAAGATCGATCTTATCGTAAGAGGCATATGCTGCCTAAAGACAGGCACCGATGTAAGCAAAAATATTACCGTGCGCAGCATAGTAGGCCGTTTTCTTGAGCACAGCAGGATATATTATTTTGAGAACAACAAAAACAGCAAGCTTTATCTTGCAAGTGCCGACTGGATGAACAGGAACCTTGACAGACGAGTTGAGGTGGCATTCCCTGTGGACAGCCCGGAATTGCGCCGCAAGGTAATGGATATACTGGATATCACTCTTCGTGATAATGTAAAAGCAAGGATACAGCAGCCCGACGGCAGCTATAAGCATATAGACAGAAGGGGCAAAGAGCCTGTTCAAAGCCAAATGGAATTTTACCGCCTTGCCAAGGAGGAGTATGAAAAGCACAAGGGAGAGAAAAACGATGAGGTTTTTATACCCGTGAAAAAAGCCGATTAGATAATATAGCTGTGTTTTGTATAAAATAAGAATTGTTCCTTTAATATTATAAGACCTCCCGTGGCTTTTGCCCTAGGAGGTCTTTTGTTATACGATGTTGACTTTTTATCGATGCTTGAACATTGCGCCTGTGTGAAGCGTATTATGCTTTATCGGGATGCGGCTTTGAGCAGAATTTCGGGAAAACAGTATTAATCCTCTTCTCCGTCATATTCTTCAAACATACCGTCAAAAAGATATTTTTCCACGATCCTTGCACAGTCCACAACACAGCCCCTGCAGCTTCTGAGCCTGTCTGTTACGCCGTCTGTTCCTCTGAGGACTGAGCAGTCTATGGAAGAATTCTTCTTTTCAAATTCCTCCGCCATTGATCTTCCCAGCTCAAATGTGTCAAGCTTGGACTGGGGATTCTTCATATTGCCGTCGCTGTTCTTAAGTCCTGCCAAAAATACCATGGCGCAGACGCTTCCGCAGGTATGCTTCATTCCTGCAATGCCGAGGCCAAAGCCTTCGCTTGCTCTGAAGGCGGTCCTTTCATCCATGCCCATAAGATCACAATATGTACATACTACGGCCTGGCAGCAGTTATAGCCGTTCTTATGACGATCATAAGCTTCATAAACTCTGCTTTTTTGCATAATTATCCTCCTTATCTATATTATATGATTTATCCAATGGATATTATAACACAAAACTTTTGGGATTTCTACATAAAAAATAACTGCTGCACATTTTTTTGCAGCAGTCAGGTCGAAAAATTAAGGGAGAGGGGATAGCCCTTTCATTTCTCACTGTATTATATTAAAAAAATAATATTTTGTGCATATGATATTAAATTTATTGCGGCAAAAAAATCGAGAGGACTTTTCAGTCCTCTCAAACTCTTTTAAAAGCTAGGCTAGCAGGATTCGAACCTGCGAATGACGGAATCAGAATCCGTTGCCTTACCACTTGGCGATAGCCCATTATTACATACCTGCTGACAGATCATAAAAAACTGGGCTGGCAGGATTCGAACCTGCGAATGCAGGGATCAAAACCCTGTGCCTTACCGCTTGGCGACAACCCACCAGGAAAGTAAAAAGCGCGAGACGGGATTTGAACCCGCGGCCCTCGCCTTGGCAAGGCGATGCTCTACCACTGAGCCACTCGCGCCCAATGCAGCAGACGGGACTTGAACCCGTACCCAGTAAACCCGGACAAGATCCTTAGTCTTGCGCGTATGCCAATTCCGCCACTGCTGCATACCTGTGTCGTTCCGAACACAAGAAATATTTTATCATTAAAGAGACTTTATGTCAAGAACTTTTTTGATTTTTTTGTGCAGCAACGCCATTATTTTGTTTTTCCTTGAGATATAATATAATGCCTGCAGCAAGGGCTGCCAAAACAAGTACGGCTGAAACTATCATACTTATTGGTATGCCGTGTATCTCAAGCTGATCGCTTCTGAGAGACTCTATCCAAAAACGGCCGATGCCGTAGCCTATGCAGTACATTATAACGAGCTGACCTTGAAATTTTTTGTGCCTGCGGCAGGCAAAAATAATTGCGAGAAGGGCTAAATTCCAAAGACTTTCGTACAAGAACGTAGGGTGTACCTGTATGTAATCCACACCGCCGTATTGAATGACGGGGTATTCCACATTGCCTTGATACAGTGCGTGGCTCCCGTTTATGAAAAGGCCGTTTACGGTATCCGCCTTGAGCGCCATGGCGAAAAGACCATCCGTATGCCTGCCAAAGGCTTCTCTGTTGAAGAAATTGCCCCAGCGGCCAAATATCTGCCCTACCACAAGACCCATTATTACAGTGTCTGTAAATTGCAGAAAGTTTATTTTTTTTATTTTAACAAATACTATCGCAGTGATAAGCCCGGCTATTATGCCGCCATATATGGCAAGGCCGCCTTCTCTTATCTTAAAAAAGCTTAAAAGGCTGTCGCCGTGAAATATGATATAATAAAGCCTTGCTCCTATTATGCCAGCTATAATGGCGGCAAAGGCAAAGTCAGAATACATATCCTGACTTTGACCTGTTCGCTTGGCTTCATTGAATGCCAATGTAATGCCGAGTATTGCACCTAATGCAATAAATATGCCGTACCAGTAGATGTTTATGCCGAGTATGGAAAAAGCTACTCTGTCAAGACTTTCAATGCTTATATTAAGATGCGGAAAATATATATCGCCCATTTTGTACTCCTAACTTCCGATTACAGAAAGCGCCATATTATCTTCTCTGTAATCAGACATATGCCTTAAAATATTATCTACATCTATTTTATCATAATAATCGTAAATGTCCAGCATTTCCACTCCCTTTGCAAAACAGTCCGCCACATTTGCCGCAAGTGCGTATATATCCTGTGAATCAAATATCATTTTGGCTTTTTCCATATCCGCAAGACGTTTTACATATTCGCTGCTTATGCCATAGGCGACAAAGTGTTGTATTTCCTCTGTAAGCTTAAGGGCTATCCTTTCATATTCGCTGCCCTCTCCCTTTATTACAGAAGCTCCAAAGTCATTGCCCGCCACGTTTTCAAAGCCAAAGCTGCTGTCCGCCAGTCCGCTTTTATACAGGCGTTCTCTCAGCTTGGAGCTTTTTGCCGTAAGTATATTCATTATAATGTTGCCTATACATAGTCTTTCTTCATAAGGCCTGTCTGTATTTTGGCGAAATCCTATATTGTATATAGGCTTGTCTACGGACATACGCACTTTGATATCCTTTGGCCTGCAGCATTCATTTTCATAGTATATTTTTTCTCCGCTGCCCTTGTTGAGCTTAAGTTCTTTTTCGGCTTGCTCATACACAGCCTCCGCTTCTATGTCGCCTGCCACTATAAGTGCGCAGTTGTCAGCCGTGTAAAAGCTGCCGTAAGCCTTTTCAAGCATATTCGATACTATGCTTTCTACGCTTTCAACGCTGCCCGCAATACTTTCACGGCAGGGATTTTCTCTGTAGAGAGCCTTGAGAGTGTTAAAATGTATTTCCCAGTAGGGATCGTCTTCATACATTTTTATCTCCTGCTCTATTATCCCCTTTTCCTTTTTGATATTCTCATCGGTAAGATAAAGACTGCCCACCATTTTAAAGAGGAGAGACAGACCCTTTTCAAAATTATCGCAGCCTCTGAAATAATATGCCGTGGTCGTAAAATTGGTATAGGCATTTACGTCTATTCCAAGCTTTGTAAAGCAGTCAAAAAAATCGATGTTTTCATCTTCAAACATCTTGTGTTCCAAAAAGTGCGCTATGCCATAGGGCTGTTTCGTTATTTTGTCTTCCGTCTTGAATCTTATATCTCTTGATCCGTAGTTGAAGGCAAGCATAGCCAGCTTTTCGTTATAGCCCTTTTTGGGCAGCACATAGCACACGGCGCCGTTTTCAAGTTTTTTTCTTGTAATATCCATATTAACTCCTTAACATATATACGGTATCAAATATACAACTGTCGAACACGCCTTCAATGCTGCGCACCTTTTTAATTTCTTCGGCGCTCTCCTCCATATCCGACGGGCTGTTCAGTATTATTTGCCCTAAGCTGTAGTCCATTATTTTTTCCGCCTTATCTTCGGATGCCTTAAAGGAATTGACAATGGAATTTTTGGCGGTTTCTATATCCTTGTCATTTACCTTTTTAAAGGCGTCTTTGATTATCTCCTCCACCTTTTCTTTGTTTTTGCTTTCTATTCCCGCCTCTATTATCATAATGGATTTAAAGCGCAGGAGCTTGCTTGAAATGTAGTAGCAAAGGCTTTCCTTTTCTCTTGCCTCCATAAAAAGCTCTGAATTTGCGCTGCCGCCGAAAAGCTCATTTGCCACAAGAGCCTTATACCATTCCTTGCCGACAGGGTCTACATTCATCCTTATACCTATTGCCAGCTTGCTTTGACTCACATCCGTTTTTTCTTCTATTTCTTTTATATTGTGGGGGTCTTTAAGATATGAGGCATCAAACCGAAGCTCGTCTCTTTCTTCAAAGGGAAGGTATTTGTTTACATAGCCGACAAGAGTATCGCTGTCTTCATTGCTTACCGCCATTATGGCGATATCGCTGTTTTCCGCTACATAGTCGTAGGCCTCCTGTATATCGATGGCGTCTATATCCTCGGCGTAGCCGTCTCCCCTTATGCCGTAGTCCTCATCGCAGCACATATTTTCAATGCAGCGCTCAACGGCATATCTTCTCTTGTTGTTTACGATGCCGTCTATATCGTCTTTCAGATCCCTTTTTGCCTCGTCTATACCGTTGAATATAGGCTCAAAAAGAATGCTGCCTGCCAGTTCAAAGGCACTTTCGGTATATTGGGGCAAGGTCTTGAAATAGAGCTGTATTATTTGCTCCTCGCCTTTTTTCAGTATTTGGCATTCCATTACGGTACAGATCTCTTCAAGCCTTGCTGCGATCTCCCTTTCCGTAATATATTTATTGCAGCCCTTCAGAAGAGCTTTTGCCACAAGGGCGTTTGCGGTCGCTCTTTTTCTTTCAAGAGGCAGCCTGAGCAATATGCAGAAAACGGATACGTCAAACTTGTCCGTCTGTTTTGCATACAGATTTACTCCTCTTCTAATATTGGTCTTTTTCATATAACACCTCTTATTACATACTTTTTCTCATATTTTTCAAAGCGCTTTTTTCCAATCGGCTGACCTGAGCCTGGCTTATGCCTATTTCTTCGGATACCTCCATTTGAGTCTTGCCCTTGAAAAATCTTAGGTCTATGATGTGCCTTTCCCTTTCGTTAAGGTTATTGAGGGCTTCCTTAAGAGAAATGTTTTCAAGCCATGTCACATCGCTGTTTTTGTCATCGCTCACCTGATCCATAACGTATAACGCATCGGTACCGTCATGATATATTGGTTCAAAAAGTGAAATGGGATCCTGTATCGCCTCAAGGGCAAACACCACGTCTTCTTTTTCAACGCCTATTTCCTTGGCTATTTCTTCAACGGTAGGCTCCTTGTTGTTTTCGTTTATAAGTCTTTCTTTGGTTTGAAGCGCCTTATAGGCGATATCACGGGCGGAGCGGCTAACTCTTATGGGATTGTAGTCTCTCAGATATCGCCGAACCTCGCCTATTATCATAGGCACGGCATAGGTAGAGAACTTAACGCCTCTTGATGTGTCAAAGTTATTTATGGCCTTTATAAGTCCTATGCAGCCCACCTGAAATATATCGTCTATGCTTTCTCCTCTGTTGTTGAATCTTTGTATCACGCTTAAAACAAGCCTCAGATTACCGTATATATATTTAGCCTTTGCTTCCTCATCGCCCTGCTTGAGCTTTTCAAACAGCTCCTCCTTTTCTTCGGGACTCAGCACAGGAAGCTTGCTTGTGTTTACTCCGCATATCTCAACCTTTGTAATAGCCATAGAAAATCCCTCCTATGTCTATTAGGTTTGCCGCAGACTGTTAAAATATTCAAATAAACGTATACTAAAAAATCCCATTTTCTGTGAAATGGGATCTTAGTATCAATATGCCTGCAAAAGCGCTATAACATCTTTTATATCGATTTTTCCGCTCAGATCGTAATCTCCTGCGGCGTTTTGGTCTTTGTATATGCCGGATGTATTCTTAAGCAGCACAAAGGCGTCTGTGCTGTCTGTCCTGCCGTCGCTGTTCATATCGCCGTAAAGGAACGTACCGTCTTTGTTCACGCCGTAGAAGAACCCTCGCATAAATGTCCATATATATTCGGCGGCTGTTTTATTTACGGCCGCATTGTCGGGCAGATACATATTGCCCCATTTCGTATTGCTTTTTGAGGCTATGAACACACTGCCTTTTTCAATGCTTTGAGTTTCGGCGTTTATGTTTATATTGCCGCTGTACTGATTGGGTATATACCACAGGCTTTTGCGGTCTTTTGAATAGAGTATACCGTTTTCGGATACATAATGCTCATTGTCGGGCTTTACGTCTACGGCATTTACGGCTGTATATACATAAAGGGCTACGGCAAGGCTGTTGCCGTCTTTATTGAGTACATTGGCAGGAACGTCTTCCGATATGACATAGCTGTTCGGAAGTATTATTTTATTAAGATATGCCGCTCTTGAAAAGCAGAGCTCGTCAAGCTGAGTCACGCCTTCGGGTATTTCGTATACGGCATCACGCTTGCCTCTGGGATAGCCTATGAGTCTTGTTATATCCTTGTCATAGAGCACGCCGTCTACAGAGGTAAAGTACTCATTGCCGTCAGCTACATCTATTGACACAAAGCTTTCGTTCTTGCCCATATCATAAAACACATGACCGCCGTAGCCTGTATTTTCTTCCACATTGTAATCCCCGCCTATAGTCTTGACGGTGGAAGGTATTATAAGCTGCTTATTGGTGAGCCCGCTCATATGGTCAAAGGCTCCGTCTGATATGGTCTCAAGGCCTTCGGGCAGTTCCAAATATTTTATATTGCCTGCCAGCTGAAAGGCGTAAGGACCTATTTTCCTGAGAGAAGGCGGGAGCTCAACTGCTGTAAAGCCGGATCTTGCTATGCTCTCGGCGCCGAAAGCGCCTAAGCCTATTTCTTCCACACCGTTTTCAAGCACTATTTTCCCGGTCATAAGGGAACAGTTGAAGAAAGCGCCTTCGCCTACAGTCTTTACGCTGCCGGGTACGGTAATGCCCCCTGTAAGGCTTGTACACTCTTCAAATACCCAGTCGCCAAGATATACGAGAGATGAGGGCAATGTTATTGTGCCGCCCATATTTTTACAATAGGCAAATGAATAAGAACACAGTCTTTTCAGTTTGTCATTCAGCTTGATGGATGTGATGCCTGAGTTCATAAAGGCATAGGCATATATTATCTCTGTATTTTCAGGCAGCGATATATCACAGCTCAGTCCGCTGTTTGCAAAGGCGGCTCCGCCTATCGTCTCTATACTGTCGGAAAACACAACCGAGGAAAGAGCTTTTTTCTCGTAAAAAGCGTAGTTGCCTATGCTCAGTATGCCTTCGGAAAACACTGCGCTCTTTAAGGAATCCTCGCTTTCTATGGCTTTGCCGTTACCTGCCCCGACTATTATCTCACCGTTGTAGAAATTAGGCACCACCACATCTTCGCTGCCGCCTAAATATTCAATAAGGGTATGACCGTCTTCCGAGGTCTGCCATTTGTCTTTTGTCGCAACGATATCTATAGGCGTGACGGTGTGTGTACTGCCTTCCATATCAACGGCAACGTCTCCCGAAGAGTATTCCTCATCTGTATATACGTATATATATCCGTTTTCATCGGGCTGCGGGCAGGGGTATACGCCATTGCCCACGCCTATGCTGTCAAGGGCATAGGAGCTTTTTATAAGTATCGCCTTTATCTTCCCGTTGTCGGTATATACTGCCTTTACCGAAGCGGCATCCATGCTTATGGCAGCAGGCGTGCCGCCGCTGTGTTCCACTATTTCGGAGCTTATGCTGCTGCCTGTTGCCATTATTATAGGATCGGCATACACGGCGGTACACATAAGAACAAGGCTTGTCAGAAGCATTATTACTTTCTTCACAATATCACCTCAAAGAACTGTTCCTATACAATATCATCATAAAAAAGGGGGATGTCCATCGGACACCCCCATGAATGGAATCTGTTATTTATTCTACATCTGATGTGCAGTGTGGACATTTAACAGCATCAATAGCTATCTCTGACTTGCAGTAAGGACATACCTTGGTAGTGGGAGCAGCCTCTTCCTCAGCCTCCTTATGGCCAAGAGTCTGTATTTCGTTTATAGCCTTAACTATAGCAAAGAGGACCATGGCTGTAATGAGGAAATCTATCACCGTGCTTATGAGCTGACCTACAGGGAAAGGACCTACCACAATAGAGCTGAAAAGCTGATCCGTACTTTCCACATGGAATATGGCATTGATGATAAGAGCAATAAGAGGAGTTATGATACAGTCGGTAAGACCTGTAATTATTTTACCGAAAGCAGCACCTATAACAACACCTATGGACATATCGATCATATTGCCCTTCATGGCAAATTCTTTGAATTCATTTAAAAATTTTTTCATTTTGCGTAACCTTCCTTTCTTTTTTATAAGTATAACGTAAATTCTACAAAAAGTAAACAAAATTCACCAAATTTCTGACAAATTATTAAAAAAGATCAAATTATGTTGAGAAGAAAAGGCAGATGATGTATAATTCTAAGGAAGGAGAAATATATATGAAAAAAACGATATTAGCTCTTGTATTTGTGCTGATGGTATCTACCTGTGTCGCACTGCCGAGAGTCCACTATAAACAAATTGAGTTCAAAGAAAAAGATATATCCGTGCCTGCCGCACGCAAAGAGACCTATGCGGAGACAACCTGTGACGCTACCATACAGACCACAACACAGGCGCCTGCAGAGGAGGCTTACGCTGTCATCGTTACTCAAGCGCCTGCAGGCAACACATCCTCCCCAAAGAGCTATAGCTATGAGCCTGTGGAGAAGGCGCCCAATGCCACGCCTTCGGGTACCTTTGCGGTAAACGGCGTGAACATAAATATAGGAGATGATATTTCCGCCGTAAAGGCAATATTGGGTGAGCCTGTGAATACAATATATGTGCCTATAGAATATTCGGAAGACGAATACGATACTCCCTACGAGCCTGTTACAAATGCCGAAGGGGAGACGGAGACCACGACCGAAAAGCCTCTTGCAAGGGCTGACGACAATGCCTATGGATATGACGGCTTTACAATATATACAGGGGATAACAAGCTTGTGGAAAGGGTAGACGTGACGGATCCCAATATAGAGACCACAAAGGGCATACGCCCAATAGGTATGTCTGTGTTTTCTCTGGCCGACAGCTATGGCGGGCCCGTGGCCGTTGAGGGAGATATTTATAAATTTGCATCGGGCGGGAACGCCTATATGTATTTTGACGCCCCTGCGGGTGTTGTGGCATCCTGGGGCATAATAAAGAGATAGCCGCAGATATATGTGACCGTGTGCCGCAGCCTATGTTCCATAGGCCGGCACATCGGTTATAATTTTTGTCTCAATACTTTTTGCTAAGTATCACATAACAGATCCAGTACAAGAATACAATAGCGCACAGATTAAAGCCTATTATCATAGCCTCTCTCTGCTTATAAAAAATGCTGCATACGATCATTGCTACTGCCGCGCACACTACATACACCGCAAAGGCAAGCCCTCGTGCCTTGCTGTCAAGCATTATATTTCTCTCGTCCTTTGCGGCTACTTCATATTTATGCAGCAGTTCGGGGTTTCTTAATATTCTTATATATTTTACAATAAATACTATTCCTATTGTTGTAAAAGCAGTGCCGAGACTTGAAACATAGCCTGTATTCAGACCTTCGGCGCCGGGGATATTGGCGCTTATTATAAGTGCGATGCCCAATACCGCATATATGACTCCCATTATTATTTTGCTTTTCATTTTCTTCTTATAGTCCATTTTTATTCCTCCTCGAATATAAATACATCTTCTATTTTTACACCGAAAAATTTTGCCAGTCTGTATGCCAGCTGCAGAGAAGCATTATATTTTCCGCTTTCAAGGGATATTATTGTCTGTCTTGTGACGGAAAGGGCTTCGGCAAGAGCCTCCTGTGTTATTTTATTTTGCTTTCGCAGTTCTTTTATCCTGTTATTCAAAGCAGCACCTCCTTGTGTAAAGCTTGCTTTACATTTTTATTATAGCATATTTAATTAAAATGTCAAGTGTATTTTACATTTTTAAAAATGTTAAAGGGCCCCACCGACAGCCCTATGGGCTTCAGCACTTTCGGCTTCGCCGAAAGTCGACCTGCGGTCGCCCGATATGTCTTTCGGTGCAATGCTACCTCCACTTGCGAAGGGGAGGTAAGAGAGGGGGCGTTCATTTTGGCGACACGCTAAAAAGAGGGTGCATAGCACCCTCTTTGATCTGTATGAAAAAATGGTTTAAACTACTTGTCCTTTTGTAATAACGATAGGATCCTCGGCAGTACCCACTACGTGCTTGCCGTCGCTTATAACGGCCTCTTTATCGATAATGGCATTTTCTATTATGCAGCCCTTACCGATATAGGAGCTTTTCATTATAACGGAATTGTTTACCCTTGCGCCTTCGGATACGGTCACCTTTCTGAAAAGCACGGAATTCTTGACGCTGCCGTCTATTATAGTACCTGTGCCTATAAGTGAGTTATTGACCTCGGCTCCCGAATTGAACTTGGCGGGAGGATCGTCGCTCGGCTTCGTATCGATATAAGGTTCTGTTGTGAGTATGCTTCTTACATCGGGCTTAAGGAAGTCCATATTTGTTTCCATATACGCCTGTATGCTGTTAAGAGTATTCCAATATCCGTCGAACTGGTATCCGTAAATATTGAGGTGGCTCCTGTTTCTTAAAATAATGTCTTTTACAAAATCATAATATCCCTTGGGGATAGTGTTTTCAAGAAGCTTTATGAGGAGAGTCCTTGATATAACATATATACCCAGTGAAATATTGGAGCTCTTCGGCTCTATAGGCTTTTCCTCAAAGGATGTAAGCTTCATCTCATCGTCAAAGGTCATAACACCGTAGTCATGAACATCTTTGCCTGTGTCTGATACATCCTTTGTAACGATGGTGATATCGGCGCCCTTTGCAACATGGTATTCAAGTACCTTGTTGTAGTCCATCTTGTAGACAGCGTCGCCGGATACTATTATAACATATGGCTCATGGCTCCTCTTAAGGAAAGAGATGTTCTGATAAATAGAATCGGCTACACCTCTGAACCAAAAGCTGTTGTCACTGGAAAGGAACGGCGTAAATATGTATAAGCCGCCTTCCTTTCTGTCAAGATCCCACCACTTGGCTGAAGACAAGTGATCGTGAAGGCTCCTTGAATTGAACTGAGTGATGACTGCGACCTTCTTTATATTAGAGCTTGACATATTGCTCAGTGTAAAATCTATTGCTCTGTATGAGCTGGCAACAGGCATAGCTGCTATTGCTCTTACCTTACAGAGTGATTTAAGTCTTTCACTGTTGCCTCCGGCAAGAATAATACCTATTGCTTTCATTACATCGCCCCCTCTAAAATTACAGACTTACCGCTTGGCAGCTTGCCGTCAGTATAGTCATTTTCTGATGTTTTTCCGTAGATGACACAGTTCTTGCCGACCTCAAGGCCTGCGGGAACAATTGTGTTGCTGCCTATTACGGTGATGCCTGTGTTGTAAATATTAGGCTTGAGCTCATTCGGGATATTTTCTCCTCCGCCCATTGTGACATTGTCTTCAATGACGGTGTTCTGATCGATTATACATCTGTCAAGATGTACGTTCTTGCCTATAGTGCAGCCTTCCATTATTATGGAATCCTTTATGACTGAGCCTTCTCCTATAATAACGCTCTTGCTTATTACGGAATGCTCTACCTTGCCGTAGACCTGACAGCCCTCGGAAACTATGCTTGATTTAACTGAAGCGCTGCTGCCTGTATACATAGGCGGCTGATAGTTGCTGTTGGTATATATCTTCCAGAAATCCTCATAGAGATTGAATTCGGGAAGAGTTCTTATAAGCTCCATGTTGGCGGCCCAATAGGACTCGATGGTACCGACATCCTTCCAGTAATCCTTGAATCTGTAGGCATACAGCGTACCGCCCTGATCAAGCATAGCAGGTATGATATGCTTGCCGAAATCGCTGTCCGCATGTATCTTG
Source organism: uncultured Clostridia bacterium (assembly GCA_947585865.1). Classification (GTDB taxonomy): domain Bacteria; phylum Bacillota; class Clostridia; order Lachnospirales; family CAG-274; genus CANPXH01. Next base: position 44,395 of record CANPXH010000010.1, read on the forward strand.
TTATCCTCGATGAGCGCTGCTCTCAGCTTGTCCCAAGTGAAGATGTATATACCCATGCTTGCAAGATTGCTCTTGGGATGTTCGGGCTTTTCTTCAAATTCGTATATCTTGTCGTTCTCATCGGCATTCATTATACCGAAACGGCTTGCCTCTTCCATAGTGACTTCCAATACGGCAATGGTAACATCGCAGTTGTTTTCCTTATGGAACTTGAGCATAGCGGCATAGTCCATCTTATAAATATGGTCGCCTGAAAGTATAAGTACATATTCCGGTCTGCAGGCATCGATGTAGTCGATGTTCTGATAGATAGCGTTGGCAGTGCCGGAATACCACTCGCCTCTTTCGCCTTCCTTCTGATGGGGCGCAAGTATGGATACACCGCCGTTTTTGGTATCCAGATCCCACGGCACACCTATACCTATATGCTGGTTAAGTGTAAGAGGCTGATACTGTGTAAGCACGCCTACGGTATCTACGCCTGAATTAACGCAGTTGCTCATAGGAAAATCTATGATCCTGTACTTTCCCGCAAAAGCAACGGCAGGCTTAGCCTTGTCCATAGTAAGAATACCTAATCTGCTGCCCTGACCGCCTGCCAGAAGCATAGCCATCATTTCTTTTTTACGCATAGCTTTTAATCCCTCCCTATAATATGTATGAGTGCACGCACTCCCGAAACAGTCTGTAATATATCGGATTTGAACTGTTTCTCTATTTATTATTATAATATCATACTTCACTGGTAAATTACAACAAAAAAAAGTAATTTTGGTGAATTTTTTATGAACTTTTATAGGTATTTTTTAAAAAATCATTAAATTGTATTGTTATTGTTGGCAAATTGCATTATAAATATTAAAGAAATTTATGTAAATTGTACAAAAATGTAGACATTTGCAGACAAGGTACAGTTGTGCTTTCCTTAAAAACCTTGGTCAATATGACTATTAATAATCATTTGACAAACTGTAATATAGGGTTTATAATCAACATAAGTTAATAATGTAAATGCAGGGGAACCCGATGTTTTGTGTCGATCATATATATCGATAAAGCAGGATGTCGGCGTTGAGAGGATATCAGTATCGACCCTTTGAACCTGACGGCCAATACCGTGGAAGGGAGCAGGATCATAAAGTAAAAGCTTTGGTCTTGCGCCAAAGCTTTTTTTGTGAGGTGTATATTATGTATAAGGTGCTTACCGCGGCGGGAAGCGACTGCAGCGGCGGTGCGGGCATACAGGCGGATATAAAGACGATAACGGCTTACGGTATGTACGCCATGTCGGCTGTCACCGCACTTACGGCTCAGAATACCACCGGGGTGTACGGAGTGCTGGAGAGTACGCCGGAATTTCTTAATGCCCAGCTTGAGTGCATATTTACGGATATTTTTCCCGATGCGGTAAAGATAGGCATGGTGTCCGATTCCGCACTTATATCGGTCATAGCAGACAGCCTTGTCAAATATGGCGCAAAGAATATAGTTTTGGATACGGTAATGGTATCCACCAGCGGAAGTCCTCTTCTGAAGGAGGATGCCATATCGGCTCTTACAAAAAAGCTGATACCCATAGCCGACGTCATAACTCCCAATATCCCTGAAGCCGAGGTGCTGCTTGGCAGAAAAATAAAGAATGTTGAGGATATGAAAAAAGCCGCTGCGGAGCTTTTCGGCAAATTCGGCTGCGCCTGTCTTGTAAAAGGCGGACATGGTATGGAAAGCGTTACCGATGTGCTGTGTGACAAAGGGGAGATATACATATTTGAAGGCACAAAGATAGATACAAAAAATTCTCACGGCACAGGCTGCACACTGAGTTCAGCCATAGCCTGCAATATGGCAGCGGGCAAAAGCCTTGAGGCAAGCATAAGAGATGCCAAGGATTATCTTACGGGAGCTCTTGCATACGGTCTTGACCTGGGAAAGGGCAGCGGCCCCGTAAATCATTGCTACAAGATCGATAAGTAAAAACGGCCTATATCGGCGAGACCACGGCGCTGCTTTGGTATGGCGGACAGTCCTTGCCGAAAAAACAAGGAGGTAAATATATGGCTTACGCAACACAGATGGATGCCGCAAAGCAAGGCATCATTACAAAAGAAATGGAAATCGTGGCAAAGAAGGAATACAAGACCCCGGAGGAGATAAGGGAGCTTGTGGCAAAGGGATGGGTGTGTATACCTGCCAATATAAATCATAAGTCTCTCAGTCCGGAGGGCATAGGCGAGGGTATGCGTACCAAGATAAATGTAAATTTGGGCATATCGGGAGACTGTAAAGACTATTCCCTTGAAATGGAAAAGGTAAATATGGCATTAAGGTACGGCGCCGAAGCCATAATGGATCTGAGCAATTACGGCAAGACAAATACCTTCAGGCAGCAGCTTGTGGCTATGAGCCCTGCCATGATAGGCACGGTGCCTATGTATGATGCAATAGGATATCTTGAAAAGGATCTTATGAAAATAACTCCGAAGGAATTTCTGGAGGTAGTTGAAGCCCATGCAAAAGAGGGCGTGGACTTTATGACCATACACGCAGGCATAAACAGAAGAGCCGTAGAAGCATTTAAAAGAGACAAAAGAAGGATGAACATAGTCTCAAGAGGAGGCTCTCTCCTGTTTGCATGGATGGAAATGACAGGCAATGAAAATCCCTTCTTTGAATATTATGACGATGTATTGGAAATATTGAGAAAATACGATGTTACGATAAGCCTGGGAGACGCTTTGAGGCCGGGCTGCATGGATGACGCCACGGATGCCGGACAGATAGCGGAGCTTATAGAGCTGGGATATCTTACAAAGAGAGCATGGGATAAAGACGTGCAGGTAATGGTAGAAGGTCCGGGGCATATGGCTATGGATGAGATAGCAGCCAATATCAAGCTGCAGAAAAGGCTTTGCCACAACGCTCCGTTTTATGTGCTGGGTCCTCTCGTAAGCGATATCTTTCCGGGATACGACCATATCACCTCAGCTATAGGCGGAGCTATAGCAGCGGCAAGCGGCGCCGATTTTCTTTGCTATGTAACTCCTGCGGAGCATTTGAGACTGCCCGATGCTTCAGACGTGAAGGAAGGCATAATGGCAAGCAGGATAGCCGCCCATGCCGCAGATATAGCAAAGAAGTATCCTCATGCAAGGGAAAGAGACAATGCTATGAGCGATGCAAGACATAAATTGGACTGGGAAAAAATGTTTGAACTGGCAGTTGACCCGGACAAGGCAAGGGAATACTACGAAAGCGTACCTCCTGCCGAAAGACATACCTGTTCCATGTGCGGAAAGATGTGTGCCGTAAGAACGACCAACCTTATACTTGACGGCAAAAAGGTGGAGTTTTGCGTTGACGACGGAAAGTGCGAATAATATATGTGTAAAAAATATGTGTAAAAAATATGTGTAAAAAAACAAGGGGTACTCACGATGTGATCCCCTTGTTTTTGCAAAAATATTTATTTTTTTAAAGATTGGACTTGATTTTTTCAATAATCTCTGTATACTCATTATCAGTAAGGTACTTAGGAGGAACCACATTCATATCAAATGTGCCGCCAAAGCTGTAGCCGTCTTTTTGCTTAGGCACTATGTGTACATGAAGATGAGGAAGAGTGTCGCTGAACATACCGTAATTTACCTTGGCGGGATTTACGCTTTTCATAATGGCTCTGCCTACGGTCTGCATATCCTCTATAAAGAGCGCTGAGTCTTCTTTTGAAAGCTCGGTAAAGTCTACATTATGCTCCTTGTAGGCTATAACGCAGCGGCCGTAGTAAGTCTGCTCCTTGAAAAGATAGAGCTTTGTCACCTTAAGATCGGCAATATAGATCATAAGGGAATCAAGCTTTTCCTTATTTTTGCAATATAAACAATTTTCCATTTCTTTTACCTCCAAAATATGTTATACTCTAATTATATAATGACATTTTTGTACTGTCAATTTAATTTTATGCACTTTTACACACTTTATCAAAGAACGGAGAGATAAATATGCAGGCACTTGCACAAGAATTTTTTGTATTGGGAGCGGTCATACTCTATGTGACAAACATTATTTTTGCAATATTCGTTGTGTTTTTTGAAAAGAAAAATCCGGGAGTGACATGGGCATGGCTTATGGTGCTTGTGCTTGTGCCTTATTTTGGCTTTTTGTTCTATATGGTATTGGGCTTCGAGGGCAGGAAGCACAAGGTATTTGGGCGCAAGTCTCTGGAAGATATAAAGCTGTTTGACGAGTTTGTAAAAAAATATCCCGCATATGCCAGCGATGAAAAGGATATGGACGATGCCGACGGAATAATGCCTGTGGACAACACGGCTTATCTTAACAATCTTGTGGTGATGAACAAAAACAGCGGCAGGAATCCTTACAGGCAGAACAATGACGTAAAGGTATTCCACGAAGGCACATCTAAGTTTGAAAGCCTTTTGGAGGACATAAAAAATGCAAAGAGCTTTGTGCATATACAGTATTATCTTATGCACAGCGACAAGCTGGGCACACGCATAATGGAAGCCCTTGCGGAAAAGGCAAAGCAGGGCGTAGAGGTAAAGGTGCTTTATGACGGCATGGGAAATGCAAGGAACAAGCCTTTCTTCAAAAAGATAGTAAGGGATGCAGGGGGCGAGGTAAGAGTGTTCCTTCCGCCCAGAGGCATAAGGATAAATTACAGGAACCACAGAAAGATAGCGGTCATAGACGGAAAAACAGGATATGTAGGCGGTCTTAACATAGGCGATGAATACATAAGCCTTAAAAAACGCTTTGGCTTTTGGCGTGATTCCCATATAAGGGTAACGGGAGACGCCGTCAAGGATCTTGAGCTGCGCTTTATGATGGACTGGAATTTCACAAAGGGCGGAAAAATGGCTCTTGATGAAAAGTATTTCCCCTCCGCAGACAAGCAGGAGCGCAATGTAAATATGCAGATAATATCCAGCGGACCCGACACCCAATGGAACAGTATACTTAACGGCTATTTCAAGATGGTGACCGAGGCCAATAAAAACGTATATATAGCAACGCCGTATTTCGTGCCTGATGACAGCCTTTTGGAGGCACTGAGAACGGCGGCTCTTTCGGGCATAGACGTAAGGATAATAATACCCGGCAAGCCGGATCATCCTTTTGTACATTCAAGCAGCCTGAGCTATATGGGCGAGCTTATGGAAGCGGGAGTGCGCTGCTATGAATACACAAAGGGCTTTATACACGCCAAGGTCATGACCATAGACGGCATAATAACATCTGTGGGTACGGCAAATATGGATATAAGGAGCTTTTCTCTCAACTTTGAGATAAATGCTTTCTTGTATGATAAGGACATAACATCCGAGTTTGACAAACAGTTTGAGATAGATTTTGGCGACTGTAAGGAAATAGATTTGGAGGAATATAAATGCCGCAGCGGTATCACAAAGGCAAAGGAGGCTTTTGCAAGGCTTATATCTCCGCTGCTGTAAAGGGGGAAGATATATGAAAAAATCATTGTTTGCAGGTGTGTTCGTTATGCTTGCGCTTTGCATTGCTTCAAGCGTATATGCAAAGGATATAAAGGTCATCATAGAGGGCGAGGAGCTTGAAACGGACACTCCCCCCGTAATAATGTATGACAGAGTGATGCTGCCTGTGAGAGCTATATTTGAAGGAGTCGGCGCACAGCTTGCGTGGGATGATCAGACAAGAACGCTCATAGGCACAAAGAACGGCCATGTTGCGGTGATGACCATAGACGACAGAAAATATGCCGTAGACGGAGAAGAGCACACCATGAGCATTGCGCCTATAATACTGGATGGCAGGACATTTGCTTCCGCCAGATATGTGGCGGAGGCCTTCGGCTATACCGTGGAATGGGATAAGTATGAAAGGGTAGTTACAATAAACAAGGATGTGCCCGATGAGGAGCCCGAAGCCGAAGAGCCCAAAGAGGAAGAGGAGGTATATTCAACTCCCGTCACCGAAGTGACGCCTTCCGTATATGAGGCTGCCCGCAGCGATATTAAAAAAGCCGCCGACAACTACAGCCTGGGAACGGCATACACCATAAACAACCTTAAGCTGGTTACGGTAAGGGATTGCAAGATAAAGTGGGAAAGGCTTATAAAGAAAACGAAGGATGAAAAATACGTAAGCTACTGCAGTGAATTTTATGATATACTTGTAAAGACAGCCAAAAGGATAGACGACATATATTCAAATGAAAATTATCGTGGGGTACGGGAGATAATGGATAACTGCCTGAAGGACAAGAATGAGCTTGAGGCGTATGCGGAAAAATTCCTTGTCTGCGAGACCTTTGCCCAATGCAGAGAGACATTGGCGGAAGCGGATAAATTCTACAGCAATATAAAGACGTCATATTCGGAATATGAGTAAATATTTCCGTAAAAAGGGAGGCAGAAATGAAGAAGCTTATTCAATTTAAAAACATCGTTAAGGAATTTGATTCTCAGATCGTTTTAAAGGGTATAAACTTGGATATATATGAAAATGAATTTGTAACGCTTTTGGGGCCGAGCGGCTGCGGAAAGACTACTATCTTAAGGATATTGGGCGGATTTTTGGAGCCGAATGAGGGCGAGGTGCTCTTTGACGGAGTCGATATTGCAGGCATACCGCCATATAAAAGAGAGATAAATACCGTGTTTCAGAAGTATGCTCTCTTCCCTCATCTCAATGTATATGACAATGTAGCCTTTGGGCTCAAGATAAAAAAGGAGCCCAAGGATATTATAGAACAAAAGGTAATGCGTATGCTCAGGCTTGTGGGTCTTGAGGAATACAAAAAGAGAAGAGTAACGGAAATGTCGGGAGGACAGCAGCAAAGAGTCGCTATAGCAAGGGCTTTGGTAAACGAACCGAAGGTACTTCTTTTAGACGAGCCCTTGGGAGCGCTGGATCTTAAGCTGCGCAAGGAGATGCAAAGAGAGCTGAAGCGCATACAGCAGGAGGTGGGCATAACATTCATATATGTTACCCATGACCAAGAGGAAGCTCTTACAATGTCCGACAAAATAGTGGTGATGAAAAACGGAGAGATACAGCAGACAGGTACTCCCACAGATATATACAATGAGCCTGTCAACAGGTATGTTGCCGACTTTATAGGCGAGAGCAACATAATAGAAGGCATAATGCAGGAAGACAGAAGGGTCGTGTTTGAAGACAAGGTCTTTGACTGTGTGGATTCGGGCTTTGAAAAAAATGAAGAGGTAGAGGTAGTTATACGCCCGGAGGATATAGATATAGTTCCTGCCAAAGACGGCAAGCTCACAGGCACCGTAAGATCCGTGATATTCAAGGGCGTTCACTATGAGACCATAGTTGAGACAAAGACAGGCACGAGGATAACCGTTGAAATGACGGTGTCCGATCCCAAGCCCGTTCAGAATATATCCGCCGATGAGTCTATGAGCGCCAATGATTTTTACATCGATATAAGCGATATACCCGAGCTTACCAAAGGCGATATAATTGCAAGAGCCGATGCTCAGGCGTGGAAGACATCTACGGAAGAGCTTGTATCCATAACAAAGGTAGATTATGAAGTAAAGGCGGAAAAGGGAAGCTATCCCGTTACATTTTCCACCGCCTCAGGCACGGCTGTCGCCATACATATGATAGTTGCCGATGAGAATAAGGTGGAGAACGGAAATGAGGTAATATATGCCGTAAATATATACAAGACCATAGACGATATAAAGGAAAGCATAGTTCTCGATACCGATCTTAAGACATGGGCAAACGCACAGGCGTGGACAGCAGACGGAGAAACGGGCATAGCCATTACCGGCGTGGACTATGACTTTGAGCAGGAGAATATTGCCACAGGCACATATCCTATAACATTCAGCACAAGAGGCTATGAATACAAAATAGATACAACGGAAAAGTATGAGATAGGCGACAGGGTAGGACTTGATTTTGAACCCGATGACCTGCACATAATGTCAAGGGAGGGCTAGATATGAAAAGCTTCAGATCCATGGCTTATCCCTATATAGCTTGGAGCATGGTACTTATAGTTTTGCCTATGCTGCTCATTGTGATATATGCCTTTACAAATGAAGGAAATTCCGTTTTGAACATACGGTTCACACTGGAGAATTTTGCCAGATTTTTCAGTGACAGGGTCTTTTTTGACGTGCTCAAGCGTTCCTTTTTCATAGCTGTCATGACTACTCTTATATGTATAATTTTAGGCTATCCCCTTGCTTATATCATAGCAAGGATGAAGCCCAAGTCACAGATAATAATGGTGCTCACGGTAACTATACCCACATGGATAAATATGCTGGTAAGGACATATGCGTGGAGAGGTCTGCTTGAAAAAACAGGGCTTATAAACTCAATTTTGTCACTTGCGGGAATAGGCCCGATACAGTTTTTGGAAACGAGCTTTGCCGTGATACTCGGTATGGTATATAACTTTCTGCCCTTTATGGTGCTGCAAATATACAATTCGCTGAGCAAAATGGACCGCAGCTATATAGAAGCGGCATCAGACCTTGGTGCGGATAAGGTGCAGGCGTTTTTGAGAGTGACGCTCCCCCTTTCTCTGCCCGGAGTCATAAGCGGCATTACCCTTGTGTTTTTGCCTGCGGTGTCCAGCTTTTTCATACCCAAGCTTTTAGGCGGGGGAAAGTATGTGCTTATAGGAAACGTAATAGAAAATCAATTCCTGACAAGCGGCGACTGGGGCTTTGGCTCCGCCATATCCCTTATAATGGCAATAGTTATAATAATATCTATGCAGATCACAAAAAGGCTGGATAGAGATACCTCCTCGGAAGGAGGTAAGCTGTGATGAAAAAACATATTTTTACAAAAATATTCATAGGGCTCACGGTTATATTTTTTTATTTGCCCATAGTGTATACGGTGATATTTTCATTTAACAGCTCCCGCTCCTTGTCTGTATTCAGCGGGTTTTCATTGCAATGGTATCAGAAGATGTTCAAAAATTCGGATATGATGGACTCTATATTCTATACCATTGTTATCGCCGTGCTCGCCACTGTGATATCCACCGTTGCAGGTACGGTAACCGCTATAGGGCTTTCCAAGTCCAACAAGATATTAAAAGGCGTTACGGAGCAGATAAACGGCCTGCCCATAATGAACCCGGATATAGTGACAGGCATAGGTCTGCTTATGCTTTTCAGCTCATTGGCGGTATCAAAGGGCTTTATGACGCTGCTGCTTTCTCATGTTATGTTTTGCATACCCTATGTCATACTCAGCGTTATGCCTAAGCTGAGATCGCTGGATCCCAATATACTTGACGCCGCCATGGATCTTGGATGCACTCCCGTTCAGGCGCTCATAAGGGTGATAGTTCCTCAGATTACATCGGGCATATTTGCAGGGGCGCTCATATCCTTTACTATGAGCTTCGATGATTTTGTGATATCTTATTTTGTAACGGGAAACGGAGTAAACAATATTTCCATAATGATATATACGATGTCAAAGCGTATCAACCCAAGCATCAATGCATTGTCCACAGTCATAATAGGCATCATAACGACAGTGCTTTTAATACTCAATATTACACCTATAATACTGGAAAAGCGAAAGGAGAAAAGAAAGAAATGAAAAAATTGACTGCTTTACTTTTAAGCTGTGCATTGATACTGACAGGATGCGGAGGCGGAGGTCAGGAGAGCATTGAGAAGGTAGAGGGCTTTGAGGGTCAGACTCTTAAGCTGTATAACTGGGGAGAATATATTGGTGAAGACGTTATATCCAACTTTGAGAAAAAGTATGGCGTAACGGTGGTTTCCGAATACTTTGATTCCAATGAAATGATGTATACCAAAATAAGCGCAGGAGATACCTATGATGTACTTGTGCCGTCGGACTATATGATAGAGCGTCTTATAAAGGAGGATATGCTGCAGCCTCTTGATCTGAGCAGGATACCGAATATCGCCAACCTTACGGAAGGCGTGAGGAATCTGGATTACGATCCCGACAACACATATTCCGTGCCTTATTTTTGGGGTACGGTAGGTCTTGTTTACAATAAGAACAATGTTCCCACCGAGGAGATAGAGGCCGAGGGCTACAATATACTTAAAAATACAAAGTACAAGGGCAGCATTTATATTTATGATTCCGAAAGGGATTCATTTATGACAGCCTTCAAGGCTTTGGGCTATTCCATGAATACGGAAAACGAAGCGGAAATAAATGCGGCATACGAGTGGCTTTCAGAAATAAACAGCACTATGGATCCCGCCTATGTAACGGATGAGGTGATAGACGCCATGATAAACGGCAACAAGGATATAGCCGTTGTGTACAGCGGAGATGCGGCATTCATACTTTCGGAAAATCCCGATATGGGCTACTGCGAGCCGAAGGAAGGCTCAAACCTTTGGAGCGACGCCATGGTCATACCCAAGAATGCCGAAAATCCCGAGCTGGCTCATGAGTTCATAAACTATATATTGAGCTATGATGCTTCTCTTGACAATTCACAGACAGTAGGCTATGCTTCATCAAACGATGAGGTGCTCAAATATCTTTCATCTCCCGAAGGTCTTTATTATCAAAATGAAGCATACCTGCCAAGAACAGACTATGCAAAAGACGAGATATTCCACGACAACGAAACATTGAGGAAAACCCTTTCAGAGCTGTGGATAAAGGTAAAGGTGAAATAGTTTTCAGATATAAAGGGAGCCCGGGCAGGGCTTCTGCCGTTAAAGGAAAATGACGCATATGAAAAACAAAAGCAATATATTTGAAAATATAATATATGAGATCGTAATGGGTGTGCTTGCGGCAATTGCCGTGGGCATAGCATTGTATGATATCGTAAAGGGCGGCAATATTGCCGTATTGAAGATATCGGATCGTGTTATATGGATAATATTTATTGCGGATTATGTTGTCAGGCTTATACTCAGCGAAAATAAGCTCTCCTACATAAGGTCGAACATATGGGAGCTTATTGCCATACTTCCCTTCAATTCTCTTTTCAGAGCCTTCAGACTGGTCAAATTGGTAAGGCTTACTAGGCTTGTGAAAATAGCTAAATTCGCAAGGCTTGTGAGCTTTGCGGAAAGAGGCATAAAAAGATGCAGAGAATTTTTGGACACAAACGGCTTCAAGTATATGCTTATAGTGACACTTGTTGTTATAATATTGGGAGCGGTGGGCATAAGCTTTGCGGAAAATATGATGTTTAAGGATGCTTTGTGGTGGAGCTTTGTGACTACTGCGACCGTGGGGTACGGCGATATATCTCCGGCTTCCGATACCGGAAGAGTGATAGCCTGTATATTAATGCTGGTGGGCATAGGGCTTATAGGCTCTCTCACAAGCACGATCACATCGTTTTTTATGAAAGGCTCTGAGAAGAACAAGAGCTACAGACAAAGCGAGATAGATAATATAAAGTCTTATCTTGACAGGATAGATGAGCTAAGCGGTGAAGAAATCGAGGACATATGCGCTGCAATAAGAAGACACAGCAGGCATTAGCATTTACATATAACGCCGAGTCTTTTGGAAATACTTCCAAAAAGGCTCGGTCAGCGTGTCGACAAAGTCGACACGCTTGAAAGAAATGCTTACATTTCTTTCAGTTGAATTGAGGTAGGAACCAGCCGTGTTTTCCGCAATTTAGGCATAAATGCCTAAATTACAGAAAAGTTCCTGTCCTCAGGCGGGCAAAGCTCGATCAGCAACTTTGCTTCGCAAAGCAAGCCGCATTACTTTCTTGCGGTTGCAAACTTGCGGATTATAGTCTGCGACCCGGATGCATGGCGAGCAACATTACGAAGTAATGTGACCAGCGCTTTTTTGCAGGCTGTTCTTTATTTTAATTCATATTTACTCTCAAAATATTGTTTTTCGATAGTCTGGCCGAGTCTTTTGGGAATACTTCCAAAAAGGCTCGGTTTTTTGTATAATATTTTAGCCGCAGATCTTAGAAAAGGCAATGAAAAACAGGCGCAAAAAAAAGGTGCAGCCGCTTTTGATATGCAAAAAGCGGATACACCGAAAATGGAGATGACGAGAGTCGAACTCGTGTCCGAAGACCCGTTGTCAGGAACCTCTCCCATTACAGTTTGTCTATTGTTGTTTCCCTTTGGCCGCTGCCGACAAACAGGCTGTGGTCATCAGTAGCTTCATATATCTTTCCGTTACTCAAAGCTTTGCAACGAAAGTGCCCCGCTTAGGTCGACGCCGATTTCTTGAACTGCGGGAAGCCCAAGGTCGACGAGCAGCGCAAATTAGGCTGCTAAAGCAACGTTATTTTCGTCGTTTATTTTTTAAAAGTTTTGGGCTTTTAAGGAGTCTCCCGCCTCCAATGGCTGTTCCCGATCTCAAGATCCCCGTCGAAACCGTTGCATCCCCACATATGTATTTATAGTATAACCTATCTCGTTAAAATGTCAAGGGCGGCGGTATAACATTTTAATTACAAAATGCTTAAAAATAATGTATAATTGTAAAAAAATGTTTATTTTATAAGCAAAATGTAGTATACTATTATAAATAACTATGCTTATTTGTGAGGTTCTGCAATGAAAAATATAAGGGGACTGATATTTTACGCAGTCAAAACGATATGCTATATAATACTTTTCATAGTTACATTTTTGCTTTGCCTGAATTTTTTCGATTCCTTCCACAAGGGCTGCAGGCTCTATGTTGATATGGAAGGCACGGGAGTATATGAAGAGCCGCTGCAGGTATTGTTTACAGATACGGCAGATGAGGAGTTCACAGGGGAAAGGTGTGACAATATAGAGCTGAATATAAAAGACGGCAGCTTTAAGCTAAAGGAGAAAATAAGGCTGACTCCTTTGAGCACTCCAAAGCTGAGGCTCGATTTGGGCTCAGCGGAGGGAGCGAACATCGTTATAAATAAGCTGCGTTATCAAGACGATACCGGATATTGCGACATAGACCTGACGCAGATCGCCGAAAGCCCGCTGAACAACGGCGTAAGGACAAGCCTTGAAAACGGAGCATTGACCATAGTCACAACAAACGGCGATCCCTATATTGTGGCGGACAGCATAAGCACAGTGCCGTTTAAAGACCGCAATGAGCTTTGGGCAGGCATATCAGCTCTTGTAATAGTGCTGCTCATATACAGATATGTAAGGCTCAAGGCGGTGTATTCCATGGCAGAAGATCTGTGGCATAACAGAAGGCTTATGTTCTCCCTTGCCGCAAACGATTTCAAGACAAAGTATTCCGGCTCATATTTCGGCACGATATGGGCATTCATACAGCCTATATGCACCATACTTGTGTTTTGGTTCGTATTCCAGGTGGGCTTTAGGAGCACGGATGTAGGCAATGTTCCCTATATCATATGGTTCATAGCGGGCATAATACCTTGGTTCTTCTTTTCGGATGCATGGAATTCCGCTTCAAATTGCCTTATAGAATACAGCTTTCTTGTTAAGAAGGTGGTGTTCAATGTGCATATCCTTCCCCTTGTAAAGATAGTGTCAAATTTATTCGTACACATATTTTTTGTATTCTTTATGCTTGCCATATATATCATATATGGATTAAGACCCGGTATATATATGCTGCAGATATTATATTACAGCTTCTGTATGATAGCGCTTGTAATAAGCCTGAGCCTTATAACGGCGCCTCTTATGGTGTTTTTCAAGGACCTGGGGCAGATAATGAATATAGTGCTGCAGTTCGGTATGTGGCTCACGCCCATACTTTGGAACATCGATATAATCCCATCGAACCTTAGGGGCATATTCAAGCTCAACCCTATGTATTACATTGTGCAGGGCTACAGAGACAGCCTCATATACAATGTGGTATTTTGGAACAATATAAAACAGACTCTTTATTTTTGGATAGTTGTTTTTGTTCTCATGCTTATGGGCTGCATTATTTTCAGAAAGCTGAGGCCGCATTTTGCCGATGTTTTATAAAAGGAGTATACAATGGCGGACATTTCTATAAAGGTTGAAGATCTATGTAAAATATATAAGCTTTACGACAAGCCTACAGACAGGATTAAGGAAGCTCTGAGCCTTTCCAAAAAGACGTATTATAGGGAGCACTATGCTCTTAAGAACGTATCGTTTAGCGTGAACAAGGGAGAGACCGTAGGCATAATAGGCGTAAACGGCGCAGGCAAGTCTACGCTGCTCAAGATAATAACGGGAGTGCTCACCCCCACATCCGGCAGCATCGAGATCAACGGCAAAATTTCTGCGCTTTTGGAGCTTGGCGCAGGCTTTAATATGGATTATACCGGCATCGAGAACATATATCTCAACGGCACTATGATGGGCTTTTCAAAGTCTGAGGTAGACAAAAAGCTTGACGATATATTGAGATTTGCCGATATAGGCGACTTTATCGATCAGCCTGTCAAGACATACTCCAGCGGTATGTTCGTGCGCCTTGCTTTTGCCGTGGCAATAAATATAGACCCGGATATACTCATAGTCGATGAGGCTCTGAGCGTAGGCGATGTTTTCTTCCAGGCCAAGTGCTATAAGAAAATAAAGGAGCTGACCGGCAAGTCAACTGTCCTTATAGTATCTCATGATCTTAATGCACTGACAAAGTTCTGCAAAAGGATAATTCTTATGTCAGAGGGCAAAAAGGTGTTTGACGGAGACCCTAATGAGGCAATTGCCAGATACTTTAAGCTTAAGCAGGGTTCTGTAAAAAAGAAAAAGGATACCGGTATTTTTGCGGCGGAGAATTTTTCTGAATACAGAGTGCCTGCTGCCAAGGATTACAGCGGAAAAATGGATGTAGTTATAGAAAAATATTTTTATTCTGTAGATGATGAGCCGTTTGCAGAGCAGTGCCGCAAAAATGATGAATTCAAAATATCTATGGTCGTGAATTCTGCGATAGATATTGAGGATACCATAGTAGGCTTTCAGATAAGAGATAAATACGGCAATGAGGTATTCGGGCAGACATCCCTTACATCGGATACAGATCGGTATTCTATATTACAGGGCAGAAATGTAATAAATTTCAGCTTTGACTGGCCTGAGATAAGGGAGGGAGATTATTTCATTACCCTTGGCATAGGAAACGGAACAGATGTGCTCAATCAGGTGGAGGAATGCTGGATAAACAATGCTATACACATAACGGCGTCCACAGGCGGAAAAACCATATTCGGCATATTCAATCAGAATATGAAAACATTTGAAATAAGCAAAACAGACTAGGAGTGCGGCATATGAAAGAATGGAAGTACAATAATCCTGAATTTGAGTGTGATAAGCTGAATTATGAGCTGCTCAGATTTGCCCCATGGTCAGGCCACAGGAATTTTGCATATGACCTTACAGCATGGCTCAAGCCTAAAAATATAACAGAGCTTGGCAGTCATTACGGCTGCTCTGCATTTACCTTCGTACAGGCGGCAAAGGATAACAAGCTGGACAGCTCTATGTATTTTGTGGATACCTGGCAGGGTGATGACTTTACAAAGAAATATGACAATGATGTGTTTACAGTGTTCAGCAGGACCGTGGAGGAATACTACAGCGGACAGAATGTAAATATGCTTAGAATGACATTTGATGAGGCAAGGGAAAAATTTGAGGACGGATCCATAGACCTTTTGCATATAGACGGCTCTCATCACTATGAGGATGTAAAAAGAGACTTCGAAACATGGCGTTCCAAGGTGAAGGATACAGGCATTATAATGCTTCATGATGTAAGCAGTGACATTGTGCTGGGAGATATTATGGGTTCATATAGATACTGGCAGGAATTAAAGAAGGAGTACAGCTATACCCTGGAATTTGATTTCAGCTGGGGTCTTGGCGTTATATTCCTGGATCCTCAAATATATGATCGTTTTTGTGCCTCAGGCTTTGAGGCGGCAAGGTATCAGAGGATAAACAATTCTCTTGATGTGGAGTACAAGGATTTTCTCAGAAAAAATTACTTTGAGATAAGGGATAAGCAGATGTATATAGACGACCTGCTCAGACAGAAGGATATTCTTAACAGTCAGATAGAGGCCTATAAAACAGACAACGAAAAAATAAAAACGGACTATAAGGAAGAAGCAGGGAATGTCGCCGCCGCTTTTGAAAGGGAAAGAGCGGATATCATAAGGAACTATGAGGAAAATACCCGCAGGACCATAAGGGATTATGAGGAAAATATACAAAGAACTATAGAGGACTATGAAAAAAATATAGAGGAAATAAAGAAAAGCTATACCCTTACTATTGAGGAAAAGGATAATTATATATCAGAGCTTCTTGGCATAAAGGCAAGGTATGAGAAGCTGCCTGAGATCCGGCTTATCAAAAGTATTAAGAAGATCAGGAGCTCTGCGCCGAGCAGAACCAAAGGCAAAGCGACAAAGTAGGTGAATTTATGTGTAAACTATCTGTGGTTATACCCGTTTATAATACAGAAAAATTTTTGAAAAGGTGTATAGAAAGTCTTATTAATCAGACTTACAGAAATATAGAGTTTATATTTGTAAACGACTGCTCTCCCGGCAATGCAGAGGAGATAATAAAGGATTATCAGAAAAGTGACGACAGAATAAAATATGTTACCTATGAAAGCAACAGAGGCCTTTTCAGGGCAAGAATGGCAGGTGCCGAAAGGGCAGAGGGAGATTATATTGCCTTTATGGACAGCGATGATTTTGCTACCCTTGATTATTATAACACTCTCATAAAACGTGGACTGGAGAAGAATGCAGATATCGTAATAGGCAAAACCATATTCAGGAGAACAGATAACTCCGAGTATATCAGAAATCTCCATGATGAATGCTTTATATTTGATCTTCTGACGGGAGAAGAGGTCAGGAGGGCTTATTTTGAACAGAAGGGTCTTTGCTTTTCATGGCACACAATATGGAATAAAATATATAAAAAGGAGCTTTGGAACAAATGCGCCCCTTATTATAAAAGAATAAATACCCATGTTATTATGACAGAGGATATAGCTTTTTCATCTCTGCTTTTTTATAATGCCGATTCCGTTGCCTCTGTTGAAAATGAAGGGTATTTTTATTGTGAAAACGAGGATGCTTCTACAAATGCAGCTAAGACAACACTTAAACGCTTTACCAAGAATATGGCTGATATAAAGCGTGTATTTGAATTTGTAAATGAGTATCTGGAGGAGGTAAATGCAGAAAAATATATAAGGGACTGCTTTAATGAAACAAAGAAGTACTATGCCCGTATGTGGCAGGAACTGGCGGACAATACCTTCTGCGGTGAGGAGCTTAAGAAGGCCGACAGCATAATGTCTGATTTTATGCCGGGCTTCCATGAGCATACCAATAGGGATTTTCATTTCTTTGCATCCATATCCACAAGGTTCAACAGCGGTCTTGAGAGTATTAAGGAGGAGGTTGCAAAAAGCAGCTGCAAGTATATAAGCTTTGATATATTCGATACCCTTATTATGCGTTATGTGTACAGACCCAATGATGTGTTCCTGCTTATGAATAAAAAATTTGAAAAGCTGTATACCTCTAACATAGGCTTTGAAAAGTTGAGGATATCGGCAGAAAGAGAATGCCGCAGACGTTTCGGGAACACACATCCCGATTATCAGGATGTTACGATAGATGAGATATACGACTGCCTTGCCGACTATTGCGGCATACCTTTAGAAATAGCAAAGGCGATGGAAGAAGAGGAAAAGCGTATTGAAATACAGCTTACCTATAGAAGACGGGCTGCAAAGGAGATATTTGACACCGCCGTTCTTGCAGGCAAAAAAATTGTTTTGGTATCGGATATGTATTTGGATAGAGAAACTATTGAGGCCATGCTTGAAAGAGCCGGCTACAAGGAGTATGAAAAGCTTTATATCTCCTCTGAAATGAGGCTTACAAAGGCTCATGGCGACCTGTTCAAGGCTGTTGCAGACGACCTTGGTGCAAAGCCCTCCGATATACTGCATATAGGGGATACATGGGTAAATGATATTATAAGACCTCGCAGTTTGGGGATCAAGACTATATTTTTCCCTAAGGCAACAGAGGTATTTGAAAACAGGATAAAGGATATTAATACAAATCTGTGCCACAATATAGCACAGTCTGTATGCGGTACTATGTGTGACAGTCAGGCCTTTATGGACAGCCTGGGCTATCGTTCTATGCTGGCTATGGCGGCAGGCTTTTATTTTGACAATCCATACAGAAGCTTTAATGAGGGATCAGATTTCAATGCCGACCCTTATTTTATAGGCTATTATGCACTCGGTATGCATATGCTTGGCCTTACAAAATGGATAAGGGAAAATTCAAGGGGCTATGACAAAATATATTTTATGGCAAGGGATGGCTATCTGCCTATGCTTGCATATAATATACTCAGGACTGAGGAGGATCCCGAAGCAGAGTATATATATGCCTCAAGGCGTCTTCTGCTTCCTGCTATGATAAAGAGCGATGCCGATTTCTATGATCTGCCTGTGGAGTACAGAAACCATACTCCTGCCACTATTTTATCCATTTTGGATTTTTGCTCGGAGGTAAAGGAAGATATCCCCTTTGATATGTCACGAGTCTTTGCCGATGAAGGCAGTTATCACAGCTTTATAGACTGGTTTATTGATAATGCCTATGACAGGGAAAAGCATAGAAGGGCTGTCAGCCTGTGTGAAAAGTACTTTGCTCCGATTGCCCAAGGAAGGAATATTGCCTTTGATATGGGCTACAGCGGAAGAATACAGACTGCTCTTTCAGATGTGTGCGGCAAGGGCATAGACGTGCTTTTTGTACACAGGGATGCGAAGCGTTCTTCTGCTATGCAGAGAAAGGGAAAATACAGTATAAAGAGCTTTTATGACTTTACGCCCTATATGTCGGGCCTCATAAGAGAGCATATACTTTCGGACAGCTCCGCCTCCTGCATAGGCCTTGATTCAGAGGGCAGACCCGTATTCGACAATATCCCGAAGCTATATCAGGACAGCTTTATTGTAAGCGCTATGCAGAGAGGTGCTCTTGACTTTGTAAAATCCTTCAGGAACATATTCGGTGAATACGAGGAATATATGAGCATAAAGCCCTACGAAGTGTCTATGGTTTTTGAGGGCTATTTAAGATGTGCCAAGGATATCGACAGACAGATATTCAGGGCTTCATATTTTGAGGACCTTGTGTACGGCTCAAGGGATAATATAAACATATACGAGTTTATTAAAAGCTATATTATGACGCTTCCGCTGAATGAGGGAGCAAGAAATGCCGTTACCAAAAGAGATATGCTTGAAGAGGTCGTATCGGGCCACAGCAGAATAACAAGAGCTATAGCATATATAGTGTTCGACCCTCAGCTTTTCAAGCTCTATATTATAGATATCCTTAACAGGAAACCTAAGGTGCTGAGGGCACTTGTGAAAATAAAGCATAGTATTTTCGGTATGCCGGGAGGGAAAGGGTGATGAATAAATTCTTATGGCTGAAAAAATTTTCACTTAGACACAGCATATGTACAGGCTTTTTTTCGGTTGTTATGTTTATCATATTATTTACTGCATTTCAGAATATCGTATATAAAAGTGTGTACAAGGATAATACCGTACTTACTATCACTGCAACAGGAGAAAAATGTGAGGCTGCTCTTGCGGATAATGTGCGCATAAATGAGATATATGTAAACAATGTAAGATATGACTTGTCTCAGGCGGAGCTTAAGGATGGGTGGAAATACAACGGAATAGACCATTTTCTGTATGTTTACAATACACATGAGTCTGCCGCAATAAGTATACCTCTCGAGAACGTAAGGACAATAGATATAACCTATGTCAAGGAGGTAGGCTCAGGTTTATTTGATATAAGCATAGATGATAAATTATCCAGAGCCATAGACGGCTATGAAAACACAAAGTGGGATAATGATACTGTAAGCTATAAGGTAAGCCCCCTTATAAGACCTTATACATCATATTATACAATGCTTGCTTTATTTCTGTTTTTCTTTGTTTCGGCAGGCATTGTCAGACCAAAGAACGAAAGATATCAGCAGATATTCAGATATATAGAATTTGCAGATATAAATTTTATTCTTTCATTTGTTCTCTATATTATGATCTCTGTTATACAAAGGGAAAGCATAGCTGATACCCTGACATGGACAGCAGCCTACACCGACAACTTCACGGAGGGCTTTTGTATAATAGCTCTTATAAATATGGCACTTGCAGTTCTTTTAAAAAAGAATCACCGAAGCCTTATATGCCTTTCCGTAATATTTGCGATCCTTCTGACAGTAAATTATTTTAAGCTGCAGTTCAGAGACACGCCTCTTATGCCCTGGGATTTCTTCCTTGCAGGTGTAGCGGCTACAGTTGTGACAAAATTTCAGCTTACGCCATCTGCTGCCTTTGCGGGAGGAATTATCCTACTTATTGTTCTGGCGGTACTGATATATATATTCTTCGGCAAGAGAGATACATTCTCCCCGAGTACACCTTCAAGAATAGTCATATTTGCTGCAGCTTCGGCCCTTCTTGCAAACTATTTTGCCTTTACTGTATTTACAACAGGTGTCAATCTCTTTGAGGCAAAGGAATACTATTTGGAAAAGGGCTTTGTTTCAGCATTTTCGGAGAGTGCACAGTATCTTAAGCCTATGGATAAGCCTGAGAACTACAGCAGCGATACCATGAAAAAAATACATGACAAAATAAATGCCTGCCCCGAGGGAGGCAGCGGTATACAGGCAAATATAATTGTGCTTATGAGCGAATCCTTTTGGGATATGGAAAGAGTCAGTGAGCTTGGCATAAAGGAGGAAATGCTCCCTACCTACAGAAATATGCAGAGCACAGCCGTAACAGGTGAGCTTCTGACAAATGTATTCGGCGGCGGTACTGTCAACTCGGAGTTTGAGGCACTGACAGGCTTTTCGGTATCATATCTGCCCACAGAATATATGCCCTATCAAAGATGTATGAGGCCGGATTTCTTTTCAATAAACAGCTATCTGGAAAGCAGAGGCTATGAAAGTCTTGCCATACATCCCTTTGAAAAGACTAATTATAACAGGAATACGGCCTATAAGTACTTTGACTTTGATAAGACTCTCTGGGAAGAGGACTTTCCGGATGAGGCTGACAGAATGAGAGGCTATATTTCAGACCATGCGCTTGTAAACAGAATAATAGACGAATATGAAAAGCACAACTCAGAATCAGATGCACCCTGGTTCAATCTGTCTGTATCTATGCAGAACCATGGAGGCTACTGGGAAAGTTCAATAGATGATGATGTAAGCTATGATATAGATGTAAGCCGTTTTACAGAAAGCTCCCAAGGTTCGATAAGAGATATGGCAATAGGCCTGCACTATGCAGACATGGCTTTGGGTGAGCTTATTGATTATTTCAGCAATGAAGAGGAGCCTACAGTTATAATAATGTTCGGCGATCATATGTCAGATGCAGGGCCTGTGGGAGAGACGCTTTTAAATCAGTCAGAGCTTTTGGGAGAGGACAACAGCGGTTTGAGTGCAGGCAAGTCTGCAGAGGGCAAAACTGAATACGGAATACTTGAACAGAGGCGTGTTCCGTTTATTGCGTGGAACAACTTTGAAAATGTAAAAAAGGACTGCGGAATAGTAAGCGTTCCTCAGTTACTGCCTACTGTTCTTTCAGAATATGATCTGTCAATGCCTAAATATTTCAGATATCTTAAAGATTCTCAGAGCATATATGCAGCCTGTGGTTCAGGTATTGTTGTAAATAAGGAGGGCATACCTTCTTTTACAGAAAATATGACTGATGAGGAAAAGGCGCTTTATAATGAAAATCAGCTTATAGAATATGATTATCTGTTTGGAAATAATTATTTAGGGGATTTGTTTGACTACTAGGCGGTGAAACAGGTGTTTAAGAGATTGCTTTGTAATAAATATGTGCTTGGCGCAGAGCTTATGGTACGTAATATTATGAGCTGCGGCATAGGAAATACTTTGAATATGTACCGCAGGGATAAAATGACGGACTATGGGGAATTTAAGAAAAGCTTTGCAAATGAGGCGGTTTTTGACCTGATCGACAAAGGGGGCGGCGGTGACCTTGATATAAAGACTGCCTTTGATATGGGCTTTTGTATATACGGGCCCCTTATATACGATTTTGTAAAATGGCTCGATTGGGAATCACAGGGATATTCTCAGCTTCTCTTTTTGTCGAGAGAAGGCTGGCTTTTAAAAAAGGCCTTTGATATATACAGTGAAAAAAGCAACATATCCTGTTATTTTCTTGCCTCAAGGAGAGCCGTTTCTGTTGCTGCGATAGAGCATGAAAAGGATATAAAGGATATCCTGAGCATATATTACAGGGGCAGCTTTAAAAATATTATGTATTCAAGGCTTGGTATCGACTATAGAGGAAAGGACTTCTATACAGAAATGCCGGGGGATATAGACAAGGTTCATATAGATACAAGGCAGATACTGAATAGGGCCCGTGAGGAAAAAGCACGATACAAGGACTATTGCAAAAGGACTATAAAAGAGGGCAATACTGCTGTTGTGGATATAGGCTACAGCGGCACAATACAGCTTTATTTAAGCAGGCTGCTGAATAAGGCGGTTGACGGACTTTATATGTCATTTCACTATTCAGGCAGGGCAGGAAAATACGGTTGTAAATGTAAAAGCCTGTTTCCCGTATACAATATGCTGGATGAAGGGAAAAATAAAATATTCAGGAATCAGCTTTATCTTGAGGCTGTACTTAAGGCGCCCTATGGTCAGCTTATATGCTTTGATGAAAAGGGGCAGCCTGTTTATAACAATGACAGCAGCTTTGACAATACTACAGAGGAAATACAGGAGGGTATTCTCTCTTTTGTAAAGACTATGAAGGAGCAGAACATTGACATCGGTATGAAAACATTGTCGGCGGAGCTGTTTGATTTTGCTATAAGAAACAATAAAATCGATATCTCCCTTATCAAAAAGCTTTCTGTTGAGGACAGCTATTGCTCGGATAAGGAACTTACAGTGGTGCAGTAATATGAAAAAGGTAAGCATTATCACAACAAAGAATATACCCCAAAGCTACAGAAATACCAAATGTGTAAGTGCGCTCGGTATGGCAGAGGGCGACTATGTGCTTTTCACCTGCGGCTGTGATCTGTCCTATAGGGCTGTGGAGAAAATGCTGAGAGCAGACGGTGATGTGGTATATTGTGATGAAAAAATAGGCGGTAATATATTTTATAAGCCCGACTATTCACCTCATACGCTTTTGTCCTATGATTATATAGGTCCATGCCTTGTAAAAAGAAATTGTATAAAAAATACAGGCACAAGCTACGAAATATTGAAGGAGCTTTCGGCAAAGGGCGCTTCCTTTTGCCATGTGCCTCTTGTGCTTGCAGAGGGAAACAGAGTATTTGAAACAGGCAGTGAAGAGCCTGTGATTCCCGGCGGAAAGGCAAGCATAATAATCCCTTCAAGAGATAATTATGATGTACTTAAAAGGTGTATAGACAGTATAAAACAGAAAAGCACCTATAAAAATTATGAAATAATAATAGCGGACAATGGCAGCGGCGCATATGTTCAGGAAAAATATTCGGCTCTTGCAGACAAATATGTATATGAAAGGTCTGAATTTAATTTTTCTCATATGTGTAATTTAGGAGCAAAAAAAGCAGAGGGCGATTTTTTGGTGTTTCTGAATGACGATACAGAGATCATAAGCCCCGGCTGGCTTGAAAAAATGATCTCGCTTGCTTCTCTTGAAAATACGGGAGCGGTCGGCGCAAAGCTGTATTATCCCAACAGCAGGAAAATACAGCACTGCGGTGTTATAAATATTTCAAACGGCCCCGTACATGCCCTTATAGGTCAAGAGGACAGCGACAGCCTGTATTTTGGCAGAAGCAGATATAACTGCAGCTGTATAGCCGTTACGGCTGCCTGTCTGTGCATAGACAAAAATAAATTCATAGGCTTTGACGAAGACTTTAAGGTGTCATATAATGACGTGGATATGTGCTTTTCTCTTTATGAAAAGGGCCTGTACAGCGTGGTGTGCAATGAGGCGCTGTTATATCATTATGAGTCGCTTTCAAGGGGCAATGACCTTACAGACAAGGCTAAAATGAAAAGACTTGTTTCAGAGCGGAAAAGGCTTTACAAAAAGCATATAAAGCTATTGGGCAACGATCCCTTTTACAGCAGAGGGCTTACACAGCTGAGAGCAGATTTCAGGCCTGCACGGAAAATCGACAAGCTTATTTCATTTTACAAAAACATAAGGCTTGTGTTATAAATTAAGCCGCCTCATTATATATTATAATGAGGTGATGTTATGAACGAAATTATATCGGTGCAGCTTCTCCACTGGGGAGTATTTTCCGCTGTGCTTTTAGTGCTTTGCCTTTACTTCACAAGAAGGACAGAGCTTATAGGAAAGCTGTGCTTTAAGGGCGTTATGGGCACTTCCCTTATTTTTATATGCAATTGCTTTATGTACAGGCTGGGTATTTTTTTGGGGCTCAACTGTGTTACGGTGCTTGTTGCGGCGCTGCTGGGCATTCCGGGTATAGCCCTTATGTACGGTCTTTTGCTTTTACCTTAGGAGGAAATACAAATGGCGTTTATCAAAAATATGGCTGAGGCGCTTATTGCCAATGAATTCAGACCTATTAAAAATTTCTACAGCAGTCCTGTCATAGGCGAGGATACGGAATATATAGGCCTTGTAAGGCAAATAGGCAATATAGCATATGGCATAGTTATAATAAATGCCGATAAAAAATACGATTACAAAGGCTTTTTTGCCGATACTTTAAATTATTTTTCCCAACTTGAAAGGGTAATGGTGCTGGGCATATTTGTAAGCGAGAGCCCGAAGGAGGAGCTTATCTCCTTTTGCACACAGGATATAGAAGACTATCAGGCGGAGCTTATAAGTATAAAGTGGATAGCCGATACGGGCAGTAAAAAGCTTTATGTAAAGGGCAGCCAGCCCGATGAGCTTTTGAACATACATAAGCTTGTGTATGCTTCCTTCGGCAGCGGCGAGTATTCTCCCGCCGTGGATATAGGCGTTATGAAGGCAAAACAAAAGGAGATGCAAAATGCGGATATAAAAAGCATAAACACTCCGATCACTTATTTCCTCATTGCCGTAAACGGCATAATACTTATACTTATGGAGCTTATGGGAGGTTCGGACAGCACAGAGGTGCTTCTCAGATTCGGCGCTATAGACAAGGAGCTCATATTCGGCGAGCTTCAGATATACAGAGTCTTTACGTCTATGTTTTTGCACATAGGTCTCATGCACTATTTGGCCAACAGCCTTTCTCTTTATATATTGGGAACAAGAGTAGAGAGATATTACGGCAGCTTTAAAATGCTTGTGATATATATTTTCTCGGGTATAGTATGCGGTATCGCAAGCGCATTTTTCGGCAATGCCGTATCTGCCGGAGCCTCAGGCGCAATATTCGGACTTATGGCGTCTACATTTATGTACACACGCATAAGGAACCGTTCCATGGATGGATTTGATAATTATTTCATCATCCTTTTTGCCATAATAGGCATAGGCAGCGGTATGCTTATGCCCAACATAGACAACATAGGCCACATAGGCGGCTTTTTGGGCGGATTGATAATAAGCGGTATTATACTGATGACAGGTGATAAAAATGAATGATCTCAACAAAAGAATGGAAGAAGAAAGCAGAAAAAAATTTGGAGACAGGCCCGTGGTGTTCGGCGAGGGCAGGCTGAATGCGGAAATAATGCTTATAGGCGAGGCTCCCGGAGGCGAGGAGGAAAAGCAGGGCAGACCCTTTGTAGGCAAGGCGGGGAAAAATCTTGACGAGTTTTTGGAAATAGTGGGGCTTGAAAGAGAAGATATCTATATCTCAAATGTATGCAAGCTCAGACCCTTTAAGCTCAGCCCCAAGACAGGCAAGCCTGTAAACAGAGCGCCCAACAGGGAAGAGCTCGATTTTTTCGTACCTCTTCTTCATGAAGAAATAAAATTGGTATCCCCAAGGCTTGTGGTCACATTGGGCAATTTTGCCCTTAGCTATGTACTTATGGACAAGGCGGTCACTATAGGCCAATGTCACGGCAGACTTATAGAGAAGGAAAATATGAAGATATTCCCGCTCTACCACCCTGCCTCCATAATATATGACAGAGCAAAGAAGCCTGTGTACATAGAAGACCTTCACAGGCTCAAGGCGATATTATGAGAAGGGTCGTTACAATAGGCGCTCCTGTTATGGCAGCGGCGCTTACAGTGTTTTTGTTATTTACGGCGGAGGATATGGCGAAGCTGCTTCCCGCTTGTCTGTTCCATAAATACACAGGTATGTATTGTCCGGGATGCGGAGCCACAAGAGCGGTGCTTTCGGTACTCCACGGCAGGTTCATAATGGCCTTGAGATACAACCTGGGTCTGTGTTCGCTGGGCGTGATAGGCGTTCTTTACTATATCGAATATGCCTTCGGCAAAAAAATACTACCCAAAGCCCAATGGTTTTGGATAGTATTCGGTGTAATAATTGCCTTATATTATGTGGTCAGAAATTTTGTACCGTTTTTCTAGGCAAATGCTTGCCCTATACGGCATCAAAAATAGTAGTTATAGCTGAATAATCCCGATATGACGGAACCGATAAGACCCAAAAGCCCCGTTATCGCACCTATGGCAAGACCTATGGCGGAAAATATTATGCCCGCCGTTGCAATGGACTTTCCGCCATAATTGTTCCTTATGGATATTATGCCGAGTACAAGACCTATCACAGCCGAAGTTACTGCGGGAACTACCGTGCAGCAGCATATCACCGAGAATATGCCCAGGCAAAGAGATACCACTGCCATAACGGAACTTGGCACTGCTTCGGGAGTGGTGGTGTATGAAGCGGATGAGTCTGTGCTTTCGCTGTTGATAGACTGGGCATCCTTGGGTATGCTGTCCACAACACTGTCGTCATTTGTGCTTTGTGTATTTGTTTCGGGGATCACATCATTTACATTGTTGTCCATATTTAACACCTCCTGCCTTTATAGTATCACAACGGAGGGCAGATTACAATAAAAAAGGAGAGATTCTCTATGAAGAAATTACTGATAGCAGTATTGCTTGTTTGCATTTTGTTTACAGCCTGCGGCAAAAAAAATGAGGAGGCTGCCAATGGCATTGAAGACACCTCCTGTTCACAAATATTAAGTGTGACCTACAGCTTCGATTCGGATTTTGGAGATATGCTTGTAAGGCTTATGAACACCACATCCGTCAAGCAGAAAATAGGCATTGCGCCTGAAGACACCGGCAATATTACAGTTGAAAGAGTAAAGGATATGGAAAAGGCCGGCGAAGACGGAAAATACAACAATGTTATAAAAATAACCGTAGATGCGGGAGACAAGAAGCTTTCCGAAAAGCTCTTGAATAGCTTCATTGATAAGACTCAAAAGGGCATTGCCTCTATTGTAAAGGACAATGACGTGACCATAGAGAAGGTCGGATAATATGAATTTAACAACTCTTTGTTATATAGAGCGGGATAATAAATATCTTATGCTCCACAGGATATCAAAGAAAAACGATATAAACAAGGACAAATGGATAGGCGTAGGCGGCCATTTTGAAGACAGGGAAAGCCCCGAGGAATGCCTTTTGAGAGAGGTCAGGGAAGAAACAGGGCTCACGCTCACCCGCTACAGATTCAGAGGGATAGTAACCTTTTTGGCGGACAACTTTGAGACCGAATATATGTGCCTGTATACCGGGGATGAATTTTGCGGCAACGTTGCCCCATGTGACGAAGGCAAGCTGGAATGGATAGAAAAGGACAAGCTTTTTTCTCTCAATCTGTGGGAGGGAGATAGGATATTCCTTCGCCTTCTCATCGACAATGCTCCTTTCTTTTCACTTAAGCTCAGATACGAGGGAGACAGCCTTAAGGAAGCTGTTTTAAACGGAGAAAAAATCTTGCCCGCAAAAGCTGTCAAGACTGACTGAAGATCGGTATAAATGCTTTAAGGATAAAATAATATCAACATACCTTGATTAAAATTACATCAATATGGGTATAAATTTATTGAGGTGATTTTATGAGGATACCAAGGCATATAGGAATAATACCCGATGGCAACAGAAGATGGGCGGTCTCCAACTCCATGACAAAGGACAAGGGCTATGCCAACGGTCTCTTACCGGGGCTTTCGGCCTTTAAATATTGTCAGGAACTTGGGGTGGAGGAACTGAGCATATACGGCTTTACCGTAGATAACACAAAGCGCCCTGCGGCACAGCGGCTTGCCTTTACAAGAGCCTGTGTAGAAATGGTCGATATGATAAAAAAAGAAGATGCGGAAATACTTGTTGTGGGAAATACAAGCTCGGATATGTTCCCCCGTGAGCTTATGGATCTCACCGAAAGGCAAAAATTCAATAACGGCGGAACCAGAGTGAATTTTCTTATAAACTATAGCTGGGAATGGGATCTTAGAACGCAAAACAAGGATGTGTCTTATTATAACAGCGCCGATATCTCACGTATAGACCTTATAATACGGTGGGGCGGTATGCGCAGACTGTCGGGCTTTTTGCCTGTGCAGAGCGTCTATGCCGATTTTTATGTGGTAGACGCATTGTGGCCGGAATACAGAAACGAGCATATAGATATGGCGCTTGACTGGTATCAATATCAAGATGTCACCCTTGGCGGATGATATCGGAAATGCTTTGCAAAAAATGTTGGGGCAAGACCTCAGCATTTTTTATTTTAGAAACTTTGGAGAATTTATGGCAAATGGGTTGCATATTTAGATTTTATATGGTAAAATGTATATACATTTCAGAACTGCCGCTAAAACCGATAGTTTTAAATTCTCAACATTTTGTAATTCAACCGAAAGAAATGCAGGCATTTCTTTCAAACGTGTCGATTTTATCGGCACGCTGTGTCAACAGTATGTTGACTATGCGTATGGGAAAATATTAAATTTGATTAAGGAGTGATAGACTATGAATAAATTTTTAAAATGTATGGCTGCATTTACTGTTGCAT
>CANPXH010000011.1 GCA_947585865.1 uncultured Clostridia bacterium
GATCCACAGTATCTTATACATTATAACATAAGTCCTGATTCAGGGCTTTAAACACTATAACTATATAATACGAGGAGATGATATAATGAAGAAAATACTGCTGACACTTTTTTTAACAGCCGCCGTTCCCATATCCGTAAGCGAAGGACAGGTCATGCCCGTATGCTCCGTTTACGAAGAGGTATCCGCACCTGTAAAGGATACGGACAAAGAGCTTGAAGACTATGTGGCGGGAGTCGTTGCGGGAGAGATGCCTATAAATTTTCCTTACGAGGCTATGAAGGCGCAGGCCGTTGCCGCCAGAACATATGCGCTCAGAATAAAGAGCGAAAACAAGAATATAAGCTACGATAATATAGATCAGGCATACATCACAACAGACAAAATGAAAAAAATGTGGGGCGATGACTTTGAAAAAAATTACAGCAAGATACTTTCTGTTGTACAGGCCACGGCAGGAGAGATACTCACCTATGACGACCGGCCTATACTGGCTGTTTTTTGCTCCACCACAAACGGGCACACCGAAGAATGCGAAAACGTATGGACACAGGATCTGCCCTATCTCTCAAGCGTAAGCTCGGCGGGAGATGAGCTTTCCCCTTATTTCAGCGAGACCAAGGAAATATCAAAGGCAAAGCTCAGATCTCTTATAGGCTGCGAAGAGCTGAACATAACAAGCAGGACACAGGCAGGCTATGTCACGGAAGTAAAAGCGGGAAACAAAACGCTTTCGGGAAATAATGTGCGTGCCATATTGGGGCTGCGCTCCACAGCCTTTGATATAACGAACAAGGGAGATTCCATATCTATAACCACAAAGGGCTACGGCCACGGCTTGGGAATGAGCCAGTACGGAGCCTGCTATATGGCTAACCACGGCAGCACCTACAAGGAGATACTTGAACATTACTATAAAGGCACGAAGATAACATAAGCTTTACCCCTTCCCTTTTTTGCCATGCCTTCACAGATTCAAGCGGCATCGGTGCAAAAGCCTGTATATATTAATTATTTCTAAAATTATATCATTATTGTTGATAATTGTAAAAAAATGTTATAAAATACAATATGAACGGAGGCTTGACATATGAACGAAAATGACAATATTAACAATAATGAAAATAACGACGGCAATAACAGACCCAACACGGATTTTAAACTGTTTATAAGGATACTTATAATTTCTTTGGGGCTTACGTTCGTATTTAATCTGCTAAACATCACAATGTCTATGAGAAGCTTGAACGAACTTAATTTCAGCGAATTTGTAGACTGGGTGGAGGAAGGCAAGATAGAAAAGGTAGAGTTCCAAAACGACAAGCTTGAAGTTTATCCCATAGCGGAAAAGCTGGAGGCGGACGACAAAAAGCTTGCCGAAGGCTCCAATAAATTTTATGTAGGCAGGATATCCTACGATGAGCTTGTGCCTATACTCAGGAAAAACCATGTGGAGTTTTATGCGCCCATACAGTACAACTCTCCTCTTATATCATTTTTCACAAGCTGGGTGCTTCCCATACTTATAATGTATTTGGGCCTCACCCTTGTAATGCGTTTTATGATGAAGAGAATGGGAACGGGAGGCATGGGCAAATCCGCCGCCAAGATATATACGGAAAAGGAGACCGGAGTCACATTTGCAGATGTGGCGGGGCAAGATGAAGCAAAGGAATCCCTTGAGGAGATAATCGACTTTCTCCACAATCCCGAAAAATATCACAAAATAGGCGCAAAGCAGCCTAAGGGCGCTCTCCTCGTAGGCCCTCCCGGCACAGGAAAAACTCTGCTTGCAAGGGCTGTTGCAGGCGAGGCAAACGTTACTTTTATGAGCCTTTCCGGCTCTGACTTTGAAGAAATATTCGTAGGCGTAGGCGCTTCAAGGGTGAGAGATCTTTTCAAAAGCGCACAGGACAATGCGCCTTGCATAGTATTTATAGACGAGCTGGATGCGGTAGGCCACAAAAGAGATAACAGAATGGGTACCAACGACCAGACTCTGAATCAGCTTTTGGCGGAAATGGACGGCTTTGACAGTTCAAAAGGCGTGGTGATATTAGGCGCCACAAACAGACCCGAGGTGCTGGATCATGCCCTTTTGCGGCCCGGCCGCTTTGACAGAAGGATAATAGTTGAAAATCCCGACCTTAAAGGCAGGATAGATGTGCTTAAGGTACACATCAAAAATGTTGTGAAGGGCGATGACATAGACCTTGAAAAAATAGCTCTTGCCACAAGCGGCGCTTCAGGCGCAGACCTTGCCAATATCGTAAACGAGGCAGCCCTAAGAGCTGTTAAAATGGGCAGGAGCAAAGTAATGCAGGAGGATCTTATGGAGTCTGTGGAAGTGGTTATCGCAGGCAAGGAAAAAAAGGACCGCATACTTTCGGACAAGGAAAAGAAAATAGTCGCATTCCACGAGGTAGGCCATGCGCTTGCGGCAGCTTTGCAGAAAAATGCTCAGCCTGTCCAAAAAATAACCATAATACCGAGGACAATGGGCTCTCTCGGATACACCATGCAGATGCCCGAAGAGGAGCGCTATCTTATGAGCAAGGATGAGATACTTGCCAAGATAGTCGTATACCTTGCGGGAAGAAGCGCCGAGGAAATAGAATTCGGCTCTGTCACAACGGGAGCAAGCAACGATATAGAAATGGCTACGAACCTTGCCAGAAATATGATAAGTCTTTACGGCATGAGCGACAGATTCGATATGATGGCTCTTGAGAATGTGGAGAACAAATATTTAGGCGGGAATAAAATAGCCATAGTAGGCGAACAGACAATAGCCGCTCTTGACAGCGAGGTGCTTGCCGTTATAAAAGACTGCCACGAAAAGGCAAAGCAAATGCTTAGTGAAAACAAAAAAGCTCTTGAAGAGATAAGCACTTATCTCTACGAAAAAGAAAACATAAGCGGCGAAGAATTTATGAATATATTCAGAAAATACAAGCATGATGAAAATACCGAAGAAGGCAGCGACACTGCTGATGAGAATAATATATCCGTGTAGATGTATAGGCTGCACGAAACTGCTGGATATAGATGAGGATCCGTGGCTTTGCACAGAATGTGCAAGGGATTTCGGCGAGACCGAAGGATACCGCTGCGAAAGCTGCGGCAGGCTTATGGACCGCAAAGGCAAATGCTCCGACTGCAGCGGCGGCAATATATATTTTGACAAGGGCTATTGCGTGCTGGATTACAAGGGTGCGGTAAGAGACGCCATACTCAGATACAAATACAAAAATAAATTCAGATATGCAAAATACTTTGGCAGCGTTATGTCGCAATATGCAATAAGAAACTTTTTGCTGGGATATGATTACGTGACCGCCGTGCCCCTTCATAAAACTCGCTTTAAAGAAAGGGGCTACGATCAGGCGATGCTCATAGCCCGCATACTTGCCAAAAGCATAGGCTCCAAATATAAAAGACTGCTTATAAGGCAAAGGGCTACCGTGCCTCAAAACAGTCTAAATAAAAAGCAAAGACAGAAAAATATCAAAAATGCTTTTAAAACAATGGACAATGTCAATATCAAAGGCAAAAGGATACTTGTAGTTGACGATATATTCACCACGGGAGCCACTATGAACGAATGCTGCAGGATGCTCAGAAAAAGCGGCGCCTATAAGATAGACTTTATAGCATTGAGCAGCAGGAGCCTTGAAGAATAAAAGCTGTTTTTGATCGGCAGGCTCTTTGTATTTTGAGCCGATGCCGTCATATCGCTTAAATAAAATGCCCTTGTCCAATAATGCGGCTTGCGGGAACCGTCTGTTTTCTATGCACCGCATGGGCAAATATATCATTTGCGCACAGATATCTTAAATTGGGATACGATCTTTTTATAGCACTCTTCGCAAAGGTCGAACTCATGCTCTTCCGAATCCATAGTAGTGCCATAGCCCCACCTTTTGTATACTGAAAGATAGTCTAGGGTATTGCCGAAGCTGTCCTTTTCTATAGGCTTTCCGCAGCAATTGCACTTTACTTCTTCCACCTTGTATTGAATTATCGTTTCGGGTTTGAGCAGCTTCATGGTAATACTCCTTTCTTCAAGTGTTATATAGATTATACTACATATTTTTTTATTTGTATACAAGCAATTAATTGTAGGGATGTGATTAAATGGGAAAATATAAGCTGGATATGCATATCCACAGCGTTTCAAGCGGCCATGCTTACAGCACCGTTACCGAAAACGCACGGTACGCCGCTCATATAGGCATGGAAGCCATAGGCATTTCCGACCATGCACCTATGATGCCGGGAAGCTGCGGCCATATTCATTTCCTCAATTTAAAGGTGCTGCCCGAATATATAGAAGGAGTACGGGTCTATAGGGGTATAGAGCTCAATATCAGAGACAGCGCAGGCAGAGTGGACAAGAGCATATCAAACGGCATATTAAGGCGCCTTGATTACGCCATAGCAAGTCTTCATCTGCCCTGTATGGATCCGCTCTCCTCAGATGAAAACACAGCGGCGCTGTGTAATGCTATGGAAAATGAATTTATAAAAATAATAGGACATCCGGGCGACCCCAGATATCCTATCGATACGGTACAGGTGGTTGCCGCCGCTAAGCGAACAGGCACGCTGCTTGAGCTCAACAACGCTTCATTTGATCCTGCCAACGGCCGCAGAGGCGGCGAAGATGCTGCAATAAAAATGCTTAAAGAATGCAAGCGCCAAAATGTTCCTATAATACTTGGCAGCGATTCTCACTACCACACCTATATAGGAGACTTTGCCCGCTGCGAGGCTCTTCTCTCATCCGTGGATTTCCCGGAGGAGCTTATTATAAACAACGATATATCTCTTTGGGAAAAGGTGATATATAAAGATCAAAGGTTTTAAAAACACTTTTTGATACCGCAAAGCGCTATATCGGTCATATATCGCAGCCTGCCTTAAGCAGACTCAGCGTGTCGACAAAGTCGACACGCTTGAAAGAAATGTTTGCATTTCTTTCAGATTAATTAAGGTAGGAACCAGCCGTGTTTTCCGCAATTTTGGTGTTTAACACCAAAATTACAGAAAAGTTCCTGTCCTCGGAGGAAATGAATTCCTCCTGCGGATTAAAGTCTGCGATGCTTTTTTTTAAGCTGTTTGCTTTGATAATTCATATTTTGGGTCAAATTTTACTTTTTTGACAGTCTGAGCCTGCCTTAAGCAGGCCGCATCAAGCATAAAAAGCTGTCTCACACAAAGACAGCTTTTTTGATATATCGGTAAATTTATGTCTGCAGGGAATATCCCGCCGCTATAACAGGCGCTCAGCACACGGCCGTTTAAAATATCGCCTGCAAATATCCGTTTTCTACAATATCTTTATTCTTCGGCTTCCTCGGTCTTTTCCTCATCGGAAGCAAATTTCTCTGCGATCATGACGATGCCGTATATCATCGCTGCCGCCGCCAATACCACCGTTGTAAACTTCAATATACAGCAAAGCTTTGAAATATCCGATCTTCTCACTTCGCTTCTGACTATGCCTCTTATGGCTTTAAGATCAGCCCTTGTCAATTTTCCTTCCATAAAAAAACCTCCTTATCTGACAACATTGATCGCCTTTGGGATATAACCGCCTTTCTTGAAGCGATACTCCTGTGTCCTGATACTAATATAAGTAATTACGACCAAAACTATACCCAAAACTATACCCACAAGCTCGGGCGAACCGATGCTGTATCTGAGCGCACCGTAATATCCTGCAAATATGCCTGTCATAAAAGCAACGAAGGGTATGCCGTACATAATAACAGCAGCCTTCATAAAGTTGCTGTTATCCAGCACCACTTCGACCTTGTCGCCTATATTTCCGCCGCACATATTCACAGCCTTTATGATCATATCCTTGCTTTCCAGCCCTGCGGAGCATGCTCTGCACTTGGCGCAGGCCTCCGTTCTTTTCATTTTGACCACGAGTCTGTCGGCCTCCTTGCCAACGACCTCTCCTATCTCGCCCATAAAGGCCCTCCTTTCAGTATATCTCTATGCAAAAAATCCCCAGGCAAGACCCGGGGATGATCTACAGAAATCATTTTCTGCCATACTTTTTGTTAAACTTGTCAACACGGCCGCCGGCATCCAAAAGAACCTTCTGAGAGCCTGTGTAGAACGGATGACACTTAGAGCAGACCTCGACTCTTATCTCTTCCTTAGTGGAACCGATAACGAATTCGTTGCCGCAGTTGCATTTTACCTTAGCCTGATAATACTTAGGATGTATTCCTTCCTTCATTATTTACACCTCTTTCATATAGATTGGGATACATTTTGGCATTCCCTTACAGATGTATAACATCTCAATATCAGAGATGATTATAACACATAGCCGCAAATAATGCAAGAGCTTTTTTTATTTGGAGTTCAATTTATTTTTTTATTTGGAGTTCAATTTATTTATTGCCTTTACAAAATCATTGTTATCCCTTGTCTTTGCAAGTATATCTATTATCTGTTCGGTAACCTCCCCTGCTGAAAGATTTCCCATAAAAGAATTTCTTAGGAAATAAGCCGCATCCAGTTCGCTTCTGTTCAGGAGGAGCTCCTCTCGTCTGGTTCCCGATCTGGATATATTTATGGCGGGGAATATCCTTTTTTCGGACATTTTTCTGTCAAGCACAAGCTCCATATTGCCTGTGCCCTTAAATTCCTCAAATATGACGTCATCCATTTTGGAGCCTGTTTCCACAAGAGCTGTGGCAAGTATGGTAAGACTGCCGCCTTTTTCTATATTTCTTGCTGCGCCGAAAAATCTCTTTGGCATATACAATGCCGAGGGATCTAATCCGCCCGAAAGAGTTCTGCCGCTTGAAGGCACGGTAAGGTTGTAGGCTCTTGACAGCCTTGTTATGCTGTCTAACAAAATAACGACATCCTTGCCCTGCTCCACAAGTCTCTTAGCTCTTTCGAGCACCATTTCCGCAACTCTCTTGTGATGCTCCGGCTGCTCGTCAAATGTGGAATACACCACATCCACATTGCCGGATATGCTCCTTTGCATATCTGTGACCTCTTCGGGCCTTTCATCTATAAGCAGCACTATTACATAAACATCCGGGTATTTCTTTGTGACCGCATTTGCCACCTTTTTCAAAAGCACGGTCTTTCCCGCCTTGGGAGGAGCAACTATCATACCCCTTTGACCCTTGCCTATAGGTGCGATCATATCGATAAGTCTTGTGGAAAGCTCTTTCTGATCGGTCTCCAGCTTTAGACCCTCCGTTGGGAAAACGGGAGTAAGATCGTCAAAGCTTGGGCGCCTTGCCGCCTTTTCGGGATTGTCACCGTTTACCTCGGTAAGAAAGATAAGAGCGGAAAATTTTTCATTTTCTCTGGGTACCCTGAGCTTTCCCTTTACCTTGTCGCCTGTCTTTAGATTAAAGCGCCTTATCTGTGACGGCGCAACATATATATCCTTTGTTCCCGGCAGATAATTGTCTGTCCTCAAAAAGCCAAAGCCATCGGGCAGAACCTCCAGTATGCCTTCGCCGTACATATCAGACGCCATATCCTCAACATCCGCCGCCTTTTCCGCATCGGCAGGCAGGCTCTGCGGATCCACCTTTTCAAGCAGGTCTATAAGCTCAGCCTTCCTGTAGCGTGTAATGCTGCCTATTCCCTTTTGCCTTGCGAGCTCTCTCAGCTCCGCAAGACTCATTTCAGAATATTTCATATATCCTCCCATTTTAACACAAGGGCTGTTGTGTTACCAACAGCCCTATTCTTAAACAAATTTTAAGGTACTATTATCTCTTCGCCGACTACAAAATCCGAACCGCTCTTGCCGTTTGCCTGGCAAAGCTTGTTCCAAAGCTCGGGAGTATACTGTCCGTATACGTTTGTACAAAGCTTGACGCCTGTGTTGTCGCCTGCCTGTACCGTATAGGTTCCGCCTGAATTGGAGCTTGTTGCTCCCGATGTGTCATCCACCACGGAAGATGGAGCACCATCGGCAGTCTGTATACCGCCTGCTGCTTGAGCATCCGCCGAAGCATTGGCCGCAGAACCTTCGCCTGCTGCGCCGCTGCCGCTTCCTTCTGTGTTATTGCCGCCTGTCCGGCCGTTTTTAAGCTGTGCATTCTCAGCCTTGAGCTGTTCTACCTGTGCCTTGAGCTCATTTATCTGCTCGGCCGTGCTTGTGCCGCCTTCACCCTGAAGCTGCTCTATCTGCTGTCTTGCTGAGTCGTAATTGTTCTTGTAGCTGTAGCACATTGCGGCAAGTGCCGCCACTGCACATATAAGAAGAACTACAAATATGATATGGAATATTTTCCTGACGGATACGGCGCTTTCATCGTAGTCGTCATCGTCATACTCATCATCGTATTCTTCATCGTCATATTCCTCATCGTATTCCTCAAGGTCTTCATATTCCTCGTCATCTTCATCGTCGTAGGAATGCTTATTCTTTTTAAATACTGAAAAAAGACCGCCCTTCTTTTCCTCGTATTCCTCGTCATCGTCATATTCGTCATCGTCATACTCGTATTCCTCATACTCCTCATCGTCGTATTCGTCATCGTCGTATTCGTCATCCTCGTATTCGATCTCATCTTCATTTTCTTCGATTTCGGGTTCGGGCTCAGGTTTTCTCCCGGCAGAACGTCTTCTGCGTGGCACGACCTCTTCTTCAAATTCGTCGTTATGTTTCATTTCGGGCGTTTCCTCCTCGGTAGATTCATTGATATCGGATCCTTCCTTAGCATTATCCTCTGCCAGCTTTTCGGCGGAACGTATTCTTTCGGGATCGATAACTATGGTGGGATCGATGCTTGTAACGGCTTTCTCCTTGTCCTTTGTCTGCTTAGGCTCCGTCGTCTGCTCCTCACTTGTCTCGGCAAACTCGGCATTATCCGGGATAGGATTATGTACATCCTTCTCTTCATTATTACGGGCAGCCGCAGATCTGCGAGGCTTGACCTTGTCTACCTCCTTGATGTAATCATCGTCTGCAAAATACAGTGTAGTATCTCTGCGTCCTGCTCCAAAATAATTCTTGCCGCCCTCATCCATATATGCTTCCAGCAGTCTGCCGACAGCCTTCTTGGTCTCTTCGGAGCTATAGGAACTCAGGGCTGATTCCAGCCTTTTGCTTTTCCTATCGGCTAAGGTACTTGAGTAAGTGCCTTTTTTACCTTCATCGGCCATCTCATTCCCTCCTTAGTAAGGCTTACGTTTTATTTGTAAAATATACAATTCACATTAATACAGTATAATTATACTACATATTTACAAAAAAAACAACATTTTTATTTTTTTATGAAATATATGGTAAATTTTTATGTATTTTTGTATATATTTTACAACTTATCACCCCCATAATCTCCTGCACAGTATAAGGCTGGCAGCTATTCCCGCAACGTTTGCCACCAATGCCCCGGCAAGAGTATATCTCGTTTTCGTGATCTTCACGGACATAAAATAAAGGCTCATGGTATAGAACACCGTTTCGGTGCAGCTCATCATGACCGACACGAATCTTCCCGTAAAGCTGTCCGGACCGTATGTCTTGAAAATATCCAAAAGTATTCCCGTGCTTGCCGATGAGGATACGAGCCGCATTATGCTTATAGGCACCGCATCCTTTGGAAAGCCTATGCGTTCGGCCGCAGGAGCTATGGCATTGCTTATGATCTCCAATGTGCCGCTTGCCCGCAGTATGCCTACGGCCATCATAAGTCCTATGAGCGTAGGCAGTATGTCCAGCACTATTTTAAATCCGTCCTTCGCCCCTTCTGTAAATTCCTCATACACATTTATTTTCCTGCTGTAGCCGCAGGCAAGTATGTACACTATGACAAGAGGCAGTATCATATCGGACAAGGCCGCTATTATTTTCACTCTATCGCCTCCATTATCTTGCCAAATGCTATTGCTGCAGCCGTGGACACAAGCGTGGTGATCATGCCCGGGCCTATTATTTCAGAAGGATCGGCGGAATTATACTGCATCCTGTAGGCTACTATGTTTATGCTCACAAGCTGCAGAGAGGACATATTGAATATCATGAACATACACATGGCTCTGCTCGCTCTGTCCTTATGCTCGTTAAGGCTCTGAAGCTCCTTCATGGCCATTAGCCCCGCAGGAGTTGCAGCCCAGCCCAATCCCAAAAAATTGGCTATCACATTTTCGGCAATGCGATCCATTGCTTTGTGTTCTTCGGGCACATCGGGAAAAAGCCATTTAAGAAAAGGTCTCAGCTTTTTTGTCATTGCCTGCATAAGCCCTGCTTTTTCTCCTATCCTTATTATACCTGTCCACATGGACATAACTCCAAGCATCGTTACGGATATGGCAACGGCCTCCTTTGCCGAATCCACCGCACCGTTTGTCACTTCCGCCAGCCTTCCCGTAAACGCCGCCACAAGTATCCCTATAAATATCATTGCGCCCCATAGATAATTAAGCATAGCATCACCTCACTTATTATTATTCTCGGACAGGACAAAATATAACCTTTCATACATAAGTCCTACAATAAACCAAAGGGGCATATAGTCAAGCCTTATCACGCCTCTCATATTGTAGCGGGCATAGGAATAATCCCACGGGCATATATTATACTTCAGGAGCAAAAGCCCCGAAAAATATTCCGCCGACAATATAAAAAAGGAATATATGATACCTCTTGCGGCGATCCCACGGTTTTTAAGCTGCCTGAAAGCAGGCTCCATAAGCACGGTGCTCCCGTATATGAGCATCATTATCACCGAGCTGTGCCCTATCATGGCATATTCCCCGGCAAAAGCGGCTCTTGCGCCTGTCCAAAGTATTTCCAAATATATCCCCAGCATACTGTATATAACAAATCTTCTTAACATAATATCATTTTTTTCATTTTATGGTTTTTTATACATTTATTTCTTTTGCATTTTAATTATTTTGTAACATTTATTTACAGAAAAATATGCTATACTTATAATGTAGACGCTCATAAAAAGAAAGGGTGGTAAAAACAATGGAGGAAAACACGGTAAATTACTTCAAAAATATATTCAGCGGCACGAATCTTTCCTCTTTAAGTCTGCCATCGGTCAAAATAACGGATATAATAGACATATTAGTGGTAGCATGCCTCATATATGTGCTTATACATTGGATAAAGGAAACGAGAGCCTGGACACTTTTCAAGGGTATACTTATGATACTTGTGATACATTTTTTAGGCGAGTTCCTTCACTTCTATACCCTTACATGGATAATAGAAAAGACTCTCTCCGTAGGCGTTATCGCAGTCATAATCATATTCCAGCCCGAGCTGAGAAGAGCCCTTGAGCAGCTTGGCACAGGCGGTCTTTCAAGCGTAGCGGGAATATTGCAGCAAAATCCCTCCGACGGCAAGCTCACAAGAGAAAGCATAGATGAGATATACGATGCCTGCATAAAAATGTCTGCCGAAAGGACAGGTGCGCTCATTGCAATAGAACGCAATGTGCCTACAGGCGATCTTTTTAAATCCACAGGCGTTCCCATAGACGGCGTTATATCATCACAGCTGATCGTCAACATATTTAAGGACAAAACGCCCCTTCACGACGGCGCCATAGTTATAAGGAACAACAGGATAGCGGCGGCTTCATGTATACTTCCCGTCACCGAAAGCGAAATAGGCCAGGAGCTGGGCACAAGACACAGGGCGGCAGTAGGCGGAAGCGAAATATCGGACGCATATTTTATAGTGGTATCCGAAGAGACAGGCAGGATATCTCTTGCCAAAAGAGGCACCATACAGACAGGTCTTACTCCAAACGAATTTATGACGGCACTTAACAAGCTCATAGAACCGAGCAAGACGGCTGCCATAAATATAAACAAGATATGGAAGGGGATGAGCAGGCATGAATAATTCCCACCATGATATTATAAAGGATTTTTTCACAAAGGATATAGGCTTGAAGCTGTTCTCCATTATTATGGCGACTCTTATGTGGTTTCTTGTTATGAATTCTATAAATCCCACGGAATCAAGAGTATATGATGCCAATATCTCATTTGAGAATATGGACACTCTTATAAACAGCGGCTATGTTGTAAATAATCAGACATATATAATGAACAGCACCGTCAGCATAAAGGTGGAAGGCAGCAGGCCTGCCCTTGATGAGCTTTCCAAGCCGCAAAACAGGGGAGCGATATCCGCACGTATAGATCTTTCAAAGCTGGAAATAGATGAAAGCGCAGAGTTCCCTCAGAAGTATCAGGTATCCTTGGTACCTTCTCTGCCCTCGGGTCTTTATGTATATTCCTATGATATAGCAAGCTATTTCCCCACCGCTGCGGAGCTGGAGATAGACAGGCTCAAATCGACCACTGCCGAGCTGCAGCTTGCAGCCTACGGCAATGTGAGATCGGGCTACATAGCATCCGAGCCCGAGGCTGATATTGCGGAGGTGGAGGTAATGGGGCCTGCCAGCAGGATGACGCAGGTGGATTCCGTAGTCGCCGCCATAGATATAAGCGAGGCGGATAAGGATATTACAAAGCTGTGCTCTCCAGTTGTATATGACAAGGATAAAAATGAGCTTGCGGGATTTTTTGTAAATCCCGAAAATGTAAATGTAAGCGTAAAGGTACATAAAGAAAACGATATCACCGTAAACGAACCGGGTACCGTAGGCGCATTGCCAAAACACCTTAAGCTGGACAGCATAACCTGGGAGCCCAAAACTATAATATGCCGCTCCGACACGAATTTCACTCCCGAAAGAACAAGCATAGATCTGCCTCCCGTGGATCTGTCCAAGATCACAAAGTCGATGGAACAGACCGTGGATATAACAGATCTCCTTAAGGAGCTTGGGCTTCAATCCGATGTCAGAAGAGTATCGGTGAAGATAAATGTATCCGTCGTCGATCCCAAAAAATATGTTATAAACAAATCCGATATCAAGATAAACGGTTTGTCTCCCAATTTCACCGCAACCGTGGCGGAGGATGTAACGGTGGAGATAGGCGGAGAAAATATAAATACCGCAGCTCTCTATCCTTCCGTAAATCTTTCGGGCTGCCGCATAGGAAGGAATACCATTCCCCTTGATCTGAAGCTGCCAAGCGGCGCTACTCTTAAGGAGAATGTCAATGTTACCGTTCTTGTGGCAAGCAGGACCTCCGCACCGGAGCCTGCAAGCAGCGAGCCCGTTACTCAAAGCGAGACCGCTGCGCCCGCTCAGGAGATAACCACGGACAGCACCACCGAAACAACTACCGAAGAACAGCAGTGAAATATCGGTATGTCGGCGCAAGTATTTATATTTAACATAGGCGTAAGTATTTATATTTAAAATTTTCTTGACAATTACAAAGTCATGCTGTATAATAATTACTGTTGCAGTTACGTTATACGGCATATGCCCAGATAGCTCAGTTGGTAGAGCAGAGGACTGAAAATCCTCGTGTGGGCGGTTCAATTCCGTCTCTGGGCATTTTGCGGGTGTGGTACAACGGCTAGTACATCAGCCTTCCAAGCTGAGGACGAGGGTTCGACTCCCTTCACCCGCTTATGCGCGAGTGGCTCAGTGGTAGAGCATCGCCTTGCCAAGGCGAGGGCCGCGGGTTCAAATCCCGTCTCGCGCTTTTTTTATTGCAAAAAATAAATATTCTTTTCAATGACATATCGATATGGGATCAAAAATAAGACCGCCTGTAATCTATTAGCAGGCGGTCTTTTGTATTTACTTTTATTTGCCATCTCCGGCCTTTTAAAACCAACGCTTGGCATAAGCCTCCCACAGCCCGCCGAACGTCAAGAGGATGCGGCAGCCCATAGGCTGTCGGTAGGGTCGCTTTGCCAAGGTTGTTTTACAAGCTCTGCATTTTGTTGTCTTCCACATTTATATAACGCAGCGGTATAAAATTCTTTAAGCTCGAAATAGGTCTTATGGTATGAGATACACTATCAAAGCGGCTGAATACTGTAGACTCAAAGAGTATATAATTTCCCCAGCCGTCTCTGCTTTCAAAAAGAACGATGTGATAAAACGGAGAATCTAAAGCATCTCCCGTCTTAAGATCGCTGCTGCTTATGGGAAAAGATATGCTCTGTATGGTATTTGTGCTGTATTTTTGAGTCTCTCCCCAGCACAATCCTACAAAACCCGAACAGTCGTGTCCGAAAGTATTTGGAACAAGAGCGGGTCCGGGGGAATTGATATTTCCTACACGGCCTCCGGCCGCCATGCCTGCATAGTATTCTTCCATGGTAGAATTTCCGCCCCAGCAGTACGGCATAGAAGTATAGTCTCCCGGCCCCATAACAAAGCGAGGCGCCTCCCATCCGGGCAGGGGCAAAAGATTTGCTTCGGTACAGCTCCATTTAAAAGAATGATAATCAAAAGCATTTTTTATTATCTCATCTCTTGTTATGGACTTTGTAGGATCAAATGTCATTGTTTCCGCAGGCATTGAAGGCGGCACGACATCATCGAGACATGAGGTGTATTCACGGGTGGAGCTTTCATCGGGCTTTGCCGTCATAACGACCTCTACGCCGTTTTTAAAGGCATTGAGGGAATATATCAAACCGCCTATGCTTTTATCCTGATTGGTTATATTTTTATACTGTTCGGGCAGCTCACGCATATATTTTTCATGACCCTGAGTATCGACAAGGCTTATCCTTGACTCAAGTATCGTCTGATACATTTCGTTAGTTTCGGATTCATATATTTTTATATATGCTCCGCCTTCTCCATCGCTTCCGAAATACTGTGCTCCCGAAAGAAAGTGATTTGTATGTATGGGTATCTCATGAGTATTCCCACCTGAAATGTCTGTAATTATGACCTT
Source organism: uncultured Clostridia bacterium (assembly GCA_947585865.1). Classification (GTDB taxonomy): domain Bacteria; phylum Bacillota; class Clostridia; order Lachnospirales; family CAG-274; genus CANPXH01. Next base: position 14,809 of record CANPXH010000011.1, read on the forward strand.
TCCGCTACCGCCTGTTTTGGCATCATAGGCCAACAGCCGAGTCTCATAAAGCGTATTTTCGTCAAATATACGGCCATGATAGCTTTTTGCCTTACTGATATCCAATCCCTTTGTATCAAAGCCAAATTCATATGTAATACCTGCCATGCCATCGGCAATGACAATATAGAGCTTATCACCCAAGGCCATAAAATCAACTATGGCTTCCGTCATTACATTGTAAAGAGCCATGGTCTCGGTAACATCGGCGCCTATACGCATTATTGAAAAATCGTTGCGCAAAATATAGAGCACTCCATTTGCGGCAGCGACCTTTATCCCAAAGGTAAGTCCCGCATTGTGGCTGCATATGAATTTATCGTTTTTAAATTCCAATACAGTATTGTCAATGGAGTTGAGTATATATACCGTATCTCCGTCAACGGCAAAGTCCTCGGGGCCTAATATATTGGCCTTGAAATCCGAAAAATAGCTCAAAAGACTGTTCCCCCTGCCGCCTATGTCCACCGATACCAAAAGCTTATCGTTGCTGTTCATATTTTTACCTCCTCGCATCAAAGTATATATGAGATATCTTTACAATTTATTTATACTCTAACAGCATTGTTTTGTCAATGCAAAATAACAAAAAAAATTTTATCACGGCTTTGAGAAAAACGGGGTTAAATGTTAAATTATATGAGTACATCAAATGTAATACACAAAATGTATTGACTTTTTTTTGTGTGGGAAGTATAATACTATTGTACTATTTTACCGGTATACTATAATAGTAATAGAATGTAGGGGTGATCATTATGTCACAAAAAAACAATATTTCATTCTACCTTAATGAAAAAGAAGGACAGGCAATGAGAGCCTTATGGCTGGCCGAAAAGCCATTATCCGCCATGGATATTGCCAATGCAATCAACGAAGAATGGGCATTTAAGTCTATACAAAATATCATAAGGACTCTTGAAGCAAAGAAAGCCATAAAGATCGCACAGATAACAAAGATAGGCAAGACCTATGGCCGTCTTTTCCTTCCTACGGTTTCTACCGAGGACTATGCGCTTATGCAGTTCAAGAAGTTCTATACCAAAAAGAACGATGTGCCTGCTGTTCTTACGGCGCTTATCGGCAATATGAAAAAGGATAATGATTTTTCCGAAAAATTAAAGGAACTGCTTGATTCATATAAGGAGGACTAACAAATGAGTGCAACCGGCTTTACGGTCTTGATTGCACTTGTATGGATAAGTCTGTTTATAACAATAGCGGTTTTCTTCAGACGCCTTGGCTTATTTTACAGATTTTTTTCTGTAGATGTCCTGTTTTTTATCATATTCTTGTGTTTTCTGAGATTATTTGTTCCGATCGAATTTTTCGCCTTTACAGGCGTTGTGAATTCCAGGAAATATCTCAGATCCGTTTTCCATATTATCGGGCAGACTGTATTCACCTTTAACTTAGGCGGATATACTGTCGATATGACATGGGGCATGCTCCTGCTTTCCATATCCTCGGCAGGCTCATTTGTTGTGCTTTGCCGTAAGATAAAGGAAGCCTATGACGTTAAAAAGCTCTTGAGCTTGTCTCTGCCCTGTGAGGATGCAAGAATAAACGATATGGTGAAGACCCTTTCGGCAAGGCTTGGTATAAGAAGAAATATTAAGGTAACCATAAACAGCGGATTTATTTCCCCTGCTGTAGCGGGTTGGGTATGCCCTGTAATTGTAATGCCGTGTACGGATTTTAATGAAACAGAATTAAAAGGGATATTGGTTCATGAATTAGCGCATTACAAATACAAACACCTAATCATAAAGCTATTGGCAAATCTCATAGAAATACTGCTTTGGTGGAATCCGTTTATACACAGGCTCAGAAAAGAAGTCGACAATGCTTTGGAATTCCATGCCGACAGCAAATTGAGCTATTTACTGGATTATGATGAGCAGTATAAGTATCTTTGTGCCATTGTAAAGGTCGTAAAAAATGCGGAGAACAAAACCCTCCCAAATTTGGCAATAGGACTGAGTGCGGCAAAAGAGGATGTGCTTGAACAAAGATTTAGGCTTATCCTGGAAAAGTGCTATAATAAAAGACATAGGCTCAACAATGTTCTTTTATGTATAATGCTTTGTGCATTGTTTATCTATTCCTATTCCTTTGTGGTACAACCCTATGTGACGCCCACATATGAGGATTATAATGACGGCGCACCTTTTATTGCACCTGACTCATACATATTGTGCGGAAAAGATCTGTATGCGATATATGATCCCAAAGGCGAGATGCTTTCGGTGAGAGAAATGCCTATAGCAGACAATCTCAAATCTCTTGAAATAAGAGACGCAAGGGGGAATATGAATGAAAATTAAAAAAATTATGGCACAGGGTCTTATCGCAGCTGCTGTATTTACATCTGCGCTTTCAGGCACTGCCTTTGCAGGAGAAGCTTGTGCCGATGATGAAGTATCTGTTATAGCTGCCGATGACACTGCCGGTCAGCTCCGTCAAGAAATAGTAGGTTACAGATACGTGCTTAAAGACGGCATTTGGTACAGAAGACTTTGGTCATATACATATGGAAAATGGCTTGAAGATGAATGGACACCCGTACCGTGATCCGACAGCTATAATATGACTTTAAATAAGTTAAGTTGGCTAAAAAGGGAATTGGTTAACTTTTAATATCAATATATAGGTCAACATCGGATAAAGAGTGACCGACCACCTGTTATTCAGTATAGCAGGTGGTTTTTTTGTGTAATAAAAGGGATATGCCGAAGGTATTAAAAAGGCTTTGCATTATCTTTTAGGCAAGGATACGCTCAGGATGTACCGACGGCAAACCGCAGGGCATAAATGACTTGTTTGACCCTCCGCCGTTTATATAAGCCTTTATATCTATTCTCAAATATAAATATCCCCTTAGAGCAGCCGCTGCTTTAAGGGGATAGAAATACCGCAAATATTTTATGCCAAACAGACTTTTAGCATCAATTTCTGTGCTGCATGGCATTGGTTATGAATTTATCATGTATGGCAATGGCAGCCCTGTCCGCATCCTTTGCGGACACAAGAATGGATATCTTTATCTCGGAAGTGGATATCATCTTTACATTGATGCCTGCATCAAATGTAGCCTCAAACATAGCAGCGGCAACGCCCGGATTGGTAGCCATACCTGCGCCTACCACAGAGACCTTTGCTATATCATCATTGTAGCTGATCTCTTTAAATCCAAGTCTGTCGGCATTTTTCTGAAGGATCTCCACCGCCTTTTCCATATCGCCTTTTGAAACGGTAAATGAAATATCCTTTGTAAGCTCACGGCCTATAGACTGTATAATAAGATCCACACTTATCTTTTCCTTGCTTAAAAGTGAAAATATCTTAAAGGCTGAGCCCGGCTGATCCTTTATACCCACAACTGCTATTCTGGCAACATCTTTATCTACGGCAACGCCGTTTACAAGCATTCTTTCCAATTTAGATTCCTCCTTAACAACTGTACCCTCTGCATCTGTCATACTGCTTCTTACTACTAAATTAACATTGTATTTCTTGGCAAGCTCTACCGAACGATTGTGCAGCACCTTGGCGCCAAGGCTGGCAAGCTCAAGCATCTCGTCATATGTTATCTCATCAAGCTTCACCGCATTCTTTACCAAACGTGGGTCACAGGTATACACACCGTCGACATCCGTATATATCTCGCAAATATCCGCACCCAGCTTTGCAGCCAAAGCAACGGCTGAGGTATCTGATCCCCCTCTGCCGAGAGTGGTTATATCCAAATGCCTGTTCACGCCTTGGAAGCCTGTTATTATCACTATGTTCTTCTTTGCAAGCTCATTGGTTATCCTTTCTGTGGATATTTCCTTTATCCTTGCATTGCTGTAGTTTGAAGTGGAATATATATGGCACTGAAAAGCATTAAGGGAAATAACGGGATAGCCCAGCCTTTCCACAGCCATTGCCATAAGTGCGACCGACTGCTGTTCTCCCGTGGACAAGAGCATATCCATTTCTCTCTTGCTTGCGTTGGGGTTTATCTCTATGGCCTTTTCAATAAGCTCATCTGTGGTATCTCCTTGTGCGCTCAGCACCACTACTACCTGGTTGCCTTCCTTATAACTGTCCGTTATGATCCGGGCAACATGATTTATCCTTTCTGCATTGGCAACAGATGAACCGCCGAATTTTTTTACGATCAACATAATTATATCTCCTTAGCCTTCCATTCTTATTGTGTTAAGTATACCGTTTATACCGTCTGTATTTAATAACTCCTCAAGCCTTGAGTTTATTTCCGACTCGCTTGCCTTCTTTGTTACAAAAGCAAATTCATCTTCAGCTCCCTCAAGCTCTATGATATCCTTCGCAGCGAATATATTGCCCACTGCGGCGATGGCGCTGTCCTTTTGGGCATACTCCACTCTCACGAGCTTGCTTACCTTCACGTCATCTATATCCATAAGCTCTTGCTTCTCCTCTGACCATTTTATGCCCAGATTTATATTTCTGTGCCTTACCGCATCTACTATATCGCTTACAACGGCGCTGGCCGTAGGCAGCTTGCCCGCTCCTCTGCCGTAGAACATAACATCCCCCAGCATATTGCCCTTTAATAAAATGGCATTGAATACATCGCTCACCATACTCAGCGGATTGTCCGAGCTTACAACGGCAGGAGCAACTCTTGCCCATACCCTTCCGTCTTCAAAGCCTGCCTTGCCTAAAAGCTTTATTATACCGCCAAGCTTTTGAGCATAGAGCATATCCGTTGTGGAGATATTTGTTATACCCTCTGTGTATATATCCTCGTAGCTTACGGTCTTTTCCGTGGCAAGTGACGCAAGTATGGCTATTTTTCTGCACGCATCGTAACCCTCCACATCGGCGGCGGGGTTCCTTTCGGCATATCCCTTTGCCTGAGCATCCTTGAGCACGTCTTCATAGTCAAGACCTTCCGTGTCCATTTTTGTAAGCATATAGTTGGTCGTGCCGTTGAGTATGCCCGTTACCGCCTCTATCCTGTCTGAGGTGATGCTTCTGTTTATAGGGCGTATTATAGGTATGCCGCCGCCAACGCTTGCCTCAAAGAGGAAATTCACATTGTTTTCCTTTGCTATCCTCATAAGCTCTGCGCCGTGTGCCGCCACAAGCTCCTTGTTGGAGGTGCATACGCTCTTGCCGCTTTGCAAAGCGCTCTTTACAAAGGAATAGGCAGGGTCTACGCCGCCCATTACTTCCACTACCACTTCAACCTCGGGATCGTTTAATATATCATCGTAGTTGTGTGTTATCATATTTTGTATGGGATCTCCCGGAAAATCCCGAAGATCCAGCACATATTTAATATCTACAGGCTGTTCCGCCTTGGACTGTATAAGCTCCCTGTTGGTATTCATTACCTCCACTACGCCTGAACCTACCGTTCCGTAGCCCAATACTGCTATAACTGCCATTATATTCACTCCCTAGCTATTATTTTAATGGACTTGACGCCCTTTATACCGGCAATGATCTTTATAAGATCGCCAAGCTGCTTTTTCATATTACCCGTTTCTATACTGATGGTAACATTTGCGATACCGTTTATGGGGATCGTCTGATTGATCGTAAGTATATTTGCGCCGCTTTGAGCCATAAAATTGAGCACATTGCTCAAAAGCCCCGCCTCATCCGTAAGATCGAAGGCTATTATTGCGGTCCTCCCTCTTGTGCCTGCGCCAAGCTGAGAAACATAGTCCTTATATTTATAGTAGGCGCTGCGGCTCACGCCAACGATATCCACCGCTTCCTGCACAGAAGAGGCGATATGCTGCTCCAAAAGTCCTTTGGCCTCTACGACCTTTATATAAACATCGGGCAGCGCTCTTTTATCAACGATATAGTATTCGGAAGAATCTCCCATAGCTTTGTACTCCTTACGCACACAATTGTTTTCCATAGGAAGAAATATACCATATTTAAAGTCAAAAATCAAGGGTTAATTTAAAAAATTTTTGTGAATGGCAAATATGAAAATATGAAGGTATCGTGAACATATTATTTTCTTTATACATAAGCCTTGGAAATCCGACTAAAATACTTGACATTTACATACAATAGTGATAATATATCAATGCCGAGTTAAAAAGTCGGAATTAAAGAAGGTGATATTATGAAAATATCCACAAGGGGCCGCTACGGTCTTAAGGCAATGGTGGATATAGCCTTGAACTCAGGGGAGAATACTTGTGTTTCTCTTAAATCTATAGCCGAAAGAACGGGCATAAGCGAAAACTATTTGGAGCAGCTCATATCTCCTCTTAAAAAAGCTCAGCTCGTAAAGAGCACAAGAGGAGCGCAGGGCGGATATATTCTAAATAAAAATGCAGAAAATATATCGGTAGGCGATGTTCTGAGAGCCGTGGAAGGTCCTCTTGAATTGGTGGAATGCCTTTCAAAAAGCGAGAGCTGCGGCACAGGTGATTGCGAAAGCTGTATCACAAGAGGCGTGTGGGCCAAACTCAGCGACAGCGTAAGCGAAGCCGCCGACAATATATCTTTGGCGGAATTAGTTGATCAATAAGGAGAGAGCAGTAATGGAATATTATTTTGACAACGCCGCAACCACAGCGGCAAGACCTGAAGTCGTTGAAGCAATGACTCAATACTTTACGGAAAGCTACGGCAATCCTTCAAGCATATACAAAATAGCACAGAAGAACAAAACGGCTGTTGAAAAGGCGAGAGAACAGATCGCCGCCGCCATCGGTTCCGATGCAAACGAGATATACTTTACGGCAGGCGGTTCGGAAGCCGACAACTGGGCCATAAAGGGTATTGCAGAAAGCTACAGGGATAAAGGAAAGCACATCATAACAAGCTGCATAGAGCATCATGCAGTGCTACACACCTGCGAATATCTTGAAACAAAGGGCTATGATGTGACCTATCTTCCCGTTGACGAATACGGACTTGTATCTCTTAAGGATGTTAAAAAGGCGGTAAGAGACGATACCATACTTATAACGATAATGTTTGCCAACAACGAGATAGGCACCATAGAGCCTATCGGTGAAATTGGCGCCTTTGCAAGAGAAAAAGGCATTATTTTCCACACCGATGCGGTCCAGGCTGTAGGCCATGTGCCTATTGACGTAAAGGCTATGAATATAGATATGCTCTCAATGAGCGGACACAAGTTCTACGGACCTAAGGGCATAGGCGCTCTTTATATGAGAAAGGGCATAAAGATAACTCCTCTCATACACGGCGGCGCTCAGGAAAGAAGCAGAAGAGCGGGCACAGAAAACGTACCCGGCATAATAGGTATGGGGCTTGCGGCGGAGCTTGCCGTAAAGGAGCTTGATACGGAAATGCCAAGGCTCACATCTCTCAGAGATAAGCTTATAAACAGCATACTTGAAAAGGTACCCTATTCAAGGCTTAACGGCCACCCGACAAAGAGACTTCCGGGCAATGCCAATATATCATTTGAATATATCGAAGGCGAGAGCATACTGCTCCTGCTGGACTACAAGGGCATATGCGCTTCTTCCGGCAGCGCCTGCACAAGCGGTTCTCTCGATCCGTCTCATGTGCTTTTGGCAATCGGCCTGCCTCACGAAAAGGCTCACGGCTCAGTTCGTCTTACAATGGGTCACTTCACTACCGAGGAGCAGGTGGATTACGTTATACAGGAGCTCCCTCCTATTATAGAAAGACTGAGAATGATGTCTCCTCTCTATGAGGAAATTTTGAAAAATAAAAATTAAGGAGAGATTTATATGCAGTACAGCGAAAAAGTAATGGATCACTTTATGAACCCCAGAAACGTAGGCGAGATCGAAGATGCCAGCGGCGTAGGCACAGTAGGCAACGCCAAGTGCGGCGATATCATGAAGGTATATCTTAAGATAGAAGACGGCATAGTAAAAGACGCCAAGTTCAAAACCTTCGGCTGCGGCGCCGCCGTTGCCACAAGCTCTATGGCTACCGAGCTCATAAAGGGCAAGACTATACAAGAGGCTATGGAAATAACGAACAAGGCCGTTATGGAGGCTCTTGACGGACTTCCGCCCATAAAGGTACACTGTTCATGTCTTGCCGAGGAGGCTCTTCATGCTGCCCTTTGGGATTATGCGCAGAAGAACAATATTGTCATAGAAGGTCTTGAAGAGCCTGTAAATGATATAAGCGAGCACGAGGAGATCCCCGAGGAGGAATAATATGACCAAGGTAGTGGTAGGTATGTCCGGAGGAGTGGATTCCTCCGTTGCCGCATATCTCCTTAAGGAACAGGGCTATGATGTTATAGGCGTTACAATGGCGCTTTTTGACGGCGCAGATGAAGAAGGGCTCTGCTGCGGACTTTCCGCCACGGAGGATGCAAGAGCTGTTGCCGACAATATAGGCATACCTCACTATGTTTTCAATTTCAAGAAGGAATTCAAGGAGTATGTAACGGACTACTTTATCTCCGAATATCTTAAGGGAGCTACGCCCAATCCCTGCATTGCCTGCAACCGCTATTTAAAATGGGAGGCTCTTCTGAACAGGAGCCTTGAGATAGGCGCAGAGTTCATTGCCACAGGCCACTATGCCACAGTGACAAGGCATCCGTCTACGGGAAGATATACGCTCCAAACTGCCGACAGCAAGGATCAGACCTATGCCCTTTACGCTCTTAGCCAGTATCAGCTTGAACATACCCTTATGCCCATAGGCGGATTTTCAAAGCCTTATATAAGAGATATAGCTAAAAAATTAGGGCTTAGGACAGCAGATAAGCCTGACAGCCAGGACATATGCTTTGTGCCCGACGGCGATCACGGCCGCTTTATAAAGGAAAACACCTCCGCCGCAATACCCGAAGGGGATTTTGTGGACAGCGCAGGAAATATACTGGGCAGGCACAAGGGTATAATAAACTATACGATAGGCCAGAGAAAGGGTCTTGGCATAGCCTTGGGCGTACCTGCCTATGTTACAAAAATAGATCCTAAAAACAATCGGGTAGTGCTGGGAAGCAATGAAGACCTGTTCAGCACAAGGGTACTTGTGCAAAACTATAACCCTATGGGGCTGGAGATGCCCTCGGGGGAAATACGTGTCAGCGGAAAGCTCAGATACACTCAGCCAAAAGCAGACTGTACCATAAGACCTGTGGGAAACAGTATTGTAGAAGCCGTGTTCGATACGCCTCAAAGAGCCGTTACGCCCGGACAGGCAGCGGTGTTTTATGACGGCGAATACGTAGCAGGCGGCGGAACCATAATCGCTTAAGGAACTGATATGACACAGTTCCTTTTTTTATGCCGTTATGCCGGAGAAATGTGCCTTATTTGACTTTTTGCCCATATTGTGTTAAAATATAAAAAATGTGGCAAAAAATAAAAAGGAGGTATTTTTTATGGAAAAGAACGAAAATAACAGAATATTCAGGATCTCCTTCCATGCGCACGCAAGGCTTTCCATTTACTTTACGACAGTGGCCGTTATATCTATTGTCTATCTGACATTTGCACTGTCTTCACTTTATAAGTCAAAGGCAAAGGACGACAGCCGATGGGAAAACTGGCAGCATTACAACGATCCCGAAAGCGTACAGCTCATAGAAGAAAGAAGCGTAAATGCCACGCCTGTAACGGTAGGTACCTATTTTGAGAATATAAGAGAAATGAATATCAAAAACTCTACATTCAGAGTTGAGCTCGTAGTATGGTTCAAATGGAAGGGCGATCCCGATCTGGATATGGCCAACCACATAAGAGTGTACAGAGGTACCATAAATAAATACAACATAGTTGAAGAGTATGTAAACGGAGACGAACACTATCAAAGAGCCCAAATGGACGTAACGGTAAACGAAGGCTTTGATACCACAAGATTCCCTCTCGGCTCCTATGCGCTCAAGGTATATATAGAGCCTACTTACTCCATAGACAGAGTTAAATTCATAGCCGATGAGCAAAGCGATATGAACGAAGCATACGATCTTCCCGGCTACACCCTTATGAGATATGACACAGGCATACACAATATCATATACGATACAAATTACGGCGATCCCGAAATGGAAGGCAAGAAGGCTGCCAACACCGAGCACCTTACACGTATTGAGATAACCAGAGAGGGCTTCGGCACATACGCCAAGTGCTTCATAGCTCTTATAGGTACGCTCACATGGATATTTATAGTAATGTATATAAATACATATCATAAGGTAGACCCGCTGGGTATGATACCCGCTGCTTTATTCGGTACCGTCACCAACATCACGGTAGGCGCAAGTATGCTGCCCGATACTCTCGGACTGGGTCTTTTGGAGTTTGTGAATATGTGGGGCGTTATGACTATAATCGCCGGTACTGTCACAGTCATCAACGTAAACAGGATAAGGAATAAATGGGATGATAAAAAATATGCTTCCTTATTCGGACGAGTCATGCTTTTGGAGATACTTTTCTTTACGTTATTGGGTCATATCGTAATGCCCCTTATGGCTTGGCGTCATTAACGGCTCACAGTAAGGAGGATATATATGCGGCAAGCAATTTACAATGTTATAAAGCAATCTGATGACAGCAGCAGGTTCAATAAGCTGTATGACTATTTCATATGCGCCGTTGCCTTTATGAGCATAATACCGCTTATGTTCAAGCGAGAGTATTATTTATTCGATGTTATGGATACCATAACGGTGTATATTCTCTTTGCGGATTATGTTTTTAGGTGGATGACATTTGATAAAAAAATAAAAAAAGGAAATATGAGCTTCCTGCTGTATCCCTTTACACCTTATGCCCTCATTGATCTTCTTTCACTTCTCCCGTCTTTGGGAATGGTGAACCAAAGCTTCAGAGTGCTGAGGATGCTTAGGATATTTAAGATACTCAGATATTCCAAGAGCTTCAACTATATACTCCACGCCTTCGAAAAAGAAAAGAACACTCTTTATTCCGTGCTCGTGCTGGCGCTGGGATATATATTTGTGTCAGCTCTTATAATGTTTTCTTATGAACCCGATACCTTCAGCGACTTCTTTGCCGCACTCTATTGGGCTACCACCGCCCTTACCACCGTAGGCTACGGCGATGTATATCCCAAGACGGATATAGGCAGGCTCATAAGTATGATATCTTCCCTCTTCGGAATAGCCGTTATAGCCCTTCCCGCAGGTATTATCACCGCCAGCTTTGTAGACGAGATAGATGCCGAAAAAGCAGCGGCAGCATCCTCAAGGGAGGCGGCAAAGTCAGCGGAAGATAAAGACGGATCTGTTATAGACCGCATTATAGAAAAGAGAACGGAGGCTGATAAGGATGAATAACAAATTGCGTTATTTTATTATCATGCTTCTGGGCGTTATTATGAATGAAGGCCTGAGCGCTGTTGCCGAGCCCTATCCCGTATGGCTCGATGTTACAGGCACCGCTATGGCGGCTCTTGTGCTGGAGCCTGCCGCAGGACTTATAGTCGGACTCGTAAACAACTTTTTTATCGCTCTTTTCAAGTATGATCAGACTACGCTTATATACTATTGCGTAAGCGCAGCCGTTGCCGTTATAGTCGGCAACGTTGTAAAAAACAAGGAAGGAAAGATCACATTGAAAAATGTGCTGTACACGATCATACTCGTTATAGCCGTGTCCACCCTTCTTTCTTCGCTGCTTACCATATGGCAAAGCGGCGGCGTGTCCAATGCCGCCTTTGAACAGATAAAGTTCAATGCCTTTGTTGAGGATGGTATGCACCCCTATTTGGCCTGCGTACTTACCACGTTTATAGTAAAGATATATGATACGCTGGCAACGGCTGTTATCGTGGGCATAGTGTATATCATATTGCCCAAGAGGCTTAAATATCAAAGCTGATGCATCCGCTTATGCTGCGGCCCGAATACATGGCGGGCAGCATTACGAAGCAATATGCACGACGCTTTTTGCAAGTGGTTCGCATTGATAATTTTTTATGCGGTATTTTACTTTTTCCAAAGTTTAAAGCCGTCTCTTGCTTTGTCAAGAGACGGCTTTAATATATCTGCCCAATATTAATGAAAGCTGTCACTGCACCGAAAGGACCGGCGGCCGACGTCAATATCGGCCGGTCATTTTTTATGGCGCCCCTATCATATGATAGTCAGCGTGTCGATAAAGTCGACACACTTGAAAGAAATGCAAGCATTTCTTTCAGTTGAATTTATGATAGTTTTGTTTTCCTATATATGACCATTTTTAAAGTAATTATTTTATTCACGGAGTTTTTTTCAAAAGCTCGAATAATTTATCCACAAATTCTTCCATATCATTTTCATCATTGAATGATACCCTGTCCGAAACCTCACCATTTTTGACTTTCAGTATACAGGGAACCGCATCTATTTTATACATATCAAGAACCGTCTGCATATCGTCAATATTTCTGAATCGGTCCGTATTAAAATAAAATACGGTCTTGTTTAAAGAATCGGCGGCGTTGCGTATTACAGGCCCGGCATTCTTACAAAGATCACAGGTAGGTCTTCCGAAATAGATAAGATATTCACTGTCACTGTTTATAGCCTTGATCTGATCGATATTTATTATTTCTTTAAAAAATCTTTTGGGCTGATAATGTGAAAATATTTTTGCGGAAACATCCTCAAGAATATTTTTGTCTTTTGAAAGCTTATCTATCTCGCTTTGTCTATCCTCCATCAATATCGTAACAACGATATCGGGATCGTAATACGGCGCAAATCCGCTAAAGCTTAATACTGAACAATAGCTTCCCTCTTCCTTACCGTAATTGCTTCCGTACAGGCCTGCTGTCTCGCCGACATCCTGCACAGACTCTTTTTCTGCAGAGATATGCTCCAAATAAGCTTCATGGAGAAGCTGCCTCATATTTTTGGATGTCTTTTCCGATATACCGTTTTCGCATTTGCCCGATAAACGTAAATACGCATTTGCCATATCCTTTACTGTTACGTGAAATCCGTGACCCAACAAATTATAATCTGTTTTTGTCAATGGCTCCCGTGGTGTGAAAAAGGCGGATACCTCCTTTTGAATATCCAGATCACCTGCCTTTTCATTCCATGCACGCACAATAAGAGTTTCATTTAAATTGATAAAATGCTCAAAAAATGTTTTTTCGCTTTTTTGCTCGTCATGGGGCAGTATTGTCACATTATCCTCATTCGTATAAATGCCTCCGCTGAAGGTGTCCGAAAATGAAAGCTTCCCCTTTTCCAACAATATAGCGGCAGGTATTGCTCTGAAAGCCCCGTCGGGTTCATATAATTTGTCTGTATTTCCATAGGTATCCAGTATCTCTTTGCTTTTTGCATCCATTACTACTGCCGACCAATGATACTCCTTATCGCTCGGCTGCAGTATCTCCTTTAAATATGATGCTTCGCTTTGCTCTGTATTTTGTACTATGCTTTCCGCTTTTTCGGTCACTTTATTATCCGTATCGTTATTTTGTGCCATTGCAATATTTTGCATCGCAATAGTCAAAGCCAAAGCCAAGCCGATCGGCAAACGATGTTTTTTCATAGCCTATCACTTCCAAACTGTTTACAGCATAATATGTATATCAATAGTTTGTAGGCTTGACCATAAAGAAGCTTTGAGGATGAGCACATACCGGGCAAACCTCAGGCGCTTTCTTGCCTACGCAGATATGTCCGCAGTTAGAGCATTCCCAAACAGTATCCCCGTCTTTTGAAAATACAAGATCGCCTTCTATATTTGCAAGAAGCTTTCTGTAGCGCTCCTCATGAGCCTTTTCGATCTCGCCTACCATTTCAAAGAGAACGGCTATTTTATCAAAGCCTTCTTCCTTGGCCTCCTTGGCAAATGTTGCATACATATCTGTCCACTCATAGTTTTCGCCCTCGGCAGCAGCCTTAAGGTTTTCAGGCGTAGAGCCTATGCCGTCAAGGAGCTTGAACCATATCTTGGCGTGTTCCTTTTCGTTATTGGCTGTTTCTTCAAATATCTTGGATATCTGAACATAGCCGTCTTTCTTTGCTTTGCTTGCAAAATAGGTATACTTGTTCCTTGCTTGTGACTCTCCCGCAAAGGCTGTCATAAGATTTTGTTCTGTTTTGCTTCCCTTTAGATCTTTCATTACAGATCCCTCCTTTTTTTATATTGATGTTTTGGCTATGCTTTGCATAGTCATTACTTTTGTATTGAAAAGACCGATCACAGGCAAGTATCGGCCTTTTTGTTTATATGTGACAGAATACCCTTCAGGCATTTACCGTTTCAAAATAAACATCGTTTTTCATAAACTCAATGGGGCTGCATTTATGCTGATTGTATGCCAGCACAAGCTTAACGTATGCAGCCTCCGCAGATATCCTGTACAGAGGTATGCCTCCCGAGGCTATTATTGCCCTTGCGGTAGCATATTTTGCACCCTCTTCACTTTTATAGCAGCAAAGATATACGTCTATCCCCTCCGCCTTGCATCGCTTTATGAATTCCGTCAAGCCATATTCCCAAGCCGTGCCCGAATGGTACATACAGTGGAGTATTGCGCTTGGCTTTGTTTTAAGATCGAATGCACCGTAGTCGATACCGGGATAAGAACGTATCATAAGGACACTGTTTGTAAGCTCGGTAATATCAAGAGCTTCGCCGCCCTTGAGCATAAATGCTTTTGGATTTACTGCATTGGCATAGCGTATAAAATGCCCGTTTTCCATTTCACCGTAGGGGCATCCGCCATAGGCGCTGAAGCTATCCGTATAGGTATCGGCTTCAACTATGCGTGATGCCAGATACACCCTATCCCTTCCGCCCATATCTCTGTATGCCGCAAATACACCTGTTATGTTTTCATTTTCTATAAAGTCCACAGCCGCCTTAAAGTTATATATACCGTTGCTGCCCTTCTCTCCCGGCGGGAGATCGCTCGATACTATAACGATAGGCCTTTTGGTGCCCTTGAACACCATAGCGATATATGCGGCGGTGTAGGCAAGAGTATCCGTGCCGTGGGTAATTATTATTCCGTCGCTGTCATCGTTTATATCCGCTATCACCCTGCCAAGCCTGCACCACGTTTTAGGACAGCAGTTTTCGCTCAATATATTAAAGGGAGCTATTATGCGAAATTTTGTATCATCTCCGTAAAGTCTTCTGTACTCACGGAGTATGACAGGCTCATCGCTTACATTTATAGTGCCGTCTTTTATCGTGCTGCCTATCGTTCCCCCTGTCATAACGACAGTTATATTATTGTTCTTCATAATATCCTCTTACTTTATAATATAGCCAAGAGACTCCAGCTTTTCAAATATTAGCTTGCCCATTATGGCATAGGCATTGTCGTTAAAGCCTCTGTTGAGATAGCTGAAGCAGGGCGGTATCTCTCCCCTTTTTACAGCAGCTTTATCCTCATCGCTCAGATCCATATCCTTAACTGCCTCTGTACACATATATTCTCTTATATTTAAAAATCTGTCTCCGAAGGTTTCCTCCATAAGCTTGTCTGCCGCAGCGTTTGTGGTGTTGTCTCCTTTCATAAGGCCGATCACTATATATTTATCCTTGTTTTTGCCTCTTGAGTTCACGAAGGCAAGCTGCTGATCCACCAGCGTACGGGGATCGTCGTTCCAGCCTCCGTTATCCCCTATGGCAAGTATGCTTATATAGTCTTTGTAATCCTCGCCTTGGGTCACTATAGGCGTACCCGCAGGTATTGTCATAGTGGTATTCTCTTCATCCGGCACAAAGAAAAACTGTGCCACATTTTCAATGTCTTCACTTTTTACAGCGCCATAGAGCGTGCCCTTCACATCGTTTATCGTAACGGGATTGACGGCAGGATTTTTCTCATGAAGAAGGGGATCCACCTTTTCTCCGTTTAAGGATGTGATGACTATATCATCCTGCTCCATTACTCCTGTTATTTCCTTTTCCTCTTTTACCACAAAGGGAACGGCATTTGCCCTGCCCAGCACCGTAATAGTGTTTTCCCCATATGCGCCCAGATTTTCAACAGGAATGAGATAGTTATTTTCCTCCATAAGATTTGCAAGAACACTGGGATATGAATTGTTAATGCCGCCTAATCCGTATGTGGAATCATCTCCCCAGCAGGCAATGCCCGGAATAACTGCCGTTACCTCTGCTTTTCTCTTTTCCTTGCGTGCTGCCTCTGCTTCGCTTTCCGCTTTTTTTGCGTTATAATCGTTTATCCTTTCTGTTATGACCTCTTCTTTACGAGCCTCCTCCTTGCTATTATATGCATAGAAGGCGCCGAATAAGGCTATAGCGGATATTATCACGCATATACAAACTGCTTTACTGCTGCTTTTCATATTACTTAACGCCAATGTCCTTTCTGTAGTGCTTATCCTTAAAGTCTATGAGTTTAACCCCCTCGTAAGCAGTTTTTATAGCCTCGTTGAGATCGCTGCCTATGCCTGTCACTCCCAGCACTCTGCCGCCGTTTGTCACAAACCTGCCGTTTTTAAGTGCGGTACCTGCATGGAACACTATTATGTTTTCCGCCTTGTCCGCTTCTTCCAGGCCTGTTATTTCATAGCCCTTCACATAGCTTTCGGGATAACCGCCGCTTGCCAGTACCACACAGGCAGCGCCGTTGTCATACCACTCTACATTTATTTTGTCCAATGTTCCGTCTATACACGCTTCAAATATTTCCACAATATCGTTTTTAAGCCGTGGGAGCACCACCTGTGTTTCCGGGTCGCCAAAGCGTGCGTTGTATTCTATTACACGCATTCCCTTATCCGTCAGCATAAGGCCGAAGAAAATAATGCCCTTGAATGTCCTGCCCTCGGCATTGAGAGCATCCACTGTAGGCTGATATATCTTTTTCATACATTCTTCGGCAAGCTGCGGCGTATATATCCTGCTTGGCGAAAATGTACCCATTCCTCCTGTGTTGAGGCCCTTGTCGCCGTCATAGGCTCTCTTGTGATCCTGTGCGGATACCATGGGCACTATAGTCTTGCCATCGCAAAAGCTCAGCACGGACATTTCCTGCCCCGTAAGGAATTCCTCTATCACAACGGTGTTTCCGCTGTCACCGAATTTTTTATCTATCATAAGGGTCTTAAGCCCTTCTTCCGCTTCTTCAAGAGTATTGCAAATAAGCACGCCCTTTCCCAAGGCAAGCCCGTCTGCCTTCAGCACAACGGGGAAGTCTCCGTTTTTGATATACTCAAGCGCCTTATCATAGCTGTCAAAGGTTTCATATGCCGCCGTAGGTATGCCATATTTTTTCATAAGCTCCTTGCTGAATGCCTTACTGCCCTCTATAATGGCTGCATTGGCACGGGGACCGAATACCCTGAGACCCTCCGATTCAAACCTGTCCACAATACCGCCTACAAGAGGATCATCCATACCTATTACAGTAAGATCGATACCCTCGCTTTTTGCAAAATCCGCAAGCTTGTCGAATTCCATAGCGCCTATAGGCACAATCTGAGCAAGAGTGCCTATGCCGCCGTTGCCCGGAGCACAGTATATCTTATCTACCTTAGGGCTTTGTGAAAGCTTCCACACTATGGCGTGTTCTCTTCCGCCGCTGCCTACTACCAAAACTTTCATTTCTTTATCTCCTTTATTTTTACAATACCGTCTTTTATATCAAGTCTGCCTTGAGCAAAAAGCTTTACCGCCTCGGGATATATTATCCACTCGGCCTGCTCCATAACACGTCTTTGAAGTGTTTCCGGGGTATCGTCATCCCTTACCTCGACTGCCTTTTGAAGTATTATAGGGCCTGCATCGCACTCCGCCGTTACGAAATGAACGGTAGCCCCTGTTATCTTAACGCCCTTTTTAAGCACTGCCTCATGAACGTGAAGACCGTAATAGCCCTTGCCGCAAAAGCTGGGTATAAGTGCGGGATGTATGTTTATCATTTTGTTTTTAAATCGATCCACAAAATCGGGGCCGAGTATGAGCATAAAGCCTGCGTATACTATAAGGTCGATGCCCCTTGCCTCAAAATGATCCGCAAGATCCTTGTCATAGTCCTGATATGAGGCATAGTCCTTTTTGGAAAAAACAGCGGTCTCTATACCTCTTGAGGCAGCTCTTTCAAGGGCATACGCCCCTTCCCTGCTGCTGACCACAGAAGTGACCTGTCCGTCTATCTCCCCTTTGTCTATAGCGTCAAGTATGGCCTGCAAATTAGTGCCGCCGCCGCTTACCAAAGCGCCTATCTTTATCATATCATCTACCTCTTATCCAACAGTATATCGATACCGTCTCCCTTTTGTACCCTTCCTATTATGTAGGCCTTCTCGCCCATATCGCTCAATACCTTTACGGCTGTGTCGGCTTCGTCTTTGCTCACTGCCGCTACCATGCCTATACCCATGTTAAAGGTATTGTACATACTCATCCTTTCCACATTTCCCTTTTCTTCCAAAAGGGCAAATATGGGAAGTATATCCCATGTGCCTTCTTCTATGACCGCCTTGAGACCCTTTGGCATCATACGTGGTATGTTCTCTATAAAGCCGCCGCCTGTAATATGACTAAGGCCCTTTACATTGACTTCCTCAATAAGCTTGAGCACCGGCCTTACATATATTTTGGTAGGGGTAAGGAGAGCCTCTCCCAGCCCTTTGCCTAAAATATCGCTGTGCATATCAAGGCTTTCTTTGTTTATGTCGAACACCCTTCTCACAAGGGAGTAGCCGTTTGAATGGATGCCGCTTGAGGCTATGCCGACAAGCACATCCCCTTCCGCTATGCCGCTGCCGTCTATGGACTTGGCCTTGTCCATTATGCCTACGGTAAAGCCCGCAAGATCGTATTCGTCAACAGGATAGAATCCCGGCATCTCTGCGGTCTCGCCGCCTATGAGAGAACAGCCTGCCTGACGGCAGCCCTCGGCAACGCCTTTTACTATCTGAGCTATTTTTTCCGGCTCGTTCTTGCCGCAGGCAATATAGTCCAGAAAGAACAACGGCTCCGCACCGCTGCAGACAACATCGTTTACACACATTGCAACCGCATCTATACCTATAGTGTCATGCTTGTCCATAACAAAGGCTATCTTAAGCTTTGTGCCTACGCCGTCGGTGCCGCTTACCAGCACAGGTTCCGCCATAGTCTTTGCCTTGGCTATGCTGAACAGACCTCCAAAGCCGCCAATATCGGTCAGGACCTCCGGTCTGAACGTGCTTTTTACATGACCCTTCATAAGCTCCACTGCTTTGTAGCCTGCCTCCACATCTACGCCGGCTGATTTATAATCCATAATTATCCTCCTAATTATATATTATTTGTTAAAATTTATTTGCATATATTTGTTTTAAAGTATTGTCAAAACCTAAATGTGTCCTTTATACCGCTCCACTTTTTATCCTTGTCGGAAAGTATAAGCTTTGACGTATCCTCAACAGGCCAGTTTATGCCGATATCGGGATCGTTCCACAGTATGCCGCCCTCATCGCCGGGATGATAGAAGTCTGTGCACTTATAGGCAAATTCCGCCACATCGCTGAGCACCACAAAGCCATGGGCAAAGCCTTCGGGGATATAGAACTGCTTTTTGTTCTCATCGCTCAGCTCTACGCCGAACCATTTGCCATATGTGCTGCTCCTGCTGCGCAGATCCACCGCAACGTCAAACACGCTGCCCTTTACCGTCCTTACAAGCTTGCCCTGGGGATACTGCTTTTGGAAGTGCAGTCCTCTCAGCACATTTTTAACGCTCATGGACTGATTGTCCTGTACAAATACCATATCCAGCCCTTCGGCCTTAAAATCGTTTTGGTTATAGGTCTCCATGAAATAGCCTCTTTCATCGCCGAAAACAGTAGGCTCTATTACGCAAAGGCCCTCTATATCGCATCTTGTTACCTTTATCTTGCCCATGGCATTATCTCCTGTTTTTCTTGGAAAGCTTCTTGGGATGTACCGCTTTTGTCTTTTTCTCTTCTTCCCTTTGCTGCTTTATACTTTCGGCTACGGCTTCCTCATGAGCCTTGGCAAGCTCTGCTTTTTCCGCATCCCTCAGCTTTCTTTTTTTGTCTGTGAAGCTGTACACCACAGCCAATGCTATGCCTATCAGCGAAACTATTACAGAAGGCACAAGTCCTTTTGAAGTAAAGTGGAACACAACGGTATGTTCGCCTGCCGTAAGGGGAACTCCTATAACGCCGTCATCGCCTATTGAAAGCTTATCCGTTTCTTTGCCGTCAACAGTCACCTTCCAGCCGCCTATATATGGTATGGATGTAAAGAGCACGCTGTCCTCCGGCGCATTTACGGTACCCTCGATATGAGTATCCTCAAAGCTTGTTATATCATAGGGATGCTGCTTGAGCTTGTCGTATGCTTTTTGGAACACCTCGTCGTTATAGCTTGCGGCATATATCTTAACGGTACCGTCTTTTCTGTAAGTCTTTTCAAACTCACCCTTATTTGTAAGCTCAAAGTTTACATTTATCTTTTCTCCCGCCTTGACGTGACCTATATCAAAAAGACTCTTTCCTGCGGAAAGCTCTCTGTCCTCGTTGGCGGTGTCCGTCTTATACTTGACTCTCTTGGCATTGCCCGCATCCACATACACAAAGAGATACTGATCCTTATCCGATGTGAAATCGGCTGAGACCATAGGATGCAGATCCAAATTGGCAGGCTCGGTCAGCTTATACTTAAAGCTGTTTGAGTTCATCTCCTCGGTCACTTCCATAAATGACTTTGTGATACTGTCAGGCTGAACATCCGTAAACATATCCTCGTTTATGCCTGCCGCCTTCTTTATAAATTCGTTTTGCACGGCAAAAGGCATAGAGTCGGTAGTCTGCCAGCTTTCAATATCCTTGTTCACAACGAAGCCGAGAGGAAGCACCCTGTCGTTTCTGTATATCCATACGTTGCCGAATTTGTTTTCAAATTCGTAGCGCTCATTCTTTATTTCTCCGTTGCCGTTGTCATCGGCCTTGTTCATAACATATTTCAGATCGAAAAGAGCATCTATCAATGATGTGGGATCATAGTATCTGTAGCTGTTGCCTGTAGCGGCTATGCCCAAATTGCCTATGAATTCTGAAATACCGCCGGGAGCAAGAGATGAGAACTGTGAAAAGCCTCTGTAGTGATACAATGCGGCATCGTTTATTGTGGTGAAACGCCTGAACTCTGTCCTGTAGAAATTTCCGTTCTCCTTTTGGTCAAGATAATCTATGGCCTTGTCGGTGTTTTCGATATACTTTACATAGTCGTTTCTGGCAGTGGTCCTGTCAAGGCCTTCATAGCTTGAGAACATACACTCGGCTATTACAAATACCATAAACAGGCACATGATCGGCGTAAGATCCGATGGCTTGGTGCTCTTGTATATATTTATGAGCACCGCATAAATTATCATCGCAACTATGTTTATTATAATATCGCTGTCGCTGAGCACTCTGTCTATCTCGCTTATGCTTGGTACCATAATATATTCCGTGATAAGCAGCACGATAACATAGAACACGGCTGCATAGCTCACCCAGCGTATATCCACAGTCTTTATATTCATAAGACCCTTGTAGGCTATCTTAAGCAGTATAAAGCTGTATATGAAGGTATATCTGTGAGGCAGGTTTGACGGGAAATGGAAGCCGTGTATCATATAGTCCAAAGGCTTTATACAAGCGCAAAGGAGCATAAATACAAGGAGTATGCCCGTAAGCCACTTTTCCTTTTTCTCTATTTTTCTGTTAAAGAAATAGAGAGGTATGAGCATCATCGTAATAACGCCGCTGTATACATTGGGAAGATCCTCGTTTCTTGCAAGCACAACGGGTCTTGCGCCTATAAAGTGGTTGGTTATGAGCTGATATACATTGTCATAGAACTCAAATGCGGGGAAGCTGGTATCGCTTGTGGCAGTCTGAGCCAAAGCAATGGCAACGGGCGCCAGTATGAACATGGATATGAGCGCCGCCAGTATTGAAACAATGGCAAACTTAATAAATCTTGCCCACATGAGCTTCCTGCTTTTTTTGTAATCGAAGTCCGAAAAAATGACAACGATAAAATACAGTGCGGAAAATACGCAAACTATGACCGCCATGTAAAAGTTTACTATCATTGTGACTACAAGAGAAACAAGATAGAATATATGCTTGTCTTCATGTATAAGCTTTTCTATGCCCAGCGCCACAAGGGGGAATACGGCAACAGTATCCAGCCACATGACATTCCAGTAAAAGCCTGTCATAAAGGCCGTAAAAGCATATAAAAGGCCGAACACCGTAAGAGAAATGTCGTTCTTGTCAAAATGGTGCTTTATATAATATGCAAAGAATGCCGCACTGAAGCAGGTCTTTAAAAGAATGAATATGCCAAGGGCTTCCGGCAGCAGCTCCTGATTGAAAAGAAGTATAAATATACTTAAGGGGCTGGCGGTATAGTAAGCCATCTGAGTTATGAACTCCTTGCCCAAGCCGCCTTCCCAGCTGTATATAAGGCTTTGTCCGTTTACTATACGGCTCCTGAGCTCTTCATGGAAGGGAGCGTACTGGTGGTACAAGTCTACCTTGAGCACTATCTGATCGCCGAAGGGATATATGTGCCTTAAAAGATATGTAACGCCCATTATTATCGCTGTCAGCAAAAATGCAAGTATTACAAACCTGTTTTCATAAAACAAATTTTTCTTTTTGTTATTCATACAGAAAACCTCTCCTTTATTTTTTAAATATAAATAATTTGCTGAAAATGTAATTCATTGCAACTATCACAAACTGAGCCGCTATCTTGCATATGCTGTCGTTAAAATGCAGAAGAGATACGGTCACGTTCATCCACACTATCTCAAAGCCCAATGACAAAAGCCTTGCGCCTACAAAGGCTGCAGCCTCCCTGACTATCACCATAGGCCTCAATGACATAGAGCGGAACACAAAGAGTTTGTTCGTAATATATGCAAAGGCGACTGCAAGTATCCAGCTTGAGATATTTGCAATATTCATCTGTAAAGGCGAAGGTTCGCCGCCGCCTGTAAGCATAAGCTTCACTGTCTCATAGCTTATAATGGAGACCGCTGTGGTCAGCACGCCAAATACCAAATAGCTCACAGTCTCCCTATTGGCTATGCGGGATATAAATTTATTCGGCATAGCTACCTCCCATAGTCATTTTTAGGCTTGTCCACATTGGTCTTATCTATTATATAAATAGGTCTGTTCTTGACCTCGATATATATTTTGGCAATATATTCGCCCATGATACCGCAGCAGAGTATGATACATCCGCCTAAAAACAAGAGTATGGTTATTATGGAAGCGTATCCGGGAAAATCTCTGCCGTGTATTATAGTCTTTATTATAATGTATATAAGATATATGAAAGAGGATGCCGATATAACGCTTCCCAAATATATAGCCACCTTAAGGGGAAATGTGGAAAAGGCCGTAATGCCTGCAACGGCATATTTCAAAAGCCCCCACAGGCTCCATTTTGTCACGCCTGCAGCTCTTTGAACGTCATTAAAGCTTATCCACTTTGTATTAAAGCCTACCCAGCTGAATATGCCCTTGCTAAAGCGCTGCACCTCGCTTAACGATATTATGGCGTCTACCATCTTGCGGCTCATCATTCTGAAATCCCCTGCGCCGTCAGGCATATCCACCTCGGATATTCTGTTTATAAAGCTGTAGAACCGCCTTGTGAAGAATGTCCTTAAAAACGGATCCCCGTCTCTTGTGGCTCTGTTGGTTGCACAGCAGTCATAGCCCTCCTCCATGGCCTCAAGCATTTTGGGAATGAGAGCAGGCGGGTGCTGAAGGTCCGCATCAAGTATAACGGCATAGTCTCCCGTAGAATTTTTAAGCCCCGCATACATGGCAGACTCCTTGCCGAAGTTGCGTGAAAATGAAATGTATCTCACACGCTTGTCCTCGGCGGCAAGCTCCTTCATTATTTTAAAGGTATCGTCTTTGCTTCCGTCATCTACAAATATAAAATTGAAATCATAGCCTTTTATATCGTCTATCACCCTTGCGGTCTCTGTATAGAACATATTGAGAACAGCCGACTCGTTATAGCACGGAACTATTATATCTACAAGCATAGCTTTCTCCTTTCAGTCATTTATCGATCTTGAAAACATACCATTTTTATTTTACCCCAAAATCCCGTTTATGGCAACAAAAAAATGATTTTTTTACCTGCAGTCCCTTCTTGCTTTCCATTAAGCAAATTATCCCCTTCGGAAAAGCAATTATGCTTTATACAAAGGCATACGAAAAGAGCGGATATCCTTGACTAATAATGGGAGCTGCGGCATTTATGCGCCGAAGCTCCCACTGTTGTAAATTACTTAGTCATATATCCTGTAATGCTGTTTTCCTGCATCCACTTGAGCTTGCAGTCCATAAGATACTTAACGGTGTCATTTTCCTTGCCGTATATCTCCGTATAAAGCTGCTGAGTTATAAACAGGTCGTTATAAGTCAGATAGGGATAATCCACCATGGGATTCGTACCTGCCATATAGTAAAGAGCATAATTCAGGTTGTTGTTTGCAAGCACCCACTGATCCTTCGTATCCTCTACGGCAAGAAGCATCTTGTCGGCTAAAAGTCTGTAGCTGTCTTCTCTCGTTATCTGATAGAGCTTATACAAATAATTGAGCTCTGCAAGCTGGTGGTTGAGAGAAACGTGAGTGTCTATATGGTCATAATCGTAGCCGTAGTCCTGTACCAAAAGGCCGCCGTTTTTGGTGGCATAGCATTCCGTGTTGGCATGCTGTATAAAATACTCCGCATACTTGCACGCCGCAAACAGGAAGTCATCGTTGTTATATCTTTTGTAT
Source organism: uncultured Clostridia bacterium (assembly GCA_947585865.1). Classification (GTDB taxonomy): domain Bacteria; phylum Bacillota; class Clostridia; order Lachnospirales; family CAG-274; genus CANPXH01. Next base: position 39,598 of record CANPXH010000011.1, read on the forward strand.
GCCGCCAAAAGGCTTTCGCCAAAGTCTGTGTTGAATCTTGTGTCGTAAAATCCGCCGCCTATATTGAAATCCTCTGAGAGCCAGCCTGATTTTGGCATAGTCGCCCAATAGCCTTTCTCGTTCTGATTTTGCATACAGGTGTATGTCATAACATAGCCCAGCTTAAAGGCGGCAGGGAAATCTCCGTAGTCGACAAAGCTTGCGCCCGTATAGTCTGAGGGCTGCCTGTAAAGCATATTTGCTCCGCTGGGTATATAGTTGGCGGGAATGGGGAAGTAATATCCGTCCCATGAAAACCTTCTGTTATCCGCAAGATCCTGATTGAGAGCAGCAAAATGATTGCCGTTGTTCCAATCCGCCATTTTGTTGTCGGAACGAAGATACCATATCTCGCCTACAAGAGAGGTGTCCTGAGGGAATGACCAGCGTATGGTCACGGTATCGTCTGCATTTATTGTAATATTTGCCTTTTCCTCTTTATCGGGATGGAATTTAAGCGTGTTGTATTGGAAGTCGTTGCTGTACACGGCAGGCACGCTCAGTATTACAGAAGCCTTGTCCGTATCTATGAACATAGTTTTCTTGTCGGTATTTTCCGGATTAGCGGACATATACCAGCCGTTGTCTGTTATATACCTTATCTCCACTGAATTTCCCGGAAGCGTTATGCTGTCTTCCAGCCTGTTTTCCGAATTTACGCCGTAGGTATATCTCTTTATGGTAAAAACATCGCCGTCATCAAAGCTGAACGTCTTGGCTCTTATGGTATGGTCTGCATCGTTGTATAAAGTCTCCTGCTTTATTTCGGGAGCGGTTATGGCTGTCCATTTGTCTTTATAAGTCTTTTTTACCGCATTATATGCCTTAAGGTCTATGCCCGTGTAGGGATTTCCGTTTTTGTCTACGGGAGCATATCCCTCCATGGCTATGGTCGTGATCTCAACAGGACTTTCATACTTGCTCATATCCACAGTGGTCATTTGAGTAGTGGTCTCTGTGGTCGTTGTGGCGGCAGTGGTGGTAACGGTCGTGTTGTTTATCATTTTTCTGTTTGACGTAACTCTTGCAAGGGTAGTGGTCTCGGTCTCTTCCACAGTGGTGGTCTCGGTCGTTGTTTGAGTCGTTGTGGTCGCCTTGTAGTCGCTTACCGTCATACCTCTTTTGGCTGCATATGCGCCAAGGGGAAACAACATGGCAAATATACCCACAAATATGCACACTGCTATTTTTTTATTCATTGTTATCAACCTCTCAATGTTTATTCTACCCTTTAATTAAAAATATATATAGTATGATTATAACAAAAAAATCTCTGTAGAAATATTACAAGTATATTAATTTTTTGGAAATATCAGAACAAATGTTCAATAATTCCTTGCATTATCGGTGAATATTGTGATATACTATCTACATAAGACATTTTACCGAAGGGAGAAATGTATATGAAGGCAGAAATAATTGCCGTAGGCACTGAACTGCTTTTGGGAGATATACTCAATTCCGACGCTCGGTTTTTATCACGGGAGCTGGCGGATCTGGGAATAACTCTTCAATATCAGACGGTAGTCGGAGACAATGAGGACAGGCTCATGAATGCTTTGGACATAGCGTTCAAAAGAGCGGATCTCGTTATCACCAGCGGCGGATTGGGGCCTACGGATGACGATATAACAAAAGAAACGGCGGCCAAATTTTTCGGCAAGAAAATGGTGCTTCACGAGGAAAGCAAAGAAAGGCTCCTTTCCTATTTCAAGGGCAGGAAAATGTCCGATACCAATATGAAGCAGGTGTATATGCCCGAAGGCGCAATAGTGCTCAAAAACGACAACGGCACGGCTCCCGGCTGTATAATAGAAGACAAGGGCAAAGCAATAGCTGTGCTGCCCGGCCCGCCCAAAGAGCTGGTGCCTATGTTCAACGAAGGAGTGAGGCCCTACCTTGAAAGCAAGCAGGACCTTACTATCGTAAGCAAGGAACTGCATCTTTCCGGCATAGGCGAATCGGCGGCGGCAGAGCAAATAAGAGACCTCATGCGCACAAGCGCGAATCCCACGATAGCCCCTTATGCCAAGGATAATGAAATGCTTTTCAGAATAACGGCAAGGGGAAAGAGCAAAGAGGAATGTGTATCTCTTATAAAGCCCATCACCGAAGAGATATATAAAAAACTCGGCAGCTTTATATACGGCGAGGACAGCGACACTCTCGTGTCCTCTGTAATGAAAACGCTTATAGCCAAGGGTATGACAATATCCACGGCGGAAAGCTGCACAGGCGGTATGGTCGCCTCAAGGCTTATAGACTACCCCGGAGCTTCAAAGGCATTCATAACGGGTATGGTCACTTATACCAACGAAAGCAAGGCAAAGCTTTTAGGAGTAAAAAAAGATACCCTTGACAAATACGGCGCAGTAAGTTCTCAAACGGCGGAAGAAATGTGCATAGGCGTGGCAAAGAAATGCGGCACGGATATAGGCATAAGCACAACAGGCATTGCAGGCCCCGAGGGCGGCACAGATGAAAAGCCCGTAGGTCTTGTGTATATAGGCGTTTCTGTAAACGCAGACGCAATGACCAAGAAATTACAGCTTTCAGGCGACAGAAACAAGATCAGAAATGCAGCGGCTGTTGCAGCCATAGAGCTTTTAAGACAGCGGCTCAATACTCAGGAGGATAAGTAATGGCAAAGGCAAGATCAAACGACAAGGTAACACCGTCACCAAACGGAAAAGAAGAATCACTTAAAATGGCAATATCCCATATAGAAAAAACCTTCGGGGAAGGTTCGATAATGCGCCTTGGCGACAATATGGTGGATATGTCCATAGAATCCATACCCACAGGCTCACTTTCATTGGATATCGCCTTGGGTATAGGCGGCATTCCAAAGGGCAGGATAATCGAAGTATACGGCCCCGAAAGCAGCGGCAAGACTACTCTTGCCCTGCACATAATAGCGGAAGCTCAAAAGGCAGGCGGCATAGCTGCATTTGTAGATGCTGAGCACGCCCTTGACCCGGTATACGCCAAAAATTTAGGCGTGAACATAGACGAGCTCTATGTATCACAGCCCGATGACGGCGAGCAGGCTCTTGAAATAACGGAAACAATGGTTCGCTCCGGAGCTATAGACATAGTTGTTGTAGACTCTGTCGCAGCCCTTGTTCCCAAGGCCGAAATAGAAGGAGAAATGGGGGAAAACCAGGTAGGCCTCCAGGCGAGACTTATGTCCAAGGCATTGAGAAAGCTGGCATCTGTGGCAAGCAAAAGCAACTGCGTGATACTTTTTATAAACCAGCTTCGGCAGAAGATAGGCGTAATATACGGCAATCCCGAAACGACTACCGGCGGCCTTGCCCTTAAATACGGCGCTTCCGTCAGGATAGACATAAGAAAAGGCGAGACCATCAAATCTGGCACCGAGGCCATAGGCAGCAGAACAAAAGTAAAGGTCGTTAAAAACAAGGTCGCACCTCCGTTCAAGACAACGGAATTTGACATAATGTACGGCACGGGCATAAGCCATATAGGGGATGTGCTGGATCTTGCGGCGGAAATAGATGTGGTACATAAAGGCGGAGCCTGGTACAGCTACGGCGAGGACAGGATCGGCCAAGGCCGTGAAAACGCCAAAAAGTATCTTGAGGAAAATCCCGATGTATGCCTTGAAATAGAAAATAAAGTAAGGGAACACTTCGGACTCAGACCCATACAGTATGAAAATACCGATACGGAGGAATGATACCGTAAAACACAGGATATGCCCTTCGGTATAAGGATATCATCCCTTTATATGCGGCACTGTCCTGTAAAATCAGAGCATAAAAAATAAAGCAGCGTTACATCAATGGTGTGCGTCTGCTTTATTTTTTTACCGTTGCTAAAGCGGATATCATTAAAAGTGCGGCAAAAGGACTAAGCCGAACAATAAATATAATATACCTTAATTCAACTGAAAGAAATGCAAGCATTTCTTTCAAGAGTGTCGATTTTATCGACACGCTGTATATCTTAACGATATTTACTCCTTGCTTTTACCCAAATAAAGCTCCTTGACTCTTTCATTGGACAAAAGCTCCTCGCCGCTGCCCTCAAGGCCGATATTTCCCGTTTCCATAACATAGCCGTAGTCAGCTATCTTAAGAGCGGCGTTTGCATTCTGCTCTATAAGGAGCACAGTCATATTCTGTTCTTCATTTACCTTTTGTATTATCCTGAATATATCCTTTACAACAAGAGGGGCAAGACCGAGACTCGGCTCGTCCATCATAAGCACCTTGGGCTTGCTCATAAGGGCACGGCCAACGGCAAGCATCTGCTGTTCGCCGCCTGAAAGCGTGCCGCTTAGCTGCTTTGAACGCTCCTTGAGTATGGGAAACATCTCATGCACAAAGTCTATATCCTTTCTGAAATTTTCCTTGTCCTTGCGGAGATAAGCGCCTATCATAAGGTTCTCATCCACAGTCATATCGGCAAATACATGCCTGCCCTCGGGAACAAGGGTTATGCCCATTTTAACTATATCCTTTGTATTAAGTCCTATAAGCTCCCTGCCGTCGTAGGTGATAGAGCCGGATACCGGGCTTACAAGACCTGTTATGGAACGAAGCGTTGTGCTCTTGCCTGCACCGTTGGCTCCTACAAGAGTTATTATCCTGCCCTCTTCGACCTTCATGGATATACCGTTGAGAGCGGTTATGCCGCCGTATTTTACCACAAGATCTTTTATCTCAAGCATCAGTTTATATCCTCCTCTCCAAGATAGGCCTTTATAACAGCGGGATCGGCCTGTATCTCGGCAGGAACGCCTTTGGCTATCGTTCTGCCGTATTCAAGAACATATATCCTGTCCGAAATATCCATAACGAGCTGCATATGATGCTCAATAAGTATTATGGTGAGATGGAATTTATCCCTTATTTCTCTTATAAATTCAGTCAGATCCACGCTTTCCTTGGGGTTCATGCCTGCGGCAGGCTCATCCAGAAGAAGTATCTTTGGTCTGGTGGCAAGGGCTCTTGCTATTTCAAGACGCCTTTGCAGGCCGTAAGGAAGGCTTGAAGCTATATCGTCTTTATACTGTATAAGTCCTGTCTCCTCCAAAAGAGAGCAGGCAAGATCGTTCATTTTCTTTTCTTCCTTCATGGCATAAGGCATATGCAGCACAGATGAAAAGAAGTCCGTCTTTACATTAAGGTGGGTAGCTATAAGTACATTTTCAAGAACAGTAAGATCCTTGAAAAGACGTATGTTTTGGAAGGTTCTGGCAATACCCATCTTAGCTATCTGATCGGGGCGCTTACCGTTTATTTTAACGCCGTCGAATATTATATCGCCCTCTGTGGGAGCATATACGCCTGTGATAAGGTTGAAGGCAGTAGTTTTGCCTGCGCCGTTGGGCCCTATTATTGCCACTATCTCCCCGTCGTTTACATTGATGTTAAGAAGATTGACTGCCACAAGGCCGCCGAAGCGTATAGTAACGTCCTTTGTTTCAAGCAATGCTGCCATTATTCAGCCACCTCCTTATTCCTAGGCTTTCTGCGAAGCTTAGAGCCTAGGAGCTTAAAGAAGCCGCCTATGCCATCCCATGAAAGCTCCTTGTTGCCGAATATACCTTTACGCCAAAGTATTATTACAAGCATAAGAAGTGCTGAGAATACCACCATTCTCATACCGCCTATGCCGGGATAGCCTATAGCGGGGATAGGCTCGTCTAAGAATCTCAGCTTTTCAAGAGCTATCCTTACTATAAAAGCGCCTGCGATAGAGCCCGATACGGAGCCCTGACCGCCCAATACGACCATGAGCAGTATTTCATAAGCAACTGTGAACTTGAACTGATCCGGGCCTATGGCGCCTACAAGCGAAGCCAGCATACCGCCGCCTATACCTGCCATAAATCCGCTCAATACAAAGGCAAGCATCTTATGCTTGAAAAGATTTATGCCCATAGCCTGAGCGGCAACCTCGTCTTCTCTTATGGCAAGCAGCGCTCTGCCGTAGGTGGTGCGCATCATAGCCAGCGTGAATATAACTATCGCCGCAAGTATAAGGAGAGATACCCACATATTGATATGGGAAGGTATTCTGTTTATACCCGTGGGGCCGTTTGTAATGCCCTGCATATTTGTGATACATATTCTTATTATTTCCGAAAAGCCAAGGGTGGCAATGGCCAAATAGTCGCCTCTGAGCCTGAGCACAGGGAAGCCTATGAGAAAGGCAAATACCGCCGCCACAAGTCCTCCCAATATAAGAGCAACGGGGAACGGCGCTGATAAATTAGCCATAAAATCGGAAATAGGTATTATCTTGTATATAGATATCTTGTCCGCCGTGGATACTGTAAATACAGCAGTAATATATGCGCCTATGGCCATAAAGCCCGGCTGACCCAATGAGAAAAGGCCTGTAAAGCCGTTTACCATATTCATGGAAAGAGCACATATGGCATATATGCAGCAGGTGTTGAATATTCTTTTGTTATACTGATTAAAGGAAGCATTTGCCCAAAACATAAAGCCTATAAGGGCAGCAATGGCAACTATATCCAGTATGATATGCAGCTTTTTCTTGTCCATAATGCTCCACCTCCTCAGACCTTCTCGGCGATCTTCTCGCCTATAAGACCGTTAGGTCTGAACAGCAGTATGATTATGAGCAGCACAAATGAGAATATATCCTTGTAGGCTGATATCTCCGGGAAGAATGCCACCGCCATTACCTCTATAAAACCCAGCAGAAGTCCGCCTATAACGGCGCCCTTTACATTGCCTATACCGCCTATGACAGCGGCAATGAAGCATTTAAGGCCGGGCATAACGCCGACAAGAGGTGATATCTGGGGATACTTAAGACCCCAAAGTATAGCGCCTACAGCCGCAATGGCTGAGCCTATGGCAAAGGTAAATGAAATAGTGCCGTTTACATTGATGCCCATAAGCTTTGCGGTGTCAAGGTCCTTGGAAATAGCTCTCATTGCCATGCCGCTTTTTGTCTTGTTTATAAGGAAAAGAAGTATGCAAACGAATATGACGGTTATTATGGGAACGGCTACCGCAAGTCTTTGCAGTCTCACAGAGCCTATCTGCATCATATCAACAAAAAAGGGTATTTGAGGAAAGGTCTTTGGCTTGGCTGTAAATATGACCGTTGCCAAGTTTTCCAAAAAATATGAAGCGCCTATTGCCGAAATAAGCATTGATATCTTGGGAGCGTTTTGCCGCCTCAGTGTGGAATACGCCACCTTTTCCAGCCCAACGCCAAGCACCGCCGTAGCCGCTATTACCGCTATGAAGCTAAGAGGCCACAGTCTGAAATCCTTTGCCACAAAGAAAAATGCAAAATACATACCCATCATGAAAATATCACAGTGAGCGAAATTTATAAGTCGGAGTATACCATAAACCATGGTATAGCCAACAGCTACAAGGGCAAACAAGCTGCCTAGCAGCAAGCCGTTGCAAAGCTGCTGAAGTAAGTCTGACCATGCCATACAGGTCACCAGCCTTTCATATGATAATACGGAGATATAGTTATTTCAAAATCACCTTCCGAATGTGCCGAATTTTGAAATGACTATATATTCAAAAATTCGGGGTGCCGCATAAAAGCACCCCGAAAATATTGTAGGGTAAAATTTACTGAACTGTTACCTGATCTGCAAATACGAACTTGCCGTTCTCTACCTTCTTGATAACGGCTGCCTTTGTGGGATTGCCGTTCTCATCGAACTTGACCGGACCTGTAACGCCTGTAAAGTCGCTTGCCGCAAGAGCATCTCTTATAGCAACGGGATCTGATGTATCCGCCGCCTCTATAGCATCGCAAACAAGATTGTACGCATCATATGCAAGAGCGGTAACGCCTGCGGGGTCCTTGCCCTCGTTGGCATCTCTGTACTTCTGAACGAATTCCTTTGTAAGAGGAGTAAGCTCTGCATCGGGATCGAAGAATGCTGAGAATTCAACGCCTTCGCTCTCTGCGCCCGCTACGTCAAGGAATTCCTGTACCTCATAAGTATCGCCGCCAAGCAAGGGAACAGTCACGCCGTTCTGCTTAGCCTGCTTAATGAACATAGCGGCCTCGGTAAAGTTACCGGGAACAAAGAATATATCGGGATTGTTAGCCTTTAAGCTTGTTATCTGTGCATTGAAATCCTGGTCGCCCGTCTGATAAGCCGCCTCGTATACAGTACCGCCGAGCTTTTCAAACTCAGCCTTGAAATACTGTGCAAGACCCACAGAGTAATCATTGCCCTGCTCTGTGGTAACAGCGGCAGTTTTGGCACCTAATTTGTTGTATGCATAGTTAGCCATTACCTGACCCTGATAAGGATCTATAAAGCAAACTCTGAAATAATTGTCATTGCCTTCCGTAACGGCGGGATTTGTACAGCTTATACCCACTGCGGCAACATTGCCGTTTCTTACAACGTCATAAGCGCCGAGTGAAGGTGTGGATGAATAAGAGCCTAATATTACGGATACCTCATCCTGCTCTATAAGCTTAGTCGCAGCGTTTGCCGCCTCTACCTTATCGGACTTGTTATCTGCCTTTACAAGCTCGACCGTAACGTCCTTGCCGCCTATGTGTACTGTAGGTCTTTCGGAATTTGCAAGCTCTATACCCTCTATCTCTATAGCGGCGCCTGCTGCCATACCGCCTGTTATAGGCTGGAGCACACCGATCTTTACAGTATCGCCTGAAGCAGCGCTTTCGGAAGACTCTCCGCTTCCGTCTGCAGCTCCGCCGCCGCAGCCTGTAAGTGAAGTAAGAGCCAAAACAGCAATTAATGCAACTGCCATAATTTTTTTCTTCATAAAAATTTTCCTCCTTGTTTCTTATCTTAAAAATATAAGGGCACCGTAAAGATGCCCTCTCTGACTATATTATTATAGTTTAACCGTCTATATTTGTCAATAGCAATGTAATAATTCGCAGCGCCATAATTGTGATTTTAGCAGATTTGTGAATTTTTAAAGTAAAAATCCTGCAAAATATGTGAATTTTTAAGCAAAGAAAACTATCCCTTGCAGTGCCCTCGGCGATAGGAAAGGATATGCTTGTTTGCCGCCCTGCAAAATATTGCAAATTATGGATGCTCAGCCAAAATTTATATAGCTTTTTTCCGTGATATGTGTTAAAATAACATTAAATTAATAATTCGTATAAAAGGAGGATCTCTATGCAAGAAAGAAGAAAAACAAAGATAGTGGCGACCTTGGGCCCCGCTTCCAACAGCGTTGACGAAATAAAGGCTCTCATAAAAGCAGGCATAAGTGCGGCTCGTCTCAACTTTTCTCACGGCGACCACGAGGAGCACGGTCAAAGAATGAAAAATCTTATGGCGGCAAGAGAAGAGCTCAATGCTCCCATCCCCATAATACTCGATACAAAGGGTCCTGAAATAAGGACAAAGACCCTTAAGGATGACAAAAAGGTAAAGCTTGAAACAGGACAGACATTCACCGTTACCACAGAAGATATAGTAGGCGACAACACAAGAGTTGCCGTTACTTATCCCGAAATAACATCCGATCTTTCAGTGGGATCAACAATACTTATAGATGACGGCCTTATTGAACTGAAAGTAAATGAGATAAAGGGAAACGATATAATATGTACCGTTATCAACTCAGGTATATTGGGCAACAGAAAGGGCGTAAATCTCCCTAACGTACACATCAATCTTCCCGCACTTACGGAAAAGGATATTTCAGATATACAGTTCGGCGTAAAAATGGGCATAGATTATATTGCCGCTTCCTTTATCCGCTCAGCCAAAGACGTGCTTGAGATAAAGAGAGTACTTGAGGACTTCGGCGGCAAGGATGTACACATAATTGCCAAGATAGAGAACAGAGACGGCGTTGACAACATCGATGAGATACTTGAAGTTGCAGACGGTGTTATGGTAGCAAGAGGCGATCTCGGTGTTGAGATACCTTTTGAAGAAGTGCCCCTTGTGCAGAAGATGCTTATAGAAAAGTGTATACAAAAGGGCAAGCCCGTTATCACAGCTACACAGATGCTCAACTCCATGATAGAAAATCCAAGGCCTACAAGAGCCGAAGTAAACGATGTGGCAAATGCCATATTTGACCTTACAGACGCCATAATGCTCTCAGGCGAAACGGCTCAGGGCAATTATCCCGTAGAGGCAGTCAAGGCTATGGACAGGATCGCAAGAAGGATAGAGGCATCCATAAACTATAACGACAGATTCAACTCAGGCTTTTTAAAGTCTGTTGCTGTCAAAAATATTACAAGCGCCGTGAGCCACTCAGCCTGTACCACCGCTCATGACCTGAATGCAGCCCTTGTTTCCACAATAACCCTTTCAGGCCGTGCCGTTAAAGAGGTGGCGAAATACAGACCCGCTACCACTATACTTGCGTGTACTCCTCTTGAAAGGACTTTAAGGCAGATGAACCTTATCTGGGGCTGTGTGCCTATGCTCGTGGAATTTGAAAAGAAGAGTATTTCAATGCTTTTCGACTCAGTTGCCAACAGGGCTCTTGAGAGCAATATTGCGAAAAACGGCGAGCTTATGGTATTTACAGGCGGTACGCCTCTCGGAACTACCGGCTCCACAAATACAATAAAGGTCGGTATAGTAGGCAATATCCTTGTAAAGGGCAAGCCAATGGTAAAGGGCAAGAATATAGCCGCTCATACCAATATCTGTACTACCATAGAAGAAGCTAAGCTCCACTTCAGAAAGGGCGACATATTCGTAACGTCAAATCCCGATAAAGGCCTTATACCTTATATGATGAGAGCAGCCGCTATAGTAGTGGGCTCCGATGATAAGTCACTTGACTTTACTCACGCTGTGGATCTTGCAAGAGAACTGAGAGTGCCGTGTATTTGGTGCGATATCAATGTGGAATCCACTCTTCCCGACCAGTTTATGGTAACTATAGACAGCAATGACGGTACCGTTTATCTCGATAAATAATCTGTATAAGTGCCACCATTTTAAGACTTGAAAAAAAGAAGCTGTCACATATGAATATGTGACAGCTTCAGACTGTCGAAAAACAATATTTTGACAGAAAATATGAATTTTAAGTAAAGAACAGTTTGCAAAAAGCGCTGGTCACATTACTTCGTAATGTTGCTCGCCATGCATCCGGGTCGCAGACTATAATCCGCAAGGCGAGCTTTGCCCGCCTGAGGACAGGAACTTTTCTGTAATTTAGGCATTTATGCCTAAATTGCGGAAAACACGGCTGGTTCCTACCGCAGCTAACTGAAAGAAATGCCAAAAAGCATTTCTTTCAAGCGTGTCGCTTTCATCCTTTCACAACAAGCTTTTCAAATTCCCTGCCTTCATTGAAAAGTCTTGAATATACGCAAGTGCATTTCCTGTATATGCGAAATCTTTCCTGTGCTTTTTCCATACTGCCGTATACCTTCCACTGGCCGCACATAAGAGCATTGCGCCCTTTGTTTTTTATGAACCCTATCACATCCTCTATGGGATAGCTTAAAAACAGGCCTATCTCGTGAGGGAATTCTCCCGGTACCGATATCCTCCGCTTAAGGTGTTCTATGCACATATTACAGTCTGTGGTGTAGCCAAGCTCTTTCATAAACGCTGCGCATTCGGGCTCGCAAAGCTCTCTTTCAAGCCTGCTGCGCCTGTAAACATATACAAGAGCGGTGCTTTTTCTCTTTAAAAGCACTGTGGCATATATGCCCATTTTATTGTACCTGTCATTAAAGCTTACCATATTGCTGCGGATATCTTCAATATCCCCGTTGAATATACTTCCCGCCTTAAGCCCCGCCAATGTAGGCGCACAATAGCTTATGACACTGCTTTCCATATGCGTACCTCCCATATCGTTATGTACTTACAGTATCCCCAAAGCAGATAAATTATAGCATAAAAAAACTCTGTTCGGAAGAAATATCATCTATCCAAAACAGAGTTATATTTTAAAGCAAAAATCCCACAAGTCCGCCGACAGCGGCAACTATCCAGCCGCAAAGCACGTCAAGGGGATAGTGTACTCCCGTCATTATCCTTGAAAAGCCTGTGCAGAAGGCAAGCAGCACGAACACTGCCGCCGCAGGCGGGTATACGAGCACCCAGCTTAAGGCTATTATCAAGGATGAAGCGGCATGGTTGCTGGGAAGAGAGCCGTTTGCCTCATGGGGCACAAGGCTTTCTATATCCTCCGCCTCAAATGGTCTGGGCTTGCCGATAAATTTGCGCAGCACCGTGTTTACCACAAGTACCGTAAAAGGCACAAGTATATATTTGGGTATTGAAAAAATATCCGACCTCAGCAAAAGCATAAGAAATCCCAGTCCGTATATAAATATATATATAAATTTGGAAAAGCGGGATAACAATACCGCCGCCTTTGCCGCAGCTTCATTGCTCAGCGTATAATCATATATCTTGTAAAAAAGCTTTTTATTCATTATTCTCCCCAAACACCGTCGCATATAAATGCTGCCGGGCCTGTCATATAAACGTGGCCGTCTTCTTCCTTCCAATGTATAGTAAGGCTTCCGCCCAAAAGCTTTACCTCAATGGGAACTCTCGGACATATGCCCTTTATATTGGCAGCCACAACAGTTGCGCAGGTGCCTGTGCCGCAAGCCCACGTCTCGCCTGCTCCTCTTTCCCACACACGCATTTTAAGGTGAGTATCATCCACCGTTTCCACAAACTCTACATTTGTCTTTCTGGGAAAATGCTCATCTGTCTCTATGACTGAGCCGTATTTTTCCACATCAAAGCTCATAACATCCTCATCTATAAAGGCCACCGCATGGGGATTGCCCATAGACACGCAAGTAAATGCAAACTCTCTGTCACAAGAAGCTATTTTAATATCAATGACAGGCTCGCCCTTTGCCCTTACCGGCACATCCTCCGCCTTGAGCACAGGCTCGCCCATATCCACGGTCAAAAGCTCAGCCTCGCCCTTATTGTTTTCATGTATCTCTATTACCTTTATGCCTGCAAGAGTCTCCAATGTAATGGGATTTTTCTTTACAATGCCCCTGTCGTACACATATTTTCCCACGCAGCGTGAAGCATTGCCGCACATCTCAGCCTCTGAACCGTCTGAATTGAACATCCTCATTTTAACATCAGCTTTATCTCCCGGACATATGAGCACAAGTCCGTCTGAGCCTACGCCGAAATGTCTGTCGCTTATTTTTCTGGCTACTTCGGAGGGATCATCGACCTTTTCCTCAAAGCAGTTCACATATATATAGTCATTGCCGCAGCCGTGCATTTTAGTAAATTTCATGGTAAACCTCCGTTATACAATGTGTATCTCATTCCATACAGCATCATTTTTTGTTATATCGGTATTTTCCGCCCAGTTCTCATTCTGAGCCTGATATATCTCTTGTTTTTTCTCGTTTATATAGTTTTCTCTTATATTCTCTTTAAGCTCTTTATTGCTTTTGTCCACCACATCTATTATCTTGAATATATGATAGCCGTCGGTGTCCTCGGACAGTGTACACTGACCCTTTTTAAGGGAGTATATCTTATCCAGCGTGTTTTGAGTATACAGACTGGGATCAAGGGTAAATGAAGACCTGTTGCCGTTGGGAGCCACCCTTGCAAGCACGGAATCAAAATCTGCGCCCTTGCTTATATCTTCATAGGCGGCTCTTATTTTGTCCAGATTGCCGCTGCCGGAAACATCTGTCTGCAAGAATATCTCCTTTACCACATAGTCTGTAAACTCGGACTTGTTTTCTTCACAATACTGTGCAAAATACTCGTCAAACTCCTCCTCGTTTATAACATAGCTGTCCGTAACATAGCCGTACACCTTTTGCTGGAGTATGCCTTCCTCCATTATTTTGTACACCTTATCCCTGTCCATTCCATATTCGGCGATCTGCTCAGGCGTAAACTCGGCAAGCAGGCTGTCCGTCTGCTGATCTATAAGAGCCTTGTCACTGTCGTCGACAGCTATATTGAGAGAAGGCGCTTCCTTCACGGCAGTCTTTACCATAAGTATGGAGTTGACTGCATTTTGCTTGGCCACTTCCTCGGCGCTCACGCCGTCAAAATCCGCAAGCCATATGTCGCTGCCGCCCTGCTGCTCAAAATTCTTCTTCTGCTCTGTAAGATAGACCATAAATTCTCCACGGTCTATTTTGTCGTTGCCTATTTTTACAACACAGTCCTTGCCCATAGAACAGCCTGTAAGGACTGCAAGCATCAGTATCAGCGCTAATTTCCTCATAGAAGACACTCTCCTTGCATCAGTTCATATTGCCCTTTATCTTCTCCTTTATTACAACAAGCATAAAAAGGGGCAGCTGCATCATCCTGCCTATTCTTGAAGGCTGCTTCATAAGTCTGTAGAACCATTCCAAATTGTGGCGCACGAAAAATTCGGGAGCTCTCGGCACATTGCCGCACCAACCGTCAAAGCTTCCGCCTACGCCGACAGCCGCCTTTACATTAAGATGCCTGATGTTTGCATATATCCACTTTTCCTGCTTGGGAAAGCCTATGCCCACCAGCAGCAGATCGGGGCTTTTGTCATTTATATCCTCTATTATTTTCTTTTCCTTTTCATCGTCAAAATATCCATCGGTACAGCCTGCTATTTTTATTCCGGGATAACGCTGCTCTATGGCCGCCTTAGCCCTTTGGGCAATGCCTGGAGCGGAGCCGAAAAAATATACCGTTTTATCCGTATCCTTTAATCTGTCAAACACGGACAAAAGCATATCGTAGCCCGCAACTCTTTCCTTGATAGGGTTTTTGGTGAATTTAGAGGCATACACTATGCCTATACCGTCGGGCACGTTCATGGCAGAGGAATTCAGAACCTCCATAAATTCCCTGTCCTTGCGGGCTTTCATCACCATTTCCGGATTAGGCGTGAATACCATGGACTTGCCCTTTGAGTCAATAAGACTCATCATTTTATCCACAGCCTCATTGGGCTTTATATTGTTGAACGGTACTCCCAATATATTGCAAATACTCATAGCTTCATCCTTTTTACTTAATATTATAGCTTCCCTTTACAAGAAACCATGCTGCCTCTGTTACCTTGACGCCTCTGCCGTCATTACGTGGTATTATCATTATATGATTGAGAGCTGCCTTATGCCCGTTGTAAAGAGCTTGACCCGTTGTAGCATCAACTATGCCTTCCTTGCCGCTTATTACAATATCTCCCTTGCCGGCACGCAGTATCATCTCTGTGCCCTCGCCGCCTATGATCGTCTTGCCTACGCCTACGGACACGGGAACATAGCTTCCTCCCACAGACACGGAACCGCTGTCCGAACCTACCATATTCATTACCTGATTTATTTTGTCATCCACATAGCTCTTGGACACAAGAGGGTCGGCCTCGGAGCCTGCGTCTGCCGCAAATACTGTACCCATTACCAGCACTATGCTTGCCATTACACTTATAAAACCAACCAAAAACCTTTTCATCTTAAACTCTCCTTTTTATTTCTTATAAGGCTGAACTGAGCAGAAAGCAGCCTGTCGTTTTCATCAGCCTTTTTTATCATAGTATCTGCCTTAGCCTTAAGGCAAGCCTTATATTTTTCCATATTGTCGAATATTTCACAGACCTGCGAATATATCTTATCCGAATCCAGCCTTTCGCTTCTCACATCGCCGCCCTCGGGCATATCCAATTCCTTAAGATAATACTCTATCTTGGGATCGTATATTATGCCTACCATAGGCACGTTATTCACAGCGGCAAATATAAGAGAATGGAGCCTCATGCTTATCATAAGATCGAAGCAGCCTATTATGCCCAGTATCTGACCGGGCGCATAGCGCTTTTCAAGCATATAGCCTTTTTCCGACATGGCTGAGCACACCCTTTTGGATATATCTATATCCTTTGGGAACTCCATGGGCAGCAGCACCACATCTCTTCCGCTTTTCACTATATCATCGCAGACCCTTGCTATCTTTAAGATATAGTCATCGCCGTACTGAGCCTTTGACCATGCCCTTACAGATACCGCTACACGCTCTTTGTCATTGGGTATGCCTTCGGCTCCGAGAAGCTTTTCCGCTTCATCACGGTCTATTGACTCCAGCTTAAAGGCAGGATCCGCCGTGACAGTTACATTGGGATTGGTCACCCCTATGCTGCGGAGATCCTGTTCCGAAAGCTTTTCCCTGAGGGTGATCACGTCAACGGTATTTACAACGCTTTTGACAAGATGTCTGTTGAGCCTGCCCGTAACGGGGCCTATGCCGTTGGCATACAGCATTACTCTCTTTTTGAAAAGCTTTGCGGCCTTTATTATACTAAGGTAGTAAACAAGAGAACGAGTGCTTGTGCCGTTTTGCAAAAGAGTGCCGCCGCCGCTCAGTATGATGTCGCTTTTCCTTATGGCGGAAATTACCTTAGCCATATTAAAACGCTGCACAGAGTCGATACCGTATTCAGTTTTGGTAAAATCGGGTCTGTAGCTTAAGGCTGTGATATTCACATCCTTTGCCATTTTCCTGATGTTTGTGGTCATGGCCTGCAATATGGCTTCATCACCGCAATTACCATAGCCGTGGTAGCCGGCTATCAACAGATTTATCATAGGTTTTCACCTCTTACTCTTTTTCGGAGCTTATCTTTTTGTTTTCCTCATACCATATACCCATTATTATTGCCACAAACAGCCAAAAAAGGCTTGTCATCATAGGAGTTTCAAAAACATTTTCAAAGAAATTATGAGCTATAACGCCGCATAATCCCGCAAGTATGCCTGTGGAAAGCTCCCTTGACGCTTTTGTGGAGGATAATTTTATTGTTCTGAAGGAATTTATAACAACGCTGTACATAAGGATCATAAAGGCGCCAAAGCCCAGAAGTCCTGATTCTACAGCCATTTTAAGCATATTGTTGTCCATATAGAAGGTGTCTGTCCATGTGTAGCCCACAAGGTATTTCATACCGTTGTTCATAGCCACGGCGCCGCCAAAGTGACCAAGACCCACACCTAAAAGCAAATTGTTCTTAAGTATCTCAAGGCCCGTGAGCCAGCGCACCAGCCTGCCGCCCCTCAGAGATGACTCTATATATTCGGGGCTGAGCATATAGCCTATCCTATCGCCTACACTGGGCACCGCCGCTACCACGAGCACCGCCAGTATCACCGCCGGGATAATGAAGCGCTTGTCCTTAAGAAGTATATATATACCTGCCGCCAGCATAAAGCCTATCCATGCGCCTCTTGAAAACGTGAATACAAGGCTTGCCAGCATAACAAGAGCCACAAGGCAGAAGAATATCCTGCTGAGTGTTTTCTTGGTCATAAGGACAAGAGATACCGTCATAGGTATTGCCAATGTCAGCAAGGAGCCGAAAATATTGGGGCTTGTGAATATGGAGAACACTCTTGTCCTCACGCCTGCTTCGTTCTGATCCACCCAGCCGGCAGGCATCTCAACGCCTATGGCATACTGATACACCCCATACAGCGCAAGAAGTCCGACTATGAGCACAAAACAAAGGGTGACAGCCTTGGCTGATCTTTCGCCGTTTACAAGCTGTATCACCACAAAGTACCACAGCATATACTGAACTATGGCACGGAAGCCTTCCACTCCCACGGAAAAATCCGAGGAATTGAGCACAAGGCATATGACCATAGCGGCAATGAAAAGGAAAAGAGGAAAGTCCACAGGAGTGACCTTAAAGTTGTCCTCATCCCTGCACATTATCCACTTTATGCCCCACAAGCCTACAAGACCTATGAGAAAAAGCTCATCCCATATACTTGATATGCCGCCTGCAAAGGCTCTTATCGCCACATCCAGCACACCGTAGCCCGCAAGGAAAAACACCGCAACATCGTGATCGAATATCATAAGCGCTGCTGCCGTAACAAAGGCTATGCCCGCCAATGCGGCCAAAGGCCCCATGCCTCCGCACAAAAGCCCAAGTATTATTCCAATAGCCACTACCAAAATAACCAGCTTATTATTCAAAATATCACCCCAACATAATATCTGTGAGCCATTTCAGAGCCTTTACAAAAAGGCAGGACAAAAAGGCCGTCATATACATTCCGCAAAGCACCACGAACATACCTGATGCAAATATTATCCAGCAAAGCACCATATTCGCAAGAGTCACACTGTCTGTAATTATCATTGATATAATGCTGCCTATAGGTATGCTCATAAGAAGTATGCCTGCAAGATACGTTACATTGCCTGCGCCCAAGCTCTTTATCTTGCGGACAGCGGTATAAAGCATACTCCCCCTTATCATAGGGGCAAATATATTATGCAGCGCTCCGCATATGATATCCGCTATGCGGGCCAAAAAGCATACAAAGCGATATACAAGAGAATATTGAAAATAAGGCCTCTTATATATATATCTGTGAAGTATGCCGCAGGCTATACTGCTTCGCCAGCACACTCCCACCTTATCGGCACATTTCTTAAGTATGCTGCTCTCATAAGCATTCAGCACGAACTTTACAGTATTTATGATAAGTCTGCAAAACACACTGCTTTCAACACAGCTCATAGAAACAACTCCTATCGCTATATTTTTAAACTGCCTTCGCCTAAAACATTACTCGTCTTTCCATTCGATATTTCTTATCCTGCCGTTAGCCTCTACGGACTGAGTCTTTATAATGTAGTTATATCCCACTCTGGCCTCCTGTCCGCCTACCTTGAGCACAACATTAGACGGATCTATTTTTTCCTTTATGACCACGGTCACGTCTTTCCAAAGAGGATGCTCGCTCAATACCGCCTTGCCTGTAGAGTCTGTGCCTACATAGGCTGCCGGCTCCGTCTTTACGTCTACTATCTCGGCGTCTGTAAGCTTTCCCCCTGCCGCAACGTGTTCGCCTATCTTAAGGTTTTCGCCTACCTCGGGAACCTGAAGACTTGAAAAAACGGTGATATAGCAATATTTATCCTCATCAAGAGGATCGAGCCCGTTTACATTTCTTTTGCTTGAGGTAAGTCTTACGGCTACCGCTCCTATTATGGCTATTATCACAAGCACAACGATAATATCGATTATATTGAGTTTGCCGAACAGCTTTCCTTTTTCGTCTATGAACTTCATATTATTTCTCCTTTGCTATTTTATTGTATATTTCAATATGGGTAAGAGCCATTTTCTCACAAGAGAACAGTTTTTCCGCTCTGTCGTGGAATACCTCTCCCATTTTTTTTCTCATTTCATCGTTTTTGCAAAGCCGCCTTATCCTGTCCGCAAGGGCATCGTAGCTGCCCGAAGGCACCAAATATCCGCTTCTGCCCTCTTCTATCATTTCGGGAATGCCTCCCACTGCCGTAGCCACTGTGGCCGCCGACATCCTTGCTCCTTCCAAAAGAGCATAGGGGAAGCTTTCGGAATAAGAGCTGAGCGTATTTATATCCATATATTTGTAAAAGCTGTTCATCACAACGGGATCGGTTATCTGCCCTGCCATATATACTCTGCCGGCAAGTCCGTTGTCGGCTATATATGCCTTGCATTTATCCCACATTTCTCCGTTGCCCAGTATTACAAAGTCTATGTTTTCCTCCTTATCGCATACAGCCTTTGCCGCCTTTAAAAATACGTCTACGCCTTTTACCGCATAAAGCCTTGCGGCAATGCCCACATATTTTTTATGGGGAGAATAGGGAACATTTATATTATCAAAAAACGCTTCCTTTTCCATAACGGGCAGCTCACAGTTAAATTCAATGCCGTTGTATATAACATTAAGCCTTTCGGCCTTGAAGCCACGCTTTACAAGCATTTCCTTAAAAGCCTCGGTGACTGTGAAAATATGCTTGAAGCGTCTCAGGGCAAATGAATTTATGGGAGTATATATCATCTGCTTTCTGATATTGTCCTTGAAATCCAGCTTGTAATCGCTGTGGAGAGTAGTCACCATAGGAACCTTCACCTTGTTCATTATGAAAAGCGATATATAGTTGGCTCTGGCACCGTGGCAATGCACTATATCGCAGCCGCAGGTATTCATGTAGCCGCTTATTTTCCCCAGCACCGATATATCATACCTCTTTTTCTGAGGTATCACGGTAACGGGAATGCCCAATTCCCTTGCCTCCTCTGTGAATATGCCCTCCATTATGCAGAGAAGCTCAGCATCTGTATTCTGTTTTCTCAGGTTGGAAAGGAGCGTAAGCACATGAGTCTTTGCGCCTCCCGTATCTCCTCCGCTTATAAAGTGAAGTACCTTCATATCAAAACCTCTTGATACTGTGATTTGTCACATCTTGTCAAAAACTTCCGCCAGTTTTTCTGTCAGTCTCTTTCTTTCAAAGCCCTCTATAACATTTCTGTCGGGCTCAAAATCAAGTGTGCCTTTGCACCACTTGTCATAGTAAAGCTTTATATTTTCCTTAATGGCGGATACGTCATCGGTATCCGCTACTATACCTATCCTGCTTTCCCTCACAAGGTCTGCGGCACAGCCCTTGGGAAGTATGGCAAGAACAGGTCTGTTCGTGTTCATGTATTCAAATATCTTGCCTGTGTAAAAAGCATCGGCGCCTCGGCCGCTGCCCTCTATGAGCACAAGTATATCAGCGCCTATCTGGTGGGATATACATACGTTATGAGGCACATAGCCCACTATATCAAAGCTGTCGGTCAATCCGTAGCTGTCTATCTGAGCTTGGAGCTTATCCCTGTGGTAGTTGCCTATAAGTTTTATAAGTATCCTGCTTTTGTCTATATCCCCTTGGGATATGAGCTGTTTGAGAGCCTCAAAGAACGTATCGGGTCTCCTTCTGCCGTATAATGCCCCTGTGTATACCATCGTCATCCTGTCGTTGCAGGGCTTATGCATAACATCCATATCCTTGAAATCCTCTTCGTCATAGCCGTTTGGTATAACAAAGAAGTTATCCCCTTTTATACCGTTGTTCTTTATAAAATTTTCACGCATTACGGGAGTATTGGTTATAAGCATATCCGCCGTTGTGACAACGGTATGCTCCATTGTCTTTTCCTTTTTTGTCCTTACAGACCCGTAGGGAGAATCAAGTATATACGGGTTGTTTGTCCATTCGTCACGAAAATCCGCCGCCCACTTTATACCGGGCATTTTTTTCTTTATATAAAGACCCAAAAGGTGATCGCTGTAGGGCGCAGAGGTGGTGTATATAATGTTTATGCCCTCGGCTTTTATTATCTCAAGAGCTTTTTTCTTTGAAAACTCCATCCAAAAACGAGCCGTGTCGGGAATCACAAACTTGCCCAGCACCTTTCCCGGTATCCTGAATATGCCCTTCATTTCGGGAAGCTCCCAAGGCTTTGTTCTGTATATCCTTACGCCCTCAGGCACATCCTTGAGAAGCGTCTCGTCTTTAAGGGGCATATTGCCTTCCTCTCTTGTGAAAACAACAGGCTCATAGCCAAAGCTCCTCAGATGCTTTACGAATTTGACACTTCTTTGTACGCCCGATCCGCCCATAGGCGGAAACTGATTTGCTATTATCAATACTTTTTTCATAGTGATCTGTTCCTTATTGTCAGTATTATATAAAAACGACCGATTTTTCCGTGACCCTGTCGCAGAAAAAAATTATTTTTTTTCCAATGATCTTATAGTTTCAATACTTAACCTTGACAGAGTATCAAGCTGTTTAACGGCATATGTCCTCAATATCTGTATTCTTTCGCTTTGCGGTATGCCTTTTTCGATCAGGATCGCATTATAGCTTTCCATATTTGCCATAACAAGAAGCTGATCTATATCTGCATGATCCCGTATATTGCCCTGCTTATCAGGATTTTCGTCACGCCATTGCTTTGCTGTTCTGTTGAACAATGCCACATTCAGCATATCCGCTTCACTTGCATAGGTCATAGACTTCTGAAAAGCAGTGACCTCCTCCGGTATAAGATTTTCCTTTATCGCATCTGTGTGTATACGGTAATTGAGCTTCGACAATTCCCTGTTAAGATTCCAATTCAGCGATATCTTACTGTTTTCATCAAGCTTTATTCTCTGATAATCCTTTATAATATAAAGCTTGAACTCGGCAGACACCCATGATGCAAATTCAAAGGCAATATCGGAATGAGCATATGTACCCCCATATCTTCCTGCCTTAGTGACTATGCCTATTGCATTGACACCTTCTATCCATTTTGTAGGCGACATTGTAAAGGCATTTAATCCTGCCTGCTTTCTAAACCCGTCGAATTCGACGGGTTTAAAATTTCCGTTATGAAGCATTTCCCAAAGTCCCAAGAACTCAATGGTATCTCTTCCACGCATCCAGTTTCTTATTACATCATTAGGATCATCGCTTTTATAACGGGCAATATCCGTCAGCGAAATATATTCATTTTTAAAATCCTCTGTATAGATACTTATTTCATAGCCATTTGCATAAATAGTATCTTTCATTTGTTTACTAACCAATTTATTTACCCGTTAAATATTATCCGTATTATACGAAAACGACCGATTCCTCCGTGACCGTGTTACAGGAAGATATTATCTTGTGCCGTCGCCAAGGAGAACGTATTTTGCTCCTGCCTTTTCAACGTCTGCTCTGCTCCAGAAGTTTCTGGTATCCAGCAATATCTTATCGTTCATATTTTCGGTGAGCTTGGCAAAGTCAATATTTCCGAACTCGTCATGATTTACGCCTAAAACTGCAATATCGGCGCCCTTTGCCGCCTCATATATATCAAAGTCCTCAGCAAGCTTTTCGCCTGCATGGGGATCGCATATCCTTACATTGACGCCCTTGGACTTTAAGCTGTCGGCAAGGTGCATAACGGGAGATTCTCTTACATCATCGATATTGGGCTTATATGTAACGCCGTAAAGCGCAACAGTCTTGCCCTCCAGTCCGCCTATAAGACCTGCGATCTTGTTCTCCACAAACTCAGGCATAGAGTCGTTGTTAAGTCTGCCCTGGTGTATGAGCTTGGCATTCTTGCTCTTCTCAACTAAGAACCATGGGTCAAGAGCTATACAATGGCCGCCTACGCCGGGGCCGGGAGAAAGTATATTTACTCTTGGGTGCTGATTTGCCATTCTTATAACATCCCAGCAGTTCACGCCCAGCTCTTCGCTCATCTTTGCAAGCTCGTTGGCAAGAGCAATATTTACATCTCTGAATGTATTTTCCATAAGCTTACACATTTCGGCGGTAGTGGAGGTGGTAATGAATATTTCTCCCTCTACTATGCTTTCATATACCTTCTTTACCTCAAGGCTTGACTTTTCGTTTATACCGCCTACTATACGGCTGTTTGTCCTTAATTCCTCCAGCACTCTGCCCGGAAGTATCCTTTCGGGAGAATGGGCAACGAGCAGCTCCTCGCCTAACTCAAGACCTGTCTCCTTAAGTATGGGGAGCATAAGATCCTCCACCGTTCTCGGGGGTGACGTAGACTCCAATATAACTATATCCCCCTTTCTCACATGGGGAACGATAGCCCTTGTGGCTGACTCAACATATCTCATATCGGCAGTCTTGTCCTCATTGATGGGAGTGGGCACGGCTATGATATATACATCGCAGTCATCGGGGCATACAGTCTGAGCGGTAAGCCTGCCGCTTGCGACTACCTGCTTTACAAGATCGCCCAGACCCGGCTCTTCAATTATTATCTCGCCCTTGTTAAGAGCATTCACAGCCTTTTCGTTAAGGTCATAGCCCACAACTCTGTGACCCTTTGAAGCGAACATTGCAGCGGTAGGCAAACCAACATAGCCTATACCTATAACACAAATGCTTTTCATTTTGTTTTCTTCCTTTCTTTATTTAAAAATGTTTATTTTGCAAATCTTGCTTTTATCACGGCAAGCTCATTTTTTATCTCGCCTGTAACGCAAAGTGCGATACCATATACTATAATACCACAAAATACAAATATTGCCAAACATAATTTGCTGTCGGGCAGTATGAACTTAAGTATCTCTATAACAGCCACCATAACAAGTGCGGAAAAGAGTATCCTGAAAAATCTTTTGGGCTCTATAGACCACTTGAGATACTTCCTTGTGCCGTACCTTGCCATAAGGAAGTAGGCAAAGAAGCCTATAAATGTAGTGACCGCCGCTATCGCATAGCTGTTTGTAAGCTTTATCACTATATAGAAAAGCACTACCTTCATTATGCCGCTTATAAGGCTTCTCTTAAATATGGCGCTTGTGTTGGAATTCAGCTCCCAATGCTTTATGGAATACTCTGTAAGGCCTAAGAACATCATACCCAATGCCACCCAAAACATAACTATATGCCCTGAAAAATAGCTTTTTTCAAAAAGCGCCTTTGCCGCTGCATCGCTTACGGCAAATACTCCCGCCACGGCAGGTATGGCTACCAGCATATACATACGCACCGCCTGATCGAGCAGCTTTTGCACATCGTCTTTCCTGCCCTCGGACCAAGCCCTTAATATGGTAGGATAGCATCCCCGCATCACCGAAGCATTGAGCAAAGTAAAAGCAGTCGATATAAGGGAGTAATTGGTCTGATAAACTCCCGATGCGCCTAAGCCCAGCGTTGCCGTTACGATAAGTGCGTCTGAACGGGTAAGACAAGATGTGGCAAGCTGATTGCCCATAAGGGGCATACCGTAGTCCTTAAGCTCTTTTAATATAGCCTTGTCCGCCTTGCCCTTTATATAGCTGAATATCTTAAGACGCTTTGCGCCTATTATCGAAACCGCAAGATCGGTAAGGAAATAGCTTAGGAATATCCACTCCACCTTGCTGCCCCACAGCATACAAAACGCCACCATCAGCACGAGCCTTCCGCATACGGTTATGACGGAAAGGAGCAGATTCAGCTTAGCTTCTCTTATAGCTGCCAGCATGGATATCATAAGCTGCGCCGTGTTGTATGTCACGAGCCAAAGCACACAGCATATGAGAAGCCCCGCTTTATACACCGATGTGAACTTTTCCACAAAGGCCGTATCTCCAAAGAAAATAATAAGCACTGCATATATCATCACCGCAAGCACAACGGATATAACATTTACCTTGAGCCATGCGGAAAATACCGTTGAGTAAAAATCCTGATGCCTGCCCGCTATATCGTATTTGTTTATATAGCGGAGCACCGACTGTACGAGCCACTGTATAGCCACCATGCCTACGGTAGTTATAATAATGTTGGCATTGTTGTAAAGCCCCATTTGGCTGTCTATATAGAGATATGTCATTGCAGACATAGTAACAATGCCTACTATGCCCTCTATAGCCTTGGCTATCATATATATAATTGTTTCCTTGCCCATTGTGGCCTTTTTGGTTGTGTTTTCCGACATAGTGACCTCACTTAGCCTATATTTTTAAACTCGTAGTACATATCCTTATCATTGCCCTTGAGCCTCAGATATTGAAGAGAGCTTCCACGTATGCCTGCAATATTTATATATCTCACGCCGTCTTTAAGCTCCGAATATGTACTCTCGCCTACAGATGAAAGCACGATGACGTTCTTGCCGCTGTCATGCACGGCAGTCTTGAATATATCGTGGAGCGCATCTCTTTCCCTGTAGTCCTTTATTCCCGACCATATATAGCTGTCTGTCATTACCACTATATTATTCTTGCTCATCCTGTTTATATAATCCTGCAGATATCTCCACTGATCCGTGCCTGCGGACTTAACGCTGCCCCCTGCAATGCCTATGGATACAAAGGAGAAATTATCGCTGTTGTTTGTGGCATACTTATTCTGCCATGCCACCGATGAAACTCCCGATGTATTTGATATGCCGTCTTTTAGCACAAGAGCAGAAGCATTTTGCGCCATGGCGGATATTACGCTGTTGGCTGCGGCGGAGCCTATGCCCGTTGAATAGCCGAATACGGATATCTCTTCATAATCACCGTCTATGAGAGCCAGATCCGTATTCATATAGTCGTTTACGGAGCTTCTTGCGCCGCTTCCCATACTTGTGGGAGCAAAGGCAACAAGATCGTCTATATATACGGTACCGCTGAGTCCATCCACATCATCCGTGTTGAGGCAGGATACATATATCTTATCCAGCTTAACGGGAGTTGAAAGATTTTGAGGCACGCTTATCTTGGCCTGCTGCCACTGAGTGCTGAGCAGATTGTCGGCAACAAGTATATTTTCCTCATGGCCGTCGTTATCCGTAAAGCGCACGTTCAAAAGATAATTGCTTCCGTTGCCCTTGTACCACAGCATAAGGTCAGATGTATCCGCAGGGAGCATAATGGGCTTTTCGTCAAAGCCTGCATATACCGCCTGTGTAGTCGTCATATTGTTCACAAAGCCATAGTCTATCCTAAGTGAGCTGCTGCCATCGCTGCCTACGCCCTTTTCAATGGATGCTGAGCCTGTAAGGCCCGAATCGGCAGGATAGAAAAGCATATTCATATTCCTGCGGGATTCAAAGCTGTTTATGGCGATATGCTTCTTGCCTACGGCTATCCTGAGAGTGGAGCTTACGTCATAGCCCGAAGCCGTAAGCGTGGCGGTGCCTTCGCTTTTTGCCACAAAGTAGCCGTTTTCCACGGTTCCTATGCTTTCATTGTCCACTGTCCATTTTATATTGTTTTGATCTATATCGAGAGAATAACCGTCTTTGTTCAGCAATGCCGCATTGAGCTTTGTCCTTTCTCCCACGCCCAGAGCATATACATCAGCCGTTGCCTGCAATGCCGCTGCGCCCTTAAGTATGGTCACATCCACATAGCCGGATATATCGCCGTAGGTAACGGTTATCCTGCCCTTGCCTTCAACGGAAGGAGTAAATTTGTTTTCATCCCACGTGCCGTCAAAAGACGAACTGAATTGAAGCTTTCCCAGATCCGGTTCTATCTCCTTCATCGTGCCGTCATAAAGCCTTATATTTACGGTGCTTGGGAAATCCTTGAACATATAGTTGTTTTCATCCTCGGCTATATAAGGCTTTAGGAAGGTAGGCTTGCCCGCTTCGCCCACAGCCTTTACGCCAATGCCGTTGGCAACGGAACGCAGTGAGCCTTCGCTCGGCACATTCACCACTTCCGTGCCGTCTGAATCCTCTGTCTGCACGACCATAGTGGTGGAGCCGCCGCCGTCAAAGTGTATGGCGTCATAGCATCCGTATTCACGCATTATATTGGCAGCCTCCGTATGGGTGGCGCCGATGCCGTTTCTCCTGCCGTCTATACACACTATGTATATCTTTGTCTTTTCCTTGTTCACGCCTATCATTGTACGGGGATTGCGCACGTTCTGACCTATTATAAGTCCGTTCGCAACGTTCTCGCCGTTTCTCAAAAGCTCGCCGCCGCCGCTTAAGCCCAATTCTATGGAGGATATGCTCTTCGCCTCTCTGAATACGAATTTCTCATCTTCGGCAAAGCGTACCTCCATGCCTGTTGAAAACTTGGACAATACAGCCTCTCTCTGAGAATTTGGCACAGCTATTATGTATCCGTTTTCCGGAATGGTGACAGTAGCTCCGGGCTCGGAAACAGATGTTATAACATTGTCCTCCACAACTATTTTGGAAAGTCTCGTAAATGTTTTGTCAAGAGATGATGTATCGGACATAACGCTTCTGTCAAAATAAACAGGCTTTGAAAAATCCGTTACCTTGTTCTTGGCGCCCAGCACCACGGAGCTGTCGGAAGGGCCGTAAAAGCCCATTGAGCTTTTCACATAGTCGATAAAGGGCACGCCCTCGTTGTCTATAAAAAATCCTGCATATCTGTTTTCGCTGCCGTTATAATAATTCTGCGCAGCTATCATTTGGCCGTCTCCCGCTACCTGGCCCATGCTGGACATCCTGCTGCCTGAGCCGAAGAAATCGCCGTTTACGGCTGCTATGACTCCGTTATCCTTTGCCAGCTTGTCCACGGAAGCCTTGAAGCCCAATCCGTCTATGCTCTCTATAACATCGAGAGCCAAATCGCTTTCCGCTGCGTCTATCGTCAAAACATATATATCCATCCAGCCTGCGGGATAGAGCCTTCTGCTCTTTTCATAGGTAAGACCCTTAGCTATTTCCTGTATATCCTTCTTCTCATAGAGCACGCCGTCTGCCGCCGAAACATTTATAAGCCCCAAAGAAGAAAGAGCCACAGTCACGGCTATGCCTATGCTGCTTAATCCCTTCATAATTTTTTTCATATACATATCTCCAATCACAAAAAATTACATTGATACATTATTGATTATACAACTATATTAAGTAAATTTCAACGAAATAGGAATTATGTAATTTATTTGTAAAAAAAGGAGACGCACACGTCTCCTTTTGGCATATCATTTATTTTTTGTCTCCGCTCTCATGATGATGGCGGTGATGACCTTCCGGCTTTTTTTCTAAATTTTCAAGATTGTTGCTGTCTTCTGTCCTGTCGGAATAATCATAGTTATAATTATAGTTGTAATTATATCTGTAGTTGTAATTATACTTATATCTGTACTTACCGTAATGCTTTGCATCCACATCCACAGAATTGCATACTATACCCAAAATATTTGTGCCTACGAAATCCACGCTTGAAAGCGCTCTGTCTATCATATCGTAGGTAGTTATATTCTCACGGGTAACAAGAACTATACCTGCTGTGTACTTGGAAATTATAAGCGCATCGGAAACAACGTTTACAGGTGATGTATCTATTATAACATAGTCATACATCTTGCTTACCTCGTCTATGAACCTCTGCATATTATCGGATGTAAGCATCTGAGAAGGGTTGGGCGGCATAGGGCCTGATGTTATAACATCGGTGTTGGCATGTACGCTCTTATTGATAGCGTCATTTACATCGGTCATTCCCGCAAGTATGGTAGAAAGACCCTTCTTATTGTTCAAATGGAAAAGCCTGTGCTGAGTAGGTCGTCTCAGGTCGGCATCTATAACAAGAACTCTTGACTCTGTCTCGCCTATGGATATGGCAAGGTTTGCCGCATTTGTACTCTTGCCCTCGCCTGAAAGTGCGGATGACACTATGAATACATTGCTCTTTGTGGTGGAAAGGGCAAACAAAAGATTTGTCCTGAAGGTATTGTATGCCTCTGTTACAACGAAGGGAACTTCGGTATCCAATATAGTACCTCTTGCTCTTCTTTCGTTGACCACTTCGTTTGCCTTATTCTTCTTAAAGAAACGCAGTATTCCCTTATCTATTTTTATCTTGTTTGAGATACCGTTTTTAACTATTTCGTAGAAGGGTATCTCGGCAAGTATAGGCATATTGTATCTTGCCTTAAGGGTCTCTACGCCCTTTACGGTATTATCCAGCATATGCCTTATTATTATAAAGGCAACTGCCAGTATAAAGCCCAGCATAAAGCCGAATACGGAATTTTTCAATACATTGGGAGATACGGGAGTCTTAGGTATCTTTGCATGACCTACGGACTCAACGGCACCTGCGCCTACGACTCTTATGAGAACCTCCGGAGCGATCGCCTCAACGCTGTTGCATATATCGGCTGCCATTACGGGATCTGTGCTGTAGCCCGTTATGGTAAGAAGCTCTGTTTCGTTTACCTGAGAAAATCCAAGACAGCTTCTCATGCTCTTTGTGTTTATCCTATAGCTTCCGTCTATTTCCTGATCCAGCACAAAATAATCGGAAAGCTCTTCGATGCTGTATTTTTCCATAAGATTATTGCTTATCTCATCTATAACGGCATCGTCATCGAGTATTGCGATATAAGTCTGAGCAAGACTTTGAGCCGCCGTGATATCGGCTGAATTAAGAGTATCTATAACCGTTTTATTGGTGGTATTCTTAATATATATGGAAAATGATGTGGCATAAGTATCGGGTATGAATACCTTTGTGAATACGAATGTCAGCACGAATCCTATAATGGAAACGGTAATTATGATCCATATTTTGCTCAACAGCAAGCCAAATATTTCGGCAAGGTCAAGCGATTGTTCATTTTCAAATTCATTATTTTCTCTGTTCATGATTTTGTCCCATTTCTTTTTTAATCTTATTCCCTTTCCTCTATCCCAAAATTGCCTACGCTGATGATTATAACACAAGAATATATCTTTGTAAACAAAAAAAACAAAAAACTGCTATAAAATTTACAGCAGTTTTTTACATTACTTATTACTTCAATACATATACCTTAACGCTCTTATGACCGAAGCCTGAATTAAGAGCCGCTGAATGGCTTCCGTAGCAAAGGTCTATCCTGTTACCCTTTATGGCGCCGCCTGTATCGGCAGCTATGCAATAGCCGTAGCCCTCTACATAAAGCTTTGTGCCTAAAGGAATAACTCTTGTATCTACGGCACAAACACCGTAGCCTGCCTTAAGACCGCTTGCTGTAACGCCGTTGGCCCACTTGCCGCAGCATCTTGAGCAAGGACAATATGCCGTGGCATTCATTGTCATAGCATAAGCATATTCCATATCTGTTCCGGGAACGCTGCTCTCATTGCTCTTTGTACCTACTGCAACTATTTCATCAACAGGTTGTTCAACAGTTTCCTCTTCAATGGTAACATCGGCTGCTTCGCCGTTTACATACTTTGTGGTGGTAGTTATCTTCTTTGTACCGTTGACACCCTTTTGCACTACCTGAGTGTCACCCTTTAAAAGTTCATCGCTTTCCTTTGTAACGGTAGCATAAGGTATCTCCTCAGTCTCTACCGATACAACACTTTTCTCCGCATTGCTGTCTACGTCAGAAGTCTGGAAATAGGCTCCTACCCCTCTTTCTTCAACTGCATTGTAGTTTACAGGCTTGGCAGCAAATGAATTGTCGGCCGCCATGGCTGACACGCTCAGCATACCTGTGGCAGCTATTACTACCGCTGCGCCTCTTGCAATGCTGCATATTCTTTTTAACATAATATCCTCCCTTCAAAAGGTACGAAACAAATTTGTAAGCTTTCGTTTAATAATTTCGTAACACATGTTACAAAATATTGCTGTGAAATATATGCTATACACAGCCTTACCTTTTGATCAGTTTACGACATTTTCGATTTTTTGGCTTTAAATTTGATTTTTGACAAATTTAATTGGGATGGATGATATCTGTCCTTCTACAGACGGACCTCATCCGTTCCCTGCACACTAACATCTTAACACATTCGTAATACTTATGCAACAACTTTTTTATTACAAAATACGACTTTGGCATTTTCTGATGTGATTTTTGCCACTTTTTCGGGAGGTATTTGTTTAATATCGCTAATTTTTTCTACTATATACTTAAGATTTTGTGAATTATTAACAGTGCCTCTTACAGGCTCGGGAGACAAATATGGCGAATCTGTTTCTGTCAATATCCGTTCTATAGGTATTTCACGTACTACCTCGGCCAATTTTTTGCCGTTTTTAAACGTCACCACTCCGCCTATGCCTAAATAAAAGCCCATGTCCACATAACGCCGTGCAAATTCTACACTGCCGCTGAAGGCATGTATCACTCCCTTGCGCACGGGAGAAGCGGAGATTATATCAAATGTCTCCTGCGCTGCCTCTCTTGAGTGTATGACCACCGGCATATCCGTCTCATATGCGAGCATGAGCTGCCTCTTAAACCAAAAACGCTGCTCGTCTCTCGGCGAAAAGTCATAGTGATAGTCAAGACCTATCTCTCCTATTGCAACTACCTTTTCTATGCTTGTCCACTTCCTCAGCAGCTCTATATCGCTTTGCGTCATATCCTTTACATCGTGAGGATGTACCCCTACCGCCGCATATATATAAGGATATTTTTCACTTAACTCTATGCTCCTGCGTGAACTCTCCATGTCTGAGCCTATGTTTACAATGGTGTCTACACCAAAGGCATGAGTTTCTTCTATTAATATGTCTCTGTTTTCGTCAAACTTTTCATCGTCATAATGAGCATGGGATTCAAAATACATATTCTTTCTCCTAAATTTTTTTCTTTTTTCTTACTTTAAAAAGTAAGCAAATTTTTATGTACTTTTTTGCGAAAAAAGTACCAAAAACATTCAATATTTTTAGTCTTGTTGTTTCTGTATTTTTTATAAACTTTATTTGTCTTACTTTAAAAAGTAAGCAAATTTATTTGTACTTTTTTGCGAAAAAAGTACCAAAAACATTCGACATTTTTAGTCTTGTTTTTTCTGTATTTTTTATAAACTTTATTTGTCTTACTTTAAAAAGTAAGCAAATTTATTTGTACTTTTTTGCGAAAAAAGTACCAAAAACGTGGGGAGTTCCGATTCTCCCCACACCCCTTAAACGGCTTTTGGGGCTCAAAATTATCTTATTATATACCTTTTGACCCCAAAAGAAGCAGGGCTCCCACTTAGCCACGTTGCGGCTGTGGGAGGTGAGGCTTCACATAAATGTTAGCTTTTCAAATCGGAAAGCCTTAAGACTTAGACAAATTGTATCATATATTAATACAACTGATTTCAAGCTCATAACTTTTATTCGTCTTACTTTAGAAAGTAAGCAAACTTATATGTACTTTTTTGCGAAAAAAGTACCAAAAACATTCGACATTTTTAGTCTTGTTGTTTCTGTATTTTTTATAAACTTTATTTGTCTTACTTTAAAAAGTAAGTAAATTTTTATGTACTTTTTTGCGAAAAAAGTACCAAAAACGTGGGGAGTTCCGATTCTCCCCACACCCCTTAAACGGCTTTTGGGGCTCAAAATTATCTTATTATATACCTTTTGACCCCA
This sequence comes from uncultured Clostridia bacterium, assembly GCA_947585865.1. Taxonomy (GTDB): domain Bacteria; phylum Bacillota; class Clostridia; order Lachnospirales; family CAG-274; genus CANPXH01. Next base: position 72,229 of record CANPXH010000011.1, read on the forward strand.
AAAGAAGCAGGGCTCCCACTTAGCCACGTTGCGGCTGTGGGAGGTGAGATTTCAAATTAATATTGAGCTTTTCGTTTGTAGGGATGTATATTGTACATTCACATTTTCAAATTGATATGTCATTTTTAAACTGCTTTTACAATACAAAAGCGTTTTATTGTATTAATCAGTTATAGAAAAATAGAGTGCCTATTTAGCTACGTTGCAACTGCGGAAGAAAACTTTCATATAAATATTTAATTTCTCATTTATATAAGAATACATCATCAGTACATTTCATCAGTAACCTTTTTGAGAAGTTTCTCCTTCTGCCGACCGCAATCAGCACTTTTGCCTTCGGCAAAAGCCAC